>NZ_JHZB01000001.1 GCF_000621145.1 Desulfobulbus elongatus DSM 2908
GCGGCAAGGCGTTCCAGATGATTCCTGTCCTCAGGACGTACACTATTGCGGAGAAAAAGAGTCGGTTCGAATACTTCGGCTTTCGGCCGCCGCCCGGCTTACGAGTATATTCTTTTCCGGCTTCTCGCAGATCTGTGGGGATCAACGGTTCAACGATCGCCCAGAATGCATCCGAAATTTCCCAGGTTTTGATGCGTGCCATTTCTCCCCCCGTTGCTTGGTTTCAACGGATATTAGCTGGTGGCAGGAAAATTGCGAGCAAATTATTTGTGGATAAGCACTTAATTAAGAGCACCCCAGATATTGAGCGACTCCGATTACTATTGGCTGAGAGTCCGCCAGACCCTCAACTGGTATGCGCCAAAGCTGGATTTATTCTTGAATTTGCACTTAATTTTCTGGCTCAACATTATGAATGTTCGGTCCCCCTTAGGGCAAGTGGGCTCTACACAATCGGGGATTTATTGCCTGCTGTTGACAAAAAACTTCGCCAAGCACTGAAAGTCGAAGTGCTCAAAGAAACCGCTGCGGATGGCCTTCCTGTTTATGAAATGGTTGCGTTGGCCCCTTTTCTAGACGAGTTGAGTAGGGTCGCCCAAGCCAGAAATGTCTTTGGCTGTCATTTCAACCAACTTTCTTTTGAACTGCTTGATGCAGATGCCTTGGGGTTTGCTCAGCAGGTTCTCGATCTGGTGTCGGTTCTCACCGATGAACAAGCCGGATGGCCGAGAAATGGGAAGTCGGGAAGCTATTGGGCTACAACCGGTGAGACCCGCCGTTTGCACCCTTATAAAAAACCGAATTGAAATAATGACTGGAAAAAAACAAAAACTTGAATTGACCTGGATCGGCAAGGAGGAGCGGCCAAGGTTGGAGCCGCGCATCCTGCTGGAGGATCAGGAGTTGTCATATCATGCCGGGCATCGGGTGACGGAGGCGGATCTGTTCGACAACCGGTTGATCTTCGGCGACAACCTGTTGGCCTTGAAGGCCCTGGAGCAGGAGTTTACCGGTAAGGTAAAGTGCGTGTTCATTGATCCGCCGTACAACACCGGCAGCGCCTTTACTCATTATGACGACGGAGTGGAGCACTCCATCTGGCTGTCACTGATGCGGGACCGGTTGGAGATCATCCGGCGGCTGCTGGCTGAGGATGGTTCACTGTGGATTACTATTGACGACAACGAGTGCCATTATTTGAAGGTGTTGTGTGATGAGGTGTTCGGGAGAAAATCTTTCATCTCCAACATTATTTGGCAAAAGAGAACTTCTAGAGAAAACAGGGCGGCAATTGGATCTTCACATGACCATTTACTGCTTTATTCAAAGGTCGGTTCTTTAGACTGGAAAAATTATCGCAACCTTCTTCCTTCAAACGAATCTGGCTTTTCTAACCCTGATGACGATCCCGCAGGGCCTTGGCGGTCTATCCCTTTTAGTGCTCAAGGATGGCGTCCAAACCAGATGTATAAAATTAAAACACCAACTGGCCTATTGCTCGATCCTCCGAAAGAGAGGTGCTGGGGAGCAACAGAAGAGGTCTTCAATAGGTATTTATCAGAAGGAAGGGTGTATTTTCCCAATAATGGCAATGGTAGACCGAGAATAAAAACCTATGCAGGAGAAGAAAAAGGACTTGTTCCAAACTCTATTTTCTTGGCCGCCGAAGCTGGTGATAATCAGGCTGCAAAAAAAGAAATACTAGCTCTATTTCCTGACGACGAGGCATTTTCTACACCGAAACCCGAAAAGTTACTTCACTTGATCCTGTCAATTGCCACCAACCCCGGCGACCTCGTTCTCGACTCCTTTGCCGGTTCCGGCACCACCGGTGCTGTCGCCCACAAGATGGGCCGCCGATGGATCATGGTGGAACTGGGCGAACACTGCCACACCCACATCATCCCGCGATTAAAAAAAGTCATCGACGGCGAGGACCAGGGTGGGATCAGCAAGGCGGTCAATTGGCAAGGCGGCGGCGGCTTCCGCTACTACCGCCTGGCGCCGTCGCTTTTGGAAACGGACCGTTGGGGCAATTGGGTGATCAATCAAAGCTACAACGCCGCCATGCTGGCCGAGGCCCTGTGCAAGCTGGAGGGCTTTCGCTATGCGCCCTCCGATTCCGTCTACTGGCAGCACGGCCATTCCACCGAGCAGGATTTCATCTATGTGACCACCGCCAGTCTCACCCATGAGCAGTTGCAGGAGCTGTCCGACGAGGTGGGCGAGGGGCGATCCCTGCTGGTGCTCTGTACCGCCTTTCGGGGCCGGGGCGACTACGCCAATCTCACGGTCAAAAAAATTCCCCGCCAGGTGCTGAGCCGCTGCGAATGGGGCCATGACGACTACAGCCTCAAGGTGGAGAACCTGCCGGCAGCGCCTCCGCCACCGCCATCACTGCCTCTGGAAGAAGCAGAAAAATCTGGAAAAAGACGGCCACGACAGGCATCGCTGTTCGGCGAGGAAGCGTCATGACCAAAAAACAAACACCAGTTCAACTTGCCGACACGCTTTTTCATGAATTCCGCAGCTTGATCGAAGAAACCCGCTCTTCCGTTGCGGTAACGGTCAACACCGCTTTGACCATGCTGTACTGGCGGGTCGGCAAACGGATCAGCAAAGAACTCCTGCAAGGGGAGCGGGCAGCCTATGGCGCGGAGATTTTGCCGACACTGTCTGCAAAATTGCTTCGTGACTTTGGACGCGGTTGGAGCGAACGTAATCTTGCCTATATGGTTCGGTTGGCGGAGACCTTTCCCGATAGCGATATTTTGCAGGCGCTGTCTGCAAAATTAAGTTGGAGTCATTTCAAGGCCATCATCTACCTTGATGATCCACTCAAGCGCGATTTCTATGCTGAAATGTGCCGGATTGAAAGTTGGAATACCCGCACCCTGCAAAAGAAGATCGACTCAATGCTCTTCGAGCGCACCGCCCTGTCCAAGAAACCCGACGAACTGATCCGCCTGGAACTGGATGGCCTGCGCGACGAAGACCGGCTCACACCGGATCTGGTCTTCCGTGATCCCTACTTCCTCGATTTTCTTGGGCTCACGGACCGCTACCTGGAAAAGGATCTGGAAGGCGCCATCCTTCGGGAACTGGAAAAATTTCTCATGGAACTCGGTGTCGGATTTACCTTTGTCGCCCGTCAAAAGCGCATCCAGGTGGATAACGACGATTATTACCTTGATCTGCTCTTCTTTCATCGACGCTTAAAACGGTTGGTGGCTATCGAATTGAAACTGGGCGAGTTCAAACCGGCCGATAAGGGACAAATGGAATTGTATCTGCGCTGGCTGGATAAATATGAACGACAGCCCGATGAAAAAACGCCCATCGGCCTGATCCTCTGTTCCGGGAAAAAACAAGAAACCGTTAAACTGCTCGCTCTTGAGCAAAGCGGTATCCGGGTGGCGAAATACCTCACCGAATTGCCGCCTCGCGAGATTCTTGAACAGGAACTCCACAAGGCTATTGCTCAGGCGAAAGAACACATCGATTTGCAACTGGAACACCGAAGAGAGGTGGGGCCATGAACCGTCACGTCAACGCCATCTCCGGTCGGCTGTCCCTGCGGCAACCGCAGCGGGAATCCCTTGAGATTTTGCACCGCATCACTGAAATCGCGCCGCCGGGCAAGGAGGCGGACACCGCCGCCGTACTGGAGGTGATCCGCAGCGAATATCCGTCGGTCACCGATTTTGAGCGGGAATTCCCCTCGCTCTGCTTTGCCCTGGCCACCGGGGTGGGCAAGACCCGCCTCATGGGGGCCTTTGTCAGCTACCTGCATCTTGCTCACGGCATCTGCAATTTCTTTGTGCTGGCGCCGAATCTCACCATCTACAACAAGCTGATTGCCGATTTCACCCCGAACACGCCCAAGTATGTATTCAAAGGAATCGCCGAGTTCGCCACTGACCCGCCGACGGTCATCACCGGCGATACCTACGAGAGCGGAGTGGGGGTGCGAGAGGCGGCGCGGCGTGATAACCGTCTACCAGGCTTTTTTCAGGAAACCGGTGTTCACATCAACATCTTCAATATCTCCAAGATCAACTCCGAGGTCCGGGGCGGCAAGTCGCCGCGTATTAAGCGGCTCTCCGAGTATATCGGCGAGAGTTATTTCGATTATCTGGCCGGCCTGCCGGACCTGGTTCTGCTCATGGATGAATCGCACCGCTACCGGGCCAGCGCCGGCGTGCGGGCCATCAACGAGTTGAAGCCAATCCTCGGCCTGGAATTGACCGCCACCCCCTTTGTGGAAACCAATAAGGGCGGAGTGGCGTTCAAGAACGTCATCTACGACTATCCCCTGGGACGGGCCATGAGCGACGGCTTTGTCAAGGAACCGGCGGTGGTGACCCGTAAGGACTTCAATCCGGCCGGGATGTCGGTGGAGGAGATCGAGCGGTTGAAACTGGAAGACGGTATCCGGCTCCATGAGAGCGTCAAGGTGGAGTTGGAAACCTATGCCCGCGAGACTCTGCAAGCCATCGTCAAGCCCTTCCTGCTCGTCATTGCCCGCGACACCACCCATGCCGGACAACTGTTGCGGATGATCCAGTCCGAAGCCTTTTTTAAAGGGCGCTATACCGACAAGGTCATCCAGGTGGATTCGAGCAAGACCGGTAAGGATGAGGAAGAAATGATTGAGCGGCTGCTGCGGGTGGAACAGACCGAGGAGCCAACCGAGATTGTCATCCACGTCAACATGCTCAAAGAGGGTTGGGACGTGACCAACCTCTATACCATTGTGCCGCTTCGGGCTGCCAATGCCCGCATCCTCATTGAGCAATCCATCGGCCGGGGGCTGCGGCTGCCCTACGGTAAACGCACCGGGGTGACACCGGTGGATCGGCTCAACATCGTTGCCCATGACAAGTTTCAGGAAATTATCGACGAAGCCAATCGGCCTGATTCCGTCATCCGCATGCAGGCAGTAGTGATTGATGGTTCGGAGCTGGAGAAGAAAACCGCAACCGTGGTGTCGCAGTCGCAACTGGCGACCAAGCTGGGCTTACGCCCGGCCCTGGTGACTGCGAGTACCGCCATGGCAGGACAGGAGGTGCAACCGGTCTTCACCGGAGCGCAGGAACAACAGGTGGCGAAGACCGCCTGGGAAGTGATCAAGGGATATGAGAACAAGCCGCAGTTGCTGCCATCGGTCAACCATCTGAAAGATCCGGAGATCCAAGCCGCTATAGTCAAGGCCGTGGAGGCACAACAACCGGCGCAGCTGGCCTTGGAAGGTTTCACGGTCAAGCCGGATATCGCGGCTGTCGTGGCCAAAACAGTGGAATTGGTGACCGAGCAAACCATCGATATCCCTCGCATCCTGGTGGTGCCCAAGGGCGTGGTGAAGTCCGGGTTCAAGCCGTTCACCCTTGATCTCGGCATCCTGAATTATCCGCCGGTATCCGAGGATTTATGGGTACAGTATCTCCGCACCGGAGAAGGAATGGCCGTGACTCCGGCTCGTGGCTGTAGCGAAGAGCCGCGCACGGAGAACTACATCGTCCGCTGCCTGATGGACTTCAACGATATTTCCTACGATGACCACGCAGACCTGCTTTACGATTTGGCGGGGCAGGCTGTGCGTCATTTTGAGAGTTATTTACAGGTGGACGAGGTCATTGATGTAGTGCGTTGCCATCAGCATGAAATTGCCCGCTTCATCTATGCCCAGATGCAGAAACATTACTGGGAGGAAGTCGCAGAGTATGAGGTGAAGGTGAGCAAAGGATTCACCGAGTTGAAACCAAGCGCTTACACCTGCAAGACCAATGAGCCGCCAGCCGATTATAAGGTCTCGCCGGCGGATAAAAGCAATATGTCCCGTTATCTCTTTAGCGGGTTTACACGGTGCCTGTACCCGGTGCAGAAATTTGACTCGGATGCGGAACGCAAGCTGGCCGTTATTATGGAGAGGGATGCCGTGAAATGGTTCAAACCCGCCAAGGGGCAGTTCCAGATCTTTTATCGTCACGGTGCGGATCACCTGGAATATCAACCCGATTTTGTCGCTGAAACCGAGAGCACAATCTACATGCTGGAGCCCAAGGCGAGTAACCAGATGCAGGACCCCATCGTACTTGCCAAGAAAGAGGTTGCCGTCAAATGGTGCGTCAATGCCACGGAATATGCCAAAAGCCACGGAGGAAAACCATGGCGTTACGTGCTGATTCCGCACGATGGCATTGCCACCAATATGACGATCACCGGGTTGACGCAGATGTATGGCATGTGAAAGAATGTATTATAAAAATCGTACTTCTACTATTCAGGAGAAACTCCATGGCGCTTGCCATTGATATCCACACCCATGCCTTTCCCGACCAGGTCGCCAGCAAGGCCATCCCGGCCCTGGAGCGGGAAGGCGGCATCAAGGCCTATCTCGACGGCACCATCGCGGCCCTGCTCGATTCCATGGCCAGAAGCGGCGTCGAACGGTCGGTGCTCTGCTCCATCGCCACCCGGCCGGAACAGTTTTCCCCCATCCTCGACTGGTCCAAGGCCATCCGCTCCGAGCGGATCGAGCCCTTCCCCTCGCTGCATCCTGACGATCCCGACTTGCTGCCCCACCTCGAGACCATCCATGCCGAGGGCTTCAAGGGAGTCAAGATGCACTCCTATTACCAGGATTATTTTTTCGACGACGAGCGCCTGTTCCCCTTGTATGAACGGATGAGCGAACTGGGCACCATCCTGGTGATCCATGCCGGCTACGACATCGCCTTTCCCCGCATCCGCAAGGCCGATCCCCGGCGGATTGTCGAGGTCTGCCGGCAATTTCCCGATCTCCGGCTGATCGCCACCCATCTGGGCGGCTGGGACGAATGGGACGATGTCCGCCATCTGCTCGCCGGCAAGCCGATCTACATGGAAATCTCCTTTGCCTTCGATTCCCTCGACCGGGAGCGCATCCGGGAGATCCTGCTCGCTCATCCGGCCGAATATCTGCTGTTCGGAACCGATTCCCCCTGGACCGACCAGGCCGCCACCTTGAAAATGCTGGCCGAACTCGGTCTGCCCGATGCCCTCTTCGAGCGGATCGTCAGCGGCAACGCCCGCCGCCTGCTGGGGTACGCCGGCTAGCGGGCACCTTCATGCCACGAAAAACAGGAGGATGACGAAACATGCGAACCGCGACCAACACCATCCGCAGCGGGGCGCGCGCCCCTCTCGCTCTCCTGGCCTGCCTGGCGTTGCTGGCTGCCGTGCTCCTCGGCGGCTGTGCCCAGCCGCGGCAATGGACCAAAGGGGGGCTCAGCCAGGCCGAGTTTGATCGTGATGCCGCCGGCTGCCGGCGGGAAGCGGCCAGGGCGGCCTATCGGGACCCTTTTGCCGCCGCTGCCGGCCAGGACCAGGACCTGGAGCGCTCGGTGGCCGAGGAAAGGATGTTCGAGCAGTGCATGTTTGCCAAAGGATACCGGCTGGAGAAAAGCAAATCCGGCCGCTGAGCCCCTTGTGCCGGCACCCGGCGCAATACCGATTGACGGCGGATGCCGGCCCGCTATAGTAGCGAACATGAATCCGATCATGCGGAAGCGCGCAAGGAGACCCGACCATGCCACCAACAAACCGCAAATTCTTTCTCCTCATGGCCGTCTGTTGCCTCCTCCTCACGCTGCACCGGCCGTCCGCCTGGGCAGCGGAGCAGACGGTGCGGATTCTGGCCACCACCTTTCCCGTCTATCAGATCGCCCGTAACATCGGCCAGGGGGTCGAGGGCATCGACATCGACCTGATGATCCCGGCGGCGATGGGCTGCCCGCACGACTACGCCCTGACGCCGCAGGATATGCGCAAGCTGGCGGCTGCCGACGTGCTCGTCGTCAACGGTCTCGGCCTGGAGGAGTTTCTCGGCGCACCGGTGCAGAAAGCCAATCCGCGCCTGAAGATCGTCGACAGCTCCCAGGGGATCGCCCGGATTCTCGCCTATGCCGCCGGCGAGCACGACGAAGACGGCCACGGGCACAAATCGGCCGGAGACGGCCACGACCATGGCCCCAATCCGCATCTGTTCGCCAGCCCGCGCATGGCGGCGCTTCAGGCCGCCGCCATCGCCAGGGGGCTGGCCGAGGCGCACCCCGCCGGCGCCGCCCGTTATGCCGCCAACGCCCAGGCCTACGGCCAGCGACTGAACCGGCTGGCCGACGACATGGCCGCCTTGGGCGGGCGCCTGGCCAACAAGCGGATCGTGACCCAGCACGGGGTGTTCGACTACCTGGCGCGGGACATGGGGCTTGAGGTGGTGGCCGTGGTCCAGGACCATGCCGGCCAGAACCCCGCCGCCGCCGAGATGCTCGCCCTGGTGGCCGCCATCAGGGCGAAAAGGGCCGGGGCGCTGTTCACCGAACCGCAGTATCCGGAAGCGGTCGGCGCCGCCATCGCCAGGGAGGCCGGCATTGTCGCCGCCCGGCTCGACCCGGTGGCCAACGGCCCGGAGCAGGCGCCGCTTGACTATTACGAGCAGGTGATGCGGCGCAACATGACCATCCTGGAACAGACCCTTGGCAGCCGCTGATCCCTTGCCCCGGTACCGGCCTGCGGAGTTCGCCGTCCGTTTTGACGAGGTCACGGTCGAGCGCGGCGGCATTTCCATCCTCGACCGGGTGAGCGCCATTGCGCCCAGGGGGAGCTGCACCGCGATCATCGGTCCCAACGGCGCGGGAAAAACCACGCTGCTGCTGGCCCTGCTGGGCGAAATCGACTACCGGGGCCGCATCGTCTTCGGCGCCGACGGCCGGCCGCCCCGCATCGGCTATGTGCCCCAGCGGCTCGCCTTCGACCGGGGCATGCCGCTGACCGTGGCCGAGTTCCTGGCCATGGGCTTTCAGAAAAAACCGCTGTGGTTCGGCATCGACACCGCTCTGCGCCGCCGGGCCATGGAGGCGCTGACCCTGGTCAAGGCGGACCATCTGGCCGGCCGCATCGTCGGTGCCCTGTCCGGCGGCGAGCTGCAACGGGTGCTGCTGGCCCTGGCCCTGCGGCAGGAGCCCGACCTGCTGGTCCTGGACGAACCCTCGGCCGGGGTCGATTTCCAGGGAGAGTTGATCTTCTGCGAACTGCTCGACGACCTGCGCCGGCAGCGGGGCTTCACCCAGCTGATGGTCAGCCACGACCTGGCCACGGTCACCCACCACGCCACCCACGTGATCTGCCTCAACCGCAAGGTGGCGGCCGAGGGCCCGCCCCGGCAGACCCTGACCGACGACAATCTCACCGCCATTTTCGGCATGCACATGGGCTTGGTCAACTCCCGCTCCATGCCCGGCGACCGGGCGGTCTGCTCGGCCCCCTGCTGCCAGGAGCGGCCCGATGCCTGATCTGTCGCCGCTCTACAATCTGCTCGCCCAGTTGCTGCCCTTCGACTGCCTCCAGGCCCGCTTCATGCAGCAGGCCCTGGCCGGCCTGCTCCTGCTGGCGCCGATGACCGCCGCCATGGGCATCCTGGTGGTCAACTTCCGCATGTCGTTTTTTGCCGACGCTATCAGCCATTCCGCCTTTGCCGGCGTGGCCCTGGGCCTGCTCCTCGCCCTGGACCCCGATTGGACCATGCCGGCCTTCGGCCTGCTGGTGGGGCTGGGGATCATGCTCATGCAGCGCTCGTCCAACCTCTCCTCCGACACGGTGATCGGGGTCTTTTTCTCAGCCATGGTCGCCTTCGGCCTGGCCATCGTCAGCCGGGACCGGTCGCTCGCCCGCGATCTGCAGCGGTTTCTCTACGGCGACATCCTCACCATCAGCGACGGCCAGATCATCGCGCTTATGGGACTTTTTCTGACCCTGATGACCTTCCAGGCGCTCAGCTACAACCGCCTGCTCTACATCGGCCTCAATCCGACCCTGGCCCGGGCGCACCGGGTTCGGGTGGCGGCGCTGCAATACCTCTTCGCCGGCCTGCTCGCCCTGATCGTCATGTTCGCGGTGCAGGCGGTGGGCGTGCTGCTGGTCACCGCCCTGCTGATCGTGCCGGCGGCCTCGGCGCGCAATTTCGCCCGCTCGGCCGGCGCCATGTTCTGGTGGACCCTGCTGATCAGCCTGAGCTCGGCCGTGGCCGGACTGGTGCTCTCCGCCCAGGACTGGGCCCGGACCGCCACCGGCGCCACGGTCATCCTGGTGGCCTGCGGCTGGTTCGCGCTCAGCATGCTGGCGGTGGCCCACCGCCGGGAACAGCCGCTCTGAGCGCCGCACCGGCGGCCCGTCGCCGGAAAAGCGACTGCGCCTGCCGGCCCGGAACCGTTCCGACTCTCCGCCGCCCTATCGCCATCCGCCGAAGTATGGTACTATCCTGTCAACAATGTTGAGCGGATTGCCGGCCCGGCAGCCCGTCGTTCCCCCTGCTGACGACCTGACCCCATGAAGCATCGGCCTTCCCGGCTTTTTTTCGACACCAACGACTACAAACTGCTGGGCATCGTCAACGATGTGCTCAAGCAGCGCTCCCGGCCGCAGCAGTCGGTGAGTTCGCTGATGACCCCCTACATGCATCCCCACGGCATCAAGGAGATGGCCGCCTCCACCGGCCTGCGGGTCGCCTACGCCATCGTCAGGCTGCTCGGCTCGCTCGAGGCGGGCAAGGCCCACGACCGGATCGTCGCCCTGCGCAGTCTGCGCGACGAGGTCTTCAGTTCCGCCACCTCGTTCTATCACAAGAACACCGCCCGGGTGCTGATGCAGATCATCAAGGAACTGGTGCGCCACGAGGGCAACGAGGTGCGGCAGTTGGAACTGGCGCACGATTTCCGCATGGTCTACACCGGCAAGCCGCGCCTGGTGCGCAAGGAGCTGGCCAAGTACCACCTTCTGGAGATGCCGGAGGAGTGGAACCAGTTCGCCTTTGACGACCACGTCCACGACGCCAACACCAAGGGGAGGAAATCGCCCACCCACCTGCTGATGGATGCCTGGATCAAGGGCATCCGCAAGCTGACCGTGGTGTACTACAACCATGTCGAACAGGAGGTGGTGGAGGAACTGCTCGAGGCCGGGGAGATTCTCGACATCCATGTCCGTATCGGCATCGAGTTCTCGTCGCGTTTCCGCAACAAGTTCGTCCGCTTCATCTGGGAACTGGAGGGCTTTTTCGACCGGCACAGCCTGCTGCAGTTCCTGCGGGAGGAAGCGGTGCGGGAGATGCTCGACCAGGGCCGGCAGGTTTCCCTCTACCAGCAGCGCTATGTGCTCGAGGTGATCGCCTCCTTCAACACCGTCCATCGACCGGTCCTGGACCGGGAGCTGGAGGTGGAGAGCCAGCCGCTGGACCCGGACCAGTTCCTCCGCTTCGTCGGCACCGGCCAGCCTTCGCTTCTCCATCTCGCCAAATTCATCCAGAACCACTACCGCGCCCTGCTCGAAGCCGAGGTGCGCCGGATCCACCGGGATTCCCTCCTGGACAGCGACAGACGGGAAGAGCTGTTGTGGGCCTGTTCCCGCAAGATGGCCAAACTCGACCTCGAGGGCCTCATCAACCGGTATCTCCAGCCCCCGCGCAATCCCGGCCTGCACGATCCCACGGTGCCCCACGACGAAGGCCAGCCCCCGCTGATGCATCTGGCCCCGCCCGAACTGCTGGGCCGGCTCGCCTCCATGCATTCGGGTTCGCGCTTCACCTTGAACCTGAGCAATCTCTCGATTCACGACACCCTGGAACTGCTCTACATCTGCCAGGGGCGGATCACCCATATCGAGGCCTTCAACCTCAAGGACTCGGGCCACGGCATGACCGCGCTGGCCTCGGTCAAGGGCAGCGGTTTCGCCGGCGAGGCGGTGGACATCAGCAGTCCGGCACGGAACTACAGGCTGATCAACGTGCTGCAGAAGGCCCTGAACGAGGACAACGTCATCGCCCTGAAACGGGCGATCCGGGCCATTATCTGGGATTTCGAGCAGACTCGCCTGGTCATGGAGAAACGGTGCGAGGAAGGGAAGGCGCAGCCGCAGCCGCCGGACAACCTGGCCGCCCTGCACGCCGAACTGGCGGCGATGAACCGGCGCCGGGACGACCTGCTCGACATCCTCATCAATATCGAGTCGTTCCACAGCCATTACAACAAACGCTACCTCGGTTCCCGCATCGGCTCGGGCTCGACCGGGCAGTCGCAGCTCCAGCACGGCATGGGGCTGGTGGTGGTGGACACCCTGCCGCAACGGGCCGTGCGCCAGGTCATGCTGGAACATTGGGGGGATCAGCGCAAGCTCATCCCGGTCAGCGCCCGGATGATCCATCACCACCATCGCCGAGGGGAAGCGCCGCCCTCCCTGCCCTGGTCGCAACGGATTGTGCGGAACATGCAAGGCAGGAGTCGCGGCGACGGTCCGTTGAAATGGAGCGATTGGAGCCTGGACCGGTTCGAGGTGCATCCCGGGGCCGACGGCAACATCGCCACCTTGGGCGGCGTCCGCCGCGCGCCCTCGATCGATGTGCATCCGGGCCTGAACAAGGGCAGGACCGGCAGGCCGTCCCCGCGGTACCTCAATACGCACCTGCGCAATACCCTCAAGATCGCGGCCGGGTTCGTGCCGGCCTTCCTCACCTTCGCCCTGACCAAGGATTGGTGGGTGCTGGCCTATCTCGGGGCCTTTATCTGGTTCGGCATCACCGGTGTCCGCAATATCATTCAGTCGATCCTGGGCGGCGGGGGGCTCAAGCGCTCGCCTCTGCTGCCGTGGAATTCCCTGGTGAGCTGGAGCCGGATCGCCGATTCCCTCTTCTACACCGGCTTTTCGGTGCCGCTGCTCGATTACCTGGTCAAGACCCTGTTGTTGCAGCAGCAACTGGGCATCACCACCTCCACCAGCCCCTTGGCGCTCTATTCGGTGATGGCCCTGGCCAACGGCGTCTACATCTCCACCCACAACACCCTGCGCGGTTTGCCTCCCAGCGCGATCATCGGCAATTTTTTCCGCTCGATTTTCTCCATTCCTCTGGCCATTCTCTTCAACGACAGCCTGGCCGTGGCGCTGCATTGGGGCATGGTGCCGGAGGTCGAGGAGGGCTTGCAGAAATGGGCCGCGGTGATCTCCAAGCTCGCCTCGGACTGCGTGGCCGCGGTGATCGAAGGCTTGGCCGACCGGCAGAGCAATGTCCGCATCCGGCTGGCCGATTACCGGGAGAAGCTCAGCCAGATGTTTTCGGCCTATGCCCGTCTGGATCTGCTCTTTCCGGAAGAGGATGTCCTCGACCTGCTCCAGTCGCCCAAGGCCCTGATTGCGGCCATTCACGAAGAGGCCCACGATCTGGAGAAGGTGTTCATCGCCAATGCCCTGGACCTGATGTACATCTGGATGTACCAGCCCAGGGCGCGCAAGGCCCTGCAACAGATCGTGGCGACGATGTCCGCCGAGGAATGGCTCATCTTCTACCGTTCCCAACTGGTTCTCAAGCGGCAGCGGGAAATCAGCCAGGTGTTCGTCGACGGCATGGTGGGGCGGAATTTCGCCAAGGCGCTTGCCTTTTACCTCGACCGCTCCGATGCCTACCTGCTTGACATGGTGGCCATGGGCAGGTTCCGGGAACGGTATCAGAAGAAGTACGGCCTGCTCGCCACCGCCTGATCGTTGTCCGGAGGCGTGCCGACCGGTGAAAAAGCGGGGGGCCGCAACGGCCGCGGGCAATGTGCGAACGGTTGGGCAGGGGAGGGGCGGTTTAGTGCGGAGACGGAGGATGGATGCCGTAGCGGCCGTAGGTGGCCAGCAGGATCCGCACCATGGCGCCGATACCGTAGCGGTCGGCAATGCGCTGATGCTGCCGGGCCATCCGCTCCGGATCGCGCCGCGGCAGGCCGGCCAGTTCGGCCAATCCCTGGCGGGCGGCCGGGACGTCGTCGTAGTCGACCAGCCGGCAGTCCTCGACCAGGCGCAGCGGCTCCATGGTCGACGGAATCCGGCAGGCCAGCACGGGCAGGCCGTTGAGCAGGCTCTGGATCAGGGACTGGGAGATGCCTTCGGCCTCATACGAGGAAAAGAAGCAGAGATCGAAGGCGCTGAAAAACCGTTCCGGCTGCTCCTGGTGCCCGGTGAAGATCACCCGGTCCGCCACGCCCAGATCGCGGACCATCTCCTGCAGCGCGGGCAGTTCCTCCCCGCCGCCGCCCACGATCATGAACCGGTAGGGCGCAGGCATCACCGCCGCCGTCCTGACGATGAAGCGGTGGCCCTTGTACTGCCGGAGAAAACCGACGTTGCCCACCAGGATCTCCTGCTCGCCGATGCCGTAGTGCTGGCGGACGGCCCGCCGGTGTTCCGGCGAAAACCGGAAACGGGCCTCGTCGTTGCCGGTGGAGAGGACCACCATCTTCTCCGGCCCGATGCCCTGGGCCGCCAGTTGGTCGGCAATGGCGCCGCTGCAGGTGAAGATGACCTGCGGAAACCGATAGCTCAGGGTCGAGGAGACCGGCGCCAGCACATGGCGGGTGCGGATGACCAGCGGCACGCGGCAGAGCCGGGCCAGGGCGCCGGCCACCCAGGAATCCTCGGAGGAATGGGTGTTGACCACCGCGGGCTTGAGCGTCCTGATGCAGCGGAACAGGCGCAGCCAGGAGCGGGGATCGAGCTTGGCGAACGAGGCCTCGTGGACCGGCAGGTCCTCGGCGGCAGCCCGCCGGGCCAGTTCGGCATCGGCCGGCGCGATCAGGCCGGTGCGGAAACCGTGGCGCCGCATTTCCCTGAGTTCGGTCAGGGTGCGAATCTCCTGGCCGCCCCAGGCCCGGCTCGATTCGGTGTGGACGATAAGGGGTGGCCTGGTCGGCACACAGTTCGGCGGCATCATGGCAGCAAATCGGCCGGCGCTCACGCCAGCCGCACCCGGTTGATCATGGCCTCGTCGCGCTGAACGGTGCGGTGGTACTGCACCGTCGGCCGGCCGAAGAGAAGGGTATAGCCCCTGACGTGGTCGTCGGGGATGCCCAGCCGCCGGTACAGGTCGACATCGATGGTGGACAGGGCCCAGCGGATCATGGCGTTCCACAGGGTGCCGATGCCCATGGAGGCGGCCAGCAGTTCGAAGTAGCTCATGGCGATGATGATGTCGGCGTCGGGCGTGGTGACGGCCGGCGGCACCGAGACCATGAGCAGGTGGGGGGCATTGCGGAAGATGATGTCGCGGCCCTGGTCCCAGGCCGTGACCACATGGCGGAAATAACTCAGATTTTCGCTGAGACGCTTTGCCGCCACCGCCCGACGCAGTCCGTCCATGGTTTCGCGGCGGAACACCTCCATGGTGGCCGGGTCGTCGATGACCGTGAACAGGCACTGCCGGTTGTTCTTGCCGGTGGGGGCATTGGCCACGGTGGCGATCATGGTGTCGATCACTTCGGCCGTCAGCGGCTCCGGCAGGAACCGGCGCACCGACCGCCGCCCCTTGATGAGCGCGGTTACCTGGGCGCTGCCGGGCAGGCTCTGCGGCAGGGGCAGGGAGTCGTCCGGGTTGCGGCCCAGGATCGACAGGGCGCCGGTCGGGCAGACCGCCAGACAGTGCTGGCAGCGGATGCAGTGGTGCACCCGCTTGGGGTTGAGCGCCGGATACTCCGCCGCCATTTCGATGATATGAAAGGGGCAGTCGTCGACGCAGGCCCCGCACTGGATGCACAGCTCCTGGTTGACGGTGAAATGCAGGTCCATGGCGTTTTCCTCACGGTAGGGAAAGGGGCGAAACGGGACACCGTCGCCCGGAAGGAGGTTTCGACAGGAGAGCCGATGGCAGGCCGCCCTCTCTGTCCTGCCGTCCGGCAGGGGCGCCGGCTTGGCCGCGCCGGGAGCTTCCGGGCCGCCGTGTGGCCACAGCGGATGGACAACAGACAGTGATCATACGGCAACTGCACACACTCCGGGGCGGGGTGATCGATACCTCGACCCTGATCTATCTCGAACGGCTGGCCCTGCTGCCGCTGGCGCTCCACGTTTTCGACCTGCTGCTCATCCCGCCGGTGATCGCCGAATACGGGAGGCACCCGGAGGGGGCGGTCCTGGTGCCCGCACCCGGCGCCGGCCCCACCGACGACCTGCTCTGCCGGGCGGCGCAGGCCCTCGGTGGTGCCCGCACCCGGCGCCGGCCCCACCGACGACCTGCTCTGCCGGGCGGCGCAGGCCCTCGGTCGGCCGGTACTGTCCGAGGACAAACAGGTGCTGCGGCAGGCCCGCCGGCTTGGGCTCGACTCGTACAACACCCTGATGCTCGCGCTCGCCCTCTGTGCCCAGGGACATCTGCCCCTGGAGGACTTTCCCCGGCAGCGGGAGCGGCTGCGCGGCTTTGCCCGGTACGGCGCCCAGGTGCTGGCCGTGGGCGACGCGGTGTACCGGGAACTCCTCGAAGAAACAGCCGGTTCCTGAACAGCCGTTATCCGGCCCGCACCAGCTCCCGGGCCAGCGCCGCCGCGGCCCGGAGGTGGCCGTCGATATCGCCGTTCGGTTGCAGGCGCAGACCGCCGGCGACCAGGGGCCTGACCTCGAAGCCGCAGAACTCCAGGTTGCGGACGTAGCGTTCGGCCACATCGGTGTGTGCCCCGGCCGCATCGACGTGGGTGAGAACGAGCACCGCCACCTTGCCCGGCGGCAGCCGGGAGTTTTCCCCGTCGTCGGGGGCGTCGGTGCGGATCAGCGACCACAGCCGGTCGAAGAACGACTTGAACTGGCCGCAGGTGTCGCCGAAATAGATCGGCGCGGCAAAGACGACGATATCGGCGGCATGGAGACGGTCAAGGACAGGGGTGACATCGTCTAGGAGCACACAGCGGTCGGACCGGGTATGGCAGCCCTCGCAACCCTGGCATCCACGGTACTGCATGGCGTTGAGGGAATAGTCGGTGACCGCGGCGCCGTAGGTGGCGGCGGTTTCGGTGAAGGCACGGGCGATGCGGGCGCTGGTGCCGTTTTTTCTCGGGCTGCCGTGGATGCTGACGATGTTCATAACCCTTTGATGACGAAGGTTTGGGCGAAAACGGGCCAAATGGTGGCGGGCATTGTACGAACAAGGCCGGCATTTTGCCAGGGAAATATCGGCCGGTTGATCGCCGGCCGGATGGCGGGACGCCTGCCGGGCGGCCGCGGGCCGGCGCTAATCTTTTCGCTTCTGGCGCCGCGACATGCTATGATCGCAGTCTGGCTGCCGAGGGGCGCGTCGAGACGAGTTTTTCATTGAGGATGCATGATGCGGGTTGTGTTGCAGGAAGAGGCTTTGGGGGATGGATTGCAGGGGGAAAGCCGGCTGTTCGGGCTGGCGGAGAAGCTGGAGATCGTCCGGCTGCTGGCCCTGGCCGGAGTGCGCCGGCTCCAGCTGGGCAGTTTCGTCAACCCCCGCTCCGTGCCGCAGGTGGCCAACACCGACGTCCTGGTCTCGCTGGTGCGGCAACAGTACCCGGACATCCTCTGCACGGCCCAGGTGCACAACGAACGGGGCGTGGAGCGGGCGGTCCGCAGCGGCCTCGAACATCTCAGCGTGATCGTGCCGGTTTCGGAAAGTGACAGCCGCAAACACGACGGCCGGTCCGCGGCCGAGGTGATGACCGCGGCCACCCGGCTGATCGCCACGGCCACGGCCGGGGGTGTCCGCATCCGCGCCGGGCTCCGCTGCGCCTTTGGCTGCGTCTACGAAGGCGAGATCGCCGAGGCCGCCGTCCTGGATGCGGTCGGGCAGTTGGCGGCCGCCGGCGCCGGGGAGATCAGCCTGGCCGACACCGCCGGCATGGCCCATCCCGAGCAGGTGAAACGCCTGGCTGCCGCGGTGCGCGCCGCCTATCCGGAAATCGGGCTATCGCTGCATCTGCATGACACCCGCGGCCTGGGGCTGGTCAACCTGTATGCCGGCTATGCCGCCGGGGTGCGGGCATTCGACGTGGCGGCGGGCGGCCTTGGCGACTGCCCGTTCATCGAGGGTGCGCCGGGCAATGTCGCCACCGAGGACGCGGTCCATCTCTTCAAGGGAATGGGGGTGGACACCGGCCTGGATCTGGCCGGATTGTGCCGGGCGGTCGACGCCATCGAGGCCCTGCTCGAACGGCCCCTGCGGGGGCGGATCTGCCGGGCGCGGGAGGAGTCGCCTCCCGGTACGGTTCGCCGCGAAGCGGAGTGAGGCGGCCTCAGGCGCCGGCGCGCTGCTGCAGGATCGGCAGGAACCGTTCCATGTAGTCGGCCCGCATCACTCCCAGCCGGACGGCGGTCTGCGTCGGCATGGTGGCAAAGGTGCCGCTGGCCCTGGTGCAGAGGAGATCCTCCGCGCCATAAATCTCGCCGGTCATCACGACCTGCCGGTCGGCCGCCTCGCCGATGGTGCCGACCACGGTCAGCGGCTGTTCCACCTGGACCGGTTTTTTGAATTCCACGGTCATGGTTTTGGTCACCGCGATTTTGCCCAGCAGATAGATGATCGACCAGCCCATGATTTCGTCGAGCATCGTCGACAGAATGCCGCCGTGCACCGTCCGGTCCCAGCCGGCCATGACAGGGGGCACGGTGACAAAGGAATAGAGCCGCTCCCCGTCGGTGTGGAAGGCCATGTGCAGCCCCACGGGGTTGTTGATGCCGCAGCCGAAGCAGGTCTGTCCTTCCAGATTGGCGACCGGTTGCAGGGCGTCGCGGTTGACGAGCATTTCGGGTTCCTCCTCTTCTGCGGGGTAAACGGCGGTTCAGACCCAGGCCGTCATCAGGTGGGCGAGTCTGCCGGCGCGCAGGCCGTCGACCCGGTTCCGGAAGTAGCGGTCGTCCAATGCCTCCGGCGACATGTCCTCGATGCGTCCGAAGCCCAGTTCCCGCAGATGGTCGGCGAGAAGGGCGGGTGCGAAAAAGGTCCGGAAGGGCTCGCCGGCGGCGGCGACCCGGTCGGCCATTCCGGCGAAGGCGGCACGGGCCCTGGGGCTGAGCAATTCCGGCGCGATCATGTAGTCGAAGACGATGCCGCTGCCGGTGGGCAGCGCGGCAACGGCGCGCAGGGTGGCGTCGATGGCCTCGGCTGTCAGATACATGGTCACGCCCAGCCAGGAAAAGAAGGCCGGCCTGTCGCTGTCGAATCCGGCCTGCCGCAGCGTTTCTTCCAGGGTTTGGGTTTCGAAATCCATTGGCACGAAGGTGCAGTGGTCCGGAACGGCGATGCCCGCTTCAAACAGGCGCTGCCGTTTCCATTCCTGGGTGGCCGGATGGTCGACCTCGAACACGCGCAGATCGCCGCCATCGTCCGCAGCATGGCGGCAGGCAAAGGTGTCGAGGCCGGCGCCGAGTACGACATACTGGCCTAGGCCCTGCTGCCGGGCCTGTTGGAGCATGTCTTCGGCGTGGCGGCTGCGCGCGGCCAGCGAGGCCCGCAGCACGCGGACAAGCGGCGTGTCGTCCAGCCAGCTCCGGTCGGGGGCGGCGGCATCCAAGCAGAGAACGCGCAGGGCCAGCGGATCGTCAAAAATCCTGGGATGGTCGAGCACCTGATGGGCGGCGCGGCGGATGGCCACGCGCAGTGCCGTTGTGCTTGGGCAGTCGATGGGCATGCCTCTCCTTTATTCGAGCCGGCCGGGGAAGTCAACCCCCGCGCACGACCAGTCAAAGGAGGCCGCCGCCAACCAGGCGGCCGGCTGTGGCTGCCTCCTTTCTTTCCCGGCGCAAGCCGGCATTCGTTGTTGACACCCCCACCGGAATCAGATATTCAGGATAAAATTACTCTTATTTGTCTTCTTTGGGGGTCCGATCCATGCGTTTGACCCGTGCCGCCGAATATGCCATCCGTTGCGTGCTCTATCTGTCGCAGCAGGGTAAGGGCATCCTGACCAGTCGGCAGGAAATCGCCCGGCAAGCGGACATCCCGGCCCATTTCCTGGCCAAGATCGCCCAGGATCTCGCCAAGGCGGGGCTGATCGAGATCCGCCAGGGTGCGCGGGGCGGCTTCGTCCTCAGCAAGCATCCGGCCGCCATCAGTCTGCTGGAGGTGGTGGAAACCATGATCGGCGAAATCCAGCTCAACGACTGCATCGCCCGGCCGAGCGGGTGCAAGGCCAGCTACCACTGCGCCGTGCACCGCGTCTGGCTGAGCGCCCGCGAGCAGTTGCGCGCCACTCTGCGCCAGGTCAGCTTCGAGCAGTTGATCGCCGAAACCTCCTGCCTGTCCGCCCCACTCGAGGTCCTGCTCGAGCCGGAAGGCCTCGATGTGACCGGCCCCATCCGCAACGAAGTGCAATGACCGAGCAAAATCCCCCCCGCCCCTGGCTGGTGACCCGGATCTACCGCTTCTACCGCGACGGCTTCCGCCAGATGACCGTGGGCCGCACCCTGTGGAAAATTATTTTCATCAAACTGTTTATCATGTTTGCGGTCTTGAAATTTTTTTTCTTTCCTGATTTCCTGGCTACTCAGTTTACCACCGATGCACAACGGGCCGATTATGTGATCGAGCAGCTGACGCAGTCCGCCCCAGGCTCTGTTCAACCGTCAAAGGAGAAGACCCATGATTGAAAATTTGGACCTTGGCATGGTCAACTGGGCCAGGGCGCAATTCGCCCTGACCGCCATGTACCACTGGCTGTTCGTGCCGCTCACCCTGGGCATCAGCTGGATCATCGCCTTTTTTCACACCATTTACGTGCGTACCGGCAGCGAGGAGTGGAAGCGGCTGACCAAGTTCTGGATGAAGCTGTTCGGCATCAATTTCGCGATCGGCGTGGCCACGGGCATCATCATGGAGTTCGAGTTCGGCACCAACTGGTCGAATTACTCCTGGATGGTCGGCGACATTTTCGGCGCGCCCCTGGCAATAGAGGGCATCGTCGCCTTTTTCCTCGAAGCCACCTTCTTCGCGGTGATGTTCTTCGGCTGGAACCGGGTGTCCAAGGGGTTCCACCTGTTCGCCACCTGGATGGTGGCGGCGGGCTCCAACCTGTCGGCGGTGTGGATCCTGGTGGCCAACGCCTGGATGCAGTATCCGGTGGGCCAGGCCTTCAACCCGGATACCGCCCGTTTCGAGATGCAGAACTTCTTCGAGGTCGCCTTCTCGCCCTACGCGGTCAACAAATTCACCCACGCCACCAGCTCGTCCATGATGCTGGGGGCGTTTTTCGTCATCTCGATTTCCTCTTGGTACCTGCTGCGCGGCCGCCATGTGCTCATGGCCAAGCGTTCGATCGTGGTCGCCGCTTGCCTGGGGCTGGTGGCCTCGATCTTCACCATCTTCAACGGCGACGAGTCGGCCTATGAGATCGCCCAGGTGCAGCCGATGAAACTGGCGGCCTTCGAGGGGCTCTACGAGGGGCAGACCAACGCCGGCCTGGTGGCCTTCGGCGTCATCAACCGGGACAAGAAGGTCTACGATACCCAGCCGGCCTTCCACGGCTTCAATATCCACATCCCCGGCCTGCTGTCGCTGATGGCCAACCGCTCCTTCAACTCCTTCGTGCCCGGCATGAAGGATCTGGTCTACGGCAACGCCGAACACGACGTCTTGGGGGCGGTCCAGAAGATGGAGCTCGGCAGGAAAGCGGTGGCGAGCCTCGATGCCTACCGGCAGGCGAAAAAGGCCGGCGACGCGGCCGCCGCCGAAGTGCAGCTCGCCGCGTTCGACGAGCACAAGGAATTTCTCGGCTACGGCTATCTGAACAAGCCGGAAGAGGCGGTGCCGCCGGTGGCCCTGTCCTTCAACGCCTTCCATGTCATGGTCTTCCTCGGCACTCTGTTCCCCCTGATTTTCATCGGCTACCTCTACTTCTCCTACAAGGGGACGCTGGAGCGGAAGAAGTGGCTGCTGGGGCTGGGCACCATCACCTATATCCTGGGCATGATCGCCTCCCAGGCGGGCTGGATCGTGGCCGAAGTGGGGCGGCAGCCCTGGTCCATCCAGGGTTTGCTGCCGGTGACCATCGCCCGGACCAACCTGACATCGGGCACGGTGCAGACCACCTTCTTTCTATTCCTTGTCCTCTTCACCCTGCTGCTGATCGCCGAGATCAGCATCATGGTCAAACAGATCAACATCGGACCGGAGGAAAACTGACATGATAGAACGTCTCGATTACGCAACCCTGCAGCATTTCTGGTGGCTGCTCTGTTCGGTCGTCGGCGCCCTGTTCCTGGCCATGACCTTTGTCCAGGGCGGCCAGAGCCTGCTGTGGCAGATGGCCAAGACCCGGACCGAAAAAGATCTGATCATCAATTCGCTCGGCCGCAAATGGGAGCTGACCTTCACCACCCTGGTGCTGTTCGGCGGCGCCCTGTTCGCCTCGTTCCCCAAGTTCTACTCCACCTCCTTCGGCGGCGCCTACTGGGTGTGGATCCTGATCCTGTTCACCTTCATCGTCCAGGCGGTCAGCTACGAGTTCCGCAGAAAGCCGTGGAACATCTTCGGCAGCCTGGTCTACGAGGGCTTTCTGTTCCTGAACGGCGTGGTCGGCATCCTGCTGATCGGCGCCGCGGTCGGCACCTTTTACACCGGCTCCAACTTCCAGTTGGACGCCAACAACTTCGTCACCTGGACCCATCCCTTCCGCGGTCTGGAAGCGGCCCTGAGCCCCTCGGTGTCGTCGCTGTTCAACATCGCCGTGGGGCTGTTCCTGGTGTTCAACGCCCGCACCTTAGGCGCCATGTACCTGGTCAACAACCTGGAACTGGGCGAGGTGCCGGAAATGGCAACCCGCCTGCGGGCCGCCTGCTGGCAGAACCTGCTGCTGTCCCTGCCCTTCTGCCTGCTGATCGTGGCCTCGCTCCTGTTCATGCGCGGGTACGGCATTGTCGACGCCAAGGGCACCATCGAGATCGTCAGCTTCAAGTACCTGCGCAACCTGCTGGCCAACCCCTGGCTGCTCGTCCTCCTGGTCGCGGGGCTCGGCCTGGTGATCTTCGGCGCGTGGAAAACCGCCAAGACCACGGCAACCCGCGGCATCTGGTACGGCGGCATCGGCACGGTGCTGATCGGCCTGACCGTTCTGCTGCTGCCGGCCTACAACAACACCGCCTTTTATCCCTCCAAGGTCGACCTCCAGTCGAGCCTGACCATTTATAACGCCTCGTCGAGCCCCTACACCCTGAAGGTGATGACCTATGTCGCCCTGACCATCCCCTTTGTCCTGGCGTACATCGCCTATACCTGGCGACAGATGAACCGCAACAAGATCGGTATCGAGGACACCGGCGACAAGGCCGCGTACTGAGGCCGCAGTCGTTTTCCCCGGAAGAGGCGCCCCGCCTCTTCCGGCTCACTTTTTTTCAGAGGAACACCACAGATGATGAGCATTTTTCTCTCGATTGCCTGGGTCGCCGTGCTGGCGGCGGCGTATGTGATTGCCATCCGGCTGCTGCGGAAGCTGGATCTGTACTGAGCGCGCCGGCCGGACCGTTCCCGCGACGCGCGGCCAAGACGACAGCGTGGGGGAGCGCTGCCTCTAATCTTTCTGGAATGTGGGAAAAAAACCGGCAAGAGCGATTTTTTTTTCGTGCACAAAATCATGGCGCCTTGTATGCAAATATGCCATGAACGAGAGACGGTCCGGTGTCCGTGCCGGCCCGAACGGGGGCACGCCCCATATCCTTGTCCCATTGTCCAGGAGGATGCAGCATGCCGAAAACGACCCTGTCCCTTTGCTCCCTGCTGGCCGCCGCCGGCATGACCTTGATCCTGAGTCTGCACGCGGCTGCGGCCGAACCGGTCAAGTCGATCAAGATCGCCAGCCAGTCGCCGCTGTCCGGCGACCAGTCGGCGGTGGGCGTGGACATCAAGCGCGGCGCCGAGCTGGCCCTGGAACAGGTGGGCAAGCCGCTGGCCGACATGGGATTCAAGGTCGAACTGGCACCCTTCGACGATCAGGCCAACCCGGACACCGGCGTGGCCAACGCCAAGCGCATCGTCTCCGACCCCGCCATCCTGGCGGTGGTGGCCCACTTCAATTCCGGCGTCCACATCCCCTCCTCCGAGGTGTACCATTCCTCCGGGCTGGCCAATGTCAGTCCGGGAACCACCAACCCCAAGGTGACCACCAGGGGCTATGCCGAGGTCAACCGCGTTGTCGGCCGCGACGATGTCCAGGGCGTGGTCGGTGCCGATTTCGCCGCCAGCCGGGGCGTGAAGAGCGTCTTCATCATCCATGACAAGACCGCCTACGGTCAGGGAATCGCGGAATTTTTCAAGAAACGGGCCGAAGAGAAGGGCATGAAGGTGCTCGGTTTCGAGGGCACCGAGGAGAAGGCCAACTTCGACGCCCTGCTGTCGCCGGTGATCGCCGGCAATCCCGGCCTGGTCTATTTCGGCGGCATTTATCCCCAGGGCGCGGTCCTGTTCCGGCAGGCACGGGAGCGCGGCTACCAGGGCATGTTCATGAGCGACGACGGCTTCGATTCCTCCGATGCCGCCAAGATCGCCGGCCAGGCCCTGCTGGACGGCGCCGGCACTTATTACTCCACGGTGTCCGGCCCGGCCTCGGTCTATGCGGGCGCGGCCAAATTCATCCAGGATTTCAAGGCCAAGTACAATGCCGACCCGCAGCCCTTCGCCGCCCAGGGCTACGATGCCATGGCCATTTGCCTGAAGGCGATCGAGCAGGCCGCCAAGGCGAAAAAGGGCGAGGTGCCGACCCGGGCCGAGGTGACCCAGGCCATCCGGGCCATCAAGGATTTTGCCGGCATCACCGGCACGTTCAGCTTCAACGAGATCGGCGATCCCACCATGGCCCAGTATTTCGTGCTCAATGTCAAGTCGGCGGACCCCGCCCACTGGAACGAGAACAGTGTGGTCGAGACCCTCAACCTCGCCCCGCCCAAATAAGGCTTCCTCAAGCCCGAGCTTCCGGCTCTTCGTGCGAAGGGCCGGAAGCGTTTCACGAGCCGGGAAGTGCCGATGCCACCCTTTGCCGCCGTCAACATCCGTGAGCTGATCCGCCCCATCGGCCAGTTATTGCTGTTTTCCCTGGGCAGCGCGGGTGTCCTGTCCGCCCTTGTCCTTGTCCTGGCCCTGATCCTCGACCAGACCGCGGTCGGCCTCCATCTGCACGACCGTTACAACGTCTCGCTTGCCACCTATACCCTGGTCAACCTCCCCCAGGTGGTCATCGACGGCCTGACCATCGGCTTTGTCTATGCCGCCATCGCCTTGGGCTACACCATGGTCTACGGCGTGCTCGAATTCATCAATTTCGCCCACAGCGAGATCTTCGCGGTGGGCGCCTTTGTCGGCGTCGAACTCCTGATCGCGCTCGATCACACCGGCCTGCTGCGCTCCGCTTCGCTCGGCATGGCCTATGCCTATCTCACCCTGGCCCTCCTCATGGGCATGGCCGCGGCCGGCGCCCTGGCGGTGACCGTGGAGCGGGTCGCCTATCGGCCCCTACGGGGTGCGGCCCGCTTGGTTCCGCTGATTTCGGCCATCGGCGTTTCCTTCCTGCTCCAGGATGTGATCCGCCTGGTGGAGGGCCTGACCACCGGCCAGTTCAACCGGATCATGCCCACCTTCGGCAATTTCGACCGCCGCATCATGCTGGGCCGTCTCGCCCTCGGCGACACCACCGTGCCGCTCGGCATCTCGGTGAAATCGATCATCGTCATCACCGCCGCGGTCCTCATGCTGGCCGGGCTCAACTACCTGGTCAACGCCACCCGGATGGGCAAGGCCATCCGCGCCGTGGCCCAGGACCGCGCCACCGCCAGCCTGATGGGGATCAACGTCAACCGTATCATCTCCCTCACCTTCCTGATCGGCGGCCTGCTCGGCGGCGCCGCCGGCGTGCTCTATGCCCTGAAATTCACCCGCATCGATCCCTTTGTCGGTTTCTTTCCCGGCCTCAAGGCCTTCACCGCGGCGGTGCTCGGCGGCATCGGCAACCTGACCGGCGCGCTGCTGGGCGGAATCGTCCTGGGCATGCTGGAGACCTTTGCCGGTTCCTTTCTGGGCGTGTTCACCATGGGAGCCGCTGGTTCGGAATACAAGGACATCTTTGCCTTTTCCATCCTGATCCTGGTGCTCGTCTTCCGGCCCCAGGGGCTGATGGGCCGGCATGTCGGCCAGAAGGCCTAGCGAGGTCCCATGCGCAACCGTTTCGGCAACCTGCTGTGGGCGCGAATCAACACCGGCATCCTGCCCTACCTGCTCATCCTCGCCCACATCGGCCTGGGCAGCGCCCTGGTCTATTCAGCGCCCCGCTCCAACCTCGCCTTCCTGGTGCTGATCAGTTCGCTGTTTTCGCTTTATATCCTTGAGGCGGACCGGCGCTTCAAACTCATCGCCGGCGCCGTGCTCGCCCTGCTGATCATCCCGGTGATCGGGGTGCGCAATATCTTCTACCTCGAGGTGATTTTCCAGATCAGCGTCTTCGCGGCCCTGGCCCTGGGCCTGAACATCGTGGTCGGTTTCGCCGGCCTGCTCGATCTGGGCTATGTCGCCTTTTACGCGGTCGGGGCCTACCTCTGGGCCTTTTTCGGCTCGCAGCAGTATTTCGTCCTGCCCTTCGCCCCCGGCACCCAGCCTTCGGATCTGCCCTTTCTCCTGCCGGGCGACGCCTTCTACCTGTTTTTGTTCCTGGCGATCATCGTCGCCGCCATCACCGGCATCCTGCTCGGCTCGCCGGTGCTGCGGCTGCGCGGCGACTATCTGGCCATCGTCACCCTGGGATTCGGCGAGGTCATCCGGGTGCTGGCCAACAACCTGGACAAGCCGCTCAACATCACCAACGGCCCCCAAGGCATCACCCCGATCCAGCGGCCCACCATGCCGGATTGGGCGGTGGACGGCTTCAACACCCTGTTCGGCCCGGCGATCGGCCACCGGGTCGAGACGGCGGACATGTACAACGTCCTCTTCTATGTGCTGGCCCTGGCGGTGATCCTGATCATCATCCTGGTCACCCGGCATTTGGACGACTCGAAGATCGGCCGCGCCTGGACCGCCATCCGCGAGGACGAGACCGCGGCCATCGCCATGGGGATTCCGCTGGTGCGGATGAAGCTGGCCGCCTTTGCCGTCGGCGCCTCCTTCGCCGGGGTCATGGGCGTGCTGCTGGCCGCCAGCCGGACCTTCATCAGCCCCGAATCCTTCTCCTTCATGCAGTCCATCGGGGTGCTGGCCATGGTCATCCTCGGCGGCTCCGGCTCCATTGCCGGCGTGATCCTCGGGGCGGCGGTGGTCACCCTGCTCAATCTCCAGGTCCTGCAGGGCGTATCCCTGTATTTGAGCGAGCTGCGCCAGAGCGACGCGGTCATCCCGCTGATCAATTTCGCCTGGAAGGATCTGTCCAACCAGTTGGACCCGGCCAAGTACCAGCGGCTGCTGTTCGGCCTGATCCTGATTTTGATGATGATCTTCCGGCCGGCCGGCCTGATTCCGGCCAGACGGCGGATGCGCACCCTGGCGGCAGAGCCGCCCGAGGCCGAGTGAGGGCGGCGGGCATGACCCTGCTGGAGACGATCGACCTGGTGAAATCCTTCGGTGGCCTCACCGCCGTCAACAAGGTCAATTTCCAGGTGGAGCCCGGCCGGATCGTCAGCATCATCGGCCCCAACGGCGCCGGCAAGACCACCTTGTTCAACACCCTCACCGGCATCTATCGGCCCGATCAGGGGGATATCCGCTTCAACGGCCGCTCGCTGGCGGGGCTGCGGCCCGACCGGATCGCGGCCCGGGGCATCGCCCGCACCTTTCAGAACATCCGCCTGTTCGGCGGCATGACCGTGATCGAGAATATCCTCATCGGCATGCATGTCCACTTAAGCCAGTCGCCGCTCGAGGCCCTGCTGCGTCTGCCCGGCTTCCGGCGGGAGGAGCGTGAGGCCGAACAGCGGGCCATGGCGCTGATGCGCACCGTCGGCCTCGTCGGCGTGGGCAACGAACTGGCCGCCAACCTGCCCTACGGCGCCCAGCGGCGGCTGGAGATCGCCCGGGCCCTGGCCGCCGAGCCGCTGCTGCTTCTGCTCGACGAGCCGGCCGCCGGCATGAATCCCCAGGAAACCGAGGAAATGACCCGGCTCTTCCGGACCATCCGCGACGAACGCGGGGTGACCATCCTGCTCATCGAGCACGACATGCGGGTGGTGATGAACATCTCCGAGCGGATCTGCGTCATGGACTACGGCGAGAAGATCGCCGAGGGCACCCCGGCGGAAATCCGGGCCGACGCCAGGGTGATCGAGGCCTACCTCGGCCGCGGCGCCGTGGCCGGGCAACACGAGGAGCGCTGGCGATGAGCCTGTTGAGCCTGACCGACGTCCACAGCTTCTACGGGCATATTCACGCCCTCAAGGGGATCTCGCTCACGGTCGAGGAGGGGGAGATCGTCACCCTGATCGGTTCCAACGGCGCCGGCAAGAGCACGACCCTGCGCACCGTCTCGGGGCTGATGCATCCGGGCAGCGGGCGGGTCGAGTTCGACGGTCGCGACATCTCGCGAATGGAGCCGCACGCCATTGTTGCCGCGGGCCTGGGGCACGTCCCCGAGGGGCGCGGCATCTTCCCCACGCTGACGGTGCGCGAGAACCTGGAGATGGGGGCCTTCACCGTGCGCGACCCCGAGGCGGTCCGCGAGCGCATGGCGTACGGCTTCGAGCTCTTTCCCCGGCTGAAAGAGCGGATCGACCAGCACGGCGGCACTCTGTCCGGCGGCGAGCAGCAGATGCTGGCCATTGCCCGCGGCCTGATGATGCAGCCCCGCCTGCTCATGCTCGACGAACCCTCCATGGGGCTGGCGCCGGTGCTGGTGGAGCTGATCTTCGACATCGTCACCATGCTCAACGACAAGGGCGTGACCATCCTCCTGGTGGAGCAGAACGCCCTGATGGCCCTGTCCGTCGCCCACCGCGGCTATGTCCTGCAGAACGGCGAACTGGTGCTCAACGATACCGCGGCCAATCTGCGCCGCGACCCGCTGGTCCGGACCGCCTATCTGGGCATGGCCTGACCTCCTGTTGCCCGGCCGCTCCGGGCCCGCTCGTTTTTCTTCTGTCCTCCGCCGGGGAAAGTGGTTTATAGTGCCGGAACGGCCCGCAGCCCGGATCGGGGCGGTATGGAATGGCAGGGCGGGCGAAGACGCCGCGATATGATGAGCAAGCGACGGGGCTGTGCGCCCTTTTCCGGTTGGAGGAAGCGATGCGACGGACACTGGTGGCAATACTGATGGCGGTTTCGTGCCTGGGAGGCACCGCCTACGGGGCGGAACAGCCGGCGGCGCCCGATCTGGCCGGGATCAAGGTGCTCGATCTCGGCACTGCGCAATCGATCGCCCTGGCCGGCAATCCCGACATGGCGGCCGCCCAGGCGCGCATCGAACAGGCGCGGGCCAGGGTGCGGCAGGCGGCGGCCACCTGGTGGCCGAGCCTGGATATCGGCGGGTCCGGGGCCCGGCAGCAGCTCTCCGAGAACAATTACCAGTACAACCGCGGCCTGGCCGCGCTGATGGGCGGAACCGCGGACCGGACCACCGGCGTCTACCGTTCCGACATCCAGGCCACCTGGCTGCTGTTCGACGGCTTTTACCGTGACTTCAAGGAAAAACAGGCCATCTACGGCGAGCAGGCGGCGGACGCGGGCCTGGCCGACAGCCGGCGGCTTTTGGTGACCGCGGTGGCCGAGGCCTTTCTCAACGCCCAATTGTCGCAGACGTACATCGACATCAACCGGGCCGACGAGACCTTTTACAACCGGCAACTGGAGGACGCCCAGAACCGGTTCAATGTCGGCGCCGGCCCCTGGGGCGATGTCCTCAACATCAGGGTCCAGGTCAATTCGGCCCGGACCAGCCTGATCCAGTCGCAACGGGAATTCGAGGCGGCGGGATACGGCCTGGCGGCCCTGCTGGGCCTGGTCGATGCCGCCTTTCCGCCCCATCTGCGGCTGGCGCCCCTGGACAAGGAGACGGTCCTCGTCGAGCAGAAGGAAAGCGCGGAGGCCCTGATCGGGGAGGCCCTGGCGATTCGGCCCGACATCCGCCAACTGGAGCTGGCGGTCAAACAGGCCGAGGCCGGCACCGGCATGGCCAAGGCGCCCTTTTACCCCAAACTCCAGTTGGCCGGAGCGGTCGAAGGGGTGCGGGAAGGAGACGCGCGGCTGACCGGTGACGACTTCGGCAACACCGTGGGGGTGAACATGAGCTGGAACCTGTACGCCGGTGGCGCCGACAAGGCGAGACTGATCGAGGCCGAGCAGGCCAGGCGGGAAACGGTGTACACCCTGGCCGGGCTGCGCAACAGCGTGGCCGCCGAGATCCGGCAGGACCTCGCCTTTCTGGCCGCCGCCCAGGAACAGGTGCGCCTGCAGCGGGAAACCGTCAAACTGGTGGAGGAAAACCGCGATCTGGCCAAGAACGAGTATGAGGCCGGCGAGGCCTCGCTGGTACGGCTCAACGAGGCCCAGCGGGATCTGGTCGCCGCCCACAGCCGCCTGGCCCAGGCCCTGGTTTCGTACCATCTCGGCCGGCAGCGGCTGCTGTCGGCCACGGGCCGGAACCTGACCGGCTTCGATCTTTCGGCCAGGGGCAGGTAATGGCTCCTATCGGCAAAACAGAACTGGTGGTGCCGGCCACGGCCATCGACGCCAACGGCCACGTCAACAACGTCCAGTACGTGCAGTGGATGCAGGCGGCGGCCATGGCGCATTCAGACGAACTGGGCTGGCCCCAGGAGCGGTACGCGGCCATGGGCAGGACTTGGATCATCCGCTCGCACGCCATCGAATACCTCCATTCGGCCTATGCCGGCGAGACCATCGCCATCCTGACCTGGGTCGCGGATCTTCGCAAATTCCGTTCCCTGCGCAAGTACAAGTTCATCCGCCCTGCCGACCAGGTCGTGCTGGCCACCGCCGAGACCCTGTTCATCTTCTGCGACCTGCACACCGGCAAACCGATGACCATCCCCCCGGAGGTCCGGGAAGCCTACGCGATCATCGCCCCGGCCAACGAGCCCTGATCCTTTTCCTTTCCCCTCAATCCGCCATCAGCGCGGTGAAATTGGCCTCGGAAATATTCGGGACGGTGAAATTGCGGAAGCGGATGATGCCGTGCTTGTCGGCAACAATGATCGTCGGCACCCCCTGCAGCCGGTATTTTTCGGCAATGGTGCCCGAACCGTCGAAATAGGCCGGATAGGTCATGCCGGTCTTGCGGGCGAAGGCCTGGGCGCGCTCGACCGAATCGTTGACGCCGATATTGACCGCCACGAATTCCATGCCTTTGGCCCGGTACTTCTCGGCCAGTTGGTTCACCTTGGGCACCTCGGTCCGGCAGGTCGGGCACCAGGAGGCCCAGAAGATGATCATCACCGGTTTGCTGCCGATGCTTGCCTGCAAGTCGTAGGGTTGGCCGTTCAGGTCGGTCCCCTTGAACGGAATCAGGGGCTGGCCGAGTTGTGCCGCTGCCATGGCATTGGGGAGCAGGAGCAGCAGGGCCAGGAACAGGACGCTGGGTATCAGGGAGGGGCGCATAGGGTCTATCCGGGGTTTCGGGTTTCGGGCCAATGGAGCAGAAGGGTCGGGCGAGGCGTTTTCAGAGGAAGAGCGAGCCGGCCTTCACGAAGAAATACTGGGCGACGAGCAGCATGAGGATGCCCATGGCCTTTTTGATCAGGACCATCCATGGTCCGGAGCGGGGCAGGGCGGCCAGGAAGCTGGAAAAGGTGCCCACCCCCAGGAGCAGGGCGCCCATGCCTAGGGAAAAGACGAACAGCAAAAGGCCGCCCGCGATCAGGCTCTGGGAGGTGGCGGTGTAGGCCAGCAGGCTGCCTAGGACCGGCGTGGTGCAGGGACCGGCCACCAGGGCCGAGGCGATGCCGGCCAGGAAAATCCCGCCCAGACCCAGGCGGGTCGAGGCGAAGCGGCCGGCAAAGGTGGGCAGCGGCACCGCGTCGAGCATGGCTAGGCCGAAGAGGAGCAGGACGTTGCCGACCACCAGAAAGGTCCAGGGGCTGCTGTTGATCGTTCCGAAAAAGCGGCCGGTGGCGGCGGCGAAGACCCCGAGGGCGGCATAGGTCAGGGCCATGCCGGTCACGTAGATCAGGGACAGGAAAAATCCCCGCCACCTGGAGCCGCCGACGTTGGCATGGCCGATGACGCCGGCGGTGATGGGAATCATCGGGTAGACGCAGGGCGTCAGGCTGGCGAGCACGCCGCCGATGAAGGCCATGATCAGCGAGGTGAGCAGCGAGGAGTGCAAATAGGTATCGAATTGGCTGAGCAGGACATCCATGACCGTTTCTTCCGGGCTAGTTGATATTCCTTCTCAAAAATAACCAGGCTGCGGCAGAAGTAAAGAAGAAAGCTCCGGTCCGGTTGCCGTCGCGCCGCTGCATTCAACCGTGCATGGCGATCAGGGCCGCGCCGATGGCATTGCCCACTTCACAGTGCTCGGGGAAGGCGACGGTGGTGCCCAGCCGTTCGGCCACGCCGGGAAGAAAGCACCGGGCGGCGGCGCCGATACCGATGATCGGCAATTTCAGGGTGAACCGCACCGAAAACAGATCGTTGTCGCGCCGGTTGAGCAGGGGCGCGCTCGGGCTGTCCTGCCAGACCGACCGGGCCAGGTAGGAGAGGAGGATGGTTTCGATGGCCGCCTCGGTCTCGGCAACGACCTGCCGGCAGAAGGCGTCGGCGGTCATGCCCATCTGGCCGGCCAGCACCTCGGCACCGCGCAGGCTCGATTCCCCGTGGCCGATATGGAGCTGCCCCAGCCCGTGCAGGGCATCGGTGGGGGTGAAGCCCGCCAGCACGACCCGCTGGAGAAACAACAGCCGTTCCAGCCGTTTTTCCAGGAGGATGCCGCCGGTTCCCGTTCGGGCGGCGAGGACGCTGGGCGGCATCGGTCCGTGCTGCGCCAGGGAGTGGAGGATGGCGTCGTCGCCCACCACCTCCGGGTCGAGGCCGGCCACCGGCAGGACCAGGTAGGTATCGGTGTCGCGGTTCAGCCAGCGGTGCGGGTCGGGGAGATCCGGGGTCATGGCCAGGGGCTGGACCCGGATGCCGCCCAGGGCGATACGGCCGTCCTGGTGGCAGACGACGTGGCTGTCGCCGCCGGCGCCGGCGGTGTACATGTCCACCGCCTCGACATGGGTCCGCCATTCGCCGATGGTGCAGCCCTCGCGGTTGAGCAGGGGCGTGCCATCCTTGATCAGGCAGACGTCGGTGGTGGTGCCGCCGACATCGACCACCAGGGCCGAGTCGAAGCCGCAGGTGGCGCCGAAGCGGGCGGTGGCCGCCGGGCCGCTGGCCATGGTGACGGCCGCCTGGTCGGCGATCCGGTCCAGGGCCGCGCCGCGCCCGTTGCCGCAGATGATCGTCACCGGGCAGTCGAGCCCCACCGTCAGCATGGACCGCTGGATCGAGGCGAGGAAATCGGTCATCAGCGGCATCAGCCTGGCGTGGAGGCAGGCGGTGGCCGAGCGTTCGAGCATGCCCGGATGGCTGGAAACCAGATGGGAACAGAAGACCGGTTTGGGGTCGATCAGCCGGATGGCTTCGCGGGCCACCAACTCGTGGGCGGGATTTTTGATCGACATGGCCCCGCATACGGCATAGCTGTCCACCTCGCCGGCCAGTTGCGGCAGGGTGTCCACCAACCCTTCGATGTCCAGGGGCTCGTCCTCCTCGCCGGTGATGGTGTGGCCGCCCTTAAAGAAGATGGTGGCCATCACCGGCAGTTTGAAATGGCGGACATGGCCGAGCACGAACAGGCCGACGCGGGCGCCCCGGCCCTCGACCACCGCGTTGGTGGCCAGGGTGGTGGACACGGCCAGGCCGGCAACCTCGCGGGCATGCACCGATTGCCGGAGCAGGCCCTGCAGGACCCGGCCGACGCCCAAGCTGAGGTCGTGAGGCGTGGTCCGTTCCTTGCGCCAGTCGACCACCCGGCCGGTGGAGGTGTCCAGAAGGACGGCGTCGGTGTAGGTGCCGCCGGTGTCGATGCCAATGCAGTAGGTCGTCATGATGGGAGTGTCGTGGGTGCGCTGTCGGAATTGTGCGACAGGGAAATATCGGGTATCGGGATGGGGCCAGGGCAAGCCTCCCTTGGCAAGCCAAGGGAGGCGAAGGGTTGATGGATACCACCGGCCAGCCCTAAAATCAAGCCCTGCATGCGCCTGATTTTCCGAAAGGCCAGCTTTTTCGTGAGGTTGATTCCGTTTCCAGGTCAGATACGATGTGATGCGCACGGCGAAACGTGGCGGAGGCGGATGAGTCATTTCAGGGGGCTCGCTTCGATGAAGTCACAGCCCCGGCCCCGGCTGAATGTTGGGCTGACGAAGAAAGCCCAACGGCCGGCTGTTGCAGCGGCAATGGAAGGAGTCAGAGGAAGCGGCTCAAGGGAGCGAGCAGCCATGCCAGAAACCGTTCGAACCAGGTGGCGCGCATGTGGTCGACCAGGGACAGCCGTTTCGACAGGGGCAGTTCTTCCTCGAAGAGGGCTTCCATCTGGGCGCCGAAGGCCTGGTTGTCGATGATGACGTTGATCTCGAAATTGCGGTGAAAGCTGCGGAAATCGAGATTGGCCGAGCCCAGCGTCACCCAGCGGCCGTCGATGAGCATGACCTTGGCGTGGAGGATGGTGCCCTGGCGGGCGTAGACTTCCACGCCGGCCGCCATCAGCGGTTTGAGATAGGCACGGCTCATCATTTGCATGAAAGGTACGTCACTGATCGAGGGCAGGATCATCCGGACCTGGGCGCCACGCCTGACGGCCCGCAGCAGGGTACGGACCACCCGCGGGCCGGGAAGGAAATAGGGGGTGATGATCCGGATGCGGTCAACGGCTCCGGCCACGGCCAACCGGAAGGAATTGCGGATGAGGGGCCGGTTGTGATGGGGGGAGCCGTTGATGATGATCACATCGGCGTCACCGGCGGGCAGGGCTGGCGGAACATGCTGTCCCGGAATGCCGACACCTCCCGTCTGGCCCCAGGTGCGGCGGAACAGGCGCTGCAATTCTCCGGCCGCCGGCCCGTCGAGGCGGATGCCGACATCGCGCCAGCGCTCGTAGCTGTCGCCGTAGCCGGCGTATTCGTCGCCGATGTTGAGCCCGCCGAGGAAGGCGGTGGTGCCGTCGACAATGACCATCTTGCGGTGATCGCGGATGTCGAGCCAGTGCAGTCTGGAAAAGGCCGGTTTGTTGAACGGCAGGCAGCGCACCCCGGCGGCCTGCAACTGCTGGAAATAGGAGGAAGGGGTGTCGAAGCAGCCGATGGCGTCGTAAATAAGCGACACCTCCACCCCCCGCGCCACCGCTTCCCGCAGGGCCTGGGCAAAGGCCCGGCCGGTGCCGTCGGCCTTGATGATGTAGAATTCGGCGCAGATGGCGGCGGTGGCTGCGGCCATCGCCCGGAAGAGTGCCGGGAAAAAATCTCCTCCGTGCGGAAGAAGGACAACTCTGTTATGGTGGAAACGGACCACGTCGGGGATGCCCTTGATGCGGGACAGCAACCCGGGAAGGTGAAAACGTTTTCGTGTGGTCCGGCGGTGAGATCGCATTCGTCCGTCAGCGTGCGGGCAGGGTTTGATCCGGTTGTCAGGCGGTTGTGTCGATTGTACCAGTGTACCACGGATCGTCCGGGAGAGAAACCGGGAGCGGCCGACAGGGTATGCCCGGACAGGTCGGTCCGTGGCGGTCGACGGAGATTCAGCACCATCTGGAGAAGACACCATGGAAAACGAGCCGAGAAAGAATGAGTTGATGAAGCGCTTCGAGCTGAGCCTCGAAGGCAAGGTCGCCGTGCTGGACTATGTGGAGCAGGGCGACTCCGTGCTGGCGTTCACCCATACCTTTGTGCCGCCGGAATTGCGGGGAAAAAACGTGGCCGCGATCCTGACCAGGTTTGCCCTGGAGGATGCCCGCCGCCAAGGCAAAAAAGTGGTGCCGCAATGTTCCTATGTGGCCGCCTTCATGGAGCGGAACGCGGAATACGCCGATCTGCGTGCGGGTTCGGTGCCTTTGGCCGGCGACGGCGCATGATGCCCGCGACGATGGGCGCCCGTGCCGTTCCGGTGGATTGACGGCGGCAAGAGCGTCGGCCACGGGTGATCGCCCATCTTTTTCGCCCGTATTTTTTTGCCAGCATGCCCTGAATCGGCAAAGGGATGTCGGGCAAGAAGCGAGTGACCGCAAGCGCTTCGGGCGCACCGGCACCTGTCGGAGGATGGAAATGCCGGTGCCCGTCGCCGGGCGTTGTCCGGTCGTTTCTTTTTTTATAGGTTGAAATTTGTTTTCGTTATTGGGATATAGCAGTGCAAATTTTGCATTTTTCGGAAACATGCAGCGTGAACATTCATCTGCACATCGTACCTGTATGGGGATGAAGAGTACTCGAACTGTTTGCTGTATTCCTGACGCAGGAGCACGACCGCAACCGTGTTGAGCAGTATTTCCTCGCACTGGCACTTGCTCCGGAATTTGGTGAAGAATCCGAAGTTCTGGCTGATCCTCTGCGGAGATGCCGTCCTGGTCGTGCTGGCGCATTACCTGGCCTACGCGATTCGCTTCGATTCCGTGCTGCACGGAGAACCGGTCTTCCGGCAATGCACCGGTTTGCTGCCCGTCATTTTGGGGGTCAAGATCCCCACGTTCTACCTGTTCGGCCTTTACCGGGGGATGTGGCGCTACACCAGCCTGAACGATATCGTCAATATCGCCCTGGCCACCGCCTTTTCTTCCGCCCTGATCGTCCTGCTGGTGCTGTTCGGTTCCCATTTCATCGGGTTTTCGCGGTCCGTTTTCATCCTTGACGGCGTCTTCACCTTTGGCTTCATTTCCTGCCACAGGATGTTCATCCGCTTTGGCTACCTGCACCTGGGCAACGGGTCAGGGGGCTTGTACGCTGCCGAACCCGTGGAACAGAAACGGTTGCTGCTGGTCGGCGCCGGCGACGCCTCCGCCCGGGTGCTGCGGGAATTGCACGAAAACAGTCAACTGCCGTACAAGGCCGTTGGCCTTGTCGATGACGACCCTGGCAAAACCGGCATGAAGCTGTTCAACGTCCCGGTTCTGGGTGTGATCGAGGACATCGGCGAGCATGTGCGCCGCGCCAGGGCCCAGGAAATTCTCATCGCCACGGTGGTCATCGACAAGGCGAAAATGAGACGGATCGTCGGGTTGTGCCAGCGGACCCAGTTGCCCTTCAAGGTCTTGCCCACCATGGGCGAGTTGATCAACGACCGGGTGTCGATCCGGACCATCCGCGACATTTCCTTCAAGGATTTGCTGGGCCGTGAGGAGGTCCGGCTGGAACAGGAGAAAATCGGCCTGTATCTGACCGGCAAGACGGTGCTCATCACCGGGGCGGGCGGCTCGATCGGCTCCGAGCTGTGCCGGCAGTTGCTCCGGTTTTCGCCCGGCTTGATCATCCTCTTTGATGCCAGCGAGGAAAACCTCTACAATGTGCAGATGGAACTGCGCCATGAGCACGATGGGGTCGGAACCATCGCCATTCTCGGCAAGGTCCAGGACCTCCGCCTGCTGAACGACGTGTTCCGGCGGCACCGACCCGCCGTGGTCTTCCATACCGCGGCCTACAAGCATGTGCCGCTGGTGGAGCGCAACCCCTGGCAGGCGGTCTACAACAATATCTTCGGCACGCAGTTGCTGATGGAAGCCGCGATCGTCCACGGTGTGGAGCGGTTCGTGCTGGTTTCCACCGACAAGGCGGTCCGGCCGACCAATGTCATGGGGGCATCGAAACGGGTGACCGAACTGCTGATGCTGGCCTACAGCGGCTCCTGCTGGGACGGCTCGCTCTGTCCGGCCTGGAAAAGGGCGCAGGGAGAGGAACCGTCGCCTCCGCCGCCCCCCGATCCCCATCGCCACCATGCCACCCGGTTCATGGGGGTCCGGTTCGGCAATGTTTTGGGCTCATCGGGTTCGGTCATCCCGCTGTTCAAACGGCAGATCGAAAAAGGCGGCCCGGTGACGGTCACCCACCCGGAGGTGACCCGCTATTTCATGTCGGCCGAGGAGGCCGCCCAACTCATCCTCCAGTCCGGTTCCATGGGGGAGGGGGGCGAGATTTTCATCCTCAGGATGGGCGAACCGGTCAAGATTGTCGACATGGCACGGGAATTGATTCGTCTGACCGGGCGGGAGCCGGACAGTGAGATCGAGATCCGCTTCGTCGGGCTGCGCGCGGGTGAGAAACTCTACGAAGAGTTGATCACCGAAGGCGAGGGTATCGTCGATACCCATCATGAAAAGATCATGGTGCTGCGCGGGGAAAAGAACCTTTCCTGCGCGATGCTCGGCAACCAGCTCGAGCAGTTGGCGCAGCAGGCCCAGGCCTTGGACAGTAAAGGGATCAAAGAGACCCTGCAGCGCATTGTTCCTGAATACAGGCCCGATTTTACGGTATGACCGGTTCAGGGGAAGACGCATCGTCAGGTCGTCGCATGCAAACCAAGAAAAAACGATCAGTTGAAGCCGAAGATGTCTTCGTGCCCTTTAACCCTACTATTCTTTGCACCGACCGCCATCGGCTCAACGGGCATCGAAGCGCCCTGGTCTGGTTCACCGGTCTCTCCGCAAGCGGCAAGTCGACCGTGGCCCATGCCCTGGAAGAACGTCTTTTCGCGCATGACGTCCGCAGTTACGTGCTCGACGGCGACAATATCCGTCACGGCCTGAACAAGGACCTGGGGCTGTCGCCCGAGGACCGCAAGGAAAATATCCGCCGCATCGCCGAGGTGGCAAAACTGATGGTCGACGCCGGCATACTCACCTTTGCCGCGTTCATCACCCCGTACCGGGAAAGCCGAGCCTTCATCCGCTCTCTGATGACGGACTGGCCCTATTACGAATGCTATGTGAAATGCGCCCTGTCCACCTGCGAAGCCAGGGACCCGAAAGGGCTGTATAAAAAAGCCAGGGCAGGTCGTATCGGCAACATGACCGGCATAACGGCGCCCTACGAAGAACCGGTGAATCCCGACCTGATCCTTGAAACCGACCAGCACAGCGTTCAGGAGTGTGTCGATATCCTGATTCGTTTTTTAATGGAAAAGAACATCCTTACCCTCGAAAACCTCATCTGAGCCATGGCCATACTCGTTACCGGCGGCGCCGGCTTCATCGGCAGCAATTTTGTCCTCGACTGGCTGGCGCAAGCCGACGAACCGATTGTCAATCTCGATGCCCTGACCTATGCCGGCAACCTGGAGAATCTCTCCTCGCTTGCGGGTGACAGCCGGCATGTGTTTGTCCGGGGCGATATCGGCGACTTTGATCTGGTCGCCGACCTGCTGGCCCGGCACCGACCCCGGGCCATCGTCAATTTTGCCGCGGAATCGCATGTCGACCGCAGCATCCACGGGCCCGAGGATTTCATCCGGACCAATGTGGTGGGCACCTTTCGCCTGCTCGAAGCGGCGAGGGCCTATTGGAACGGGTTGGCGGCGGATGACAGGGCGGGTTTTCGCTTCCTGCACGTGTCGACCGACGAGGTTTACGGTTCCCTCGCGCCCGATGCCCCAGCCTTCACCGAGACCAACCGGTATGAACCCAACAGCCCGTATTCCGCCAGCAAGGCGGCGAGCGACCATCTGGTGAGGGCCTATCACCATACCTACGGCCTGCCAGTGCTGACCACCAACTGTTCCAACAATTACGGTCCGTACCAATTTCCGGAAAAGCTGATTCCGTTGTGCATGCACAATGCCCAGGCCGGCAAGCCCCTGCCGCTGTACGGCGACGGCCGGCAGATCCGCGACTGGCTCTATGTCGGGGATCACTGCAGCGCCATCCGGCGGGTTCTGGAGGCCGGCAGCATCGGCGAGGTCTACAATATCGGGGGCTGGAACGAACAGACCAACCGCGAAGTGGTGGCGACGCTCTGCGCCATTCTGGACGAACTCAGTCCCAGGGCCGACGGCCGCTCCTATGCGGAACAGATCGTCTTTGTCCAGGATCGGCCCGGCCACGACCGGAGATATGCCATCAATGCCGGCAAAATCGAGCGGGCATTGGGCTGGCACCCGGCGGAAACCTTCGCAACCGGTCTCCGCAAGACCGTGCGCTGGTATCTCGACCATCAGCAGTGGCTGCGCAACGTGACCAGCGGTGCCTATCGCAATTGGTTGAAACAACAGTACGGGGCCTGAACCATGCGGATACTTCTGACAGGCAAGAACGGCCAGGTGGGCTTTGAGTTGCAGCGGGCGCTGGCGCCCCTGGGAAAAATCCGAGCGGTTGGCCATGCCGAATGCAATCTGGCCGACGAGCAGGCCATCCGTCGTCTGATTCGAGAATACAGGCCGGAGATCATCGTCAATCCTGCGGCCTATACCGCGGTCGACCGCGCCGAATCGGAGCCGGAGGCGGCCTTTGCCGTCAATGGCCGCGCACCCGAAGTCTTCGGCGAGGAGGCCGCCAAACTCGGCGCCCTGGTCGTGCACTATTGCACCGACTATGTGTTTGACGGCTGCAAGTCCGGGGTTTACACCGAGGAAGACGCACCCCATCCCCTGGGTGTGTATGGTAAAAGCAAGGCGGCGGGGACCGAGGCTCTGCGCCGGCAGACGAAAAAGCACCTGGTGTTCAGGACGAGCTGGGTGTTCGGCGCGCACGGCAACAATTTCGCCAAAACCATTCTGCGACTGGCCTCGGAACGCGACGAACTGAAGGTGGTCGCCGATCAGTTCGGCGCGCCCACCTCGGCAGCCCTGCTGGCGGATGCGACGGCGCAGGTTCTCGGCCAGTATCGGCGCTGCCCGAGCCGGGACGAATTCCCCTACGGTCTGTACAACCTTGCCGCCGCCGGGGAAACGACGTGGTGCGACTACGCCAAAACCGTTGTCGTCGCCGCCCTCCGCGATGGCCAGGTCCTGCAACTGCGCCCGGAAAACATCCACCCGATCACCACGGCCGAATATCCCGTGCCCGCACCCAGGCCGGCAAACTCCCGCCTGGCGACCGACCTGTTCCGGCACACCTTCGACCTGCATCTGCCGCCCTGGCAGGACGGGCTCGGGCATGTCTTGCAACAGCTTCAGGGGAGGCGTTGATCATGCGCAAGGGCATCATCCTGGCCGGAGGCTCCGGCACCCGGCTGTATCCGGCCACCTTGGCTGTTTCCAAGCAACTGCTGCCCATCTTCGACAAACCGATGATCTACTATCCCCTGTCCACGCTCATGCTGGCGAACATCCGGGATATTCTGATTATCTCCACGCCGCAGGATACCCCGCGCTTCGAGCAGTTGCTCGGCGACGGCAGCCGGTGGGGGCTCAACCTCCGCTACGCTGTCCAGCCCAGCCCCGACGGGTTGGCGCAGGCCTTTCTCATCGGCGAGCAATTCATCGGCAGGGATGCGGTTGCCCTCGTGCTTGGCGACAACATTTTTTACGGCCACGATCTGTACAAGCTGCTGGACAGCGCCAACGGACAAACGAAAGACGCGACGATTTTCGCCTATCGGGTGAACGATCCGGAACGATACGGCGTGGTGGCCTTCGATGAACACGGCCAGGCGACCAGCATCGAGGAGAAGCCTGTCGTGCCCAAGAGTAATTATGCGGTCACCGGATTGTATTTCTACGACAACGACGTCGTCGATATCGCGAGAAACATCAAGCCGTCGGCGCGGGGCGAACTGGAGATCACCGACGTCAATCGGGTCTATCTTGAACAAAATAGGCTGCGGGTCGAAATCATGGGGCGGGGTTATGCCTGGCTCGATACCGGCACCCACGAATCCATGCTGGAAGCCAGTCAATTCATTCAAACCATTGAAAAACGGCAGGGATTGAAGGTGGCGTGCCCGGAAGAAATCGCCTATCGCCAGGGCTGGATCGACGCCGGGCAACTGGCGACGTTCGCCCGGGCGCTGTCCAAAAACGGCTACGGTCTGTATCTGTCGGCAATCTTGAAGGAAAAGGTGTTCTGATGCAGGTACGACCCACGGGAATTCCGGATGTGCTCCTCATCGAGCCGAAGGTATACGCGGACGAGCGCGGCTTTTTTTACGAAAGCTTCAATGAAAATCGCTTTCGGAAAGCAACGGGGCTCAATGTCCGATTCGTCCAGGACAATCATTCCCGATCGGTCAGAGGCGTGCTCCGCGGCCTCCATTATCAACTGCCGCCAGCCGCCCAGGGCAAACTGGTGCGCTGCGTGGCGGGCGAGGTGTTCGACGTGGCCGTTGACATTCGTAAAAGCTCGCCGACCTTCGGCCAGTGGGTGGGGGAATATCTCAGCGCCGAGAACAAGAGGCAACTCTGGATTCCCGCGGGCTTTGCCCACGGTTTTCTGACTCTCAGCGAGTCCGCCGAATTCCTCTACAAAACCACCGGGTATTACGCTCCGGACTGCGAGCGCATTTTGCTCTGGTCCGATCCGGATCTGGCCATTGCCTGGCCCATCCACGGCAAACCGAGACTGGCCGCGAAAGATGCGGCAGGAACAACCCTTGCGCAAGTTGAAGTGTTTCAATAAGTTGCGTTGCGATCATCAGCAGCGTCCGGAAGAAGTTAAAGGATACCTTTTCATTCATTAAGGATTGCTCATGCTCATCCCAGTCATTCTTTCAGGAGGTGCGGGGACTCGTTTGTGGCCTGTTTCCCGTGCAGGGCACCCCAAGCCTTTCATGAAAATGGCCGATGGCCAAAGCCTGCTTTTAAAAACCTACCTGAGGGCCGCTTCGGTTGCTGACGGCGGGCAGATCCTCACTGTCACCAATCGGGACTACTATTTCACCAGTAAAGACGAACTGACCAAGGCAGGAATCGGCGACAAGATGCAGACCCTTTTCCTGCTCGAACCTTTTGGCCGCAACACGGCGGCTGCGGTGGCCATGGCTTCCTTGCACGTCAAGGAAAAGTTCGGCGCCGAAGCCTGTCTGCTGATCCTGCCCGCCGATCACCTGGTGCGGGATCCTGCCGCCTTTGCCTGCGCCGTCGCCGAGGCGCGGGTGCTTGCCGGGCAAGGACTCCTGGTGACCTTCGGCATCGTGCCGAATGCACCTGAAACGGGCTTTGGCTATATCGAGGCCGGCGGCGATCTGACTGTCGGGAAAACGGTCAACCGTTTTGTGGAGAAGCCTGACGCCGACACAGCCAGGCAATACCTGGCGGCGGGGAATTATTATTGGAATGCAGGGATGTTCTGCTTTGCCGCCGGAACGGTTTTGGATCAGATGGCCAGGCATGCCCCGGATGTTTTCGAGGCGGCGCAGGCGTGCTGGCACACCATGCGCCCGTCCGTACAGACGCAGGCGGCAATGTGCGAGATTCCGCCGGAAGAATTTGACAATTTTCCCGATATTTCGATAGACTACGCCTTGATGGAACGCTCGGACGATATCGCTGTGGTGCCGGCGGACATGGGCTGGAGCGATATCGGCTCCTGGGGCGCGGTCAGCCAATTGATCGAGAGCGATGCCGATGACAACCGGAGCACGGGTGAGGCGATCTTCTGCGACAGCCGGAACGTCTATGTTCACAATGAAGACCGCCTGGTCGCCACGGTCGGTATCGACAATCTGATCGTCATCGACACGGCCGATGCCCTGCTCATCGTGCATCCGGACAAGGTCCAGGACGTGAAAAAGGTGGTGACCCGGCTCAAGCAGCAGAATCACGATGCCTACAAGCTGCACCGCACGGTTTTCCGACCCTGGGGGGCTTACACCGTTCTGGAGGAGGGGCCCCGTTTCAAGATCAAGCGGATCGAGGTCAAGCCGGGGGCCAGTCTCAGCATGCAGATGCACCATCACCGCAGCGAGCACTGGATCGTGGTCAACGGCATGGCCAAGGTGGTCAACGGCGACAAGGAGATGCTGGTCGGCGCCAACGAATCCACTTACATCCCCGCTGGCCGTACCCATCGGCTGGAGAATCCCGGCATGCTCAACCTGGTCATGATCGAGGTGCAGAGCGGCGAATACCTGGGTGAGGACGACATCGTCCGCTTTCTCGACAAATACGGCCGGTGCCAATAATGCTTTCCTGCTGCAAGGCGTATGACATTCGCGGTCGGCTGGGTGTCGACCTCGACGAGGAAATCGCCCGCCGCATCGGCAGGGCGTATGGCGAATACCTCAGCCCGCGGAGCGTGGTTGTGGGGTGCGACGGTCGTCTTTCCAGCCCGGCACTCAAGCAGGCCGTGGCCGAAGGGTTGATGGCCGCCGGCGCGGACGTCGTCGATATCGGCCAGACCGGAACCGAAGAGGTCTATTTCGCGGCCTTTCACCTGGATGTCGACGGCGGCATCGAAGTGACCGCCAGCCACAATCCCATGGATTACAACGGGATGAAGCTGGTTCGCGGCGGCGCGCGGCCGATCAGCGGCGATACCGGCTTGCGGGAAATCGAGCGGCTGGCGAGCGACAACGCCTTCGCCCCGGCGGCGAAGCGGGGCACGCTGCGGCAGTGTTCCATCCTCGCCCCGTACATCGGCCATCTGCTGGGCTACATCGAACCGGCGCGGCTCCGCCCCCTGCGGCTGGTCGCCAATGCCGGCAACGGCGTGGCCGGCCATGTGGTCGACGCGCTTGAGGCCCGGTTCCGGGACCTGGCTGTTCCAGTCGAATTCATCAAGGTGCACCACGAGCCGGACCCCGCCTTCCCCAACGGCATCCCCAATCCGCTGCTCCCGGAAAACAGGGCCGCCACCGCCACCGCAGTGCGGACGCACCGGGCGGACATGGGCATCGCCTGGGATGGCGATTTCGACCGCTGCTTTCTTTTCGACGAAACCGGCAGGTTCATCGAAGGCTACTATATCGTCGGCTTGCTGGCGGCAGCCTTTCTCTCTCGCCATCCCGGCGAGAAAATCATCCATGACCCCCGCCTGACCTGGAACACTATCGACATCGTGCGGCGCGCCGGCGGCATCCCCATTCAGAGCAAGACCGGCCACGCCTTCATCAAGGAGCGGATGCGCGCGGAAAACGCCATCTATGGTGGCGAGATGAGCGCGCATCACTATTTCCGCGAGTTCGCCTACTGCGACAGCGGCATGATCCCGTGGCTGCTGGTGGCCGAACTGATGAGCGTCACCGGTAAACCGCTGTCCAGCCTGGTCGGCGACCGCGAGGCTGCTTTTCCGTGCAGTGGCGAGATCAACTACCGCGTGACCGATGCCTCTGATGCCATGCGCCGGGTCGAGAAACATTTTGCCGACCGGAAGCCGGTCATTGACCGCACCGATGGCATCAGCCTCGAGTTCGCCGACTGGCGGTTCAACCTGCGTTCCTCCAACACCGAGCCCCTGCTGCGCCTCAATGTCGAGGCCAGGGGCGACGCCGCGCTGGTGACCGCCCGCGTTGCCGAGATCGAGCGGATTGTCGGGGAGGGGCGCTGATGCCGGCCATGCTCCGCGCCCTGTGGCTTTACCGAGGATTCATCCTCGGCAGCGTTAAGCGGGAATTCCAGGCGAAGTACCGCAACTCCCTGCTCGGAGCCGCCTGGAACATCATTAACCCGCTCACCATGATCGTCGTCTATACGGTGATCTTCGCCGAAGTCATGCGCGCCAAACTGCCGGGTGTCGACAGCAGCTTCGGTTACAGCATCTACCTCTGTGCGGGTGTCCTTACCTGGGGACTGTTCGCCGAGATCGTCGGCAGGGCCCAGAACGTTTTCATCGAGAGCGCCAATCTTCTGAAAAAATTGAATTTCCCCCGTATGTGTCTGCCCGTGGCCGTCGTGTTGGGTGCGCTGCTTAATTTCGCCATCATCTTTGGCCTTTTTACCGGGTTTCTTTTGGTATCGGGCAATTTCCCGGGCCTGGTCTTCCTCGGCCTGTTTCCGGCCCTTGTCCTGCTCGTGCTCTTTGCGATAGGGCTCGGCGTGACTCTGGGGGTATTGAACGTATTCTTTCGCGATGTCGGGCAGTTTTTTGGCATCATCCTCACCTTCTGGTTCTGGCTCACTCCCATCGTTTACCCATCCAGCGCACTGTCCGAACGAATCCGCGATGCCCTGGCATGGAATCCTATGGCCGCGCTGATGCGGGCTTTTCAGGATATTCTGGTTACGCACCGCTGGCCCGACTGGACGAGCCTATGGCCGATTACCTTGCTGGCTGTGGGACTGTGCTGGGCGGGATTGACGCTTTTCCGACGCCATGCCGGCGAAATGGTGGATGAACTCTGATGAGCAGCATCGTTGTCACCGATCTGGGCAAGGCGTACAAGCAGTATCCCACCCGCTGGGCGAGGCTGGCTGAATGGATTGTACCGTGGAGTAAGCCGCGGCATCAACTCAAGTGGGTCTTGCAGGACATCAATTTCACCGTCAACCCCGGCGAGGCAGTCGGCATCATCGGCATCAACGGTGCCGGCAAGAGCACCCTGCTCAAGATGATCACCGGAACTACCCAGCCCACCACCGGCAGCGTTCACATCACCGGCCGGGTGTCCGCCCTGCTGGAACTCGGCATGGGCTTTCATCCCGATTTCACCGGTCGTCAGAACGTGGTCATGGCTGGGCAATTGCTTGGCTACAGTATCGAGGAAATTGCCCGCCTGATGCCCGAGATCGAAGCCTTCGCCGAAATCGGCGATTATATCGACGAGCCTGTGCGGGTGTACTCCAGCGGCATGCAGATGCGGTTGGCCTTTAGCGTTGCCACCGCACAACGCCCGGATGTACTGATTGTCGACGAGGCGCTGTCAGTGGGGGATGCTGCCTTTCAGCGAAAATGTTTTCATCGTATAGAAAATTTTCGTGAAGCTGGCACAACGCTATTGTTTGTGAGTCATGATACGTCAACAATAAAAAAAATATGTACGAGAGGATTGTTCTTGAAGGAGGGATTGCTTTGGTCACAAGGTGATTCGAAGCAGGTTTGCGATCAATACGAAAAATATTTATTCGGAACAATCCGAGAGGAAGTCGGTAATGTGGGTTCAGATTATGTAGAATCACCGAAAGGATTTTGGGATGATTCCCTGTGTAGTAATGTTGCAGAAGAGGTATACGGTGATGGTGGAGCATTAATAAAAGACGTATCGGTCAAAACTACCAATGGATATACCGTAAACGTCATAAAGAACGACGAATCTTTTTCGTTAATATATGAAGTTCAATTCAAAAAGGATGTGTCGAAGGTTTGCTTTGGGATGACGCTACGAACCGTGGAAGGGATCAATCTTTATGGTACGAATACAAATTTTAATGGTGGGACGGATTTCAGGAAAGGAGATGTGGTTAAAGTTACATTTAATCTCAAAAACAATTTGATGCCTGGGAACTACTTCATCTCATGTGGAGCCAGCCACCAGGAGCTTAAAGGGAGGATTTTTTTACACAGACGAGTGGATTGCATAATTTTACGGGTAATTGAAGCTGAGCACATGGGAGAAACAAACGGTTTGGTAAATCTCGAAGCCAAGCACACGGTTTCTGTTAAGAAAGATCAGGTTGGAGTTGCATAAGATGAATAATGGCTTGAGCGCCGAACATTGTTTTCGTTTAGCAGTGGTGAGTACCCCTCGATCTGGAAATACATGGCTACGTATACTACTTGGAGATCTCTATGAGTTGGAACATTTCGCTGTTCATACTCCCGATGATCTGGAGTGGAATAACTTGCCGAATCGCTGCATTCTGCAACTGCATTGGCTAAGAACCCATGATTTCATCAAACGGTTAGAGCGATATGGATTCAGGGTAGTAACGATTGCACGTCATCCGTTGGATGTTTTGCTGTCTATTCTTCATTTTTCGGCACATGCACCACAAACGGCTTTTTGGTTAGGAGGGCTTGGCGGAACAGAGGAAAGCATTATTAACAAGCTCCCAACCAGCCAGCAATTCTTAAACTACGCGTTGAGCCGTAGATTTAGAAATTTGCTTTCTGTCTCATGTGACTGGTGGGGTTGTTCGGATTGGATGATCAGGTATGAGGATTTGGTAGCACTTCCTGAGAGCACACTTTTTGAAATCACGCAGAAATTAGGGCAACCGGTGAAAATTATCCGAGATGTTGTTGCGTGTCATACCTTGGCAGCACTTAAATCTACTGTAACCAATGAGCATTTTTGGCAAGGACGTCCCGGTTTGTGGGAGCAGGTTATCCCGGACAGCTTCATTGTTAAGATTTATGAGCAGTATCGGAATATTTTCCGTACGTTGCAGTATGAGGTAAAGCCTAAAGGGAATCTTCCTGAACTATGCGATCAACGGTGGAAGCAGTTTACTGGCATGGCTGCAACTTGATTGACATGTCCGAGTTCAGCCGTGTCCCGGCCATACATTCCATGCTCTGTCGCCAGCGGGATTTTTCTACAACTTGGTATCATGCATGGCGCCAGCGTATTGCCGATGGTGCGCCGGAGTTGGAGGCCGAGAAACGAACGGTTTGGAGTGTCGTTTGGGATGGTATGAGAAACGAAAAAACGATGCACCGTAAACTTTGGGAATGGTGCGCGATTGCACAAGCCTTGGAAGAGCGCGGCATGCTCATGCCAGGACGCCGTGGCATAGGCTTTGCTGTGGGGCAGGAGCCTCTGGCCTCTCTTTTTGCCGCGCGTGGCGTTGAATTGGTCGCGTCCGACTTTCATGACGAAACAGCCAATGCGAACTGGGCTGCCACCGGACAGCATGGAGATTCTCTCTCTCAAATCCATTGGTCCGGCATCTTGCCCAGAAAAGACTTCATCGCAAAAGTCAGCTATCAAAACATCGACATGCGTGATCTGAGTCATGTCCCCTTGGAAACGTATGACTTTAGTTGGAGTTCCTGCTCGTTCGAACATTTGGGCAGTCTGGAAGCCGGCTTTCAATTTTTGACCAATTCTCTAGATTGCCTCAAACCCGGTGGGATTGCTGTCCATACCACGGAGTTCAACGTATCTTCCAACGAAGATACAATTGAAGTGGGTGACAGCGTAATTTACCGGAAGAAAGACATTGAGGCTTTTGATTTGCGCCTGCGAAGGCTAGGCTACGCCATCGAAGCGCTGGATTTTAATCCGGGATCGGAACAACATGACATAGCGTTCGATTATCCCCCTTTCTACACCCACGGCCGACAGCATCTTAAATTGCAGCTTGGTGAGTACGTTAGTACCTCTATGCTGATCATTATTCGGAAGCCATCCTGATGGGTATTGTTACCTACGCACAGAATTTTGAAGACGTCATGCTCTGGCGTGCGCTCAAGCATGTCGAGAAGGGGTTTTATGTCGACATCGGTGCGCAGGATCCGATCGTAGACTCGGTCAGTTTGGCTTTTTATGAGCACGGCTGGCGGGGTGTCCACGTCGAGCCGACGCAGCAGTACGCAAACAAGTTGCGGGCCGCGCGCCCGGATGAAGTGGTGCTTCAAATGGCCGTGGGCAGTGGGCAAGGCGAAGTAACGTTTTATGAGCTTGCCGACACGGGACTTTCGACAGCTGATTCAGCGATTGCGCAATCGCACATCGATACCGGTTTTGCCCATGTTCAAACAGTGGTTCCCCTGATTTCGATGGATACACTTTTTGAGCAAATCGGTAATCGAGAGATTCATTGGCTGAAATTGGACGTCGAGGGATTGGAAAAATCTGTTCTTGAAAGCTGGGTAGCCTCCAGATCACGCCCTTGGATATTGGTTGTTGAGAGCACGAAGCCGATGACCCAGGAACAAACTTATGAGGATTGGGAGGCGTTGCTCCTTCAAAAGCAATATCAATTCGTCTATTTTGATGGATTAAATCGTTTCTATGTCTCGACCGAGCATGCCGAACTGGTATTGGCATTTTTGTCTCCACCAAATGTATTTGACGGTTTTGTTTTGAGTGGCCAAGCGACTCATTCCTATTACAGGCTAGTGGAAACCAAAGCCCAGCAAGCCGAGGCCAAAGCCCAGCAAGCCGAGGCCAAAGCCCAGCAGGCTGAGAGTGCTTCACTGCACTGGCAGCAACAAGCCCACCAGTGGCACGAGCGCGTTCTTGCACTGCATGCGAGTACTTCCTGGAAGATTACCAAACCCTTGCGTGCGTTCAAGCGGATACTCGGGGGCGATTTCTTAATTTTTTCACGCATTGTTGCTGCGGGTGCACTCACCATCAAGCGTTGGCTTCGTCATGCTGTAGCCGCTAGTGTCCGTTTCGTCCTCAGTCGATCAATGCTTCGCTCAGTTTTAAGCCCTCTCTTAAAATCGATTCCATGGTTGCACAAACGATTGCTTCACGTTGCCATGAACATTCAAGCCACCCGGCAACCTGTGGAGGAAATGCAAATCCCGACCATGTCTCTTCGAGCCCGCCAGATTTACGCCCATCTCAAGGCAGCTATTGAGCAATATCAGAAGAGAAACTGCTGATGCGTATCGTTATCGACATGCAGGGTGCGCAGTCTGAAGGCAGTCGCAACCGCGGAATAGGCCGTTATTCCCTTTCTCTTGCTCTGGCTATGGCTCGCAATCGTGGAGAGCATGAAATTATTCTCGCCCTGAATGGTCTGTTTCCGGACAGCGTTGAACCTATCCGGGTTGCTTTCGACGGTCTGTTGTCACAAAAAAACATCAGGATATGGCATGTTGTGCCGCCGGTAGCCAGTATTAATCCCGATAATAACTGGCGCAGACAATCAGCCGAATTGGTGCGGGAGGCCTTTTTAGCGAGTCTATTACCTGATGTTGTCCATGTGAGCAGTCTGTTTGAAGGATTGGTGGATAATGCCGTTGCCAGCATCGGATGGTTATCCCGGGATTTTTTCACAGCGGTCATGCTGTACGACTTAATACCGTTTATTCACCGTAAACCCTATCTTGATAATGAGACTGTCGCAAAATGGTATTTGGAGAAAATTGAGTACCTACGTCAAGCTGATCTTTGGCTGGCTATCTCGGAATCATCCCGGCAAGAGGGTATATTTCAGCTAGGGATATCTGATGAGCGAACGGTCAACATTTCCACCGATGCAAATGCATGTTTTCAGAAACTTGCGCTTTCAATCGAAGCAAAGAGAAAACTGTGGGAAAAATATGGGTTAATCCGGCCTTTTGTGATGTATACCGGTGGCATCGATTACCGTAAAAACATCGAAAGGTTGATACGTGCTTTTTCAAAGTTGCCTAAATCACTGCGAAATGCTCACCAATTGGCCATTGTCTGTTCCGTGCAGTCGGAAAGCAGATACATGTTGGAGCAACTGGCTGTGCAGCAAGGATTGGACAAAGACGAACTGATTCTCACCGGATTCGTTCCTGAAGAAGACTTGGTTGCTCTCTATAATACTTGTACTCTGTTTGTCTTTCCTTCATGGCACGAAGGTTTCGGGCTTCCCGTGCTGGAAGCCATGCGTTGTGGAGCGCCCGTAATTGGGGCCAATACCTCAAGTTTGCCCGAGGTGATCGGATTGGATGAAGCGATGTTCGATCCGCATTCCGATGAGGCCATAACGCAGGCAATGGAACGCGTTTTGTCAGATGATCTCTTCCGATCCCGACTTGCAGAGCATGGCGGGACACAGGCAACGAAGTTCTCCTGGGACGTGAGTGCAAGGCGTGCTATTGCCGCGATGGAGCGTCTGGTCGCAGGGCGACAAGAAAAAACGTTCACCACCGTAGATAGAACGCGGCGCCCCAAGTTGGCCTATGTTTCCCCTCTTCCGCCCGAACGATCCGGCATCGCTGAATACAGCGCCGAATTGCTTCCTGAACTAGCACGGCACTATGACATTGATGTCATTGTTGACCAAGACGCTCTTTCGGATCCATGGATTGAGTCGCATTGTTCGATTCGGTCTGTGCAATGGTTTGCGGAGCACGCCTATAGTTACAAAAGAGTATTGTATCACTTTGGGAACTCTGCATTCCATCAGCATATGTTTAATTTGCTGAAATCAATCCCAGGAGTTGTGACACTGCATGATTTTTATCTCTCAGGAATCATGCGACATATGGAAATATTTGGTTATGCACCAGGATGCTGCTGGACCCAGGAACTCTATTACTCGCACGGTTATATAGCCCTTTATGATCGATTTCACGCGGAAGATGAGATGGATGTGCTTTGGAAGTATCCGTGTAGCCTAAGCGTGATTCGTAACAGTCTCGGTGTCATTGTTCATTCATCGAACAGCCTTCACCTAGCCCGGCATTGGTATACCGATGAATTGGCGGAGTGGACAGTGATTCCTCTTGTGCGCGATTCAAAGATCCTTGTGGACAAAGAACATGCCCGCATGACACTGGGGTTTGGCCCAGAGGATTTCGTTGTCTGTTCTTTCGGAACCCTTGGACCAACAAAATGCAATCATCGTCTGCTGGAAGCTTGGTTTCACTCCCGATTAGGAAAAGATAAAAAGTGTCATCTTGTTTTTGTTGGAGAGAACGATTTAGGCGACTACGGTGCGCATCTGCTTGCAGCGATCCGGAGAAGCCGAGGGCAAAATATTCTCATCACCGGCTGGGTCGATGTGGATCTGTTTCGTCAATACCTCGCCGCTGCCGATATTGCGGTTCAATTGCGGACCCTGTCTCGCGGAGAAACTTCGGCTGCAGTGTTGGATTGTATGAATTATGGAATCGCCACTATCGTTAATGCCAATGGCAGCATGGCGGAACTTGACAATAATGCGGTCTGGATGCTCCCGGATACATTTTCGGAAGAACAACTGATCGCTGCGTTGGAAACCCTCTGGCAAGACGGAGACCGCCGCCGAAGTGTGGGGAACTTGGCCAGAAACGTTATTCTTGATGTTCATAACCCGCAACGTTGTGCCGCACAGTATTATGAGGCGATTGAACGGTTCTACAAAGCGGGACGTGCGATTGAATCAAGCCTGCCTTCCGCTATTGCCAAGCTTCCAGGGATTCCACCCAACGATGCCGAGCTCATTTCACTTGCGAATGCTCTCGCAGATACGTTTCCATCTGCGTGTACTCAAAAGCAACTGCTGGTGGATATTTCAGGACTGATCCAGTGTGATAAAAAGACAGGCGTCCAGTGTATTGTACGGAACATCCTAAAGGAATGGTTGGATAACCCACCTGATGGTTATCGAGTTGAACCAGTGTATACTTCTGAAGGGCAAAATTATAAATACGCACGAAAATTCACGTTGAATTTTATAGATTGTCCATCAGTTTTTTTTGAGGATGAACCAATAGAATATCAGGCTGGTGATGTCTTTTTCTGTTTGGATTTGCAACCTCAAGTTCTCTTGTCAAAAAGATCATTTTATCAAGAATTACGCCGGAAAGGAGTGTTTGTGCTCTTTACGGTGTATGATTTGCTATACATTCGAATGTCATCAGGCAGGGAAAATTTTAGTCGTTGGCTTGAAGTTGTAGCTGAATGCGATGGCGCAGTATGCATCACTAAAACTGTCGCTGGGGAACTGGCTGAGGAATGGGTGAGAAACGATGTCTCTTTGCACCAGCGGTGTTTCAATATAGAGTGGTTTCATTTTGGCGCCTATAAGGTAGAAAATTCGATGTCAAATATAGAGTTGCCATTCGATGCTAATGCGGTTCTTAGACATGTTCTCAAAAAAATGAACAAATTGTCCAGTGATCACTCGGCTACCACAAGCACTTTTCTTGCTGATGATACTCAAAACTGGGCTAAGTCTGAAACAGAACGTGGCAAAAAAATGAGGCGGAAGTGATCATTCCGACATCCTATCATCAAACACGCCGAAATGTTCGGTGACTTATGTATTGATTAATAAGGTAAAAGTGGCATAGCCATATTGAGGAGGAGATGTTGGCTAAATTACTAAACAACCACTGATTGAAATTCGGTAGTTGTTTAGTGGTCTTTTTATGGAGTAGCAATGAAACTAACAACTGAATCCTGTGCTAAAACAGATTTATTGTCTATAGTTATACCTTGTTATAATGAAGAAGATGTCATCGGTGAAACCATAAACCGTCTTGATATGTTTTGTTCTGCTTTGCATGACTTGGAGACAGAATTAATTTTTGTTGATGATGGTAGTCAGGATAATACTTATAATATATTGAAAAAATCCTTTTTTAAATATAATAATATAAAAATTATAAGTCTTTCAAGGAATTTTGGTCACCAGATTGCTGCTACAGCTGGTATTGATGCTGCAAATGGTGATGCTGTTGTGCTTATTGATGCTGATTTGCAAGATCCTCCAGAGGTTATTTCTCAAATGATAGCCAAATGGCGAGAGGGTTATGATGTAATCTATGGAGTTCGCGTAGAAAGACAAGGTGAATCAGTCTTTAAGCTGGCTACGGCGAAAAGTTTTTATCGTTTTCTGAATAGATTGTCTGATGTTCCTATCCCGCTGGATACAGGTGATTTTCGATTGATGAGCCGTAGGGTAGTCGATGCGCTCAGGGCTATGCCGGAGCGGGACAGGTTTATTCGCGGAATGGTAAGTTGGGTTGGGTTCAGGCAGGCCGCCTTGGCATACAAAAGGGCGGAACGGTTTGCGGGGAAGAGCAAGTATCCATTAAGGAAAATGCTGAGGTTCGCTGCCGACGGAATCGTGTCATTCTCGATAAAACCTCTGCGACTTTCGATAGGCCTTGGTATCTTTTCGGCAGCTTTAGCTCTGCTTGGTATAATATATGTTTTTACTGTGCGACTATTTAGCAATAATTGGGTTGAAGGATGGGCAGCTCTGATGCTTGCTGTGCTGTTTACCGGAGGTGTGCAGCTAATATCTATTGGAATATTGGGAGAATACATAGGAAGAATATATGGTGAGATAAAGAAAAGGCCGTTATATGTCGTGAGTGAATACACTGGATTTGATAAAAATTCTTCGTTTTTTACAAGAAGTCCTGTCGATAATATTAACTATTAATTTATTAGCTTAATATAATGAATGATATGCATTCAGATATGTTTGTGATGCAGTTTGTTAGGTTCGTTTTCGTTGGAATTATTGTGGCTATTGTTCATTTTATTATTCTTTTTCTACTTGTAGAATATGCCCATTTAGGGCCAATATATTCATCATCGCTTGGTTTTGCTGTAAGTGCAATTGTTAATTATCTTCTTAACTATCATTATACTTTTCATTCTAAGGCAAGTCATCATAAGGCAATTGTCAGATTTTTTATAATTGCATTGATTGGTCTTGTTGCAAATGCTTTTCTGATGAAAATATGGATTAGCATGCTGTCTATGTATTATATAGTTGCGCAAATATTTTCGATTTTATGTGTGATGATATGGAACTTTCTTGCGAATAGAAAGTGGACATTTGTTGATCGTATAGAACTTTATTGATCTGAATTTTTATTGTGAATATATACAATCTTATTTTAGGAAGCCCGTTTATTTATAACAAGATACGACCTCTCGTTATTGGCGGGATCGATCAATCAAGTCTTTATAGAACGCTGGATGCGGCGGAGCAGGATGTCGTTCTAGATGTGGGATGTGGCACTGGGGACGCGCTCAATTATCTGAGTAAGTTTAGGCAATATTGGGGGTTTGATATCGATAATATTGCGGTTTCGTACGCTAAAAACCGGTTTGGAGCTATGGGTAATGTGGTGTTTAGAACGAAATTGATAGATCGGAATGATATTGAGGAGATTAAGCCTACTCGTGTCGTTCTCGCTGGTCTCCTGCATCACCTAACTGATGGGGAGGTGACAAGCCTCTTTTCGATGCTGAAGATAGCGTCTGGTTTGCACAAAATTGTGACTCAGGATATTGTTTATCTGCCTGGTGAACTGGTGTCAAACTTTTTTGCTCATCTTGACAGGGGGCGTTTTTGCAGGAAGCAAGATGAGTACGAGGGGTTGGTTCGGAGCTCCGGATTAGATGTCGTTTCTTCATCCATTGTGCGGTCTCATCCCAAGAACGGTCGGGCAAAATACTTGATCATGACAATTGAGGTGAAGAGATGATTTGGCGCAAGGGTGTAGCCAGGAGTATTGAGGCGCACTGGGAGAAAGTTGCGCTTCTGCTTTTGCCGTTTATCCTTGCAACTATAAATTCTTGTTGGCTTATAAATAAAAACGACATCGATGTTTGGTTTTACTACGGATATTTTCATCATTTTCTAGATTACTGGAATACATTTTCTCCTTCTGAAGGACAGACATACTATGGCACGCGTATCCCTTACACAGCGCTAGGTCATCTGGTGTATTCGCTATTCGATGCACAAGCAGCACGTTACGTGCTAAATCTTTTCGTATTTTATCCTATCGCGGTCTTTTCTCTTTTCTATGTAGTTAGGGTGCATACTTCGCGTGGTGTGGCCTTTGTAATTTCGGCTATGTTGGCAACAGATCTATTTTTTATAAGAACGGTCGGGTCAGATTATGTTGATAATGGCGTATTAATATACCAATTTATAACATTTGTTCTGTTGACTAAAGCTATTTTTTCAGAAAATCCTAATATATTTATTATGATTTCAGGATTCTTTGCGACCTGTATGGTTTTTGTTCATTTATTATCCGTGGTTTTTTTGCCGGTATTTTTTGCTTATTATTTGTTTTTTTCTATTGAAAGAAAAAAAAATAGAAATTTGTTTACTTGTTTATATATATTGATATACGGCTTGCTTGGTGCTGCTGTTTGTCTTGTAGCATGGGGGCTCCTGTTTGTATATGAAAGTGGTGGATCTTTTTTGTTTTTTCTCCCGCAAATAAAAATTTTCTTCTCAGAAAGAACTTCGTCGTATGTTCTTCCTGTTGGTAAGTTATTTCATCAAGGTTACTGGCTTGTCATTCACATGGCGACATTAATCGCAGCCGTATTATCGTTTGTGTGGCTTTGTATCAAAAAACCCTCTTTGGATCGTTATACTCTGTTCTGGATTTGCACTTATCCTGCATTTTATGCGTTGCTTGCGACGATTAAGCTTGAAGGACTTTGGTTTTTGGCGTCCAGAGATGGGCTTTACGCAACTTTCTTTTTCCCGGTAACCTACATGACATTAGGTGTCTTGATATTTAGAAACGGCCACCTGGGCATGAGAGTGGCCACTATTCTTGTGGTATTGTTTCTTTGTTCAGTAGCAATTCGGCTTCACATGGACAACGGTGCTGGAATTCAGACTTGGATTTCGATTCCGATGGTTGTGTTAGCTGCTTTCGTTGGGTTGATCGGCTTCAGTAGTTTTATGCTCAGCGCTAAGAGACAAAGGACTTCGGCTATAGCTGCCTGTCTTGTGGGATTTACAACGGTCGCGATTCCATGGAAATTTGACGGAAACAGTAGTGTCTTCGCGGCTCATGACATTATTGAGCATAAAGCGCAAGGACGCTTGCCAAAATTTTTCTGGCCAGTTCAAGCAGCAGATGCGCCCATCGACGTTGATTTTGCCAGTATTGTCGCTTCGTTTACGGAGCGTACCTGGTGGCAAGTTGGCTGGAGTTTCCCAGACTGCGTGCAAATGTATGGTCGTTCAGTTCAACCTGGCGATCTCATTGTCATTCTTAGCAGAACCCGTCTAGGTTCCAAAGATTTGGATCAATTCGAGGAGTGCATCGGGGAAATCGAAAAAACCGGAGAGGCTGTCTTCAAAGATAGGCAGGGTGAATATTACGTTCAATTTGCCGATGTACCCAAAGATGCAAAAATAAATGTTTTTTATCGAAATGGCGATAAATTGCCGAGCCAAGTCGGAATTGTCAAGGATGGTTATCGCTTTGCCCGCGATGGTGAGGCAAATGAAGGTTTTCTGACGTTCGGTCCATATGTTGAAGTTTCTCCAGGAAGATATACGATAAACTTAAGTTATTCAACTAATGCAGAATTAAATTGGTGGGATATCGTTTCTAAAAAGAATGAGACGATAACAATAGTTATGCGAGGCAATTTGCACAATACGAACGGTCGAATAACCGAGATCGGTATTAAGGTTGATCTGTCCGAGAAGATGAATGATTTGGAATTTCGTACATATTTTTCGGGCAAGGGAGACCTGTCAGTGCATAAACTTTCCATGGTACGGAGTGAGTCGAAATAGTTATTGTGTTAATCGTAAGGATAACCATGCTACGGATGATTGTTTTATTCAAAATAACTGCTGTTATAATGGATAAATAACAGTGGTTTGAAATAAGCCGTCGCAGCTTATTTGCTCGTACTGCAATAACAGTTTACCCCAACTTCAATTAGAAGGAGGGGCTCTGATGGACACAAACAGTAGAATGTTTTGAACCGAGAAATCCTTGAGCGTGGCCAGCCTGATGCTATATCTGGAAGGTAACCGCGATAGCGGGCTATATATGTGAAATGCAGTTTTGCTGAATCGAAAGGGGTGATGTATGAAGAAGGCTGTTATTACGGGTATTACCGGACAGGATGGCGCGTATCTTGCCGAATTGTTGCTGGATAAAAATTATGAAGTTTACGGCACATTTCGCCGGACTAGTTCGACCAATTTCTGGCGTGTCGAAGAACTTGACGTGCACTGTCATCCTGATTTTCACTTGATCGAATTCGACTTGACCGATCTTTCGTCCTGCATCCGCATGTTGCAGAAAACTGGGGCGGGCGAGGTCTATAATCTGGCGGCGCAGAGTTTTGTCAGCGTGTCGTTCGACCAGCCCATCACCACGGGAGATATCACCGGTATCGGTGCCCTCCGCCTGCTGGAGGCCATTCGCATTGTCAATCCCAAAATCCGTTTTTATCAGGCCAGCACTTCGGAGATGTTCGGCAAGGTGGCGGCGATTCCCCAAAAAGAGACAACCCCCTTTCATCCACGCAGTCCGTATGGTGTGGCCAAGCTCTATGCGCATTGGATCACGGTCAACTATAGGGAAAGTTACAATATTTTTGCCAGCAGCGGTATCCTGTTCAACCACGAATCACCGTTGCGGGGCTTGGAGTTCGTCACCCGCAAAATCACCGATGCCGTGGCCAAGATCAAACTCGGCAAACTGGATGTCCTGGAGCTTGGCAACATGAATGCCAAGCGCGACTGGGGCTTTGCCAAGGAATACGTCGAAGGGATGTGGCGGATGCTCCAGGCATCCGAACCGGACACCTATGTGCTCGCCACAGGCCGGACGGAAACGGTCCGGGATTTCGTGACCATGGCCTTCAGGGCGGTGGGTATCGAGGTGGCCTTCAAGGGGCAGGGCGAGGAAGAAGTCGGCATCGATACTGCGACGGACCGGACGGTGGTTCGGGTGAATCCGAAGTTCTATCGGCCCGCGGAAGTTGACCTGCTGATCGGCGATCCGACAAAAGCCAGGGAACGGCTGGGCTGGGTCCCCAAAACGACCCTGGAAGAACTCTGCGCCATGATGGTCGAGGCGGATTTACGGCGCAATGAGCGCGGGTTTTTATTCTGATATGCCACGCGCACTGATTACCGGCATCCAGGGCTTTACCGGCCAGTATCTGGCCCTTGCTCTCGAAAGCGCCGGCTACGAAGTCTACGGCATTGCTTGCGATCCGCCTCCGGCGGAGAGGACGATGCTCAAGGCGGATTTATGCGACCGCGAACAGATGCGTGCGGCAGTCGAGTCCGTGCAACCGGATGTGGTGGCGCATCTGGCGGCGATCTCTTTTGTGGCCCACGGCGACGCCGAGGCCATATACCGGGTCAATATCGTCGGAACGCGCAACCTGCTGGAGGCCCTTGCCGGCTTGCCGAAACCGCCTGCCGGCGTCCTGTTGGCCAGCAGCGCCAATATCTACGGCAATACCTCAGTTGAATTGATCGACGAGTCGGTGTGGCCCGCGCCCGCCAACGACTACGCGGTGAGCAAACTGGCCATGGAGTACATGGCGCGCCTGTGGATGGACCGGCTGCCCATCGTGATTGTCCGGCCTTTCAATTACACTGGTGTCGGCCAGGCGTCGCACTTTCTCCTACCGAAGATCGTCTCCCACTTTCAGCGGCAGGCCAGGGTGATCGAACTCGGCAACATCGATGTCGAACGCGATTTTTCGGATGTCCGCACCGTGGCCGACGTGTATACCGCCTTGCTACGGCAGGCACCGGCCGGCGAAGTGTTCAATGTCTGCTCCGGGCAGGTGTATTCGCTGAAGCAATTGTTGGCGACCATGGCGGAAATCGCCGGTTATGAGATAGAGGTCCGGGTGAATCCGGCTTTTGTTCGCGCCAACGAGGTGAAACGCCTGCTGGGAAACGACGGCAAGCTGCGGCGGACGATCGGCGAGTTCCCGGCGATTCCGCTCCGGGAAACCCTGCGCTGGATGTATGCGCATGTCTGACGCGCCACTTCGAATCGGCATCAATGCGACGGCCTTGCTGTCACCGCGCACGGGCATCGGCCAGTATATATATCATCTTGGGCGGCAACTCCTGGAGAGCGACGAAGTTGAGCCCCATTTCTTTTACGCAAACTACTGGCGCAGGACGCTCCGCAGCGAGGCTGTGCCCCATTTCTCGGCGATCAAGGACTATATCATGCGGTTTGTGCCGCAACCGTATGTCGTCTTTCGATTCCTCATGCAGATGCGATTTACAGCCGGTCTGCGGCATCATCCGGTCGAACTCTACCACGAGCCGAATTACTTCGCCTTCAAGTTCCCAGGACCTTCGGTGGTGACCGTCCACGATGCTTCCTGGGTTCGTCATCCGGAAACCCATCCCTCTGAGCGTCTCGCTGCCATCAGCCGGTATCTGCAACGATCCCTCGATGGGGCTTCGGCGATTCTGACTGATTCTGAATTCGTCAAAAACGAAATCATCGAGTTGTTCGGTGTGCCGCCGGAGAAAATCTTCCCCGTGCTGCTGGGAGTTTCTCCCGACTTTTATCCTCGGCAGCCCAAGGAGTGCCGAGACTTTTTTGCAGAACAGGAACTGACTTTCGGCAACTATGTTCTGTCGGTGAGCACCCTGGAGCCGAGAAAAAATATTTCGAGGCTCATCGATGCCTATTCGCTGCTGCCACCGGAACTCCAACGCCATTTCCCGCTCGTGCTGGTCGGGATGCGCGGCTGGCTGACCAGTGGCTTGGAGGCGCGCATGAAACCGCTGGTGGAACGCGGAGTGGTCAAACCCCTGGGGTATGTGCATGATGTCGCCATGCCGTTGATTTACAGCGGGGCGGCAGCCTTTGTTTTTCCTTCGCTGTATGAAGGATTCGGTTTGCCGGTGTTGGAAGCGATGGCCTGCGGCGTACCGGTCATTTCTTCCTCGACGAGTTCCCTGCCGGAAGTGGTCGGCGATGCCGGCATACTTGTCGATCCTCTCGATGTCGAGGCCATGTCGGCATCGTTGCACCGGATTCTCGAGGACCGTGTCGTTGCTGCGGAACTTTCGGGCAGGGGTATACAGCGGGCTGCCGGATTTTCCTGGGAAAGGACGGCCGCCGAGACGGTCGGCGTCTACCGGCGTGTTCTTGCCACGTGACCATCGGGCGATTGAATGGAAGAACATGGTATGCTCAGGCGCCTTCTTGGCGCGCAGTGGCTGGCAATCGGCTTTGTCGGCGGGGTGTCGTTTGTCCTCAGCGTGTTCATTGCCCGGCGTTTCGGCCCGGAAACCTTTGGCGTCTATGCCCAGGCGATTTCTCTCGGCAGCCTGTTGATGATTCTTGTCGACGGCGGTTTCGGCAAACTTCTGCTCCGCGAGACCGCCCGCGCATCTTCGAAACTGGAGCAATACAGCGAAGAACTGCACGGATTTGCGTACGGCCATGCCTGCATGGCCATCGTGCTGCTGGCGTTTCTGGCGATGGTCAATCCGCTCTCCTTGCACCGTCCGACCTTGCTGGCCACGGTGGGTGCTTTTGGGGTGATTGTGCTCGGACAGTTTTCGCTCGCCATTCTGCGTGGTCAAGGCCGTCTGGTGCGCGATGCCGCCTGGCAGGTGAGCAGTCGCGCGATAACAGCCGCAACCATGGCGCTTGCCCTGTGGGCTGGGGCCGATGCTCCATGGGAAGTGCTGGCCGCCCAATTCCTGGGCGCTTTCCTGTTTTTAGTGCTGATCATGCACAAGGGATGGGGCAGGCCCGACTTCCGGATTCCGAAAAGCGTTTATGCGGTTGCAGTGCCCTTGATCTGGCTCGATCTGGCCACGGTGGTCTATTTTCGGTCAGATATGCTCCTATGCGAGTTGATGGAGGTGCCGAATGCCGATGTCGGCGCCTATGGCGTGGCATTTCGTCTGGTTGAGGCCTTCTTGCTGCTGGCTTCACCGGTGGGGCTCATGTTGTTCCGCCGTTTTCGGCTGGATACGGAAGCTCCGGTTCGGGCAACCGTGATGGGCATCGCTCGCCTCACCCTGCTGGCCGGGGGGATCGGCCTGCTGATTTTCGCGGTGGCCCTGCCCACGGCGGATGCATTTTTCCCGCTGTTTTTCGGTGAACGCTTTGCGTTTTCCGGCACCTTGTTCAAGGTGCTCTGTTTCATGCTGGTGTTTGCCTTGGCCAACGGAGTACTGGGGCAGGGGGTCTTTGCCTTGGGGCTTGACCGTCGGTATGTATGGACAGCCACCGCAGCGGCTGTGTTCAATGTTGGCGGCAACCTGTTGTTGATGCCTCTCTACGGCGTCTGGGCAGCGGTATGGATGTCCGTGATCACGGAGGTGGTGGTGAGTATCGGCTTGGCCGCGGCGCTGTTTCAGGCCTGGAAGAATATCTCCCTGATGCGGCGGAGTGGCAGTGCGGTATGAATCCCTCCGCGTTGCACGTCTACCGAACCTATTTTCCGGACCCGCCGGGCGGCATGCAGGAGGCCATCCGGCAGGTCTGCCTGGCGACGAAGGCGCAAGGGATCGCGAATACGATCTACACGCTTTCCCCGTATCCGAACCCACCGGTGATCGAGCGCCCGGAAGGGCGAATCGTGCGTTCCCGGTCCTGGGCAGCCCCGGCATCATGCGACTTGGGTGGCCCCGATGCCCTGACCACTTTCCGCCACTTGGCTGCCCAAGCCGACCTCCTCCATTTTTTCCATCCCTGGCCGTTTGCCGATGTCCTGCGCCTCCTGGCCGGCCGCAAGACGCCGGCGGTGCTGACCTATGTCTCCGATGTGGTTCGGCAGCGCTGGCTGGGGCGGGTCTATGCACCGTTGATGTGGCAAACGCTGCGTGCCATGCGCGTCATCGTCGCCAACTGCCCGGCCTATGCGCAGACCAGTCCCGTGCTTTCCGATCCTGCCATCCGGGACAAGGTGCGGATCGTTCCGCTCGGGATCGTGGAGGAATCCTACCCGGCGGAAGGGGATGCAACTATCTTTTCCCGTCTGGGCCTGGCAGCGGATGAGCCGTTCTTTCTTTTTATCGGCGTTCTTCGTTATTACAAGGGATTGCATACCCTGATCGAGGCCGCTCGGCAGGTCAGGGCGCTCGTCGTCATTGCCGGATCGGGACCGGAAGGGGAAAAGCTGCGCTCTTTCGCCAGAGACAAGGCCGCAGACAATGTGCTTTTTGCCGGGCAGGTCACGGATGCGGAGAAGGTCGCCTTGATTAAGCGCTGCCAGGCGATGGTGTTGCCGTCGCACCTGCGGTCAGAAGCCTACGGCATGGTGCTGGTCGAGGCTGCCATTTTCGGCCGGCCGCTGATTTCGTGCGAGATCGGCACAGGGACTTCGTTCGTGAATGCGCACGAGGAATCCGGCTACGTTGTTCCGCCGGAACACCCGGCCGCGCTGGCCGAGGCGATGAATGCGCTGCTGCGCGATGCCGCCCTTGCCGAATCCCTGGGCCGCGGCGCGCGGGCACGCTACGAACAGCTGTTTTCCGGGCCGGCCCTGGGGCGGGCCTATGCCGATCTCTTCCGCGAGGTGGCTGGGTGCAATTGATTTCCGGAGCGAGCGGATTCATCGGCGGCCGGCTGCTGCGGGAACTGGAGCAACGTGCCGTGTCGTGCGTGGCCTTGAGCAGGCGGCCGATTCCGGGAAGAAAGACCAGCGCCGCGCCGCTGGATGATCGGGCCGCGTTGCGTGCGGCCTGCCAGGGCGTGGCAACGGTTTTCCACTGCGCTGGCCATGCCCATGCCTTTGCCGCTTTGTCGCACAGCGATGCCGAGCGGCATTGGCGGGTCAATTTCGAGGGCACGCGCAACCTGGCCGAAGCGGCCGGACAGGCCGGAGTACGGCGGTTTGTTTTTTTATCCAGCGTCAAGGCCATGGCCGAACCAGGGGATGTGTGCGTTGACGAAGGTTTCCCGGGAGAACCGGAAACCGCCTATGGACAATCCAAGCGGGCGGCGGAGGAGGCGGTGCTGGAGGCCGGCAAACGCTACGGCATGCATGTGGTCAACCTGCGCTTGGCCATGGTCTACGGTCCAGGCGGCCGCGGCAATCTCGAACGCATGGGGCGGCTGGTGCGCCGGGGCTGGTTCCCGCCTTTGCCCGAGACCGGCAATCGCCGTTCGCTGGTCCATGTCGGCGACGTGATCGCCGCCATGCTTCAGGTGGCTGAAGACGACCGGGCCAATGGCCGGACCTATATCGTGACGGGGCCGGAGGCGCCGTCCGGTCGGCAGTTGTACGATGCCCTGCGCGATGCCCTGGGACTGCCGCCCTGCCGCTGGAGCGTCCCCGAAGCCGTCTTGCGCGGCGCGGCCCGCTGCGGCGACGGCCTCGAAATGCTGTGCCGGCGGCGTGTGCCGCTCGACAGCGAGGCAATGGCCCGGCTGCTTGGTTCGTCCTGGTATTCTTCGGCGCGGATCGCGCGGGAATTGGGCTGGCAGGCGAAGGTTGCCCTGCACGAGGGCCTGCGGGAGATGTTCGGGTGCTGAAGCGCTGTTTTGATTTGATTCTGGCAGTGATCGCCCTCGTTGTCCTGGCTGTCCCCATGCTGGTGATCGCCCTGCTGGTGCGGCTGACCTCCCCCGGCCCGGTCCTCTACTGGTCGGACCGGGTGGGGCGAAACAACGTCCTGTTCAGCATGCCCAAGTTTCGCAGTATGCGCGTGGATACCCCGGCGGTCGCTACCCATCTCCTCGATGAGCCGGTGCGCTACCTGACGCCGATCGGCCCCTTTCTCCGCACCACCAGCCTGGACGAACTGCCGCAGCTCTGGAGCGTGCTGGCGGGCGACATGAGTTTCGTCGGGCCGCGGCCGGCACTGTTCAACCAGGACGATCTCATCGCCCTGCGCACCGCGCGCGGGGTGCATGCGCTCATCCCCGGCGTGACCGGCTGGGCCCAGATCAACGGCCGCGACGAACTCCCCATCCCGGAAAAGGTCAAGCTGGACGTGGAATACCTGCACCGGCGATCTTTCCGGTTCGACCTCGCCATCCTCTGGCTGACCCTGGTGCGGGTCTGCCGCCGCGACGGGGTTGCCCACTGATTCCAGCCCTTACCAACTCGCGCATGGAGGCCTGCTCGCTCCTGGCCGCTTCCAGAGTCATGACCGGGTATTCTCCCAGCACAATGGACCCGTATCCGGTGGCGATTCATAACAGTACCGCCTGGTTTTTCTGCCGCTGGTGGCTACATGCAGAAAGAGCCCCCTTGCCGTCGGCGAGTTTGTAGGGTTTTATCCCGGCATCGGCGTTTCGACTTCTAATGCCGTCAACATGGGGCGTTATCTCAAAAATCGGGTACTTCTCAACCGGGTGTTCGATTGCCGCTTGTCCGTACCCGGTTTTATACCCGGCTGTTAATGGATCAAAAAGGACAACGCTGGACAAACAAAAACAAGAAACCCCGCGAACTCTAGGAATTCACGGGGTCAATGGATGCCAGCGGACTGTGCTGGACTTTAATTTGGTGCCGAAGGCGAGACTCGAACTCGCACGACCGTGGGCCGCTACCCCCTCAAGATAGTGTGTCTACCAATTCCACCACTTCGGCGATATGTTCGTTATTTCTTTGCCGGCTGCCTCCCTGCTTCTGCCGGCGCTTCACTCGTCGCCGGCGGGCCGGCTGGCAGTGGCACGGTGAGCGGCGCCTGCTGTGCCGGCACCTGCTCTTCCTGCACCTTCAGATCCTTCATGACCGAACCCGAGCTTTTGTGGGCGGAAAGATAGGCCAGGGTGACCGACGTCCCCATGAAGACGATCGCGGCAAGAGTGGTGATTTTATTCAGCAGCGGCATGGGACCCTCGGTCCCGAACAGCGACTGGCTCGATCCGCCGAAGGTCGCGCCAATGTCCGCTCCCTTGCCGTGCTGCAACAGGACGATGCAGATCAGAAACAGGCAGACAATGGTATGGATAACGATCAGTAAGGTTGTCATCGAAAACGGACGATCCGGTCAAATGATTCGGCTTGCAAAGCCGCGCCGCCGACAAGCGCCCCGTCAATATCCGGTTGCGCCATCAGGCTGTCAATATTCTCAGGCTTAACCGAGCCACCATACAGTATTCGTGTGGCCTCGGCAACGTTTTTCTCGTATTTCCCCGCAAGGAACCGCCGCACGACACCATGAACCTCCTGGGCCTGCTCCTTGGTTGCGGTCTTGCCGGTGCCGATGGCCCAGACCGGTTCGTAGGCAAGCACGACCCGTTGCATCTGCTCGCTGGACACCCCGTGCAATCCCTGCCGCAACTGCTCTTCCAGCACGGCAAAAGTACGGCCGGCCTCCCGTTCTTCCAGGGTTTCGCCCACGCACAGCACGGGATCGATGTCGCCGGCCAGGGCGCCAAGCAGCCGGCGGTTGATCATGGCGTCGCTCTCGCCGAAAATCTGCCGCCGCTCGGAATGGCCGACGATGGTCAGACCGACGCCGATATCCGTCAGCATGGCCGGGGAAATCTCACCGGTAAAGGCGCCTTCCTTTTCCCAGGCGACATTTTGCGCGGCGACCAGCAGGGGCGTGCCCCTGACCGCTTCGCAGACTGGGGCCAAGGCGGTGAAGGCCGGGGCCACCATGACGTCGCGGTCCGGGCAGGCGCCGCAGGTTTCGGCCACGGCGCGCGCAAGCCGCACGGCCTCGGCGAGGGTCAGGTGCATCTTCCAATTGCCGGCGATCAGAGGGCGTCTGTTCATGGCAACCTCCTGTTCAAAAGGTAATCGCGGGGGACATCCGGGCGGGCCTCGGGGTATTCGGCCTTATTCCAGGGCCTTGATACCTGGCAGCACCTTGCCTTCCATCAGTTCGAGGAAGGCGCCGCCGCCCGTGGACATGTAGGAAATATTGGCGGCCTCGCCGGACAGGGTGATGGCGGCGTTGGAGTCGCCGCCGCCGGTGACGCTCAAGGCGTGCGAGGCGGCCACGGTATGGGCCAGGGCCATGGTGCCGCGGGCAAAGGGGGCCATCTCGAAGGCGCCCATGGGGCCGTTCCAGACGATGGTCCTGGCGTCGGCCAGAACCTCGTTGAAGCAGATGACCGAGGCCGGGCCGATGTCCAACGCCATCCAGTTGTCCGGGATATCCTGGATGGTCACCTGCTTGCAGACCGCATCCGGGGCAAAGCGGTCGGCGGCGATCACATCCACCGGCAGATAGATTTTTATGCCGCGCTCTCTGGCGCGGTTGAGCAGTTCGGCCGCGGTGTCGAGCAGGTCGTCCTCGACCTTGGAGGTGCCCACGCCATAGCCCTGGCTCTTGAGGAAGGTGTTGGCCATGGCGCCGCCGATGATCATCTTGTCGACCCGTTCCAGCATGTTGCGCAGGGCTTCGAGCTTGCCCGAGACCTTGGCGCCGCCGACAATGGCCACCAGCGGCCGCTGCGGATTGTCGATGGAACGGTGAAAGTACTCCATCTCCTGCTGAAGGAGAAAACCGGCCGCCTTTTCCTTGACGTGCTCGGTGACCCCGACCACCGAGGCGTGGGCGCGGTGGGAGGCGGCAAAAGCGTCGTTGACGTAGACATCGGCCAGCGCGGCCAACTGGCGGGAGAATTCGGGATCGTTCTTCTCCTCCTGGGGATGGAAGCGCAGGTTCTCCAGCATGAGGATCTCGCCGTCGTTGAGCGCCCCGGCCGCTTCCACCGCCGCCGGACCGATGCAGTCGGCTGCCAGCGGCACCGCCTGCCCCAGGAGGCGGGACAGGTGCGCCGCCACCGGCGCCAGCGAGTATTTCTCCACCCGCTGGCCCTTCGGCCGGCCCATGTGGGTGCAGACGATCACCCGCGCCTTGTGCTCCAGCAGATACCGCAGCGTCGGCAGGACGGTGCGGATGCGCAGATCGTCGGTGATCTCGCCGGCCTCGTTCATGGGCACATTAAAATCGACCCGCACCAGCACTCTCTTGCCCGCCAGGTCCATATCCCGCAATGTCTTCATTCGTGTTCCTCCCGCGCCGGCTGCATGTCCCTGGTCAGGAGCAGGGCGTCTTCGACCGGCTGACTGTAATAGTGTTTGCGCCTGCCCGTTTGCACGAAACCGGCCCGGGTATACAACTGCCGGGCCGCCTCGTTCGACGCCCGGACCTCAAGAAAACAGGTGGTGCACCCCTGTGCGGCCAATCCGGCCAGGGCCTGATCCAGCAGGGCTGTCGCCACCCGCCGGCGCCGCCATTCAGGGGCGACAACCAGGTGCAGGAGTTCGCACTCCGGCAGGCAGGTCCGGAAAAAGGCGTATCCGCCCAGCGTGCCGCCGCATATCGCCACCAGGGCGAAGCCATTGGCCGCCTCGATCTCCGCCCGCACCTGCGCCGCACTCCAGGGCGCGGGCATGGCCCGCCGTTCGATCTCTTCGACCTGGGGCAGATCCGCAGGGAGCAGCGGCCGGACGATCACACCATCCGTTCGGCCACCGAAACGGTCAGCTCGGCGAGCATGTTGGTGTAGCTGCCCAGTTCGTTGTCGTACCAGCCGTAAATCACGGCCTGGGTTAGCGGCACCTCGAGGATAGGCGGGGTGTCGCCCGTTTCGCCTTTGAAGTTCTTCAGGTTCTGCAGATTGACCCGGATGGTGGCCGTGCGGGTGTGGATTTCGGTGGACTCGATCACCACCGCCGCCCTGGGCATGCCGATGATGTCGGACGACACGTTCTGCTCCTTGGAAAAGACCAGATAGGGGCTGGTCTTGGCGTACTCCTCGTAGATCGAGTTGAGCAGGCCGCGCTTGATCGGGTTGTCGAGCTCATCCTGGAGGTTGAGGACCAGGACGATGAGCGAGCCGGTCGAGGTCGGGATGCGCACCGATTCGGCGATGAAGCCGATGGACTTCATCTCCGGGATGACCAGGCCCAGGGCCTTGGCCGCGCCAGTGGTGGTCAGGATGATATTGTTGAGGATCGACCGGTTCTTGCGCAGATCCGAGGCACCGGCGGCGGGCAGGCGATCCAGCACCTCCTGGGAGCCGGTGGCCGCGTGCACCGTGACCATGGAGGCGGACAGCATCCGGCTGGCACCGAAGTGGTCAAGCAGCGGCTTGATCATGTAGGACAGGCAGGTGGTGGTGCAGGAGGCGGCGGAGATGATGTTGTGCCGGGCCGGATCGTAATCGTCATCGTTGATGCCCATGACCGTGGTTATCGCGTCCTCGGGCATCTCCAGTCCCTTGGCCTGGATCTTGAACGGAGCCGAAACCATGACCTTTTCCGCGCCGGCCAGGAGGTGGCCGCGCGCCGAGCCCCTGCCCTCGTTGGGATCGGCGGTGGGGTCCTTGAAGGCGCCGGTGGAATCGACCACCAGCCGCACCTGATTGGCCTTCCATTCGATGTCCTTGGGATTGCGCGCCTTGCGCAGGAAGGTCACCGGCACGCCGTTGATGGTCATCGAGCCCTTTTCCTCGTCGAGGTTTTCGATCACCCGGCCGCCCTTGAAGCCATGGAGATACATGCTGAGTCGCCCATAGGTGGAGTCCTTTTCGATGGCCGCGGCGATGTCCTCAAGTCCTCCGCCGACATTCCGGCCGAGGTTGACGACGATTTCCGAGAAATACTGCCGGGAGACCTGGTTCCACAAGGTCAGCTTGCCGATTCGTCCAAGACCATTGAGCCCGAGTTTCATAAGGGATGCTCCTTTGCAGTTGGATTATGGGTGAGAACTTGTTATATGCCGGAAAGATACGACCTTGCGGCTCCGATCCGTCAGGTTGGCAAGCGTGCCGCTTTCCCCATGCATCGAAAAAAGAAAAGGCCGAGGCGCTGCCCGGCGGCTTTCGCCCACGTCCACCGCACCCCTGCCGATTGTTTCTCGATAACACATTTTCGTCTGAAAAAATACATGATTTGCGCAAGAAATACCAGCCTCGCGCCCCGGTCGGCCGTGTTTTTCCGGGACTGAAATCGCCATGCTCCTGCCGACCGACTGCCAGACCGGCATCCTGCTGCGCCGGTACAAACGGTTTCTCGCCGACGTCCGCTTGGCCGATGGGCAATCCCTGACCGTGCACTGCCCCAACTCGGGCTCCATGCGCGGCTGCTCGACGCCGGGCAGCCCGGTGCTGATCAGCAAATCGGACAATCTTCGCCGCAAGTACCCGTGGACCCTGGAGATGGTCCGGGAACAGGGGGTATGGATCGGCGTCCACACCGGCCGGACCAATTATCTCATCCGGGAGGCCCTGGAAAACGGCGTGATCGGCGATTTCGGCCCGCTGAGCTCGATCGTCCCGGAAGTAACGGTCTCCGCCGGTAGCCGGCTGGATTTCCGCCTCGAAACCGAGAGCGGCGGCACGGTCTATCTGGAAGTGAAGAACTGTTCCCTGGCCGAAAACGGGGTGGCCCTGTTTCCCGATGCGGTCACTGCCCGCGGCACCAAGCACCTGCACGAACTGGTGCGGCTGGCAGCGGCCGGATACGGCGCGGCGGTGATCTTTTGCGTCCAGCGGCACGATGCCGACCGGTTCGCACCGGCGGCCCGCATCGATCCGGTGTGCGCCGAAACCGTAGCCTGGGCGGCCGGCCGGGGCGTCCGCTTTCTCGCCTACCGGGCGGAGGTCTGCCCGCAGGCCATCACGGTGCGCGAAAAAATACCCTTTTGCCTGTCAGAATATTCGAGGGATTGCGTATGAACGAACAGCAAGCGGTGGTCCTGCTCAGCGGCGGCCTCGATTCGACCACGGTCCTGGCCATTGCCCGTTCCCAGGGATTCGCCTGCAACTGCCTCAGCTTCCGGTACGGCCAGCGCCAGGCCATCGAGTTGGACCGGGCCCAAACCATTGCCCAACACTTCGGCGCGGTCCGGCACTTGGTGCTGCGGGTCGACCTCGACGCCATCGGCGGTTCGGCCCTGACCGACGCCATCGAGGTGCCCAAGGACCGGCCCTTCGCCGAAATGGAACAAACCATCCCGGTCACCTATGTTCCGGGCCGCAACATCATCTTCCTGGCCCATGCCCTTTCCTGGGCCGAGGTCCTGGGAGCGGCCGACATCTTCCTGGGCATCAACGCCATCGACTACAGCGGCTACCCGGACTGCCGTCCCGAATTCCTCGACGCTTTCGCCCGGATGGCCAATCTGGGCACCAGGGCCGGCACCACCGGCATGCCGTTCCGCCTGCACGCGCCGCTCATCCACCTGAGCAAGAAGGAGATCATCCTCAAGGGGACGGAGTTGGGGGTGGACTACGGCCTGACCCACAGTTGCTACGATCCGGAGGGCGACCGGGCCTGCGGCCGGTGCGATGCCTGCCGGCTGCGGTTGCAGGGATTCCGCGAGGCCGGACTGACCGACCCGGCCCCCTACGTCATCCGGTAGCAAACGGGGAGGGGTGACCGTCAGGCGGCGAGCAGGGTGTGGCGGATGGCGCCGCCGACCATGGTGAGAACGGCCCTGCCCTGCAGGGTCCAGTCGAGAAAGGGAGTATTGCGGCTCTTGGAGACGATCTGGTCGGCGGTATAGACAAACCGGCGTTCCGGGTCGATCAGGGTGATGTCCGCCGCCGCGCCGGGACTCAGGGTGCCGGCGGCAAGCCCGAGGATGGCCGCCGGATTGACTGCCAGCAGTTCCACCAGCCGCCGTTCGTCGATGACATGATCGCGCACCAGGGCCAGGGTGAGCGGCAGGGCTGTTTCCAGGCCGATGATGCCGTTGGCGGCCAGATCGAACTCCACCTCCTTTTCCAGGATGGAATGGGGGGCATGGTCGGTGGCGACGGCGTCAAGCGTGCCGTCGGCCAGGGCCTGCCGGATCGCCTCCCGGTCGGCGGCGGAGCGCAGCGGCGGGTTCATCTTGGTGGCGGTGTCGTAGCCGCTCACCGCCTCGTCAATGAGGGTGAAATAGTGGGGCGCGCTCTCGGCGGTCACCGGCACGCCCCGGCTCTTGGCCGTGCGGATGAGATCGACGGCCATGGCGGTGCTGACATGGGCGATGTGCACGCGGGCGCCGGTGAGTTCGGCCAGGGCGATTTCCCGGTAGACCATGATCGCTTCGGCCGCGGCGGGGATGCCTTTAAGGCCGAGACGGGTCGCCACCGGGCCCTCGTGCATCACCCCGGTGCTGAGGGCGGCCTCTTCGCTGTGGGAAATGATCGGCAGGCCGAAATCCGAGGCATATTCCAGGGCGCGGCGCATCAACTGGCTGTCGCGCACCGGTCGGCCGTCATCGCTCACCGCCACGATGCCGGCGTCCCGCATCTCGCCGAATTCGGCCAGGTGCGTGCCCTCGCTGCCCAGGCTGATCGCCCCCACCGGATAAACCCGGGCCGATGCCGCGGCCGCGCGGGCCACGATCATGGCCGTCACCGTGGCGCTGTCGTTGACCGGTCTGGTGTTGGGCATGCAGGCCACGCCGGTGAATCCGCCGGCCGCCGCCGCCCTCGTCCCCGAAAGGATGTCCTCCTTGTACTCCTCGCCCGGCTCGCGCAGATGCACATGCATGTCGGTCAGCCCCGGCACCACCCACAGCCCCTGGGCGTCGATCTCCGCCACGCCCGGCGGCACGGGCTGCGCCGGTCCGGCGATGCGGCCGTCAAGCACCAGCAGGTCGGCGGTCCGGTCGATACCGTTGGCCGGGTCGATGATCCGGCCGCCTCTGATATGCCAGGAAACGTTCATGGGCGACAGGCCTCGGCAAAGGGGGGGCAGGGGCGATGCGGCAGCCATCAGGAGTTCCCCATCACCAGATAGAGCAGGGCCATGCGCACCGCCACCCCGTTGGTCACCTGGTCGAGAATGACCGATTGCGGGCCGTCGGCCACCTCGGGGGGCAACTCCACGCCCCGGTTGACCGGACCGGGATGCATGACCAGGGCATCGGGCCGGGCCAGAGACAAAATGTGCCGGGAGATGCCGAACTGGCGGGAATACTCGCGCAGGGAGGGCAGCAGCGGGTCGTTCTGCCGCTCGCGCTGGATGCGCAGGGTCATGACCACGTCGGCGTCGCGCACTGCGTCCTCCAGGGAGGCGCACAACGTGGCGCCCAACTGGTTAATGCCCTTGGGAATCAAGGTGGCCGGGCCGTAGATATAGACCTCCGAGCCCATGCGGGTGAAGCCGATGATGTCGGAGCGGGCCACCCGGCTATGGGCGATGTCGCCGACGATGGCGATTTTGAGTCCGCTCAGTGTCGCCCGATGCTCCTTGACCGTCATCAGGTCCAGCAGCCCCTGGGACGGGTGTTCGTGGGCGCCGTCGCCGGCGTTGATCACCGCCGCCTGGACGTAGCGGGTCAGGAACAGGGGCGCTCCGGAGCAGGAGTGGCGGATGATGATGATGTCCGGGTGCATGGCCGAAATGTTGCGGGCGGTGTCGGCCAGGGTCTCGCCCTTGGTGGTGCTGCTGGTGGAGGGGCTGATGTTGAAGGTATCGGCGCTCATCCGCTTGGCCGCCACCTCGAAGGAGAGACGGGTGCGGGTGGACGGTTCAAAGAAGAGGTTGATGATGGTGTGGCCCCGCAGGGTCGGCACCTTCTTGATCGACCGGGTCGAAATCTCCTTGAACGAGTCGGCGGTGGCGAGGATGTGAACGATATCCTCGCGGGACAGCTGTTCCATGCCCAGGATGTGGCGGTGCGCAAAGGTGGTGCCCGTTGCCATACTGCCTCCAAAGGTCAGTGAACGGTATCGCCAATCCGGCTCCAACGGATCGACCGAAGCCGCTCCAATGAGAACAGGGGGGCCTGCACGTCCCAGGACCAGTAAATGACCCAGGCCTTGCCCCGAATCGCCTTGAGGTCGACAAAACCCCAGAAACGGCCGTCAAAGGAATTATCGCGGTTGTCGCCCATGGTGAAGATCTTGTCCGCCGGCACGGTCACCGGACCGAAATTGTCGCGCGGATCGAGCGCAGCCGGATGGATGGTCGGATCGCTGAAGACCCCGTGACGATCGTCGAAGGGCTTGCCGTTGATGAAAACCTGTTTGTCCCGGATCTCGACGATGTCGCCGGCCACCGCGATCACCCGTTTGATGTAGTCGAGTTCCGGGTTCTTCGGGAACTCGAACACCACGATATCGTTGGGTTTCGGTTGAGCGATCGGCACCAGGGTGGCGCCGGTGAAGGGCACCTTGATGCCGTAGATGAACTTGTTCACCAGGAGATGGTCGCCGATCTGCAGGGTGGGCAGCATCGAACCGGAGGGGATCTTGAATGCCTGGATGATGAAGGTGCGGATGAACAGCGCCAGGAGAACGGCGATCAGGATCGCCTCAATGTTTTCCCGAATGGCGGACTTGTGGGGCTGCTGGGGAGTATCTGTCACGGACGTGCCTGTAAGTAGAGGGCAAGGTTAAAAAAATTGAGCCAAGGCTACCCGATGGCACGGCAAAATTCAAGCAGCTTTTGCCGGGAACAGACCGCAACGGCCGGGTTTGCGCTACGGGCAGGGGGTGTTTTCCGCTGCTGTCTGGCGAGAAGGATCGCGTCGGGTCCGCCGATGGGCGAGGCACAGCGGGGTGAAGGTACCGCGTCGCCTGTCCCGCACATGTTCAGGAACGCTCGTCTTCGAGAAAAATCCTGCGGAGCTTGTAGAAATAGTCGATGCCCGACCAGACTGTGAGCACCAGGGCCACATAGACGATGGCCAGGCCGATCTGGTGCAGGAAGGGGATCGGCAAGACGCCGGTGGGGAAAATCAGGGTACCCAGGCCGATGTACTGGATGGTGGACTTCCATTTCCCCATGTTGCTGGCGTCGACGACGATGCCCGAGGAAGAGGCGACCCCCCGCAACCCGGTCACCACGAGTTCCCGGCAGAGAATGATGAGGGCCACCCAGGCGGGCATCCTGTCGATGGGAATCAGCATGATCAGGGCCGTGGCCACCAGCACCTTGTCGGCCAGGGGATCCATCAGCTTGCCCAATACGGTTATTTCCTTGTATTTACGCGCAAAGTAACCATCGACCCAGTCGGAGCCGGCGGCAATGGAAAAAACGAGCCAGGCAATCAGGGCGATCCGCTCGGTTTGTTCCTGGAGCAAAAGCAACATCAGGCAGCCGGAAAGGATGAACCGGCTGCCTGTGATGAGGTTGGGCAGATTGAGAATTTTTACACGGCGGTTCAATTGACGGTTACCAGTTGCCTGACTTTGATATTCGAGGAGAGCGCTGGCCTGCTGCTGCGATAGGAACGATAGGTCTCCATGACCTTGGTCACATAATTCTGCGTTTCCGGGATATTGGGAACAACTCCGTAAGGGGCGACGTTGCCGGGTCCGGCATTGTACGCCGCCAGGCTCAATTCCACGTCTCCGTTGAAATTATCAAGAAGATAGCGGAGATACCTGGTGCCGCCGTTGATATTCTGGAGAGGATCGAACGGATTGTTGACCGCTAGGTCCCTGGCCGTTCCCGGCATCAGCTGCATCAGACCCTGGGCGCCTTTGGGGGAAATCGCACTGGGATCGAAATTGGATTCGGCCTTGATGACCGCCTTGATCAGCAACGGGTCGACCTGATGGTTGGCGGCCGCCAGCTTGATGTAGCGGTCCAGGGTCTGGGGTGCGGTCCGGAACCTGTAGTACCTGTTATAACCGCCGACTCCCTCCATGCCCATGCGGGACAGGCCGCTGCTCGAGCGCCGGGCAATGGTCCTGATGAGGCGGTCTTCCGGAGAATCAAGCCGGCGGGGCGCCCGATCGCTCAACTTGTAGCGTCCGTCACCGGGAACATTGGTGTAATGGCAGATTCCCCGGGCATCGACATAGGCGTACATGGCCGCGCCGGCCGCACCGGGCAGCGACAGCATCACAAGAAGAAGTCCTGGCAGGAGGCGGGCAATCATAGAGATCCTGTCGCTATTTTTGACGTTTTTCCCAGTCGGCAAGGAATTGCCGCATGCCGGTGTCGGTCAGCGGATGCTTGGCGAGCTGGGCGATCACCTTGTACGGGATGGTGGCGATGTCGGCGCCGAGCAGCGCCGCCTCGACCACATGCATCGGATGACGGACCGAGGCCACGATCACCTCGGTGGCAAAGCCGTAATTCCGCAGTATTGTCATTATATCGGCAATCAGGTCGAGTCCGTTTACCGAAATGTCGTCGAGGCGGCCGACAAAGGGGCTGACATAAGTTGCGCCGGCCTTGGCCGCCAACAGAACCTGGGCAGCGGAGAAGATCAGGGTCACATTGGTTTTGATGCCTTCGGCGGTCAACCGCTTCACCGCCTTCAGCCCCTCTTCGATCATCGGAATCTTGATGACGATGTTATCGGCGATTTTGACCAGCTCCCGGGCTTCGGCCACCATGCCGTCCGCATCGAGGCTGACCACCTCGGCGCTGACCGGTCCCTCGACCAGGGAACAGATCTCCTTCAGGATCTCGACAAAGGGACGGGGCTCCTTGGCGACCAGCGAGGGGTTGGTGGTCACGCCGTCGACCATGCCGAGCGCCAGCCCTTTTTTGATTTCTTCTATATTGGCGGTATCGATAAAAAATTTCATGCTTCTCCTTCGTGTTCCGGCTTGCCGGCAAATTGATCGCAGCACTGCTCGCTGCAAAAATAATAGGTCTTTTCCCCCCTGCGCAGACGCAGGGCCTGATGTTTCGGAATCAGGACATGGCAGACCGGATCCTCGACCAGCACATCCTGCGGCATGGCATCGTCGTCCGGGACAGCTTCGGGCTCGGGCCGTTTTTTCCGCCACCACCGTCCGCGAAGCACACGCCAAGCGACATAGAGCAGCAGGGCCAGAATCAGCAGGCGCAACGGGATCATGCGGACCGGCGCGGCTTGAGGGCGCGCGAGTTGTTTTCCCTGTTCAGCATGAGGTCATTATAGCCAGGGCAGATCAAAAGTCTAACTGATTTGTCCCGGCGGTTTTCTTTTTGCCGCGGCCTGCCGGAGCGCACGCTGCCAGTCGTTCCGGCCAGGAAATCCGTTCGACCGATTGACCGTGATCGGTTTGTTGCAACTCGGCCAGCAGGGCGCCGATCGTCCTGCCGAGACCGGGATGGCGGCGGTCAGCGGCTATTTCCGCCAGCGGGGCGAGCACAAACAGCCGCCGGGCCAAGCGCGGGTGGGGAATGATCAGGTCTTCGGTCGTGAGCACCAGATCGTCGTACAGCAGTAGATCGAGATCGAGGGTGCGGTCCCGGTAGCCGCCGGTGCCGGCGCCGCGATCCCGGCCATGGCGGGTTTCCAGCGTCTGCAGGAGGCGCAGGAGGGCGTCCGGCGCCAACGGCGTTCGCACCAGCGCCGCCGCATTGACGAACCAGTTGTCGCTTGCCATGTCGAGCGGCTGGCTGCGATAGGGAGCGGACAGCGCCAAGGGCGTCAGCGCAGGGCACTCTCGCAACTCCCGCCAGACCGTTGCCAGGAGGGCAAGCGACGGCCCCAGGTTGGACCCCAGGCCAATGGCGACCTCATGACCGGCTCCGGCGGCCTTGGCGGCGCTGGGGTTCACGTCATCCGGCGGTATGGGGGACGGGCGTCATCCTAGAAGGCGTTCAGGTCCAGCACATCGAACATGGTGTGGAGCCCGTTCGGCTTGCCGGTCACCCAGGCGGCGGCCAGGGCCGCGCCCCGGGCGAAATTGTCCCGGTTGGTCGCCCGGTGGGTGATCTCCAGCCGCTCGCCCGCCCCGGCGAAGTAGACGGTATGCTCGCCGACGATATCGCCGCCCCGGATGGTCTGGATGCCGATTTCCCGGTCGGTCCGCTCGCCGATGATGCCGTTGCGCTCCATGACGCCGACCTCCGCCAGATCGCGGCCGAGGGCGGCGGCGGCCAGCTGCCCGAGCTTGAGGGCCGTGCCCGAGGGGGCGTCTTTCTTCATGCGGTGATGCGCTTCGACGATCTCGACGTCATAGGCGTCGCCCAGAACAGCCGCCGCCTTTTCCACCAGCTTGAAGAGGACATTGACCCCCACGGCCATGTTCGGCGACTGGACGCAGGGGAAATGCGCCTCGGCCAGTGCCTGCAAAGTCGCCAGTTCTTCGGCGTTCAGCCCCGTGGTACCGACGACCATGGCTGTGCCATGGGCGGCCGCCTGCCTGGCGAAGTCGATGGTCGCCTCGTGGAAGGTGAAGTCGATGAGCACATCGGCCCGGTCGATCACCGAGGCCAGGCCTTCGGTGACCACCACCCCGGTTTCACCCAATCCGCTGATCGCGCCCGCATCCTTGCCGATGGCCGGGCTGCCCGGCCGCTCGAAGGCGCCGCTCAATTGCAATCCCGGATGGGCCTGCACCATGTGGATGATCCGCTGTCCCATGCGGCCGGATGCGCCGGCAACGATCACTCTGGTCATGCTTCCTCCACGATACCGCTTACAGCAAGCCCAGGGCCGCCATGTCCTTCCGCAACCGCTCCAGACTGGCCGCATCCATCCGGGTCATGGGCAGACGGACCTCATCCGATCCGATCCGCCCCATGAGGGCCAGGCCCTTCTTGGCCGGAGCCGGGCTCGGGTAGCAGAACATGGCTCCCATCAGGGAGAACAGTTCGTAGTGGAGCGCCTTGGCCCTGGCCACATCGTTTGCGAGGGCCGCTTCGATCATGGCGGCGGTCTTGCCCGGCTCCAGGTTGGACACCACCGAGATCACGCCCCGGCCGCCGATCATCGCCGTCGGCATGGCGGTGAAATCGTCGCCGGACAGGACGATGAATTCCTTCGGACACAGCTGTATGATTTCGCTGATCTGGCTGAGGTTGCCGCTGGCCTCCTTGATGCCGATCACATTGGGCAGGACGGCCAGCCGGGCCACGGTGGCGGGTAGCATGTTGGTGACCGTGCGGCCCGGCACGTTGTAGAGGATCGTCGGGATGTTGACGGCCGCCAGGATGGTCTTGAAATGCTGGAACAGGCCCTCCTGGCTCGGCTTGTTGTAGTAGGGAACGACCGACAGCACCGCGTCGGCGCCGCTGGCCTTGGCCGACTCGGTCAGCTCGATGGCTTCCAGGGTGCTGTTGGCGCCCGTGCCGGCAATGACCGGTACCCGGCCGTTGACGGTTTTGACGGTCAACTCGATCACCCGCTTGTGCTCGGCAAAGCTCAGGGTGGCGGACTCGCCGGTGGTGCCGCAGGGCACGATCCCGTGAATGCCAGCGGCGATCTGGAATTCGATCAGATCGATCAGGCCCTGTTCGTCGATCGCCCCGTCGCGCATGGGTGTGACCAATGCGGTGATGGCGCCCTCAAATCGTTTCATCGTGTCCTCCTTTCGTAACTGGGTCCCGGCGCGCATCCGGACAGGCCGCGCGGTGCCCGGAGACGCCCCTTGCAGTCACCCGGCCCTGGCCGTCGCTCACGCAAGCGCCTCGGCGGTGAGTTCGCCCTTGTAGATGAGATGGGCCGGCCCTCTGAGCAGCACCTGATCCATGCCTTCCCCCTGCTTTCCGGGGAAATGGACCGTCAGGGCGACGCCTCCCGAGGTGATCATCGCCACCGGCGAATCGGCACGGCCCTTGGCGGCGGCAATCAGGGCCCCCGCGACCACGCCGGTGCCGCAGGCCATGGTTTCGTCCTCGACGCCGCGCTCGTAGGTCCGGATGCGGAAGCCGTCCGCGGCGCGGCCGACGAAATTGACGTTGGTGCCCGCCGGCGCAAAGGCGGGATGGTGCCTGACCTGCCGGCCCAGGCCGACCACGTCGACCGTGTCGATGTCGTCGACAAAAATGACCGCATGGGGCACGCCGGTGTCCACGCTGTGCACCATGCACATCTGCCCCGCCACCTCCAACTGCCGGTCGAAGCGGAACGAATGGGGCGGCGTCATGCGGATGGTCGCCTGGGTGTCGGCCACGGTGGCGTCGACCAGGCCGGCCAGGGTCTCAAACCGCATCCTCGCCGCCGCGATCCCCTGCATGTAGGCAAAGCGGGCCACGCACCGCGCCCCGTTGCCGCACATCTCGGCCTCGGAACCGTCGGCGTTGAAAAAACGCCACTTGAAATCCACCCGCTCCGAGCGCTCGATCAGAAACAATCCGTCCGCGCCCACCGAAAACTTCCGCCGGCAGACCAGGCGGGCGAACTCGGCCATCCGCTCCTGGGGAATCAGGGGCTTGCGATGGTCGATGATGATGAAATCGTTACCGGCCCCGCTCATCTTCCAGAAAGCAATCGGCAAAGGGATATTGTTCATCGCGCAGACATCTCCCGTGGACAGGCTCAGTTGTCGATCCGGATTTCCGCCGAGCGGGCGCTTTCGTTGGCCGGGCTGCGGGTATCGATACTGGAAACCGAATACAAAAGCGGCATGCTGGGCGCATCGGCATCGACGAACATGTTGTAGGGCAGATTGACCTCGCCGACCAGCTTGGCCGTGTTTTCGCCCGCTGTCCGGCGGTACACCCGGTAGCCCGCCACATCCTCGCCCTGGACATGATCCCAGAAAATCTTCACGCCGACCTCGGTCCTGAGTCCCTCGACCCGGCCGGGAACCGACGGCGCGGTCCGGTCGACCGGCCGGGCCTCGGCGCTTTCGCTCAGGCCGCTCTTGACCGCTCCTTGCGCAAAGGTGCTGACGGCCTGGACCTGGTAGGCGTAGACCCTGCCGTTCTCGACATCCGCGTCAATGTACGGGGGCGTCGCCACCGGCTCGCCGATCCTGGCCATGGCACCACCGTCGACACCGCGGTATAGCTGATAACGCAGCGTGCCGCCCTCGGGGGTTGCGGCACCGCCGACTGGCTGCCATTGCACCGCATTGCTGCCGTCACCGCCGACGGCGCTGACTCCCGCCGGGGTTGCGGGCGGCGTCTGCCAGAAAAAGGAAACCTCGTTGGAATCCTGGGATTCAATCCACCAGCCGGCCTTGCTGCGCACCTTGAAAAAGTAGAGATGGCCCGGCCGCAATCCCCGCACCTCGTAGGTGGCCGTCCGGTCGGCCCCTGGCGCCATGATGCCGCCGGGAACGTCAATCCTCTCGGCATAGGGGGCGGGACAGGTCGAACAGTACGAATCCGCCGGCACCTCGGCCCGGTAGAGCAGAAACTCGTCGATCTCCTCGACAGGCGTGCCGGTCACCGTTTCCTTGGGGAAGGTCCAGGTGAGCGTCGCCCCTTTTTCATCCAATTCCGCCCGGAGATCGCGGATCGCCTGCGGCACGACGTGCTGGGGCGGCACGGGCGCATCCTTGTACCCGCAGCCGCCGAGACTTATCAGGGGCAGCAGGGCCAGAACCAGCAAGGCCGGCCACCGGTGGCCGCATCCGTTCATGATGCCATCCCCAGAAAGCGTTCCACCCCGGCCAGGGCCTCCTCGACCCGGAGCCGGGCGGTGCCGCCGACGGACAGCCGGCTGTTCACCGAGCCGTCCACGGTCAGGACCTCGAAGACATCGGCCTCGATCAATTCGGAAAACTCCTGCAATTCCGCCAGGGTCAGACCGATCAGCTCGCAGTCCCGTTCCTGGCAGCGGGCAACGATCCGGCCCACCACGCCATGAGCCTGGCGAAAGGGCATGTTGCGCCGCACCAGGTAGTCGGCCAAGTCAGTGGCGGTCATGAAGCCGCCGCTGGTGGCCGCCCGCAGCCGCGCCACGTTGAATTCGGTGTGGTCGAGGAGTTCGGCGGTGATCGCCAGGCTGGCCTTGACCGTGTCCAGGGCGTCGAAGACCTGCTCCTTGTCTTCCTGCAGGTCGCGGTTGTAGGTCAGGGGCAGGCCCTTGACGGTCATGAGCAGGGCCATCAGGGCGCCGGTGACCCGGCCGGTCTTGCCGCGGATCAGTTCGGGAATATCGGGATTCTTCTTCTGCGGCATAATCGACGAGCCGGTGCAGTAGCGGTCGCCGATGCGCACGAAATCGAACTCCTTGGCCGACCAGAGCACCAACTCCTCGGCAAGCCGGCTGAGATGCACCTGGATCAGGTTGAGGCAGAAGAGCATCTCCAGGGCGAAGTCGCGGTCGCCGGTGGTGTCCATCGAGTTGGCGGTGATGGCGGCGAACCCCAACTCATCGGCCACCGACTGCCGGTCGATAGGCAGGCCGGTGCCGGCCATGGCCGCCGCGCCCAGGGGCATGATGTTGATCCGCTGCCGGCAGCCGGCCAGCCGGTCGCGGTCGCGCTGCAGCATCTCCACATAGGCGAGCAGATGGTGCGACAGCAGAACCGGCTGCGCCCGCTGGAGATGAGTGTAGCCGGGCATGACCGCGCCCAGGTATTTCCGGGCCTGCCGGGCGAAGGCCCGTTGCGTGTCGGCGAGCAGCGCATCCAGGGCATCGGCCTCGTCGCGGAGATAGAGGCGGAAATCGAGATTGACCTGGTCGTTGCGGCTGCGAGCGGTGTGCAGCTTGGCCCCGGCCGGGCCGATCCGGTCGGTCAGGGCTTTTTCGATGTTCATGTGGATGTCTTCCAGCTCGGGCTTGAAGACGAACTCGCCCCGGTCGATCTCGGCCTCGATCTCGGCCAGACCCTGAAGGATGGCATCCCGCTCCGCCCCGGTGATCAGCCCCTGCCGGGCCAGCATGCGGGCATGGGCCCTGGAGCCCATGATGTCGTGGCGGTAGAGCCGGACATCGTATTGGATCGAGGCGGAAAAGGCCTCCACCGAGGCGGCGGTGGCCTCGGCGAAACGACCGCCCCACAGCTTGCCGGAGGGTTGGATCGGCTCGGCCATCACTTCATCCGCTGATGGGCCTGGATGCGCAGGCGCAGGGCGTTGAGCCGGATGAAGCCGGTGGCGTCGGCCTGGTTGTAGACCTCGTCCTCCTCGAAGGTGGCAAACGACTCGGAATAGAGCGAATTGGCCGATTTCCGCCCCACGGCAATGCAGTTGCCCTTGTAGAGCTTGAGCCGGACGGTGCCGTTGACCGTGGCCTGGGCGTCGTCCATGGTGCGCTGGAGCAACTGCATCTCCGGAGAGAACCAGAAGCCGTTGTAGATGAGCTGCGAATAGCGCGGCACCAGGGAATCGCGGATGTTGAGCACTTCCCGGTCCAGGGTGATGGTTTCCAGGTCCCGGTGCGCAGCCCGGAGGATGGTGCCGCCGGGGGTCTCGTAGACGCCGCGCGACTTCATGCCGACAAAGCGGTTTTCGACCATGTCGAGCCGGCCGATGCCGTTGGCCCCGCCCAGGCTGTTGAGTCTGGTCATCAGCGCCACCGGTGCGAGCCGCTCGCCGTCGATGGCCACCGGCGTGCCCCGCTCGAAATCGATCTCGATGTAGGTGGGCTTGTCCGGGGCCTTCTCCGGGGAGACGGTCAGCTTGAACATGTCCTCGTCCGGTTCGTTCCAGGGGTCCTCGAGGATGCCGCCCTCGAAGCTGATGTGGAGCAGGTTCTCGTCCGAGCTGTAGGGATTCTTCTTGGTCACCGGCACCGGGATGTCGTGTTCCTTGGCAAAGGCCACCAGTTTCTGCCGGGAGTTGAGGTCCCAGATCCGCCAGGGGGCGATGACGGTCAGCTTCGGATTGAGCGCCATGTAGCTCAGTTCGAAGCGGACCTGGTCGTTGCCCTTGCCGGTGGCGCCGTGGCTGACCGCGTCGGCCCCTTCCTGGGCGGCGATCCGCACCTGCTCCTTGGCGATCAGCGGCCGGGCCAGCGAGGTGCCCAACAGATACGAGCCTTCATAGATGGCGTTGGCGCGGAACGCCGGGAAAATATAGTCGCAGACGAACTCCTCGCGCAGGTCGGAGACGACCACCTTTTCCGCGCCGGTGGCCAGCCCCTTGGCCCGCACCGCATCCCAGTCCTCCTTCTGGCCGATGTCGGCGGAGTAGGCGATGACCGGGCAGCCGTATTCATTGGCCAGCCATTTCAGGATGACCGAGGTATCCAATCCGCCGGAATAGGCGAGGACGATCTTGTTCACACTCATAAACCCTGCTCTGCCAGGCCGCGCGGGCCTGATCCTGATTGACGATTATGCCGCCTTTCCCTTGAGGATGAAATGCTCCAGAATGGCCGCATGGATGTGCATCTTGTTTTCCGCCTGCTCGAAGATCACGCTCTGCGGCCCTTCCAGGACCTCGTCGGTGACCTCCTCGCCGCGATGGGCGGGCAGGCAGTGCAGGACGATGGCCTCCCGGCCCGCCTTGGCCAGCAGGGCCGCGTCCAGCTGATAATCCCGAAACAGGCCGAGCCGCTGTTCCTGCTCCGCCTCCTGCCCCATGGAGGCCCAGACATCGACGCTGACCGCCTCGGCGCCCCGGATGGCCTCGGCCGGATCGCGAAGGACGACGATCGGCAGCGGACTGCGGGCCCGGGCCTTGGCCAGGATGGTCTCGTCAGGGCCGAAACCGGCCGGACAGGCCAGGGTCAGCGGGAAACCGAAGATCGAGGCCGCCTCGATCCAGGCATTGGCCATGTTGTTGCCGTCGCCGATCCAGACGCACTTGACGCCGTCCAGCGTTTTTTTCATCTCGAGTACGGTCATCAGGTCGCTGAGCACCTGACAGGGATGATAGAGATCGGTCAGGGCGTTGATCACCGGCACCGTGGCGTAGCGGGCCAGCTCTTCCACCACGTGCTGGCCGAAGGTGCGGACCACGATGGCGTCGACGTAGCGGGAGAGGACTCGGGCCGTGTCTTTGAGCGGCTCGCCGCGGCCCAGTTGCGATTCCTTGGCGGACATGAAGATCACCTGCCCGCCCAGGCCGTACATGGCGGCCTCGAAGGAGACCCGCGTGCGGGTTGACGGTTTTTCAAACAACAGACAGATGGTGCGGCCGGCCAGGACCTGGTGGCGGACGCCCCGCTTGCGTTCGGCTTTCAGCGCGATGGCCCGATCGATCAGGGAGCGCAAGGTCTCCTGCGAAAAGTCGCCCAGCGCCAACAGATGGTTGTTCATAACGCTCTTCCCAAGGTAACGGGAGCGGGCACGGCACGATCACACGGCGCCCGTGCAGCGGGGCTTCAAGGTGCCTTGCGCCTCTCCGGCGAAAAAAATAATTGATACAAGAAAACGGGGCGTTTGCAAAGGAATTTCAGGGGAGAACCCCTCATTCCGCGAGGCTGAGGGGACGGCGGGAAGGGGTCATCCCATTTCGGCGACCGCTTTTTCGAAAAAGAGGGCGGAGAGGAGAATCTTGAGGCCGATGCCGATCAGGATGGCGCCGCCCACCACCTCGACCCGCCTGCCCCAGCGCCGGCCGGCCCGGGTGCCGAGGAAAAGCCCCAGCAAGGTAAAGCCCGATGCGACCAGACCGATCACCAGCGAGGGAATCCAGATGACCACATCGAGCATGGCCAGGGTCAGGCCGACGGCCAGGGCATCGATACTGGTGGCCACCGCCAGCGCTACCATGGTCAGGCCTCGGCTCGGGTCGATGGCCCGTTCCATTCCATCCCCGTCATCCAGGGCCTCGCGCACCATGCGTCCGCCTATGTAAAGTAAAAGGGCGAAGGCGATCCAATGGCTCCAGGCGGCGACAAAGGCCTGCACCGTGAGTCCGGCCAGCCAGCCGAGCACCGGCATGATCGCCTGAAAGAGACCGAAGTGAAAGGCCAGGCGGAAACAGGGCCGGAACGTGAGGGGATGGAGGATGGCACCGGCGGCCAGGGACACGGCAAAGGCATCCATGGCCAGGGCCACGGCCACGGCGATGAGGGAAACGGTATCCATGGCTGCGAAGGCCGTGCGGCCCGCTTCAGGCCAACCGGTCGAGCACCCGGCAGAGGATGTCGATCAGTTGATCGATTTCGGCGGTATCGACGATCAGGGGCGGCACGAAGCGCAGCACCCGGTTGCCGGCGAAGTTGATCAGGGCCCCTTCCGTAAACATTTGCTGGACGATGTCCGGCCCATGTTCGATCCCCTTGTCGGTCAACACCAGACCGAGCAACAGGCCCCGGCCGCGCACGCCGGTGGCCAGGTGAGGGTACCGCCGCGCCACGGCTTCGAGCTTGCCGACGAAATAGGCGCTCTTTTCCCGGACCGAGGCCATGAACCCGTCCGCCAGCATGATGCTCAGCACCTCGACCGCGGCGGCGGCGGCCACCGGGTTGCCGCCGAAGGTGGAGGCATGGGTGCCCACGGTCAGCGAGGCGGCGATGCGCTCCGTGGTCAGCATGGCGCCGATGGGCAGGCCGTTGCCCAGGGCCTTGGCCAGGGTCATGATGTCCGGCGTCACCCCCAGTTGCTCATGGGCGAACAGGGTGCCGGTCCGGCCCAGGCCGGTCTGAACCTCGTCGAAGATGAGCAAGAGTCCGTGCCGGTCGCAGAGATCGCGGATCGCGCGGATATAGCCGGGATCCAGCGGCCGGACCCCGCTTTCGCCCTGAAGGGGCTCGCAGAGAACGGCGCAGGTTTGGGGCGTGATCAGGGCCTCGATGGTGCCCGGATCGCCGAACTCGGCGTGGACGAAGCCCTGGGGCAGGGGCTCGAAGCCCTGGTGGAACCGGGGCTGGCCGGTGGCGGCCACGGTGGCGAGTGTCCGGCCGTGGAACGAGCCGGCCAGCGAAATGATCTCGTAGCGGCCTTCGCCGCTGTGGATGCGGGCCAGCTTGATCGCCGCCTCGTTGGCCTCGGCGCCGGAATTGCACATGAACACCCGGTCGGCGAAGCTGTTGTTGACGAGCAACTCGGCCAGCTCGATCTGCGGCGGCGTATGAAAGAGATTGGAAACGTGCACCAGATCACCGGCCTGGCGGCGGATGGCCTCGGTGACCGCCGGATGGCAGTGCCCCAGCGAACAGACCGCGATCCCGGCCAGGAAATCGAGATACTCCTTGCCGTCGGCATCCCAGAGACGGCAGCCGCTGCCCCTGACCATGGCCGCCGGAAACCGGCTGTAGGTTCCGATAAACACCTTGTTGCCCCTCGTCGCCCATTCTGCGTTTGTCATGCCACCAACTCCGTACCAATACCTTTCCGGGTGAAAATTTCCAATAAAATAGCGTGTTCCTGGCGGCCGTCGATGATGTGGGCCTTGGCCACGCCGCCGTCCAGGGCCGCCTTGCAGCAGTTGACCTTGGGAATCATGCCGCCCTTGATCACTTCGTCCGCGATCAAATCGTCGATCTGGTCGCGGTAGATGGTGGAGATCAGCTCGCCGTTCTGGTTCTTCACGCCTTCGACATCGGTGAGCAGCATCAGCTTGGCGGCGTTCAGTTCGGCGGCGATGGCCCCGGCCACCAGATCGGCGTTGATGTTGAAGGCCCGGCCGTCCTCGCCGACACCGACCGGAGCGATGACCGGAATGAAGTCCCGGCGGTCGAGGGCGGTGAGAATCTCGGGGTTGACCCGGGTCACCTCGCCGACCCGGCCGATGTCGATCAACTCCGGCGGCTGGTCCTCGGCAACGGGCTTGCCCCGGATGGCCAGCTTGCGGGCCTGCACCAGATCGCCGTCCCGGCCGGACAGGCCGACCGCTTTGCCGCCGCAATGGTTGATCAGGCCGACGATTTCCTTGTTGACCTTGCCCACCAGCACCATCTCGACCACGTCCATGGTTTCGCCGTCGGTGACCCGCATGCCCTGAACGTAGCTGGGGGTGACCTGCATCTTTTCCAAAAAACGGTTGATCTGCGGCCCGCCACCATGGACGATCACCGGGTTGATGCCGATGTATTGCATCAAAATGACGTCGAGCGCGAAGCTGCGCTTGAGCGCTTCGTCGACCATGGCATGGCCGCCGTACTTGATCACCACGGTCTTTTCCCTGAATTCGCGAATATAGGGAAGCGACTCCACCAGCACTTTGGCCTTGGCGATTTCCTCACGTATCATCTTGTTTTTCCTGTTCGCTTGCGGTCCGGGAACCGTCTTGGTGGTCGGAATGCCGGGCGGCCATTGTACCGCCGCTTCCCTCCCCTGTAAACCATTCTATTTCCTCGCCAAAGAAAACAACCTCGCATCCATCCTCACCCTTTACATTTACCGGAGAACCCAGTAGTATGGGCGCGTTCTTGCAAAAAACAAACCCGAAATACGACCGTCACCTTTTTTCATGTTTGCCAAGGGGCCAACCATGGGACGTTTTCATGTCGTCGTCCATACCACCCTGTTCCTGGCCGCCCTTCTCCTGGCCGGCACGGCCACGTGCCGGGCGGCCGAAGAAGCGGATCAGCCGATCAGTATCGAAGCCAACCGCATGGTCTCCCAGGAAAACAAGAATTCGGTGGTGTTCATCGGCAAGGTGGACGCCCGCCAGGGCACCCTCACCATCCGGGCCGACGAGATGACCGTGTTCTACACCGAAAACAAGGGCGACGCCACACCGGGCCAGGAGAGCAAACCCACCAATCAGGTGGAAAAACTGATCTGCACCAGCAATGTCAAGATCAGCCAGGGCGACTGGCTGGGCTCCGGCGACCGCATGGACTATTTCGCCAGGGAGCGCAAGGCGGTTCTCAGCGGCAACGCCAAGGCCTGGCAGGGGCAGAACATGGTTTCCGGCAAGACCATCGTCTATTACCTCGACGAGAAACGGTCGGTGGTCGAACCGGATGCGACCACCAACAACCGGGTTCGGGCGGTTATCCACCCGGATTCCAAGAAAAAACCATGACCGGCGCCTCTGTGCTCGAAACCCGGGGACTGGTCAAGGAGTATCGCGACCGGCGGGTGGTCGACCGGGTCAACGTGCAGGTGCGCAGTTCCTCGGTGGTCGGCCTGCTCGGCCCGAACGGCGCCGGCAAAACCACCACCTTCTATTCGATCGTCGGCTTCATCCGTCCGACCGGCGGCTCGGTTCTCCTGGACGGGGAAGACATCACCGCCCTGCCCATCCACAAGCGGGCCTCGCGCGGCATCACCTATCTGGCGCAGGAACCGTCGGTCTTCAAAAAGCTGACCGTCGAGGAGAACGTCCGCATCGTCCTCGAGCCCCTGGGCCTGCCGCGCAACGAGATCAACAACCGCATCGCGGAGTTGATGGCGGAACTGAAGTTGGAGTACCTGGCCGGCAACAGGGGCCACGCCCTGTCCGGCGGCGAACGGCGGCGGGTGGAGATCATGCGGGCGCTGGCCACCAGGCCGCGCTTCATTCTGCTCGACGAACCGTTCGCCGGCGTCGACCCCTTGTCAGTGGCCGATCTTCAGGATATTATCCGCGACCTGAAACAAAAAGGGTTGGGGATTCTGATCTCCGACCACAACGTTCGGGAAACCTTGCAGGTCTGCGATTCCGCCTATATCATGAACAACGGTCAGATTCTCACCAGCGGCGGTGCCGAGGACATCATCCAGAGCGCGGTGGCGAGAAAAATGTATCTGGGCGACCATTTCACCATGTAACCAGTCGCCTCATCGCGAAAAACCCGGACTCGATCTCCATGGCCCTCGAACTCAGACAAAACCTCAAGCTGGCACAGAAACTGGTGATGACGCCGCAGTTGCGCCAGGCCATCAAACTGTTGCAGTTGGGCCGTCTGGAACTCACCGAGGCCCTGCAGGCGGAGATCGAGCAGAATCCCATGCTGGAGGAGGCGCCCAGCGTCCTCGAACCGGCGGCCAATCCCGAGTCGCTCAACGCGGAGGAAAATCCCTATCAGGCCGAAGCGGGCGTCACCGACCGGGTCAAGGGGGACGATCCGGCCACCGTGGCCGAGGTCAACTGGGAGGATTATACCAACGCCTTCGATTCGGACCTCTCCTTTTCCCACGAGACCCCGCCGGCCGACGCCCCGTCCCAGTTCGACTTCATCTCCGCCACCCCGGGCCTGGCCTCCTACCTGCAATGGCAGCTGACCCATCTCGATCTGACCGAGCAGGATGCCGAACTGACCACCTTCATCATTTGCAATCTGGACGAGCACGGCTTCCTGGAAGCCACCATTGAGGATATCTGCGCCTTCGGCCACTGTAGTACCGACGAGGCCGAGGGGGCGCTGCGCTTGGTGCAAAGCCTCGATCCGGCCGGGATCGCCGCCCGCGATATCCGTGAATCCCTCCTGTTGCAGCTCGACCGCCTCGATTTCGACAATTCCCTGGCCTACCGGATCGTCGAACAGCACATGAATCTGCTCGAATCCCGCAATTACACGCAGATCTCCAGGGAAACCGGGGCGCCGCTCAAAAAGGTGCACGAGGCGGTGGCCATCGTTCAGGAACTCACCCCCTATCCCGGCAACGAATTCAGCAACGAGCAGACCAACTATGTGGTGCCGGATGTGTTTGTCTACAAGATCGACGGCGAATTCGTCATCCAACTCAACGACGAAGGCCTGCCGCAGTTGCAGCTCTCCAGCGAGTACCAGCAGCTGCTCAAACAGAAAAACGGGCTGACGTCGGAATCGCGGGGCTATCTGCGCGAGAGCAAGCGCAATGCCGAATGGTTCATCAAGTCGATCGAGCAGCGGCAGCGGACCATCTACCGGGTGATGGAAAGTCTGCTCAAGTTCCAGCGGGATTTTTTCGAGCATGGACCGGCGGCAATGAGACCGCTGATCCTCAGGGACGTGGCTGAGGACATCGGCATGCACGAGTCGACCGTCAGCCGGGTGACGTCCAACAAATACGTGCACTGCCCCCAGGGCATCTACGAACTGAAGTACTTTTTCAGTACCGCGGTGGCGACCCCGGACGGCGATTCGGTGGCGGCCGAGGCGATCAAGACCCGCATCCGGCAATTGGTGAACGGCGAAAACCCGGTCAAGCCTTTAAGCGACAACAAAATTTCCGAACTGCTCGCCAAGGAGAATATCTCCGTTGCCCGGCGCACCGTCGCCAAATACAGGGAACAGTTGAAAATCCTTCCGGTCAAGCACCGGCGGCAGACCCGCTGATCCCATGCCCCGGCTGCGACCCGACGCGATGCTGCTCGATATGAAGGCAGCCACCAAGGAGGCCGCTCTGCGCGAATTGGCGGGCGTGGCCGCCACGGTCTGTGGCCGCTTCACCGAAGCAGCGTTGTTCAACGTGCTCCTGGAACGCGAGGCCGTGGGTTCGACCGGGCTCGGCCACGGCGTGGCCATTCCCCACGGCAAGGTCGAAGGACTCGACGAAATCCTGCTCTGCTTCGGCCGCAGCAGGGCCGGCATCGATTTCAACGCCATCGACAACCGGCCCGCGCATCTTTTCGTCCTGCTCCTGTCTCCGGCCGCCAAGGCGGGGGAATATCTGCAAACCCTGGCCATGGTCAGCAGGATCCTCAAACAGCCCGGCAATCGGCAGCGGTTGCTCGACAGCACCTCCCGCGACGAAATCGCCGCCATCTTTGCCGCCTGACCGGGCCCTTCTCGCTCAAGCCCGCACCCGACCGGGCCAAGGGCGCGTTCCAGCCCTGCAAACGCCCTGCGTTTACATTGCGAGCTGCATTGCAATAAGCTGGTGCTCGCCCACCACTTCGACATCGCGGACGAACTCGAAGCCGAACGACGCATAGTAGGCGCGTAAATGCCGGTGCGCATGAATCCAAAGGGAACGAACCTGCGCCTCCCGACAGCGGCAAAGCGCGGCACGGATCAATGCCGTCGCTATTCCTTTCTCTCTGTATCCGGGGAGAACCGCCACCCTGGCCAGCACCGCTTCCGGACCCGAAATGGACAAGCGGGCCGTGCCGACGGCGACTCCGTCGACTTTGGCAAGCAAGTGCAGTGAACCGGCATCCTGACCATCCAGATCCAGCTCCTGCGGGATCTTTTGTTCGCGGACAAAGACGCTGCGCCGGATGGCTTGCGATTGCCTTCTGTCGCCCGGGCTCGAACCTATCGATATGTCCACTTCCATCTTTACGGCTCACCCCGTTGCAACACTGAACAGGGCCGTGTGTTCCGGCTCAGCTGCTGCGGATCATCTCCGCGATCTGAAAGGCCATCTCCAGGGCCTGCTCGGCATTGAGCCGCGGGTCGCAGGTGGTGAGATACCGCAGTCCCAACTGGGCGTCGGAAAGCTGGCGCGCGCCGCCGATGCATTCGGTGACGTCGTCGCCGGTCAGTTCGAAATGAACCCCGCCCGGCACCGTGCCCTCCACCCAGTTCAGCTCGAAAAAGCATCGCAATTCCGAGAGAATATTGTCGAAGTCACGGGTTTTCAGTCCCGATTCGGCCTTGAAGGTGTTGGCGTGCATCGGGTCGCAGGTCCAGAGCACATGGTACCCCGATTTCTTCACCGCCCGCAGCAGGGGGGGCAGGTGCTTGTCGATGGCCTTGTAGCCGAACCGGGTGATCAGGGTGATGCGGCCGGGTTCGTTTTCCGGATTCAGCCGCTCGACGATCGCCAGGATGTTGTCGACATCGTAATCGGGGCCGACCTTCATGCCGAGCGGGTTGCGCACGCCCCGGAGAAACTCGACGTGGGCGCCGTCGAGCTGGCGGGTGCGGTCGCCGATCCACAGCATGTGCGCGGAACAGTCGTACCAGCCGCCGGCCACCGAATCTTCCCTGGTCAGGGCCTCTTCGTAGCCGAGGAACAGGGCCTCGTGCGAGGTGAAGAACTGGGCTTCCTTCATCTGGGGAATGTCGGTGGCAATGCCGATGGTTTCCATGAACTTGAGGGCGTTGCTAATCTGCCGGGCCATGCGCTCGTACGACCGGCCCATGGGCGACTGCTTGACGAACTCCTGGTTCCAGGCATGGACCCGGTGCAGCGAACTGAAACCGCCGCGGGTGAAGGCGCGCAGCAGGTTCATGGTCGCCGCCGACAGATGATAGCCCTTGAGCATCCGCTCCGGATCGGGAATGCGCGCCTCTGCTATCGGTTCGGCGGAATTGGCCATGTCGCCCCGGTAACTGGGGATTTCGATGCCGTTGATCTTTTCGGTGTCGCTGGAACGCGGCTTGGCGTACTGGCCGGCGATGCGGCCGACCTTGACCACCGGCTTGTTGCCGGCATAGGTGAGGATGACCGCCATCTGCAGCAGCACCTTGAGGGTTTCGCGGATGTTGGGCGCGGTGCAGCGGGAGAACTCCTCGGAACAGTCACCGCCCTGGAGCAGGAAGGCCTCGCCTCTGACCGCCCTGGCGAGCATGGCCTTCAAGTCCCTGATCTCACCGGCAAACACCAGCGGCGGCAACAGGGAGAGGGTCGCGATGATCTCGTCGTACCGCTCCTTGTCCGGCCAGTTGGGTTGTTGCAGGGCGGAATGATTCTGCCAGCTTGTCTTGCTCCAGTTGCGCGTTTTCTCCATGGTCGTCGTGTAAAGGGTGAGGGTTGATCGTGTACCGGCCGCGCCGGCAGCCTGTTTTTTCAGGGGGCATCCTTGAGGCAACTGTTGCCGAAACAGCAGACCTCCTGATCGAAGACATTGAGGATGCGCAGGGCCTGGTCCCGCTTGCCGGGATCGGCGAAGGGCTCGAACACGCATTCATCGGCCAGCGTTTCCGCGCGGCTCCGGTCGGGAATGCAGGCCATGCCAGTGGCGAGCACCTTGCCCCGCGCCGTTTCCAGCAACTCCGCGTCCCGGCCGTTGGTGACCACGGCCAGGGGGATGCGGTACCCGGGATCCAGCAGCCGGGCGGCGGCAATGGCCGCCGTTTCCCTGGTCACCAGGGATCCGGGGCCATAGCGGACGATGAACAGCCGCCGGCCGTTGACCCGGACGGTGAGTTCGATCAGGGTCTGCGTCCGGTTGCCGTTGTAACAGGTGTCGATGGTCAGGCGGGGCTCCAGTTCGTCCCTGCCGTAGCCGAGCCGCTCCACCAAAAGCCGGGCCAGATCCTGACGGATCCGTTCGTCGTCGGTGTCGGGCAGCACCTCGCCGGTCAGATAATCCCGGAGTTCGCCGTAGACGATGTGATGGCCCGAGGTATCGATCATGGAGGCAGTCCTGAATCAAAAACACAAGAGGCAAACAACGGAGGGAAACAACGGGGTGCGGGGTTCCGGCCAAGGCTGTTTCGGCGTCCTGCTCCTCTCTTTCCGCCGTAGCATACACCTCGGCAAAGGGGTAACTAATCGTGGCTCAACCGTTTTGTCAATCCTCAATTTGCCAAAATCCGGTACGATGCCATCCCTCCGGCCCCGAATGGCAGGAAAGAGTGGCCCCGGCCCTGAAACCGGGGTATCTTCTTCCGGACGGACCGCGCCCCGGCGGCCCGGGCATTGCCTCTTTCCTCTTTCCTTTTTCCGACGTGCGATTCCATGACACCTGCAACCGGACACCATTGGCTGAAGATCACCCTGTTCTGCCCGCTTCCTCTGCTGGAACCGGCCACCGACCTCATGGCCGTGCTCAGCGGTGCCGGCGTGGAGCAGAGCCCGGAGACTGAAGCCGGCGCCCTGATCAGCGGTTTTTTCCAACTGGGAACGACAAGCGGCATCCACGCCCCCGCAGAAGAAACGGATACCCTTCTGGCCCGGGTCGAGAGTGAGATGGCCGAGCTGTTCGCCCTGTACGGCCGCGTTCCGGAAAAAGCGACCGTCACCTTGCTCGCCGACCAGGACTGGGCCACCTGCTGGCAGCAGTACTTCAAGCCCGTCGAGATCGTCCCCGGCCTGGTGATCAGACCGTCTTGGGAGCAATATCGGCCGGAGGCGGGCCAGGCGGTCATCGAGATGGATCCGGGCATGGCCTTCGGCACCGGCCAGCACGCCTCGACCCGGATGGCCCTGGAATTGATCAGAAGGTGCATGGTCGCCGGCTCCTGCCGGGAGGTGCTGGATGTCGGCACCGGCACCGGCATCCTGGCCATGGCCGCCGCCCTGTTCGGCGCCGAACGGGTGGTGGCCATCGACAATGATCCGGACGCGGTGGCGGTGGCGCGGGAAAATGTCGCCAAGAACGGGCTGGCCGGCACGATAGAAGTCAGCGCCACGCCGGTGGCACAGATTCGGGGCCCTTTTCCCCTGGTCTGCGCCAATATCGTCCACGACGTGCTGGTAGCCATGGCCGGCACTCTGGCGGGCCTGACCATGCCGGGGGGATCGCTGGTGCTGGCCGGTATCCTCAGCGGCGATCAGGAAAAGAGCATCGTCCGCATCTACCGCAATTTCGGCGTGCAGCCGCTCGACCGGCTGCATCAGGAGGAATGGGCGGCATTGCTGCTGCTGCGGGATTGAGGCCGCATCCCCGTCGGAGCGGCCGCAGACGCGAGTGCGCCACCTCCGCTTCCGCGGAATGATGGCGCACTCTTAAAAAAAACGGGATGACAGCCCGATCAAACGATTCAGGCTCTGTTGCTGAACGTGCCGGAACCGCCGTTCTGGGTAAAAACCGCCTCGCCACCGCGCTCTTCTTCCATGCCCATCAGGGCCATGGCGAGATACTGCTCGGCAGCGGCAGCCATCGCCGCATCGCTCCCTTCCGCTCCGGAAGCCGATCCCTGCGGACGGTTGGCCTCCATGGCGGCCACCGCCTCGTCGGTGCTGAACGAGCCGTCGCCGTCGGCATCGTAGGTGCTCATGAACTCATCTGCCGTGAGCGAGGAACCGGTGGCGTTGTTGACGATGTCGACCAATCCGGCGGCCTCGTCGGCGCTGATGATCCCGTCGCCGTTGGTGTCGGCTGAGTCGACCATGTCGGACTCAGCCGACCCTTGCATGCCGCCCATGCCGCCCGGAGGGGGAGGTGGCGCCCCCTGCGGACGGTTGGCTTCCAGGGCGGCAACCGTCTCTTCCTCGCTCAGGGTGCCGTCGCCGTCTCCATCGTAGGTTGCCAGAAACTCGGAAAGATCGACGGACACGCCGGTGGCCTCGCTGATCTTTTCGGTGAGAGTCTGCACCTCGGTCGAATCGAGACCGCCGCTGCCGTCCGCATCCGCCTTGGTGAAAAGCGCCCCCAAATCGGGTTTTTCCTTGGCCGAGGTCTGCTCCGTCCTGTCCGATCCATCCCGCATACGCATGGTGGACAGCGACCCCATGGAGTAACTGCTGGAACTGATACCGCTGATCGACATACTGATCCTCCTTCACACTGTTGAGCCGGCATCCCTGCTCCCAAATGGCCTCATGCCGTGGAGGGGAAGGGGCATTGCCCCCTGCCCGTTGCGGTACAGGGGTACTCCTCCTATCGTCCTGAAAAGAGGGGCGCTTTATGGCGATTGGGTCACCTGGAGGTAACGGCTGGTCACACAACGTTTCCCTGCTGCCGGTTCCGTCGCCGATTGCCCCATGGATTGCCCGTGTGGGCCGGGGGTCGCTTGCCGGGACGATCCGCATTGGTCCCTATCGCTGGTTCCGCACCCGACGCGGCGATAGTCTGACGACCCGATGAAAGTATCGGTACATCAGAGAGTTTTGGCCGTTAATTTTGCGAAAAAAATTGTTAATTTTTGTAAATTGCCTCTATGGAGCGCCTCCGAGGATTTAAGGTGGGGGACAGTTTCCGCGCCACTTCCCCTGCAACCATTGCCGTGCCATGCGAATTCTGCTCATTGACGACGACACCGAACTCTGCGACCTGCTGACCGAATATCTGACCCAGGAGGGGTGCACGGTTTCGACCTGCCACGACGGCCGGCAAGGCCTCACCGCAGCCCTTGCCGGACACCACGATTTTGTCATTCTGGATGTCATGCTGCCCGGCTGCAACGGCATCGATCTGCTGCGGCAGCTCCGCCGCCTGTCGACGGTTCCGGTCCTGATGCTGACCGCCCGCGGCGATGCCGTCGACCGGATTGTCGGCCTGGAAATGGGGGCCGACGATTACTTGCCCAAACCCTTCGATCCCCGTGAACTGGTGGCCCGGATCCGCGCCATCCAGCGGCGCGGCGAAAACGGATTCGGCACCCGGCAGGCCGTTCCCGGCAAGCTGACCGCCGACGACCTGCTCATCGACCTCGGCACCCGGACCGTGTTCCGGAACAGCGATATGGTCCCGCTGACCGCGGTCGAATTCTCTCTGCTGCACGCCCTGGTCAAGCGCATCGGCCAGGTGGTCAACCGGGAGGAACTGGCCCAGGAGGTGCTCGGCCGGAAACTGGAAATGTTCGACCGCAGCATCGATGTCCACATCAGCAGCCTGCGCCGGAAGCTGGGCCATAACGTCAACGGCATCGAACGGATCAAAACCGTGCGTAGCGTCGGCTACATGTACAGCCGCATCTGAACCGCGAGGCTCCATCACCCATGCGCGGCATCTTTCCCCGGCTCCTGCTCAGCTTTTCCCTGACCTTCCTGCTGGCCGGCCTGCTCAGCGGCCTGGTCGTGTTCTCTTTTTCTCGGCTGTCGGTGGAGTCGTTCCGCAACGATTTTCGCAAGGCCCTGCACGCCAATCTCGCCCGCTCCGTCGTGCTGATGGGGCAGGCCGCGCAGATGATGCGCCAACTCAGGGGGGACCGGGCCTTTGCCGACTACGTCGCCGACATCGAATCCTCGATGCGGACCCGGCTCTATCTCGTCCTGGACAACACGGTCCTGCCGGCGACCTCGGACCCGCAGATCCTCGGTCTGGCAGCCCGCACCGGCGCGGCAACCGCGCCCATTCTCGAAGAAGACGAGGGCCAGTTGATCGTGGCGCAGCGGCTGGCCACCCCGGAGGGGCTCACCTTCACGGTGATCGGGCTGCACCAGTTGGGGCCACCCCCCGGCATGACCGGCCCTCCCCCGTTTCCGGGAAAATTCGGCCCCGGTCCGCCGCCGTTTCCTCCCCCCGAACAAGAGGGGCTGCTCGCCCTGTTCGGCCGCACGCTGGGCCTGCGTTTCCTCGTCTTTCTGCCCGTGGCCGGACTCATCTGCCTGCTCCTGGCCCGGTCGTTCAGCGCGCCGCTCGACCGCCTGCGCCGGACAAGTCGCCAGATCGCCGCCGGCGACCTCTCGGCCAGGGTCGGCACCAGTTTGGGCAAGCCCGGCAACGAGATCGGCGACCTGGGCCGGGATTTCGATCTCATGGCCGAGCGGATGGAGGGGCTGGTCAACGGCCAGAAGCGGCTGCTGCTCGACATTTCGCACGAACTGCGCTCGCCCTTGGCCCGGCTCAACCTGACCCTCGAACTGACCAAAAAGCGGTGCGCCGACGATGACGGCAACCTGGCCCGGATCGGCCGCGAATCGGTGCGGTTGAACGAACTGATCGGCCAACTGCTCACCCTGGCCCGCAGCGAAACCGCGGCCATCGACGCCGATGCGCCGGCGGTCGACCTGGTTGCATTGCTTCAGGAAATCGGCGCCGACGTCGACTTTGAAACCCGCGGCCAAGGCAAGGGTGTCCGGCTGCTCGACTGCGAGGCCGTGACCGTGACCGGATCGCGGGAACTGCTCCGGCAGGCCATCGAAAACATCGTCCGCAACGGTGCCTACTACACCCGTAGCGGCAGCCCGGTGGAGGTTCGCCTGTCCTCCCGGCGCGACGAATCCGGCGCGCGCATGGCCGTCATCCGTGTCCGGGATTACGGTCCCGGCGTGCCGGAGGACAAACTGCCCCACCTCACCGAGCCCTTTTTCCGGGTGGCCGAAGCCCGTGACCGCACCAGCGGCGGCGTCGGGCTGGGGCTGGCCATTGCCCAACAGGTGGTGCACCAGCACGGCGGTTTGCTCCGATTTGCCAACACTCTCGAACGAGAGGGCCTGGAGGTCGAAATCGAGCTGCCAGCCAGAGATGCGGCAGCGGCACACGGCGCGCATCCTGCTGACCGCCCTGCGGACGGTGCCGGGCCGCGCACAAGTTTTTCTTGACGGCCCACAGACTCTGTGCTAATTAGCCAATCTCGAAATGGCCCTGGATGCAGCGATCCGGCCATTTTTCCGTGAGCACCATTCCTCGGTAGCTCAGTTGGTAGAGCAGGCGGCTGTTAACCGCCTTGTCGGGGGTTCGAGTCCCTCCCGGGGAGCCAAATACATCCAACCCTGTTGGCAAATGAAGCCCGTGAGTCCACGACTCACGGGCTTTTGTTGTTCCAGGTGGCAGCCCTCCCGATCCGACCAGGGCCACCTGTCAGAAAGAATGAAGAATGGACAAATTGTGCCGCATACGCTATGGTGGCCGCCCAGTCCGTGACCATGGGCCGGTTTCCGGCCCGTTTTTTTTGGATGCCCCGCGCGGCGGTCCCAGCAACCCTGCGGGCATCTTCTGAACGTTCCCCCGTTACCAGCAGCCCCGCCATGAGCAGTCAGCATCTCAAGGAAATACAGAAACGACGCACCTTCGGCATCATCAGCCATCCCGACGCCGGCAAGACCACGCTCACCGAAAAGCTGCTGCTCTTCGGCGGAGCCATCCAGATGGCCGGCGCGGTCAAGTCCCGCAAGACGGCCATGCACGCCACCAGCGACTGGATGGCCATCGAGCGCGAGCGCGGCATCTCGGTGACCACCTCGGTGATGAAGTTCAACTATCGCGACTATGAGATCAACCTGCTCGACACCCCCGGCCACCAGGATTTCTCCGAGGACACCTACCGGGTGCTGACCGCCGTGGACTCGGCCCTGATGGTGATCGACAGCGCCAAGGGCGTCGAGGCCCAGACCACCAAGCTGATGGAGGTCTGCCGGATGCGCAACACCCCGATCATCACCTTCATCAACAAGCTCGACCGCGACGGCCTGGAGCCGCTCGACATCCTCTCCGACATCGAGGACAAACTGCAGATCGAGTGCGCGCCGCTGTCCTGGCCCATCGGCATGGGCAAGGGCTTCAAGGGCGTCTACGACCTGCACCGGCAGCAGATCACCTTGTTCACGCCCAGCCAGGACACCCGCCCCGAGGACAGCCTCGTGGTCAGGGACCTGAACGACCCGATGCTCGACCAGCTTTTGGGCGGCTATGCCGCCGACAAGCTGCGTGAGGACATCGACCTCCTCCATGGCGCGGCCAATCCCTTCGAATACGAACATTACCTCAAGGCCGGCCAGACGCCGGTGTTCTTCGGCAGCGCCATCAACAACTTCGGCGTGCGCGAGCTGCTCGACGCCTTTGTCGAACTCTCCCCGCCGCCCGGCCCGCGCGCCACCACCACCCGCATGGTCCATCCCGAGGAGGATGCCTTCAGCGGCTTCACCTTCAAAATCCAGGCGAACATGGACCCGGCCCACCGCGACCGCATCGCCTTCTTCCGCATCTGCTCGGGCAAGTTCACCAGGGGCATGAAGGTGATGCACCACCGGCTGGGCAAGGAGGTGAACCTGAGCAACGCCACCGTGTTCATGGCCCAGGAGCGCTCGCACGTGGACGAGGCCTATCCCGGCGACATCATCGGCATCCACAACCACGGCACCATCAAGATCGGCGACACCTTCACCGACAGGGAAGAGCTCAAGTTCACCGGCATCCCCAACTTCGCGCCCGAGCATTTCCGCCGGGTGGTCCTGAAAAACCCGCTCAAGATGAAGCAGTTGCAAAAGGGCCTCCTGCAGATGGCGGAAGAAGGCGCGGTGCAGGTCTTCCGGCCGCTGATGGGCAACGACTACATCCTCGGCGCGGTGGGCGTACTCCAGTTCGAGGTGACCATGACCCGGCTCAAGGACGAATACGGCGTGGACGCCACCTACGAACCGCTCAGCTACACCCTGGCCCGCTGGGTGAGCTGCGACAACAAGCAGCAGATGCGCGAATTCGAAAAGAAAAACCAGTTCAACCTGGCCTTCGACGCCGAAGGCCACCTGACCTACCTGGCCGAGGGCAGTTGGCGGCTTGCCCATACCCAGGACCTGTTTCCCGAGGTGGTGTTCCACAAAACGCGGGAATCGGTGTGAGCGTCATGCAGGCGGTTGTGCAGGAAGAACGGACGGGCTGCGGCATCGCCAGCGTGGCGGCCATCGCCGGTGTTTCGTACGGCGAAGCGGCCGCGCTGGCCGCCTCCCTCGGCATCCATGCAAGCGACGCATCGCTCTGGTCCGACCCAGCCTCTGTCCGCAGGTTGCTCGCCGCCTACGGCCTGGCGGCCTGGCCAAGGGAAATCCCGTTTTCCTCGTGGCAGGAGCTGCCGGATTACGCCCTGCTCGCCATCAAATGGCGATTGCTCGCGGGAAAACCGCATTGGCATTGGGTGGTGTTCGTTCGTGATCGCCAAGGCACGCGGGTGTTGGATTCGAAAGCGGACCTGAAACGCCATTGCCGCCGCGATTTTGGCCGCATGCACCCCAAATGGTTCATCCCCGTCCAAGAACTGGCGCCTGCCATGCCACCGCACCGCCCGTGGGACGCACGCACGGTGGCATGATCCTGCTGATCCATCCGCCGGTGGCCAAGCCGGGCGAGCCGCCGGCCGGCATCGCCTCCCTGGCCGGCAGCCTGCGCGCCCGCGGCATTGACTGCGACCCGCTCGACGCCAATCTGGAGGGCCTGCTGTTTCTTCTCGACCGGGATGCCGCTACGCCAAGCGATGCCTGGTCGAAACGGGCTCTGCGCCATCGGCAGGCCAATCTGACCGCGCTGCGTTCGTCCGCACTTTACCGGAACCCGGACCGCTACCAGCGGGCAGTGCGCGACCTCAACCGCGCCCTGGAAGTGGCGGCGCGCGACCAACCGAACCTCGCCCTCAGCCTGAGCAACTACCAGGACGACACCAACCCGCTGGCCAGCGACGACCTGCTGCGGGCAGCGGCACAGCCCGAGCGCAACCCGTTCTTTGCCTGGATGGAGACGCGCCTTTCGGCCCTGCTGGCGGAGCGGCGCCCCCAATGGGTGGGGATTTCGCTCTGTTATCTCAGCCAGGCGGTCTGCACCTTTGCCCTGCTCGGTTTTCTCAAGAGCCGCTGGCCCGGACTCAGGCTCATCCTCGGCGGCGGGCTGCTCACCTCCTGGATGAGCCATCCGGGGTGGCGCGATCCCTTTGCCGGTCTGGTCGACCACTGCATCGCCGGGCCGGGGGAAGAACCGCTGCTGCGCCTGCTGGGCGATGACCAACCCGCCCCGGATGCGGCCCCCGACTATGACGGCCTGCCGCTGGCCGACTACCTCTCCCCCGGCCCGGTCCTGCCCTATGCGGCCTCGCGCGGCTGCTACTGGAACCGGTGCGGCTTCTGCCCGGAAACAGCGGAGCAGAGCCGCTACCGCCCGGTGGCCCCGGCCACGGTCCTCGACCATCTCAGCGAGTTGCGCCCCCGCATCCGGCCGGTGCTGCTCCACCTGCTCGACAATGCGGTCAGCCCAGTGCTCATGCGCGCCCTCTGCGACCAGCCGCCCGGTGTGCCCTGGTACGGTTTTGTCCGTTTCCACGAACAGTTGGCCGACAGCGACTTCTGCCGGTGCTTGCGCGCCTCCGGCTGCGTACTGCTCAAACTCGGCCTGGAGTCGGGCAGCCAGGCGGTGCTCGACACCATGGACAAGGGCGTCCGCCTGGAACTGGCGAGGCGCGTGCTCGACGCCCTGCGCCGGGCCGGCATCGCCACCTACGTCTACCTGCTCTTCGGCACACCCTCGGAGTCGCCCATCGAGGCGCGCCAGACCATGGATTTCGTCCTGCGCCATCATCAGGCCATCACCTTCCTCAACCTGGCCATCTTCAACATGCCGATCGCCGGCAAAGAAGCCGGGCAATTGCCGGGCCACGGGTTCTCCCAGGGCGATCTGTCGCTCTACCTGGATTTCGTCCACCCCCGCGGCTGGGACCGGCGGGCGGTGCGCACCTTCCTCGACCGCGAATTCAGGCGCCAGCCGCAGATCGCCGCCATCCTCCGCCGCGATCCGCCTTTTTTCACCTCCAACCATGCCCCGTTTTTCGGTGGCCTCCACCTCGATCCGCCCGAGCGGACAGCAGGAAAAGAAAGGCGTCCCACCCACTTTGGAGCGGAAAAAAATCCTCTTTAATGCTAGGTTGACGGCGATAGCAAGCCGTCGCCGGCTCGCCGCCCCGTTCCACCAAATGCCTGCCGTAGCGGGCGTTGCTCTCTTGAAAGGAAAAATCCCATGGCTCTCGTCACGCAACTCCACCGCCAGGTCAAGCCCGACTTCGCCTACTGTTTCAACATCGAATCCAGCCGCGCACTCACGCCTGCGGAAACCGAGCGGCTGCGGCTGATCCTGGCCGACGGCTTTCTCATCGACACCGTCACCTTCGAACCCGCCCTCGCCGGCGAGCGGGTGGTCGAGGTCGGCCCCCGGCTCAACTTCGCCACCGCCTGGTCGTCGAACCTGGTGTCCATCTGCCGGGCGGTCGGTCTGGACGCGGTCAGCCGGGTGGAACGGTCCCGCCGCTATCTCGTGCCCGAAGGGGAAGACATCGGGGCCTTTATCGCCAAGCGCCACGACCGCATGACCGAATGCGTCTACCCGGCACCGCTGACCACCTTCGAGACCGGCATCGTGCCCGAGCCGGTCTACGAGGTCGACCTCAAGAGCAAGGGGCCGGACGGCCTGCTCGACATCCCCGGCATCTCCATGGACCAGTGGGACCGGGAGCTGTACCACGACTACTTCGTCAGGCGCTGCGGCCGCAACCCGACCATCGTCGAGATCATGGATCTCAACAACGCCAACTCCGAACACTCGCGCCACGGCTTCTTCCGCGGCAAGCAGGTGATCGACGGCCAACCCTGCGACACGCCCCTGTTCAAGGTGGTCACCGACACCCTGGCCGCCAACCCCAAGGGCAGCAAGGTGGCCTTCAAGGACAACTCCAGCGTCATCGAGGGCGCCCCCCTGACCACGTTGCTGCCCGAACAGCCCGGCCAGCCTTCCGCTCTGCGCGAGGCCACGGTCTGCTACCATCCGCTGCTCACCGCCGAGACCCACAATTTCCCCACCGGCGTCGCCCCCTTTCCCGGCGCCGAAACCGGTACCGGCGGCCGCATCCGCGACGTCCAGGGCACCGGCCGCGGCGGCCTGGTCATGGCCGGCACCGCCGGCTACTGCGTGGCCAATCTGCACATCCCCGACTATCCGCTGGACTGGGAGAACAGCTACGCCTGTCCGGACAGCCTGGCGCCGGCGCTCACCATCGAGATCGAGGCCAGCAACGGCGCCTCGGACTACGGCAACAAATTCGGCGAGCCGCTGATCCAGGGCTTCACCCGTAGCTTCGACCTGCGCCTGGAAAACGGCGAGCGCTGGGGCTTCCTCAAGCCGATCATGTTCACCGGCGGCATCGGCCAGATCGACGACCGGCACACCGAGAAGAAGAAGGCGGTCAAGGGCATGCTCATCGTCCAGGTGGGCGGCCCGGCCTACCGGGTCGGCTTCGGCGGCGGCGCGGCCTCGTCGATGATGCAGGGCGAGAACGAATCCAAACTCGATTTCGACGCGGTCCAGCGCGGCGACGCCGAGATGGAGCAGAAGATGAACCGGGTGATCCGCGCCTGCAACGAGATGGGGAGCTTAAGCCTGATCGACGTCATCCACGACCAGGGCGCCGGCGGGCCGGCCAACGTGCTCAAGGAACTGGTCGAGCATGCCGGCGGCCGGGTGGAGATCCGCAACATCCGGGTGGGCGATCCGACCATGTCGGTCCTGGAGATCTACGTGGCCGAATACCAGGAACGGGTGGGCCTTTTGATCAGCCCCGAGAATATCGGGCGCTTCCAAGAGATCTGCGAACGGGAGAAGGTGGCCTGCGAGATTTTGGGCGAGGTCACCGGCGACCTGCGCTTCGTTGTCCACGACAACCAGGACAACACCACGCCGGTGGACATCGAGATCCCGGAGCTGCTCGGTAAGATTCCGCAGAAAACCTTCACCGACAGTCGCACCTGTCCCGCCCTGTCCCCCTTTGTCCCGCCCAAGGGCATGGGCGTGCGCGAGGCCCTGAACCGGGTGCTGCGGCTGGTGTCGGTGGGCTCCAAACGATTCCTCACCAACAAGGTCGACCGGGCGGTCACCGGCCTGATCGCCCAGCAGCAGTGCTGCGGCCCGCTGCAACTGACCGTCGGCGACGTGGCCGTGGTGGCGCAGAGCCATTTCGGCCACACCGGCATTGCCACGGCCATCGGCGAACAGCCGATCAAGATGCTGGTCGATCCCGCGGCCGGGGCGCGGATGGCGGTGGGCGAGGCCCTGACCAACCTGGTCTGGGCGCGGATCAGGGATCTGGAGCAGGTCAAGTGCTCGGCCAACTGGATGTGGGCGCCGAAGCTGCCCGGCGAGGGCGCCGCCCTGCGCGACGCCGTCGAGGCCATGGCAACGGCGATGATCGCCGTGGGCATCGCGGTGGACGGCGGCAAGGACAGCCTGTCCATGGCTGCCAAGGTGGGTGACGAGGTGGTCAAGTCGCCGCGCGAATTGGTGGTTTCCGTGTACGCGGCCATGGACGACATCCGCAGGAAGGTCACCCCGGACATCAAGGAGCCCGGTTCCGCCCTGCTGCTGGTCGATCTTTCCGGCGGCAAGAACCGCCTGGGCGGCAGCGCCCTGGCCCAGACCTGCGGCCGGATCGGCGACGAGGTCCCGGACATGGACGACCCGGTCCTGGTCAAGCGGGCCTTTGGCGCCGTGCAGTATCTGATCGAGAAAGGGATGATTCTCGCCGGCCACGACCGCAGCGACGGCGGCCTGATCACCACGGTGCTGGAGATGGCCTTTGCCGGCAACTGCGGCCTCAACCTGGCGCTCAGCGGCACGACTTCGCCGCTGGAAAGCCTGTTCGCCGAGGAACTGGGCCTGGTGGTCGAATGCCGCTGGAGCCATCTGGCCGAGGTCAAGCAGCGGTTCGACCAGGCCAGAATTCCCTGCCTGGTGCTGGGCTCCAGCGTGGCCAGAAAGGCGGTCATCATCCAGTACAACGGCCATCTGGTGCTGGACGACTCGATGATTCTCCTGCGCCAGTGGTGGGAGGAAACCAGCTACCAGCTGGAGCGGCTCCAGGTCGATCCCGACTGCGCCGATGCGGAAAAATTCAACATCTTCGACCGCAAGGGGCCGGAATACACTCTCGGCTTCACACCCGAGGCCACGGCGCCGGCCATCCTGCAGAAAAAGGACAAGCCCAAAGTGATCATCCTTCGCGACGAGGGTTCCAACTCCGACCGGGAGATGAGTTCCGCCTTCTACTCCGCCGGATTCGAGCCCTGGGACGTGACCATGACCGACCTGCTGGCCGGCCGGATCGACCTGGCCCGATTCCGGGGCATCGCGGCGGTGGGCGGTTTTTCCTACGCCGACGTGCCGGAGAGCGCCAAGGGCTGGGCCGCGACCATCCGCTTCAACGAGCGGCTTCAGGCCCAGTTCCACGAGTTCTACAACCGGCCGGACACCTTCACCCTGGGCATCTGCAATGGCTGCCAGCTGTTCGGCCTGCTCGGCTGGGTGCCCTGGCAGGGCATCGAGGCAGAGCGGCAGCCCCGCTTCATCCACAATGCAAGCGGCCGCTTCGAATCCCGCTGGGTCACGGTCAAGGTTCTGCCGAGCAAGGCGATCATGCTTCAGGGCATGGAAGACCTGGTCTTCGGCATCCATGTCGATCACGGCGAGGGCTTTCTGCACTTTCCGGATGCAGCCATCCGGGACCGGGTCTGGAACGAGCAGATGGCCGCGGTGGTCTTTGTCGACGACGAGGGCCAGCCCACCGAGGCCTATCCCTTTAACCCCAACGGCTCGCCCGGCGGCCTCACCGGCATCTGTTCGCCCGACGGCCGCCACCTGGCGATGATGCCCCATCCCGAGCGGGCCTTCCTGCCCTGGCAGTGCCACTGGCTGCCCGAAGCGATGCAGGCGATGCCGGTCAGCCCCTGGCTGCGGATGTTCCAGAACGCCTATCGGTGGTGCATGGGCTGAGCGGGGAGGTCACTTCGTCCGCGACGTCATTCCATTTCCACTGCAGCAACAAAAACTGCGCTGTACCGGCCTGGCATCCGGGCCTCGCCTCGGAAGGCCAAGATTGTCGCGACACTGTCACGACAATCTTTAGTCAAACAACTCAAGCGATTCTGGTGCGACCAATTTGCGCGGTCGACCGGATTTGCGACAACCCGTCAGGCGAGACAATCGACAGTTTTTTTCAGCGGAAAGGGCTTTTGCCGATTGCGTTGTCGGGTCGACAAAGGTAAGTGCAATGGTTGACCAGATCGCCCCGTTTCCTTTTATCCAGGAGCATCCATGCGCCAGCCTGCCCTCGCCGTTGTTTTCGTCCTGATTCTCGCCCTCGCCGGTTGCGGAACCCCGAGCCGGGAAGCCGCAGGTCATCGACCCGGCGGCCCGCAGCCGTTCGAGCTGACCGTACTGCACATCAACGACCACCATTCCCATCTCGATCCGGAGCCGGCCACCCTGCAACTGGCCACCGGCGACGGCAGGCGCGAACCGGTGACCGTGGAGCGGGGCGGCTTCGCCAGGGTGGTCGGGGCAATCAGGGACTTGGAAAAAGAATCCTCCCATGTGGTCAAAATCCACAGCGGCGATGCCAGCACCGGCGACCTCTATTATACCCTCACCGAGGGCAGGGCGGATGCCGAACTCATGAACGCGGTCTGCTTCGATGCGTTCACCCTGGGCAATCATGAATTCGACAATACCGACGCCGGCATCAAAAGACTGATAGGATTTCTCCACGAAGATAAGTGCAAAACCCCGGTGCTGAGCGCCAATGTCCGTTTCGGCGCCTCCTCGCCGATGCACGGCACCGTGCCCCCGGAGACGGTTCTCCCCTCCGTGGTGCTTGAGCGCGGCGGCCAGAAGATCGGGATCATCGGGCTGACCGTGGCCGGCAAATCCAAGAACTCCTCCCAACCCGATCCCGATACCGTTCTGCTCGACGAGGCGACCATGGCCCAGGCGGAGATCGACCGCCTCCGAAGCCAGGGCATCGACAAGATCATTCTCTCGACCCACATCGGTTACCGGGCCGATCAGGCGCTGGTCAGGGAACTGAGCGGCGTCGACGTGGTGATCGGAGGAGATTCCCATTCCCTGCTCGGGCCCGACAATCTGAAGGAATACGGCATGACCCCGGAAGGACCGTATCCAACCCGGAGCACGGACCGGGACGGCAAGCCGGTGTGCATTGGTCAGGCCTGGCAGTACGGCTACGTGGTCGGCGAGATGCGGGTGCGCTTCGATGCGGCCGGTGAGGTCAGCGATTGCACCGGAACTCCCTGGGTACTGCTCGGCGACCGGTTCAGCCGCGGTGACCAGCCGCTCAATGCGGCGGAGACCGCCGCCGTGCGCGCCGACATCGATGCCGGCAAAGTCCTGCGGATAACCGCCCCGGACCCGCAGGCCGAAGCCATCCTCGCTCCCTATGCGAAGCAGAAAGAGGCGATGGGCGCCACCGTGGTGGCCACCGCCACGGACAACCTCTGTCTGCGGCGGGTGCCGGGCAACCAGCGCGACACCTCCCGCTCTTCCCTCGGCGATGCCTGCAACGCCAACGAACGGGTCAACGCCCATGGCGGCGATATCCAGCAGATTGTCGCCGAGGCCTTCCTGCAACAGGGCAAGGCGTTCTTCGGTGCCGATCTCTCCATTCAGAACGGCGGCGGTGTCCGGATCGATCTTCCCAAGGGGCCTGTCACGATCAAGGACGTGTACACGGTCCTGCCGTTCAAGAACACCCTGGTGCAGCTCAACGCCACCGGCGCCGAGGTCAAGGCTGCCCTCGAGGATGCGGTGGAAGGCGTGGCCGGACCGGCGGGCAATACCGGCTGCTATCCCTACACCGGCGGACTCCGCTGGCGGCTCGATCTGACCAAGCCCAAGGGTGCGCGTCTCTCCCACCTGGAAATCCGGGCGGCTGACGGCAGCTACCGGCCCTTTGACCTCAACGCGACCTACAAGGTGGTCACCATTTCCTTCCTTGCCGACGGCGGCGATTCCTTCGCCAGCCTGAAAAACATCACCGGTGAGCGGCGGGTCGAGGTGGGGCTCGATTATGCCGAGGCCTTTCTCAAATACCTCGAAAAACTGCCCGGTGAGCACAAGGTGCTGCGGCCGTTGCCGGTCAGGGAGTACAGCACCCAGCGGTTTGTCGACAGCCTCTGAAGAACGTGCCCGCGAGGGGCGGGCTGTTGTTTCCTGTCCTGGTCCATGCGGACCGGGGATTGCCCCGCGACCATGGCCGGCCGGAATTGGCCTGGGAAACGGGAAGGAACGGTGGCCGGCAGGGTCGGGCGGGTTTCAGCCGATACTGGCGTCGAACTGGTCCGCCCAGGCCAGCGCCTTGAGATAGGCGTCGATCATGGCCTCCGGGGCGATACCGAGCTGCCGGAGAAAGTCGGCGCAGGCGTGAAACTCGCCCCGTTCGTAGGCTGCAACCGCCTGGAGATAGGGGGCCAGCGGACCTGTGCGCTTGTCGAGAGCGTTTTTCAGCCCATCGGTGAGCGGCAGCTTGGCGGTGAGTTCGGCCATGGGCATGTCGAGCATGGCATCGAGCAGGGAGAAGAGGCCGAGGAGAAAGAGCTGGGATCCGTCCGCCGGTTTGTTGCCGAGCTCGGCCAGGAGCTGGCAGAGTTGCGCCCTGATCATCGACAGGCGCATCAGTTCTGAGGGCTTGCCCACGGAGATTTCCGAGGCGGCGGCCAGCGAAATGAACTGCCGCACGCCGCTCTCCCCCAGATAGGCCAGGGCATAACGGACCGAAGAGACCTTGCGGACCAGTGAATAGTAGGCGGAGTTGATGTAGCGGAAGAGTTTGTAGGAAAGCGAGACATCCGGACTCACCAGCCGTTCGATTCTGCGCAGATCGACCTCGGGCCGGCAGACTTCAGCCAGCAGGTTGAGCAGCACGATTTTCGAGGTATCGATGGTCCTGTTCTTGAGCACCTCCGGCTTGTCGAGGAAATAGCCCTGGAAATAGCTGAAGCCCAACGACAGCGCCAATTGGAACTCCTGATAGCTCTCAATTTTTTCGGCGAGCCAGGCAACGCCCGGATAGCACCGCATCCGGGCCATGTTGTCCGTCAGGCGTTCCCGGTCGGCCGCTTGCAGATCGACCTTGACGATGTGGACCGAAGGAATCAATTGGGCAGATTGTTCATTGAAGTCGAAATCGTCGAGGGCCAGGGTGTATCCCTGCTCCTTCAACTCCTTGCAGGCCGCAAACACGCTCGGGGAGGGGAGGATCGACTCCAGGATCTCGACGATGCAGCGCTTCCGGGGCAGCTGGATCGGTGTCTTCTGGAGGAGGTGGTTTTCGGTGAAGTTGATCAGGGCCCGATGGCGACCGGTTATCGCGTCCAGGCCGATGTTGAACAGGACATGGGCCAGGACGGTATGGGTGGCCTCGTCGCTGTTCATGTGCTCGGGGAAGGCATTGTCCATGCTCGACCGGTAGAGCACCTCGTAGGCGAACAGGCGCCTCTGCCGATCAAAGATGGGTTGCCGCGCGATATACACATCCATCGTCTGCCCCTTGTCCTGCGTTGAAAAACGGTTGGAACAGCAAGAGGCGCCCCTCCCGGGAGGCCATGACGCGATGTTCCGGGAACCGATGTCTTTAACAATATCGAAACGGCATCAAAGGCGGAAGGTTTTTCGCCCAACACGCGCAAATTCTTTGCTTGCACCGGGCATGGCGGAGTGAGCGCGGGCCCGCTGCGGCCGGAGCGAAGCGGACGGGCCGGGTGCGCCGGCTGGCCGTCGAGCGCGCCGGCACCGCTTCTGAGCCATTATTTGAAGAAGGCCAGCAGGGCGTGCAGCGTGGTCAGGGGATGCGGCGGACAGCCGGGGATATAGAGGTCGACGGGAATGAGGCTGTTCAGGTCGCCGATGATGTCTTCCGAGCCGTAAAAGGGGCCGCCCGAGATGGCGCAGCAGCCGCTGGCGATCACTACCTTGGGCGCGGGCACGGCGGCGTAGGTGTCGAGCAGGGCGGTGCGCATGTTGCGGGTGATCGGTCCGGTGACGTGGATGCCGTCGGCATGCCGGGGCGAGGCGACGAAATCGATGCCAAACCGGGAAAGGTCGAAAAACGGCGTATTCAGAACATTGGTGTCGGCCTCGCAGGCATTGCAGCCACCGGCCGAGACCTGGCGGAGCTGGAGCGAACGGCCGAACAGTTTTTTGAAATGGGCCTTGGCGTGGCTGGCCAGGTCGGGCAGGGCGCCGCTGACGATCAGATCCTCGCGGCGGGCCGCCCCCATCTCGAAGATGCCGCTGAAGCGGACGAAGGCGCCGTCTTCCACCTGGGCGCAGGCGCCGCAGAAGGTGCAGCGGCCCAGATCGATGGTCCGTTTTTCGGCGGCGATCGCTTCCTGCGGGCAGAGGCCCGCGCACCGGCGGACGATGGCAGGGTCGCAGGCGGCGTTGATCTCGGGCAAACCGCGAAAACGGGAAGAGAGCCGCACCGGTTGGTTTGGATAAGGGCTGGTCCGGTATCCCTGGTTCAGTCTGGTGCCGATTACCTTGAACATGTTGTTCCCCTGTCGAGGCGGTTGGCCACCGCCCTGTCCTGTCTGTCCATCCCTGTCCCCCTACAGATCGAAACCGCAGTAACTGAGGTTGAAACTCTTGTTGCAGAGAGGAAAGTCGGAGATGGCCTGGTTGCGCAGGGCCATGGCCAGTCCTGTCCAGTTGTGGAAGGACGGGTCCTTGATCTTGTAGCGGAGCAGCGCCCCGTCGTCGTCGGTGAGCAGGCAGTGGGACACCTCGCCCCGCCAGCCCTCGTTGAGGGTGACCACGAAACTGGCCGGGGCCAGTCGACGTTCGGCCGACCGCACCGGCTGGTGCGCCTCCTCCGGCGCGGCCAGGAGCTGTTCAATCAGGTCGAGCGCATGGACGATTTCCTCGCGCCGGACCATGGCCCGGCTGTAGACGTCGCCGTTGGTCGCCCGGTTGGTGATGGCGGGCAGGTCCGCATATCGTTCGGTGGGAAAGAATTCGCGCACGTCGTATTCCAGGCCCGAGGCCCGGCCGCAGGGCCCCACCAGGCCCAGTTGATCGGCCAGGGCCCGATTGACTGTGCCGGTGTACTCGAAACGGGCCAGGACGGTGTGGGCGGAGAAGAGCAGGTCGCAGACCTGGACGATTTCCTCCCGCAATTCCTTGATCTTGGCGCAAATGATCCGCCGCTGCTCGCCTCCCATGGCCTGGGTGACGCCACCCGGCCGCACGAGACTCTTGCCGAAGCGGTTGCCGCACAGCTCCAGCAGCAGGTTGAGGAACTCGCCCCGGATGCGGCCGAAATAGGCGGCGGGCGGATTGAAGGCCACGTCGCCGCTCAGGGCGCCGAGATCGCCGATGTGGTTGGCCAGCCGTTCCAGTTCCAGGGCAATGGTCCGCACCGTGCGGGCGCCCGGTTCGACATCCAGCCCGGCCAGGGCTTCGATGGCCTGGCAGCAGCAGAGGTTGTGGCCGATGGCGGTATCGCCGGCGATGGCCTCGCAGAGGATGGGCCAGCGCCGTTGCGGCACCGTGGTCAGCAGGCGTTCGACTCCCCGGTGCTGGTAGCCCAACTGGATCTCCAGATGGAGCACTTCCTCGCCGGCGCATTGGAAGCGGAAATGGCCGGGCTCGATGATGCCGGCGTGCACCGGCCCGACCCCCACCTCGTGGATGGCCTCGCCCTCGACCCGGTAATAGGGATAGTTGCCGGGAATGTCGGTGCGGTAGTCGTTGCCGAAGACATCGGGCCGGCCGCTCGCATTGGCATGGTAGCGCACCATCTTCAGCCAGGGATGGCCGTTGGGCCGCAGGCCGTACTGCTCGGCGATCTCCCGTTCGAACAGGTTGAACTTGGCCCCGGCCAACAGAGTCAGCGAGGGATAGTCCCGCTCCACCTCGGTTTCGACCACGTGGAGTTCGCTGTTGCGGAGCACGGCCAACAGTCGCATCCGCTCCCCTTCGGGGTAGGCGAAGAACTGGACGATGTAGCCGTTGCAGCGGACGAAGTCGGTCAGCACCCGGAGGAAACGGGGAAAATCGATCCGGGGAATGTGCTGGCGGGGCACCACCTCGCCGTTGCCGATCCGGAGCAGACTAGCCATGGAGGGTCCCTCCGATCATGGCGATGGTGCTGGTGATGGTTTCGTAGAGCGGTTCGGGCATCCAGACGCAGAGCAGCACCGAGGTCGCGAGCAGGGCCAGCGGCGGCACGATCCGCACCGTCTGCTCCGGCACCAGCACCTCTTCCCGAACGGGACCGAAGGCCATGTCGGTGGCGATCCGGGCAAAGCCGGCCACCACCAGCACCAGCGCGGCGATAAACAGGCCTGCGGCTATTGGGTGCCCGGTCTGGATGGCGCCGGTCAGGATCATCAGCTCGCTGACGAAGATGCCGAACGGCGGCAGGCCGGAGATGCCGAGGAAGCCGGCGAAGAAACCGAGACAGGTGCGGGGCAGTAGCCGCGCCATGCCGCCGCACTGCGCGACCAGCTTGGTGCCGAAACCGAGCACCAGGTTGCCGGCCGAGAGGAAGAGGGAGGATTTGAGCAGCGAATGGTGGATGAGATGGAGCATGGCGCCGTACAGGCCCAGGCCGCCGACCCCGATGCCGAGGGCGATCACCCCCATGTTCTCGATGCTCGAATAGGCGAGCATCCGCTTGTAATCCGGCTGGTTGAGGATGAAGATCCCGGCCACCGCGATGGAGAGGAGGCCGAAGCCGATGAGCAGGGAGCCGGAAAACTCGCCGAGGCCGGCCAGGACCATCAGACAGTGCACCTTGTAGATACCTAGAAAAGCACAGTTGAGCAGTGCCCCGGACAGCAGGGCCGAGGCCGGGCTGGGCGCCTCGCTGTGGGCATCCGGCAGCCAGGTGTGCATCGGCGCCAGTCCCATCTTGGTGCCGAAGCCGATGAGCACGAAGATGAAGCCGGTCCGCAGCCAGAGCGGATCGAGCTGGCGGGCGGCCTCGTTCAGGGCGGAGAAGGTCAATGGTACGTCGATGCCAGCCCGGTCCAGGGCCAGGGTGATGAAAAAGAAGCCGAGCAGGGCCAGGGCGATCCCCACCGAGCAGATCAGCACGTATTTCCAGGTGGCTTCCAGGGCTTTTTTCGAGCGGTTGATGAAGATGAGCGGTGCGCTGGCCAAGGTGGTGGCCTCGATGGCGATCCACAGCACGATGGGATGGTCGGCCAGGGCGGCCATGCTCATGGTGCCGAGAAAGAGTTGCATGCAGCCGAGGAAGATCGGCTCGCTCCGCATCTCCTGCTCGCGCATGTAGAAGATGCTGTAGGGGGCGATGCAGACGAAGATGAACGAGATGACCAGCAGGACCAGGACCCCGGCCGGCCCGTTGCCGAAATAGGTGGGCAGATGCGGGGCCGGGGCGTGCAGCCAGCAGAAGCCGGTCAGGCCCAGGTGGAGCAGGGCCACCGCCATCAGCACGACCCGGCCCGATCTGACCGGCAGGCACAGGGTCAGCAGCCCGGTGAGCAGCGGCAGGAAAAAAATGGCTTCCAGCATGGTCAATCCTTGAGTTGCCCGAGGTAGGCGGTGTCGACGTCGTCGAAGGTGCGGTTGATGTTGTGGAGAATGATCCCCATGATCATCACCCCGACCAGGAGGTCGAGCAGCACGCCGAATTCGACCAGATAGATGCTGTGCGACTGGCCGGTGAGGGCGGTGCCCACCAGGTAGATCCCGTTTTCCAGCATCAGGTAGCCGATGACCTGAGTGATGGCTTTGGTGCGGCTCATCATCAGAAACAGGCCGCCGCCCAGGGTGGTGATGGCCGCGATCAGCAGCAGGGCGGCGTCACCGGTCAGGGAGATACCCAGGTGATGGGTGATGTAGGCCGACAGGAGGATCAGGCCGAGTCCGACCACCAGGGAGGCGTGGTAGCCGACGATGGGCTCGACCTCGCGCTTGATCGCCACTTTGGTCACCGCCAGGTAGAGCAGGCCGGGGATGAGCGCCGCCTTGATCAGGAACATGAGCTGGAAGAAAAGAATGCCCTCGTTGCTGAGTGGGCTGTGCTCGTCGAGGAGCAGTGGAGCGATGGAAACCATGGCACCCTGCAGGGCCATGATCTTGACCAGAGCCATCATCCGGCTGGAGGCCAGCGACAGCAGGACCGACAGCAGAATGACAACCAGGACGACGTCGATGCCGGTGTTCATCAGGCAATCTCCACGGTGAGGATGATGGCGAAAAAGACCAAGGCGAACGAGGTGAGGATGTATTTGGGCACCATGTTCATTTTCAGCCGGGCGGTGAGCGACTCGGTGATACCGATGGCCACGTAGACCACGGCCATCAGGGCGTAAAACGCCAGGGTGCCGGCAAAAGGGCCAGCGAGGCCGGCGGGCTTGAGCAGGCTGGCGATCAGGGCCGCGTACAGGAAGAGCTTGTAGAAGGCGCCCAGTTCGATCAGGGCCAGGTCCGGGCCGCTGTGATCGAGGATCATCACTTCGTGGATCATGGTCAGCTCCAGGTGGGTGGCCGGATCGTCCACCGGCACCCGCGAGTTTTCCGCGAGCAGGAGCATGAACAGGGCGACCACCGCCAGGATCAGCAGGGCGCCCTGGGGACCGGCGATGGCGATCGGCTGGTTGCCGGTGAAGTATCCGGCCAGGATGAGCGAGCCGTTTAAGCGGAAGAAGAGGATCAATACGGCGAAGATGGCCGCTTCGGCGAGGGTGCCGAAAAAGGCTTCGCGGGCCGCGCCCATGCCCTCGAAGGGCGAGCCGGTGTCCAGGGCGGCGGCGATGGTGAAGAAGCGACCGAGGCCCAGGAGGTAGAACAGGACGATGACATCGCCATGGAAGGACACCAGCGGCGCCTTGCCGGCAAAGGGAAAAAAGAGCAGGGCGGCAATGGCGGTGGCGCAGGCGACCAGAGGACCCAGACGGAAGACGAAACTGGTGCTGGTGCTGTAGACCGAGCCCTTGCGCAGCAGCTTGGCCAGGGTCCAGTATTTGATCAGAAGCGGCGGCCCCTGTTTGCCGGCAAAGAGGGCCTTCACCTTTAAAATGATGCCGGGGAAGAGCGGGGCCAGCACCAGGGCCAGGCCGAATGAGAGAACGGATTCCATGGCAAACCTTGATCCGGGCTAGACCACCAGCAGCAGGACGGCGATGGTCAGGACGATGTAGCCGATATAGAGTTGAATGTGGCCGTGCTGAATCCAGCGCAGTTTATCCGCGACCCGCAGGATCGGCGCCACGAGCAGGCGATGGAGCCCGATCTCGGCCCGGTCTTCTACCGTGCTGGCATAATGGGTCAGGCCGGGAAAGATTTTGGTGATCGGCTTGTGGACCGTGCGGATTTTGACGAAGGGCTGGTGAAACTCGACCACCTCCCTGGCATAGGAAGTGCCGGTGTACTGGATCCGGGCGGTCGGCCGGGTGAAGCCGCAGCCCCAAGTCGCCCCCTGGGTCACGGGTTTATTCCGGTAGACGAGGTGGCGGCAGGCGGCCAGGAGCAGGAACACGGCGAGGAACATCCGGGTTGCCAGGGCCAGGTTCTCCGGCAGGGAACCGAGCGGGTCGGGCGAGCCGGCAGCCGGCGCGACTAGGTCGCGCAGGCCGTGGAGCGCCATGCGGATGAACGGTTCCGGCCAGAGGCCGATCAGCACGCAGGCCAGGGCCAGGACGATCATGGCCGCGCGCATGGACAGGCCCGATTCGGCGATTGGCGACGACAGGGGACGGCGCGGTTCGCCGAGGAAGACGATGCCCACCACCTTGGTGAAGCAGGCCGAGGCAAGGCCGCCGATAAGCGCCAGGGCCAGGATGGCGGCCATGGCGAGGAGCGCGTCCGGCCCCTGGAGGCGGACTCCCTGAAAGGCGGCGCAATAGATGAGCAATTCGCTGACAAAGCCGTTTAGGGGCGGCAGGCCGGCAATGGCCACCGAGCCGGTGAGAAAGGTCCGGCCGGTGACGGGCATGCGCCGCATCAGGCCGCCCAGTTGATCGAGATGCCGGCAGCCGGTTTTCTGGATGATGGCGCCGGCACCCATGAACAGCAGCGATTTGAACAGGGCGTGGTTGAGCACGTGCAGCAGGCCGCCGGCAAAACCGAAGGCCGTCATGGCCGGGTTGTGCGAGGCGATCCCCAGCATGCCCAGACCGCAGCCGATGAGGATGATGCCGATATTCTCGATGCTGTGGTAGGCCAGAAGCCGCTTGATGTCGTGTTTGCCGAGGGCGTACGCCACGCCGAGCACGCCCGAGATCATGCCCAGGCCGAGCACGGTCCGGGCCAGAACCGGGGCCGGCTCGTCGAGAAGAAAATAGAGGCGGAGGAGGCCGTAGACGCCCATTTTGATCATCACTCCGGACATCAGGGCCGAGACATGGCTGGGGGCGGCCGGGTGGGCATGGGGCAGCCAGATGTGCAGCGGCATGACACCGGCCTTGGAACCGAAGCCGACCAGGGCCAGGAAAAAAGCGGTGAGCTTGACGGCATGCGGCGCCTGTCCCCATTGCGCGAAGGTAAAGCTGCCGGTGGCCTGGAAGAGCAGGCCGAAGGCGGCAAAAATCATCAGGGCGCCGGCCTGGGTGAAGAGCAGGTAGAGCGTGGCCGCCCGCCGGCTTTCCTCGTGCTCGTGGTCGTAGAGCACCAGGAGATAGGAGGCGAGGGACATCAGTTCCCAGGCCAGGGCAAAGGCGAACAGATTGTCGGCCAGGGTGACCAGGACCATGGCCGCGATCAGCAGGCTGAAGCACAACTGGTGCGCGCCGGTCTGCCAGGGGGAAACGTCGCGGTCGAGGTACTGATAGCCGTAGAGGGCGACGATCGGGGCGAGCAGGAAGACCGGCAGCAGGAAGACGGCGGTCAATGAATCCAGGGCCAGGGCCAGGGGCAGGACCTGGAGCCAAGTGCAGGAGAATGCGGAGATGGCCTCCTGGTTCCAGGTCAGGAAGAGGCCGATCATTCCGGTCAGGCAACCGGCCGCGAGGAGCGCGATATGCGTGGCTCGGGCGCCTGTGCTCCATCGCTGCATGGGCAGGGGCACCAGGCCGCCGGCCAGAATGAGCCCCAGGGCGGTCAATACGAGTTCCATGGCAAGGTACCGGCCGCGCCGGCAAGGGATCGAATTTTCGGCAAAGTCCCACTCCGCGCCGTATCTCGACTCATGCGCACGGCCGGCGGACCGTCATGCCGCGACCGGATACCCTGGCCGGGCGGGTGCGCAAGCGGGTCACAGGGGCGAACCATGGGGCGGGGCGGTGGAGGGAAGGCGTGCACGGGACAACCACGTGGCGGCCATGGATCGAAACGGCGGCGAACAGGGCTCTGCCGCGAAAATCTACCTGGGCGCGGGGAAAAGGTGGATCGGATGCGCTATGAAACTGTGGGGGCTCAAGATCAGGGGCAGGGGAGGGCGCCATCACCGGAGTCCCCCGTTTTCAAGGGCCGTTCATTGCTCAAAGGTGAAGCCGTACCAGGGCGTCGTCCTATCCTCGGTGCCGGCCATTTCGATGACCTGGCAGTCGCCTATTTTTCGCCGTATGGCCTGCTGCCAGGCCAGGGCCTCGTTCTTGGTGGGAAACGGGCCGACCGCTGCCAGCGGGATAGCGCGTAGCCCTAGGTTTTCACACAGCTTGTCCACCTTGTCCTGCTGCTGGTGGATGCCGATCATCACGGTCATGGCACACCTTTGTCGTTGATTGAACGCGTGGGGTTTTCGTTATCAACCAAAACGTTCTGCATGGGCCGTGCCAGTAAACGGATTTTGTCACGGGAGCGAGCCGTGCCCGACCGGGAAAAGAATGCCGGGGGACGGGATATCGATGGAAACAATGGTGGTTGAACGAGGTATGCCGGCAAGCGAGGCGGTGGAAGCGCCGGGCTGGTCGTGGGCTGTGGCCGAAATTGTTCCGGCGGTGGAACAACGGTTCGAGAAATAATGCTGCGAATATATTGAAATATTTTGTGGCGCGCAGCGGGCGGCGGACAACGGGCGGTCTAGGCCTGATCGTGCAGGGCTGGGGCAATGTGCCCCCGACGGGGCAATATGCCTCGGCTACGCGCCAAAAGGACCGGAAAACAGGGCGGGGATCGGGCCGTCGGGATCGCCCTGGTTGTGGAGCTTGCGGTACAGGGTCTTGCGGTCGATCTGGAGAATCTGGGCGGCCAGGGTCCGGTTGCCGCCGACCATGGCAAGGACATGGTGCATGTACCGGTGCATCATCTCCGCCATGGGCACCAATTCGCCCGGCCCCGGCAGTCCTTGCTGGTGCGGCGGCGGTTCATGGCGGAAGGAGAGAATTCGTTCGGGAAGGTCGTCGGGGATGATTTTCCGGTGATTGGTCAGGGTGACGGCATGTTCCATGGCATTGCGCAGTTCCCTGACATTGCCGGGCCAGCGGTAGGCCAGCAGTTTGTGGGCGGTGGCGTTGGTCATGCCGGTGATGTTCTTGTTCTGTTGGGAGGCATAGAGCTCGATGTATTTCTCGGCGAGCAGCAGGATGTCCATCCCCCTGGTGCGCAGGGGCGGCACCTGCACGGTGATCACGTTCAACCGGTAGAGCAGGTCTTCGCGGAAAGTCCCCTCGGCCACGGCCGCCTCCAGGTTCCGGTTGGTGATGGCGATCACCCGTACGTCAAAGGGTTTTTCGACCGTGCTCCCCAAGGGCCGGACGCAACGGTCTTCGAGCACGCGCAGCAGTTTGGGTTGCAGGGAAAGCGGCAGTTCACCGATTTCGTCGAGGAGCAGCGTGCCGCCGTTCGCGGCCAGAAACAAGCCCTTGTGATCGGAATGGGCGCTGGTGAAGGCGCCCTTGACATGGCCGAACAGCTCGCTTTCCAGCAGGGACTCGGGCATGGCCGAGCAGTTGATGGCCACCAGGGGTTGCTTGGCGCGCCGGCTGTATTTGTGGATGACCCGGGCGGCGAGTTCCTTGCCCGATCCGCTTTCGCCGGTGAGCAGGACCGCCGCCTCGGAATCGGCGATCCTGAGCAGCTTGGAAAACAGTGCCTGCATGACCTGGCTTTCGCCGACCAGTTCGTCGAGGGACCGGGTCTGCTCCAGGGCCTTGCTGAGTTGCTTGACGCTTTCCTGGAGCCGCCGGTGGGTGACGGCCCGGGTCAGGACCAGTTCCAGGAGATTGATGTCGAAGGGTTTGGTGATGAAATCGTAGGCCCCGGCCCGGATGGCGTCGATGGCCGCCTCCATGCTGCCGAAGGCGGTCATGATCACCACCGGAATCTCCGGCCAGCGGGCGGAGATTTCCCGGCACAGCGCCAGGCCGTTGAGATCGGGCAGGTTGATGGCGGTCAGGATGACGTCGACCGGTTCGCTGGTGGCGGCGGCGAGTCCCTGGTGGCCGTACGTGTGCAGGGAGATGGTGAATCCCAGCAGTGACAGCCGCATGCACAGCATCTGCGCCAGTTCCTGATCGTCTTCGATGATGAGAATTCTTCCGTCCATATCGTCGGCCTGGCCTCCGGCGTACGCTCCCTGGCTTCAGGCCCGTTCCAGGTTGATGGTGCGCCGGCCGATCCGGTAGGCGCCGTTTTTCGAGAGCAGACGGCCCACCAGGGACTCGGGCACGTCGACCAGGGTGTGGTGGGCCTCCAGCCGGATCTTGCCCAACTGGCCGGAATGGACGCCGGAGTAATGGGTCAGCGAGGCCACCACGTGGTTGACGCCGATGCCGTCCGCCCGGCCGATATCGAGTTTGAGCGGCACCATGTCCCGATCCCGGTCCGATCGCCGGCGCCCCCCGGATGGTGAGCCGTCCTGGGCGTCGCGGCGGAAGGACCGCTCGTGTTTCCGCTCCCGTGACCGGAGCTGTTCCTCCTTGATCGGCGTGATGGCTTCGATGGGCCGTTTTTTCTCTTCCTTTCGTGCCAACTTCAGGGCCGCGGCGGCAATGTCTTCCGGCCGGTGGCCGGTCTGCATCAGCATCTCCACCACTTCCCGTTCCCGCTGGCAGCGGCCGCGCCGGATCCAGACCTCCATCTGTTCCATCAGCAGGGCCTGGCGGTGATTCTCGATCTGCTGGATGCTCGGCAGCTCGGCCCGTTCTAGTCTGAAGCGGGTGAACTCCTCGATCCGCCGCAGTTGCCAGCGATCCCTGGGCGTGAGCAGGGAAACGGCGGTGCCCTCCCGGCCGGCCCGGCCGGTCCGCCCCACGCGGTGCACATACACCTCCGGATCGTCGGGCAGGTCGAAGTTGAACACATGGGAAATGTCGTCGATGTCCAGGCCGCGGGCGGCGACATCGGTGGCCACCAGGACCTTGACCTGGCCGTTGCGGTAGCGGGTCAGCACCTGGATGCGGGCCTCCTGGCTGAGGTCGCCGTTGAGGGCTTCCGCGGGAAAGCCGCGGGCGGTCAGCTGGTTGGCCAACTCGCCGGTGCCGATCCGGGTACGGACGAAGATCAGGGCGCTGTCGATAGTTTCCATCTCGAACAGCCGGGTCAGGGCCGCCACCTTGTCCTGCTGGTTGACCAGGTAGTAGCGCTGGGTAATGGTGGTGCCGGTCAGCTGCCTGGGCGTGATGGACACCGATTCCGGCTCGCGCAGGTAGCGGGCGGAAAGTTCCTGGACCCGTTTGGAGATGGTGGCGGAAAAGAGCATGGTCTGGCGCTCGGCCGGAATGCGGTCGAAAATGCGTTCGATATCCTCGATGAAGCCCATGCTGAGCATCTCGTCGGCCTCGTCGAGGACCACGGTCCGGACCGTGGAGAGGTCGAGCGAACCCTGGTCGGCCAGATCGAGCAGGCGGCCGGGGGTGCCGACCACCACCGCGACCCCCTGGCGGAGGCTGCGGCATTGCTGCTGATAGGATTGGCCGCCGTACACGGCGAGCACGGTGATCCCCCGTTGCCGGCCGTAGCGGTCCAGGGCCTCGGCCACCTGGATGGCCAGTTCGCGGGTCGGGGCCAGCACCAGGGCCTGAATCCCCCGGCGGGCCGGATTGATTCCGTGCAGCAGGGGCAGGCCGAAGGCGGCGGTCTTGCCGGTGCCGGTCTGGGCCTGGCCGATCAGATCCCGGCCGCTGAGCAGCAGGGGAATGGCGGTGTGCTGGATGGGGGTGGGTTCGGTGAACCCGAGTTCGGTGACGGTCTGCACCAGGTCGGGATGCAGGCCAAAATCGGCGAAGGTTGCGGGCATGAGGCTCCTCCTCGTGAGCAATGTTGTCTTGAAAATCCTGGGGTTGGGCAGCGCCTTGCGGCAGTTGTCCCTGTTGTCCGTTAACAGATGACCCCATCCAGGAAGAGAAGAGCCCGACTGTCAAACCCGGCCGTTGCGGCTCCGCTGGGCGGAAGCCGGAGACATCGCGGCCGTCTACAACAAAAAACGCCTGACCGAATGGGTCAGGCAACCGTATGGTGCATGGTCGCACCAGAATGGATCAATGCGCAGGTCCGATACCACGGCATATACAGCAACTGGCCGGAAAACGCAAGCAATCGTCACCTGATCCGCGACCGTGGTGCGCCCGGTTCCTTGCCGGACACGGCGATGCGCGCGGTGCCCGTCCGTGGGACATCGGCAACCGGTGACCGCCCCCTGCGGGACGGCCACCGGTTCCATCGCGTGCACCGGAGGCGGTGCGGTTACGCCGCGGCCGCCTGGCCGGCCGCCGGCCCGGCCGCGCGCACAGGGGCAACGCGAGGGACGGCTTGCGGGTGCCGGTCGGCCGTCGCCGGCTGGTCTTCGGTCTTGAACTGGTCGACCATCTGGCTGAGCTGTTCCGCCAGGGCCGAGAGTTCATGGGCGCTGACGCTCACCTGCGAGCTGCTGGTGAACATCTCGCCGGCAATGACGCTGACATCGCCGATGTCCTTGGCAATTTCGTTCGCCACCGTCGAACTCTGGTTGACGTTTTCGTTGACCTCCTTGATCCCCTGGGACATCTGGGTGACGTTGGCGGCGATTTCCTGCGTTGCCGCGCTCTGCTCCTCCACGGCGGTGGCGATGCTGCCCACCACATCGTTGACATCGGTGATGACCGCGTTGATTTCGGAGATCTGCTGCACGGTCTTGCCGGTGTTGGTCTGGATGGAGCCGACCTTGTCCTTGATGTCGTAGGTGGCGGCGGCGGTCTGCTTGGCCAACTCCTTGATCTCATTGGCGACGACCGCGAACCCCCGGCCCGCCTCTCCCGCCCGCGCCGCCTCGATGGTGGCGTTGAGGGCCAGCAGATTGACCTGTTCCGAGATCTCGGTGATGGTTTCGATCACCTTGCCGATGGAGGTGGCCGATTCCCCCAGTTCGTGGATATTTTCGGAGGCCGCGTTCGCCTTCTTGGCGGCATTGTCCGAGATGAGCCGCGCCTTTTCCGCATGCTGGGCGATCTCGGCGATGGTGGCGGACATCTCCTCCGAGGCGGTGGCGACGATGTTGGTGTTGGTGGTCGATTGCTCCATGGCGGCGGCCACGTTGGTCATGTTGGCGCTCATCTCCTCGGCGGCGGTGGCCACGGTATTGGATTTGCCGGAGGCCTGCTGGGAGCCCTGGTTCATCAGCTCGGCGATCTGCGACAACTCGGTCGAGGATGCCGACAGCGTGTGCACTCCGGCGGCGACATCGCGGATAATGCGCTGCAACTTCTCGATGAAGAGATTGAACCAGGTGGCCAACTCGCCCACTTCGTCCTTTGAGCGGACCTCAAGACGCATGGTCAGATCGCCCTCGCCCTGGGCGATATCCTTCAGTCCGGCCACGGCGGCATTGATGGGGCGGACAATGTTGCGGACGGAGAACAGGAGGATCGCGCCCACCAGGGTAAGGGCGACTGCGGTCACGACCAGGGTGACGGTGCGGATATTGTAGGCCGCGCCGAGGAATTCGTCGCTGTCCTGGGTCACCGCCACCGACCAGCCGTTGATCCCCGTGGGGGCGAATCCGGCGATTTTATCGATATTGTTGAAGACATAGGGCTCGACCCCGCTCTTGCCGGCACGCATCATGGCCACGATCTCTTCCATGCCGTTGCTGGTGGTGAGATTGAGTTTGAGCAGGTACTCCTCCTTCGGATGGGCAATCAGGACGCCTTCCCTGTTCGCCATGAAGGCATAACCGGTCGTGCCGACCTTGCGGTCCGAGACGAGATGGGTGAAATAGTCCGCCTTGAGCACCAGGCCGACAACGCCGAGCATGTGACCGGCAGCGGAGCGGATGGGGGCGGCGATGGGAACGACCGGCCTGGACGTGGCCTTGGACAGAATCATCTCGCCGACAGCGGTGGCGCCGGTCTGTTTCGCCTGCCTGAATTCCTCGTCGTCGGCAATGGAGATCGGAGCGTACTCCTCGCCGCCGGCCAGCACGCCCGTGACGATCCGGCCGCTGGCATCGGCAACGAAGATCCCCTGATATTGCCCCGCCTGGTTCATGACCTTGAACCGGTGCCCGAGAAAGGTGAACAGGGCGCGTTGTGCCTCCTTGCCGGTTGTATCGTCCGGTCCGGACAGTTTTTCCAGGCTGGCGGTGACGATCTGCGAGTCGGCCAGAACGGTGGCGGCATCCTTTTCGGCCTGCATCAGATTGCTCACCAGCCGTGCCAGGTCTGCTGCCATGGTGTGCGCCTTTTCCTCGGCCAGGCGTGTCAGCGCCTCGGATGACTTGGTTACGGAAAAGTAGCCGACGATCAACAGGGGCAGCAGGACGGACAACAGTCCGGTGGCCAGCAATTTGAACTGGATGGAGTGGGTGCGAATCTTCATGGAAACCTCGTTGCATGCTGAAGGAAAATAATGGCCATGCCTCGGAGCACGGCTGTTTGTCCGTGAAAAGCGAGAAGCATGCCAGAACGGCAATTTTTTAAGAATGGTTATTAAAATTAAAAGATTGCAAATTGAGACGCAGAATGCGGCCAGCGGTGGACTGGTCTCAATCCATAAAAATCGGACTGTTCAAGGGAGAAATGGTCCGGTCAGGCCGGACTCGGATCAGCGGAACCGGTCAGCGAGTGGACCTTCAGCAGGTCGTAGAGGCGGGAACGGCTGAGACCGGAAGCGGCACAGGCCTTGGCGATATCGCCTTCGGTTTCGTGCAGCAGCTGTCGCAGGTAATGCCGTTCGATATCATTGGTGAGCAGCCGGCGATATTCCTTGAAGGGCAGACGGGTTGCGGGCGTAGTCAGGCGCTCGGGCGCGAAGGGGGCGTCAGGGTCGGCCGCGGTCGGTGCCTGACCCCGCTTTTCCGAGACCTTGGTCCGGATGCGGCTGAGCCGGATTTCCGGCGGCAGGTGGATGGGATACAGGACGGGCTCGGGGGCGGCGGCGATGAGCGCCTTCTCGATGACGTTTTCCAGCTCGCGGACGTTGCCGGGCCAATGGTAGGCGGCCAGGGTTTCCAGGGTTTCGGGCACGACGCCCTTGATCGGCAGGCGGTTGCGGCGGCAGATGGAAAAGACGAAACTCATGACGAGTTTTTCGATGTCCTGCTCCCGTTCCCGGAGCGAGGGCAAGTGGATGTTGAAGGTGTTGATGCGGTAGTAGAGATCGCTGCGGAAGAGCCCCTTGGCCACCATGTCCGTCAGATCGCGGTTGGTGGCGGCGATCAGGCGGAAGTCGCTGGTGTGCTCGCGGTCCTTGCCGACCGGCCGGAAAACGCGCTCCTGCAGGACGCGAAGAAAGGTTTTCTGCATGTCCAGAGGCAGTTCGCCCGCCTCGTCGAGGAAAAGGGTGCCGTTGTTGGCCAGTTCAACCAGGCCGATGCGGTCCGCGTGCGCCCCGGTGAAGGCCCCCTTGACATGGCCGAACAGAATGCTTTCCACCAGTTGTTCCGGCAGGCTGGCGCAGTCGACCACGACGAAGGGGCCTTGGGCCCGCCGGCTGTTGGCGTGAATGGTCCGGGCGAAAACCTCCTTGCCGGTCCCGGTTGCACCGGTGATCAGCACGCCGGAGTCGGTTGCCGCGCATCGGGCCACCTGGTCGAGACAGAAGGAGATGGCCTTGCTGCCGCCGACAATGCCGTCGCGTTTGAGGCTGATCTGGTCGGAATGCAGCATCTTCTTGTCATGGTATTCGAGCGCCCGGCGGACATGGAGATGGATTTCCTGGTTGGAGAGCGGTTTTTGTAAGTAATCCCAGGCACCATTTTTGATGGCCAGCTCGGCGCCGTTGGCGTCGCCCGTGCCGGTGATGATGATGACCTCCGGCATGGAAGGCAGGCCCTGGAGCACGGGCAGGGCTTCCAGACCGTTGCCGTCGGGCAGGCTGACATCGAGAAAGACCAGATCGGCCGGCCAGTGCGCCAGCAGCGCTGTGCCGGCCTCGATGCTGCCCACGGCTTCCGTTGCATGCCCAAGCCGCGTGCACTGCTCCGTAAGGAGCCTCCTGCAGACGGCATCGTCGTCGATAACGATGATTTTTCCCATGATGAACAGGCTGTTGTGGTGAAAAGAAGGCAGCAGGACGGGAAAACACCCGTCGGCCACGGTGCGCACGGAAGACGTGCCGGCATGCGGACTGCTCGTGCCGAGCCGTCCGCCCTTCGACCCCATGGCGTACCGTATGGGACGGGACGATCCGGTTGGCCTCCGGACTCGTCCAGTCCTCCCGATCGCGTCAATCCGGAGAAGATGCGCCCTACAGTATTGCTCTTCAAAAAGAAAGGCAAGTGCCGGCCAGGGACGGAAACGGGCGGTGGCGCTGATTCAAACGCGGCGGCAGGCGGCGGCGAGTGCCGGCAGGGTCTGGAGCACATCCCCCTGGAAGAGGAAGTCGCCGGGACCGGTGACGGCGCGGAGGGCCGCCTCCCGGTTGAACTCCATGATCCGGCCGCCGTGCCGCCGCACCTGCGAGGGGAGTGCAGCGGCCGGATAGACCTGGGCCGAGGTGCCGATCACCAGCAGCAGGTCGCAGCCGGCGATGCAGGCATGGATCGCCTCGAGGTCGCGGACCGCTTCGCCGAAGAGCACCACGTTCGGCTTCAGCGGAAAGCCGCAGGCGGCGCAGTGCGGGATGGCGGTCTCCTCAAAATGATCGGGAACCGTCGGCACGATGGCGCCGCATTGCAGGCAGTGGAGGTGCTGGTGGTCGCCGTGAATCTCGAAAACCTGCCGGCTGCCAGCCTGCTGGTGGAGGTTGTCGATGTTCTGGGTAATGATGGCGTGCAGCCAGCCCCGCTGCTCGAACTCGGCCAGGGCGTGGTGGGCGGCGTTGGCCTCTTTGCCAACCAGGACCGCGCCCAGGGCACGGAACAACTCCCAGGCCTTGGCGGGATTGCGGCGGAACACCTCGATGGTGGCGTATTCCTCCGGAGAAAAGCGGGTCCATAACCCGCCGGGACTGCGGAAATCGGGAATGCCGCTCCCCACCGAGATGCCGGCACCGGTCAGGGCCACCGCCTTTTTGGCGGCCCTGAGCAGGGCAGCGGCATCGGCGTAGGCCGCGTCATCGCTTGTGCGGGTGATCGTCTGCATGGGACGTCGTTAGCGGAGTTGGCCGACCGTGGGCCGCTGGGGGACGGGTATCATGACCATGTTCATACACAAAGGACGATGTCACCGCTGGTGACGAAACAGGAGCCAATGGATCCACTATGCTCTTTCTGTCGCTTTTTGTCGCGGCAATGTTTGCCGTGGCCGCCGCCGGACCGGGCGGTTCGGCCGGAAGCCGGGAGGGAGGACGGCGCGGCTAGGGCGTCTGTTTCAGAAAAACGTCCCGGTAGACCCGGCGGTATTGTTCGATGGCGTTGGGATCGAGCCACCGTTCGTAGGCGGCGCGGTAGCGTTCGGTGGGCCGCTCTTTGATGAGGACGGCATTGACCTTGTCGATGACGGCCTTGCCCCAGGGGGTTTTCGCACAGCCCACCGCACTCAGCCACGAATCGTAGCCGGTCTGGTTCTCCTCGATGGTCAGGGTCATCACCTGGTCCCTGATGCCCAGTTGCTCCGCCTGGTACAGCACCTCCTCGGGCAGGCCGATGATGCCGTCCAACCGTCCTTTCATCAGCATCTTGAACAGGTTGAGCGACAACTCCTGGCCGGTGATTTCGAGCAGGTTGTTTTCTCCCCGGTGGTTGTCCAGGATTTCGTCCGTGCAGGCACCGAAGGAGCGGTCCTTGCTCAACCCGATGGTCATGTTCTTGTTGTTGAGCACATCGGCCAGCCGCACGGTGGTGTGGCCGCCGAATTGGGGCAGCGACTTTTTTTTGATGATGATCACCGCCGGCAGGGTCAGGAAGCTGGGGAGGGAAAAATACATGAACTCTTCCCGTTCCGGACTCCGGAACAGACCGACGCTGCACACCTTTTCCCCCTGCTTGAATTTATAGAAATGGCGGGTGACATTGGTGACCATCTCCTCGTGCTCGTATTCGGCCAGCTCTTCCTGGATGATGCGGGTGATGACATCGCCGTATCCCTGCCCCTTGTTGACGCCGTCCTGGATCAGATAAGGGGGCATGACGGCTTCCATCCAAGTGATCGAATCCCTGGCCCATGCCGGCGCGGCAAGGCCGACGGACAGGCAGACGGGCAAAACCGCGCGCAAGGGGAAAGAACGAAACAGCATCGGTTGCCTCCCAAAAACGGTGGAAAATCCGACGACCGGGCCGGCCTGGCGACGCGAATGCGCAGCCATGTCACACACATTGTTCTTTCTGTAATGAATTGCAAAGACAGCTGTCAAGAGGAGATCGTGCACCGGGATTGCTTGCGGCACAAGGGTTTCGCCGTCATCAGCCGGAATTCGGCCGGGAGGGATGCGGTGGTTTTTTTACTTTTTCGGCCCCGACAGGGTGGCAGCGGAATGCAGGCTTTCGTCCTGTATGGCGGTGAGCTGGAGGTCGACCACGCCCTGGATGAAAAAGAGGCGGAGCAGCAGCCAGGTATAGGCCAGCACGGCCAGCACGGCGAAAACCGGCAGGAAGTAGCCGAGCGGACAGAGCACGAGCACCGTCAGCCAGTGGAGCAGGATGACCTGGCGCGAATGGAGCTGGAGCGGAAAATCGTTGTGGCGGCCGATCACGGCCAGGCCGCTGAGGTTCCAGCCGTAGAGGGCGGTAAAGGCGTGGAGGCGCAGGAGGGGATGGCTGATTTCCGGGGTGTACCAGCTCGAGAAGGAGAGAAAAATGTAGGCGATGCCGGTGAGCGAGGTCACCAGCAGAAAGAGGATGCCCGAGGTCAGGTAGGCCTTCTGCTGCAAGGGGATGCCCTCGTGCCAGTACAGGGAGAAGATGTAGGCCACGGTCACGAACAGCAGGCTGGCGATGGCTACCTGGGAGGTGAACAGGCCGGCCAGGATGAAGCCGAAGAAGACGATCACGCCGAGATTGATGATCCAGAAGGACGCCTCCTTGAGCAGTTCGGTAAAACGGATGGCCTCCTGCTTCATCAGGCTGAAGATCACCGACATGGAGATCAGCGAAACCGGAAAGGAAAAGCCGAGGAAGAAGGTGTCGAGCCGGAGCTTGTCGTTGACGAACCAGTGCAGATAGACCGAGTTGCAGATCACCGGGCTGGAGAAGGCCAGGCCGCAGGAGAGGCAGAGCAGGGCCGCCTGATGGAACTTGCGCGCAACCGGCTCGTGGCCGGAGAAGAGGGCGCGGGGAAAGCGGCTGCCGAAATGGTCGATGCGGGCCGCTTCCACCAGCCAGGCCAGTGCCAGGGGGATGAACATCGCCGGAATGTACCACTGCAGGAAGGCGCAGAGGGCAAAGGCCAGGGCCAGGGCCAGGAAGAGCAGGGTCCGGCGCGTCAGGAAGGGCCTGTCCTCGGTGTAGTACATCAGCAGGGTGCCGCCGCTGCACAGGTTGAACAGAAAGATGTGCAGCCGCTCGAAATTGAGCACCGCCGGGGGCACGAGATGGTGGCCGAAACCGCAGGCCAGCGCCGTGGCCATCATGACCACCAGGATGGTTTTGAATTGCCAGTTCACTCAGAACTCCGGTGCGGTGCGTTCACATGTACCGAGCAGGTGGCCCAGGGCGAGGTCGAGATCGGCATGGCGGAAGGTGTAGCCGGATTGCTGCAATTTGTCGGTGGCGACCCGGCAGCCGCCCAGTAATACCTCGGAGGCCATCTGACCGTAAAGGGTTTTCAGGATGGCGGCGGGGACAGGCGGCAGCAGGGGACGGCGCGTCACCATGGCCAGGGTCCGCATCAACTGGCTGTTGGTGACCGGCTGCGGCGCGGCGATGTTGACCGGCCCGGCCAGGGTGTCGCAGGTGAGGGCGTGCAGGACGGCGCCGACCATGTCGTTGATGGCGATCCAGCTGAGATACTGATCGCCGCTGCCGAACCGGCGGGGGAAGCCGAGGGCCGAGGTGGCGAGCAGCCGCCGGAGGGCGCCGCCCCGAGGGGTCAGCACCACGCCGATGCGGAGGAAGACGGTGCGGATGCCGGCCGCCTCGGCGGGCCGGGCCGCCTGTTCCCACAGGGCGCAGACATCGGAGATGAAATCGGCGCCGGCGCTGTCCTCCTCGCGCATGCAGCAGTCGAGGCAGTTGCCGTAGAAACCCACCGCCGAGGCGCTGAGCAGCACCCTGGGCCGGACGGGCAGACTGGCTATGGTCCGGGCGATCAGGCCGGTCCCCAGCACCCGGCTGTCGATCACCCGCTTTTTCTTGGCCGTGGTCCAGCGGCCCTCGCCGATGTTGTCGCCGGCCAGGTGGATCACGCCGTCAAAGGGGGGCAGGCCGGCGAGGTTGAGCGCACCCTGCTCCGGGTTCCAGTAGATTTCCCGCTTGCTCCGGTCGGGCTGCCGCCGGACCAGGGTCCAGACCTCGTGGCCGCCGGTGGTCAGCAGGGGAATGAGGGCGCTGCCGAGCACGCCGCTGGCGCCGCTGATCAGCACCCGCAGCGGCGTCCGGCTGCATCGCCGGTGCAGGAGCAGGTCGTCGCGCAGGGTGGCGTGGCGGTAGCGGAAGATCCGTTGCAGGGTCCGGTCCATGAACGCCGTTGCGCAACCGGGCAACAGGGCCTGGCCGGGCAGGGCATAGTCGATCTGGTCTTCCAGCAGGGCGCCGTTTGGAGTGTCGGTGAAGCGGTGGGTGTGGCTCCAACGGGCAAAGGGGCCGCGTTCCTGGATGTCGCGGAACAGGATGCCGGGGATGTCCTCCACGTGGCGGGCATGCCAGCGATAGGGGAAGGGACCGGCCCGCATGGCCAGCACCACCCGGCCGCCCGGCTCGATGCCGCCCTCGCGGTCTGCGACCTGGGTGGCTTCCCAGGGAGGGACGAGCCGTTCCAGCGCACCTGGCCGGCTGTGCCACCGGTAGAGTTCCTCGGCGGAGCAGGGAAAAAGGGAGGCGGCGGTGAAACGGTGCTCAGCCACCGACGATCTCCCGCAGGGCTGCCGGCAGCTCCGGATAGGTGAACAGATAGCCGCTGCTGATCAAACCCTGCGGCAGCGTCTTCTGCCCCTGGAGCAGGGAGCGGCCGAATTCGCCGAGAAGGCGCATGACGAAGGCCGGCGCCGGCATGATGGCGGGCCGGTGGAGAGCGGCCCCCAACTGGCGGGCGAACTCCTGCTGCCGCACCGGTTGCGGCGCGGTGAAATTGAAGGGGCCGCGGCATTCCTCGGCGCCGAGGAGAAAGAGCAGGGCGTTGACCAGGTCGTCGAGATGGATCCAGGGAAACCACTGGCGGCCGTTGCCGATCGGGCCGCCCAGGCCGAACTGGAAGGGGGTGCGCATGGTGGCCATGGCGCCGCCGCCCCGGCCCAGGACTACGCCAAACCGCATCAGCACCACCCGCGCCCCCCTGTCGGCGGCCTTGCCGGCCTCGGCCTCCCAGTCCCGGCAGACCCGGGCCAGGAAATCGCTGCCCGGACCGCTGCTCTCGGTCTTCTCGATCTCGCCGCCGTTGCCGTAGTAGCCGGCTGCCGAGGCGCTGAGCAGCACGGCCCCGGTGGTCGCCGGCAGGGCGGCCACCAGGTTGCGGGTGGTGAGGATGCGGCTGTCGTAGATCGCCTTCTTGTAGCGTTCTGTCCAGAGGTGGAACACCGAGCGGCCGGCCAGGTTGATCAGGGCGTCCTGTTCCGGGACCAGGCGCTGCCAGTCGCCGGGCCGGGTGGTGTCGGCAATGACGTGGGTGAGGTGCGCCTGCGGGACGACGAGCCGGCTCCGGCCGCTGCTGCCGATGACCGTGACTTCGTGACCCTGCTCCAGAAGCCGCTGGCTGACGGCCGACCCGACAAAGCCGGTGCCGCCGGTGATGAGGATGTTCATGGGGACCTCCGTGCGGGATTGTTGACCGTGGCTGTCTTGGTTGACACCATAAACATCCGGGCCGCGGAGGGCAAAGGGAAAGGGCCGGGCGGTGTTCAGCGGTTATTTGACGAAAAAGAGCACGATCTCGATGGCGATCAGGATGATGATGATCCACTCCAGCATGCTCGAATGGCTGTGCTTCTGCTCGTCGGCCATCATCTCCAGCAGCTCCTGGATCACCTCCAGCCGGTCCTTCAGCACCGTAGCCCTGGGGGTGATTTCGAGGTAGCGCGACAGGGCCAGGTAATAGTGTTCCAGTTCCGGATATTCCCAGATGAACTCAGGCGTGTCCAGGAGGTTGAACTGGAGGATGATGCGGGATTTTTCCAGATAGACCCGGCCGCGCTCCCTGGCCAGTCGGGTGCGCGACATGGCGATCGACCCTTTTTTCGCCAGGGCCTCGGGGATGTATTTGGTCTGGTTGATCATCTCTTCGATCGACGACTCGAAGAAGGCCAGCTTGGTCGACTGGGCCAGGGCGTGGCCCAGCGACAGGCAGGTGAGTTCGTCCACATCGTCGACCTCGATCAGGTCGTTGCGGATGCGGATGCCCGTTTCGCTGCCGTGCCGGTATTCCAGTTCCTCCTCGACCACCGTTTCCAGCGGATTGACCGCGTACTTGCGCAGCAGGTCGATGAGCCGCTTTTCCGATTCGTAATCGTACCGGAACAGGACGCAGACGCCGTAATCGAAGAGAAAGGCGTGGACGCCGTCGTCGGGGTTGAGATGGATGACGTTGCGCATCCGGGCGGCGTGCGTCTGGTGGGAGAGGAATTCGTAGAGAGCGTCGAACTGGAAACGTTCGGCCAGGCACAGGGCGCGGATCTTATCCATGGTGGGCGCGTGGTTACCGGGCGGAAGCGGCGGGGCAGGAGGGCACTATTCGGTGCCGTTGGCGGCGGTGGTCTTCTGCTTCAGCTCCGGATAGTATTTGTCGATGCAGTCGGGGCAGACGCCGTGGGTGAATTCGCTGGCGGACCGTTCCTGGACGAACTGCTTGATGTCCCGCCAGAATTCGGGGTCCATCCGGATCTGGTGGCATGAGGCGCAGACCGGTAGAATGCTTTCCAGATAGCCGATCCGGGTGAGCAGCTTGTAGGTGTGGCGGATGATCAGGCCGCCGACGATGGCGATGATGATGCTTTCGAAAATGGACTCCCGCCAGTTGATCGGGGTGGCGACGCCGCCGAGCACGACATGGGGAATGTCGAGGATCTCGTCGAACCAGGAGAGGGCGATGACAAACAGAATGGCGCAGGATTCGTACCAGCAGACCTTCTTGGCGATCAGGTTTGTTCCGGACTGTTCCATGGGAAGAAAATCCTCGGCATAGCGATGGTCAGGAGAATCGGCCGTAGCGTCCGGGAGAGGCGGGGCCACCGGACTGCGAGGGACTGTCTGCCGGCTGTCCCTCCGGGACGGAACGGATCGTTTCGTCATACTACCGCGTTTGTTCCCGAATGCACAGGGGAAAAGCGGCGCGCCGCCCTGTGCGGCATGTTTCGAGGCGCGGTTCAGCGGCCGTCGACGTGGCTGATGACGATGCGGGGTGCATCCAGGGGGATGATTTCGGGAACGAGCCGCTGCAGTTCCTCGACGTTCCAGTCGCCGGTGCGGGCCAGGAGTGCCAGGGCTTCCTCCCTGGACGGCGCCAGCACGGTGACGTCGGCCTGGAGGTAGTTGTCCTTGTGGATGTGCGGCTCGTCGAGCATGGACCAACTGGAAAAATGCGTGCTGTGACGCCAGACAAAAAGGTGCATGGGGCCTCCGGAAAGCAGGGACGGATGGACGGTTGCCACGGTTTTTTCACTGTACCCCGATGCGGCGGCCGCTGCAAACCCTGACTGCACGGCCGAAGACCGGGTTCGGGTTGACCTTTTCGGTCGATGGTTTATAACTGTCGCCAGCGAAGACGCCGCTGGCGTGGCGGCGACGACCGGCCGCGGTCCCGGCGGGGAGGAGGGCAGCATGGAGATACTGATCATCGGCGCCGGCGCCATGGGCGGTCTGTTCGCCACCCTGCTCGCTCCCCATGCGCGCGTCTGCCTCCTCACCACCAACGCGGACCATGCCCGCGCCATCAACGACAGGGGCCTGACCCTCACCGGCATGGACGGCGCGGTCCGGCGGACCGCCATGTCGGCATTGACCGCACCGGATGCGTACGACCGGCGGGCCGACCTGGTGCTGGTCTGCACCAAAGCCCGGTCCACCGGGGCGGCCGCTGCGACGGCCGGGCATCTTCTGTCCGGGGACGGTCTGGCGCTCACCCTGCAGAACGGCCTCGGCAACCTGGAGCGGCTGGCCGCCGCCGTAGGTGCGGACCGGGCGGCGGCGGGCGTCACCGCCCAGGCGGCCACGTTGCTGGCTCCCGGACACATCCGCCATGCCGGTTGCGGACCCACCGTGCTCGGCATCGGCCTCGGCCAGGCCGAGCGGCTGGGGGCGGTCGCCGACCTCTTCAACCGGGCGGGCATCGACACCCGCCTGGCCGACGATGTCGAGGCCCTGCTCTGGTCCAAGCTGATCGTCAACGCCGGCATCAACGCCCTCACCGCCCTCGTGCGGGTGCCCAACGGCGTGCTCGCCCAGGTGCCTGCATGCGAGGCGCTGATGGCCGAGGCCGTGGCCGAGGCCGTGGCCGTGGCCAGGGCGCTCCGCATCGATCTACCCTACGACGGGCAGGAGGAACGGGTCCGGCAGGTGTGCGCCCTGACCGCCGCCAACCGGGCCTCCATGCTCCAGGACATCCTCCGGGGCGTACCCACCGAGATCGACGCGATCAACGGCGCCATCGTCGCCAAGGGACGGGAGGTGGGTGTCCCCACCCCGGTCAACCTGCTGCTCACCCGCCTGATCAAGGCCCTGGAGGCCACCGTTTCCCATCGGATCGAACCGTTTTCCACTGTCACTTCATCCCAGGAGACCCCATGCACCAGAAAAAGCTGACCATTCCGGACATCCGCCATCGCAAAAACGGGACCCCCATCTCGGTGCTGACCGCCTACGACTATCCCTGGGGCAGGCTGGTGGATGCCGCCGGGATCGACATCGCCCTGGTGGGCGACAGCCTGGGCATGGTGGTGCTGGGCTATCCGGACACGGTTTCGGTGACCATGGAGGAAATGATCCATCACTCCAAGGCGGTGGTGCGGGGGGTCGAGCATGCCCTGGTGGTCACCGACATGCCCTTCGGCTCCTACAACAGCTCGATGCCGGCGGCCATCAACAACGCCACCCGCCTGCTCAAGGAGGGGCGGGCCGACGCGGTCAAGGTCGAGGGCGGCGTGGCCATGGCCGAGACCGTGGCGGCCATCGTCCGCGCCGGCATCCCGGTGCAGGGGCATATCGGCCTGACGCCGCAGACCGCCACCAGCCTCGGCGGTTTCAAGGTCCAGGGCAAGAGCGCCCACGCGGCCCAGCAGCTGCTCGATGACGCCCGTGCCCTGGAGGAGGCCGGCTGCTTTTCCATCGTGCTCGAAGCCATTCCCGCGCCCCTGGCCGAGCACATCACCAAGGCGATCTCCATTCCCACCATCGGCATCGGCGCCGGGCCGGGCTGCGACGGCCAGGTGCTGGTGATCCACGACCTGGTCGGCCTCTACGACCGGTTCACCCCCAAATTCGTCAAGCAGTACGCCAGGATCAACGAACAGGTGGCCGCGGCCCTGGCCCAGTACAAGACCGAGGTGGAGAGCCGCGCCTTCCCGGACGAGGCCCACAGCTTCAGCATGAAGGCCGAGGAAATGGATAAGCTGCTCCAGTTGTACTGATGGGGACGATTTACGGCGCGGGCGCGGCCCGGTCCAGGTCGCGGTAGGCGACGGCAACGAAACGCGGAGTGCAGACGGCGAGGAAGATGAGGTCGACCGTGCCGGTGTTGGCGATCCGCTGGCGGCAGCCGGGCGGGATGCGGACCGCATCTCCCGGCCGCACATCCCTGGGCGCTAGGTCGCCCACCTCCACCCGGCCGCTTCCCTCGACGATCAGGTAGCGCTCTTCGATTCCCGCAAGGCTGTGCCAGCGGGTGGTGCGGCCCGGCTCGACCCGGGCGCGGGCCACCGACACCGCCGGGTCCGCCGGGGTGTTGTGCAGTTCGATGATGAAACAACCTTCCTCGAAGTAATACTCATCCGGCATCATGATGCGGCTCTCCCCGCCGTGCAGTTGTGTCAGTCAAGGGCCAGGAACACGCCGAACAGGGCGAGCGCGGCCCCGGCGCCTTTCTCGATCCGGAAAATCCACAGACCCAGCCGGGCCTTGATCCACCTGTTGCCCACGGCCATGGCCACGCCCATGTCCCAGAACAGCACCAGTCCGGCCATCCACAGGCCGTACAGGCCGCGCAGGCCCAGGCTGGTCTGCGGCGACACCATGGCGGTGAACAGGCTGAGATAGAAAATGGCGTTCTTGGGGTTGAGCATACCCGAGAGAAAGCCCACGGTAAACTGTTGCCGCAGGCTCGCCGCATGGAGAAAAGAGGGGGAGCCGTGGCCCTCGTCCAGGGGCCGCATGGGCGCGCGCAGCAGCAGAATGCCAAGGTAGATCAGGTAGGCGGCGCCGAAAAAACGGAGGATCAGCATCAGGCCGGTCCACTGCCGCACCGTCTCCAGGCCGAGCACCGCCAGCAGCAGGTAGAGGGCGTTGGCCCCGGCGATCCCGGCGCAGACGGCAAAGGCATGGCGCAGGGGCAGGCGTAGCGCGGTCTGGAGAATCAGGAAAAAATCCGGCCCCGGACTGAGCAGGGCCAGGAAATGGGCCGAGGCGATGAGCAGGAACTCCATGAACTCCTCCGTTTTTGCCGGGGAGTATAGAGGATTTTTCCGGGCGGTTATTGGACGAAATTGACCTGGTATTCCCGCGGGGTGACCGTGGTCATGGCCTTGAAGTGGCGGTGGAAGTGGCTTTGGTCGAAGAAGCCGCACTCGAGCGCGGTCTCGGCGATGTCCCGGCCCTGGCGGAGCAGATGGCGGGCATGGTCGATCCGGCAGTTGGTGCGGTAGGCGTGGGGGGTGATGCCGGTGGCCTCCTTGAACTGGCGGATCAGGGTGCAGGCGTTGGCGCCCATCTCGGTTGCCAGGCACTCCAGAGTGAGGTCGGCAGCCAGATCGGCGGCCAGCCGGTCCCTGAGCTGCTCGACCCGCTGGCTGGCCGGCCGGGCAGGTTCGCCCGGATTGCAGGCGCGGACAAAGACGGCTTCCATTAGCTCAAGGAGTTGCTGTTCCTTGGCCAGCAACGGCCCCGGCACCATCAGGCAGGCCATGGCCGCGCGGAAGTGTTCGTACAGGCGGGTATCCTCCAGCAGCGGCCGCCGGACCGGCACGAACCGTTCCACCCGCCAGAGCGATTGCTGCACCCGCAGGCACCAATCGGTCTGGAGGTAGAGCATGAAATAGCTGCGCGGGGCAGCTGTTTCATGGTTGCAGGCGTGCAGGGTCTCGGGATTGATCAGGGCGAAGCCGCCTGGCCGCAGGCGGTGGCACTGGCCGTCGGCGCGATAGAGGATCTCGCCCTCCTCGACCGCGCCGATGCTGAAACACCGGTGCATGTGCGGCTTGAAGGTGCGGGTGCTCTGCCGGGAAAAGCGGCCCTCGGCAAAGGAAAGCCGCGGGTCGGCGAAAAAGCGTTCGTCGGCCATTTCCTTCCTTTTCGGAATCCGATACTCACCCCAGCTTCCGCTCCACGCTCTGCACCTTATCGGCCATGGTCTGGTCGCGGTCGGTGCGGGTGCCGAGCTTGATGGTGGTGGTGATGCGCGGCGCGCCCATCTCGTGCACCCGCTCGTGGCAGCGCTTGACCGCCGCCATCACCGCATCCCACTCGCCTTCGATGTTGGTGCCGTAGGCGTGCAACTGCGACTTGAGGCCGGCCTCCTGCAAGACCCGGTGGCATTCGGCCACATACTTCGAAACGGAAACGCCCACCCCCAGCGGCACCAGGCACAAATCCAGAATCACATGCATCTCTTCCTCCTCCATCCGGGGCTATCCCCGTGGTGGCAGCCGTGTTGAAACAATTGAAAAACCAGTGCGTTCTCAGACGGTTCTGATTCCCCATGCTTCGTGATCGATTTTTCCACTATGCTACAGAGACATACCGAAGACAACCGCAAATTCCACCTCCGCGGCGGCCCTTACTTGGCGGGCGGAGGCGCGGGCTTGTCCGATGCCGGTGCGGACGTCTGCGGCGGCACTGCCTGTCCCTCGGCCTTGTCCATCTGGGTGGTGAACAACGGCTTGAGTTGCCGGCCGATCTGCTGGATGAAGCCGTGCTGCCAGGCCAGTCCCAGGGCGGTGAGCAGGGCCAGCAGGATCAGCCACCGCTTCCAGGGCGTTTTCTTTTCGGCAAAGGGATCGCTCAGGGTCCGTTCGGCCCCCTTGGGCAGTTCGGCCATCTTGGTCAGGGTCGAACCGAAGGGGATGTTGATCGCGGCCCTGGCGTTGACCGCCCAGCCGTTGGCGTCGAGAATCGGCCCCAGGTTGCGCTGGCGCAGCTTGAGATAGGCGATCAGCATCGACGGTCCGGAAATGGCCAGAACGATCCCGGCCACGGCCAGCGGCATTTCCCAGAGGGGCAGGGCCAGGAAACCGCCGATGACCGTGGCGACGGCCGTGCCGATGGCGCCCAGAGCCAGGCCGATGGCGGCGAAGATGCCGGCGAACTTACCGACGTCGAAGGGTGCCGGCGCGGCTGGTGGCACGGCCGCGACCGTGGTGGCCTTGGCGCCGGCATTGGCGATGCCGGTACTGGCGCTGCTGTCCATCTCCTTGACCTTGGCGGCGGCGAATTTCTCGATCTGCTCGCCGATCATGCGGGCGATTCGTTTGTAGGGCGCCCAGAACGCCTGGGACACGGAGATGGGATGGTCGATGATCTTGACGATGGTCGCATCCCAGTCGCAGCCCTTGCGGTCGTAAAAGACGCCGTTGCGGCCGACCATCAGGTTGTCGGCGTCACCGCCGGTGAAGGCGGCGGCGATCAGCATCTGTTCGCTGCTGCCGCGGCGCCGGCAGTCGCAGTAGGCCAGATAGGTTCGGCTGAGGAGGGCCAGTTGGCTGTGCGTTTCGATGTTTTCCACCCGGACGCACAGTTCGCAAGCCCGGCCGTCGAGGTACAGGGTCCCGGCCTGGAAGATGGCCGTGGAACCCTGGGCGTAGAAATCGCGGAACGAGACGAAATTGTTGAGCAGGCGGTAGAGGTCGCGGTGCAAATGCACCAGCCGGACCACCTTGTCGATGCCCGCCACCTGTTCGGCCAGGCGAAGGTCGCGCTCCAAGAGCTGTTCCAGTTGTTCGCGGTCCGGTCCCCGGAGGATTTCCCGGATCCGTGCCAGTCCCAAAGCCTCGACCTCGGCGCCGGCCTTTTCGGCCTGCCAGGCTTCGTAGGGCGCGAAGGTGGCCTTGATCCGCTGCCATTGGTCCTCGTCCAGATGCTCGGCCTGGCCGAACAGGGGCGTGACGATCAGCCGGGCGAATTCCCCGATGGCGGCGGCCCAGGCGGGGTTGACGCCGTTGGTCAGCGGCAGGGCGCGGCCGGCCCGGATGCGCGCCAGGGGGATCCGGGCCAGCTCGGCGGAGGCGCCGTGCAGATCCTGGGCGGCCAGGGTTTCGTAGGTGGCGGGGGACGGGTTGAGCGGTGTCTCCGCCTGGGGATCGTAGGCGGCCAGGCCGCAACGGATGAAATAGTCGTCGATTTTGCCCTGCAGGGCGGCGTAGCTTCGCACGGCGGCATGGGTGGCGTCGCCGAAGGGGAGGATGGCGCCGTCGCCGGTCGCCCGGTCCCACCATTGGACATAGAGCCGGGCCGCCTCGAAGAAGGCCTCGATCCGTTCCCGGGACACGCCGGGCTTGCCGCTGCGATCCTCGTCGCTGCCCATGCAGGCCAGGATCTCCTCGATCAGGCGCGCGGTGTTCTCTTCTCCGGCGGCATGCAGCGGCACGATGCCGTCGCCGTTGAGGACCGATTCGTGCAGCAGCGAGGCGGTATCGGTCACGTCCGCCATGGAGACGCTGTCGGCCTCGGGTTTGCCGCGATAGGCCAGCAGTTGCCGGGCCGAGGCCAGGAGTCGCCGCCCTTCCGGATGGCCGGCGTCGATGGCCGCAAGGGGCAGTTCGGCCGAACCGACCAGTAAGCTGTCCGGATCGGCAAGCACCGCACAGGTCCAGTCCGCCGCCGCCAGCACCTCCTGGACGCGGACCCTGCCGTCGCCGTCGCTGTCGAGCAAAGCCAGGGTCTGGGTATCGAACTCCAGGCCGGTGACCGGGCAGCTCAGCGCTGCCCACAGTTTCTGATCCAGTTCGGCCAGGTGGCGGATATCCTCGCCGGTTTCCAGGCGGACCTGATCGAAGCCGCCCAGGCGACAAAATCGCCAGCGATGGGCGCCGGGTGTATTCCATTCCATGCGAGAGCCTCCTCGAAGGTAAAAGTAAGCCGCAAAAAAGGATGTTTTTCAGCAGGGTTACCGGATGTGGCCAAAAAATCCACCGGTTTTTCGGCGGGTCTTGCCCGCCGGCGCGGGCCGGAACGGTCAGGCCCTTGCCGCGCAAGGATTCCTGCGGGCAAGGGCCTGGCGCATTTCGAACGGGGCGCCCCACCCGGGCGAGAGGGGAAAAACGGCTTACTGGCAGCGGAGCAGGGCCACCTGCATGATGAGGGGCGTGTCAAAGACCGCGCCGGCCTTGCCCCATTCCCTGTAGCCGAGGGTCACCCACTCGCCTTGCCGCTCCCAGACTTCGTAGCCGAACTTCCAGCCGCCGCACTGCTCGGCGCAGAGGTACTCGTGGGCCGGACCGTAATAGAGAAACCGCGGGCCGTCGTCGTCCTCGCCCTGGCGGGTCTGGCCGATCAGCACCCGGTCGGCCCCCCGTGTCCTGGCCTCGGTCAGCACGGCGGCCTCCACGGCCTGGCCCGAGGATTTGGCCGGAAACTGCACCAGCGCCTCGGCGAACACCCGGCAGTTTCTGTCGACCTGGGCCGGTTGAAAGGCGACGGCGGTGGTGGCGGTGGCCGGATAGACCGGCCCGCTGTAGGCGGTCTGGTCGGGCCCGCCCAGGCCGACCAACTCCGTGACACTGTCCTTGACGCCGCAACCGGCGAGGGCGACCAGGGTGGCCGCGATCAGAAGGCAACGAACTGTTCTCGACATACATTCACTCCGCATAGATTTCGCTTGTTGTCCGGACAAGGCGGACGACCGCCTTTTTCCGGCTCGTTATGGATCGCTGTTCCCAAAAAAAGCAGGACTGCGGGAAGAAAGCAAGCAGAAAAGCGCCGCCGCCCCGGTGACGGGTCGCCGGCGGGGAGGACGGCTTTTTCCCGTCAAAAAGACGATTCCGCCCAGGCGTGTCTCCGGGGTAAGGGCGCCTCACCACTGCCTTTTCGCGAGAAGAATTGCCGGATCGGCGGGATGCGGGTAAGATGGCGCCGGGCGTCGTCCAAGGGGATGGCCGCCTCGTTTCATGGGAAAGAACAATCGCGACAACCGGTATCGGCCCGAATCATGGGGCCCGGTTGACTGAAAAAAACAGAGAGTACCAATGGCCAACGAACCGAACAAGATCATCTACTCGATGCTCAAAGTGAGCAAGAAGTACAACCAGAAGCAGATCCTGAAAGACATCTCCCTTTCCTATTTCTACGGCGCCAAGATCGGCGTGCTGGGCCTCAACGGCTCGGGCAAGAGCACCCTGCTCCGCATCCTGGCCGGCATCGACAGGGAACACGAGGGCAAGACCATCCTCTCCGAGGGCTACACCGTCGACTATCTGCCCCAGGAACCAATGCTCGATGCGGACAAGACGGTGCGCGAGATCGTCGAGGAGGGCGCCCAGGCCACGGTGGACCTGCTGAACGAGTTCAACGCCATCAACGAAAAATTCGCCGAGCCCATGGACGACGACGCCATGCAGGCCCTGATCGACCGCCAGGCCCAGGTCCAGGACAAGCTCGACGCCATCGACGCCTGGAACCTGGATTCGCGCCTGGAGATGGCCATGGACGCCCTGCGCTGCCCGCCGGCGGACATGCGCTGCGGCGTGCTCTCCGGTGGCGAGAAGCGGCGGGTGGCCCTGTGCCGCATCCTGCTGAAAAATCCCGATATTCTCCTCCTGGACGAGCCGACCAACCACCTGGACGCCGAATCGATCTCCTGGCTGGAGCAGCACTTGCAGCAGTATCCGGGCACGGTCATCGCCGTGACCCACGACCGCTACTTCCTCGACAACGTGGCCGGCTGGATTCTGGAACTGGACCGCGGCCAGGGCATCCCCTGGAAGGGTAACTATTCCTCCTGGCTGGAGCAGAAACAGAAGCGGATGGCCGTGGAGGAGAAAAAGGAAACCGAGCGCCAGCGCACCCTGGCCCGCGAGCTGGAGTGGATCCGCATGAGCCCCAAGGGCCGGCGGAGCAAGTCCAAGGCGCGCATCACCGCCTACGAAAACCTGCTCAGCCAGCAGGGCGAAAAGGCGGCGGGCGACATGGAACTCTACATCCCGCCGGGACCGCGCCTGGGCAAGCTGGTGATCGAGGCCGAGGGGCTGCGCAAGGCCTACGAGGACAAGCTGCTGCTGGACAATTTCAGCTTCTCCCTGCCTCCCGGCGGCATCGTCGGCATCATCGGCCCCAACGGCGCCGGCAAGACCACGCTGTTTCGGATGATCACCGGTCAGGAGCAGCCCGATGCGGGCACCATCCGCATCGGCGAGACGGTCAAACTGGCCTATGTCGACCAGTCGCGCGACAGCCTCAATCCGCAGCACACCATCTTCCAGGCCATCGCCGAGGGACAGGAGACCATCTGGCTCGGCACCCGCGAGGTCAACGCCCGCGCCTACGTGGCCAGGTTCAACTTCACCGGCAGCGACCAGCAGCAGAAGGTGGGCGAGATCTCCGGCGGCCAGCGCAACCGGGTCCATCTGGCGCGGATGCTCAAGGAGGGCGGCAACGTGCTTTTGCTCGACGAGCCCACCAACGACCTCGACGTCAACACCATGCGCGCCCTGGAGGAGGCCCTGGAGAACTTCGCCGGCTGCGCCGTGGTGATCAGCCACGACCGCTGGTTTCTCGACCGCATCGCCACCCACATCATGGCCTTCGAGGGCAACAGCGAAGTGGTGTGGTTCGAGGGCAACTACTCCGACTACGAACAGGATTACAGGAAGCGCAAAGGCGCCGACGCCGACCAGCCGCACCGCATCCGCTACCGCCAGCTGACCAGGGACTGATCCGTCCGCGGCAAGGCGCGGGCAGGATGGACCGGCGTGCCGGCCATCGTACTTTCTCGTGGCGGAACTCCTCGGATGTGCTTATATATCCAGCCATGATTCCTGCGGATAACGAACAGAAGAAAATCCTACAATGTGGGGAAATGGCGGGTCGGTTCGACCCTGAAGGGATGCAGCGACCATGAACAGCACGGAGAGCCGGCCGGCCACGCCTTTGCTGGTTGAGCGCAGGTTCTACACCTTCGCCGGTCCGCCGGACGAAATGACGCTGGACTGCGGCGTCCGGCTGGGGCCGATCACGCTCGCCTACGAGACGCTCGGCGAACTGAACGCCGAGCGCACCAACGCCATCCTCATCCTGCACGCCTTTTCCGGGGATTCCCATGTGGCGGGCCATCTCAGCGAGGGCGACGGGCGGCCCGGCTGGTGGGACAACATGGTCGGGCCGGGCAAGCCGGTGGACACCAACCGCTATTTCGTCATCTGCTCGAACATCCTCGGCGGCTGTGCCGGCTCCACCGGGCCCTCGTCGATCAATCCCGCCACCGGCAAACCCTATGGCCTGGCCTTTCCCATGGTCACCATCAAGGACATGGTGCGCGCCCAGAAGCACCTGATCGACCATCTCGGCATTGCCAAGCTGATGTCGCTCGTCGGCGGCTCGGTGGGGGGCATGCAGGTGCTGCGCTGGTGCGCCGACTACCCGGAGATGGTGGGCTCCGCCATTCCGCTCGCCACCACCACCCGCCATTCGGCCCAGGCCATCGCCTTCAACGAGGTGGCCCGCCAGGCGATCATGGCCGACCCGGAGTGGAACAACGGCGACTATTACGACGGCCCCGGCCCCGCGCACGGCCTGGCCGTGGCGCGGATGATCGGCCATGTCACCTATCTTTCCGATTCGGCCATGCGGGAGAAATTCGGCCGCCGCCTGCACCGCAGCGCGCTGTCCTTCGATTTCACCGGCGATTTCCAGGTGGAAAGCTACCTGCATCACCAGGGCAAGAAGTTCGTCAACCGTTTCGACGCCAACTCGCTTCTCTACATCACCAAGGCGGCCGACTATTTCGACCTGGAACGCGGCGGCGTCAACCTGCTGGTCAACGAGACCCTGGCCAACGTGCCCTTCCTGGTGGTCTCCTTCACATCCGACTGGCTCTACCCCACCTACCAGTCGCGGGACATCGTCTCGGCGCTCAAGAAAAACGGCAGCGATGTCAGCTTCTGCGAGATCGAGGCCCAGTGGGGCCACGACGCCTTTCTCCTGCCGAACAGGCGGCTGGACGGCCTGATCAGCGGTTTTCTCGACCGGGTGTACCATGAGCGCTGTCTTTAATCCGGAACTGGGCTCCATGCGCTTCGACCTCCAGGTGATCGCCTCCTGGATCGAATCGGGCTCGCGGGTGCTCGACCTGGGCTGCGGCAACGGCGATCTGCTCGACTACCTCAAGCGCCACAAACAGGTGGCCGGCACCGGCATCGAGCTTGCCGAGGAAAAGGCGGCGCGCTGCATCGAGCGCGGCCTCACCGTGCTCCAGGGCGATTTCCGCCAGGAGGTGCGCGATTATCCCGAGGGACGTTTCGACGTGGTGGTGCTCAGCCAGACCCTCCAGCAGATCCACGACCCCAAGGAACTGCTCATCGATCTGTTGTGGGTCGGCAAGCGGGTGATCGTCAGCTTTCCCAATTTCGCCCACTGGTCGGCCCGGCTGCATCTTCTGCTCACCGGCATGGCGCCGATCACCGACCAACTGCCCTACGAGTGGTACAGCACGCCGAATATCCGGGTCATTTCCATCAAGGATTTCAAACGGTTCTTGCGGCTGTTCGGGGTGCGCACCGTGCGCGAGGTGGCGATCAACACCCACCACCACGACTACAAGGGCAATATCGTGCGAACATTGAAAAACCTGCGGGCCACCTACGGCATCATGATGCTGGAGCGGGTGACATGACCCGGTGGGTTCAGGAGTTCATCATGGGTAAACAAGACGTGCTGTCCGGCAGTTGCAAGACCGAAACCGTCACCGCCGAGCGGGTGCGCAATCCGATCCCCGAGGCGGTGACCGCCCTGGCCGCCGGTTTCAAGGGCGGCCGCTGGGCCAGCCACATCGAGCCGGTGCCGATCCCCTCCAAGGAAGAGGTGATCGGCCTGGTCGAGCAGGCGCAGCGCATCCTCTTCCCCGGTTTTTTCTCGCCGGACATCCTTCGGCCGGAAAACCTGGAATACCATCTGGGGCAGCAGCTCAGCCTGTTCTACGAGCATCTGGCCAACCAGATCAGCTCGGCCATCCGCCACGACTGCTTCCGCCACAACCAGGCCTGCACCCTGTGCAATGAACGGAGCTACGAGATGGCCGCCGCCCTGATCGAGGGCCTGCCCGCGATCCGCAACCTGCTCGAGACCGACATCGAGGCCACCCTGACCGGCGATCCGGCCGCGGCCAATTCGGACGAGGTCATCTTCAGCTATCCCGGCCTGTTCGCCACCATGGTCTACCGCCTGGCCCACCGGCTGCACGAACTGGAGGTGCCGCTCATCCCCCGCATCATGAGCGAGCACGCCTACCATCGCACCGCCATCGACATCAATCCCGAGGCCACCATCGGCTCGCACTTCTTCATCGATCACGGCTCGGGCGTGGTGGTCGGCGCCACCACCACCATCGGCGACCGGGTGCGGCTCTACCAGGGCGTCACCCTGGGGGCGCTCAGCCTGCCGCGGGATGCCGGCGTCCGCCTGCGCAACGTCAAGCGCCATCCCACCATCGAGGACGACGTCATCATCTACGCCAACGCCACCATTCTCGGCGGCGAGACCGTGGTCGGGGCGCGGTCGATCATTGGCGGCAACGTCTGGCTGACCGAGTCGATCGGCCCGGATACGCGAGTCATGCTGGAACAGCCCCGGCTGGTCTATTTCGGCCGGGATGAGGGAGGAAAGTGATGTCTGCCATCTGTGACGATTTTTCCAGGGCCATCGGCAACACGCCGCTGGTTCATCTGCAACGGATGGCCAGCAGTGTCGAGTTGCTGGCCAAGATCGAATCCATGAACCCGCTGGGCAGCGTCAAGGACCGGGTGGCCGTGGCCATGGTGGACGATGCCGAAGAGCGCGGCGTGCTTGCGCCGGGCGGAACCATCGTCGAGCCGACCAGCGGCAACACCGGCATTGGCCTGGCCTTTGTCAGCGCCAGCCGGGGGTACAAGCTGATCCTCACCATGCCGGAGAGCATGAGCATCGAGCGGCGCAAGCTGCTCGCCCATCTGGGCGCCGAGCTGGTGCTGACCCCGGCGGCCGAGGGAATGAAGGGCGCGGTGGCCAGGGCCAGGGAGATTTGCGGGCAGACGTCCGGCTCCTGGATGCCGGATCAGTTCGCCAATCCGGCCAACCCGGCCATGCACCGGCGCACCACCGGGCCGGAGATCTGGGGGCAGTGCGACGGCCGGGTCGATGCGTTCGTCGCCGGGGTCGGCACCGGCGGCACCGTCAGCGGCGCGGGCGGTTTCCTCAAGGAGCGCAATCCGGCCCTGCACGTGGTGGCCGTGGAACCATCGGCCTCGCCGGTCCTTTCCGGCGGCGCGCCCGGCCCGCACAAGATCCAGGGCATCGGCGCCGGTTTCGTCCCGGACAACCTCGACCGCGCGCTGCTCGACGAAATCATGACCGTGGACAACGAGGAGGCCATCCTGCAGGCGCGCAACCTGGCGCGGACCGAGGGCATCCTCTGCGGCATCTCCGGCGGCGCAGCCCTGGCCTGCGCTCTGCGGCTGGCGGTGCGAACGGAATTCCAGGGCAAGCGGATCGTGGTCATTTTGCCCGACACCGGCGAGCGCTATCTGAGCACGGAGCTGATGGAGCCCTAGATCGGCGGGGAAGAGGGCGGCAGATTCCTTGTCGAACCAGGGACAGGGCTCCAAACAACCAGCAGACAAATGAACCAACAATGTAACGGGTTAAAAATATGGGAACAATTATTTCGCTGAATATCAGCCGGGCAAAGGGCGTCAACAAGGAGCCGGTGGACTCCATCGAAGTCAGGGTCGACCACGGCATGGTCGGCGATGCCCACGCCGGCAACTGGCACCGTCAGATCAGCCTGCTGGCCGAGGAGTCGATCGACTTCATGCGCAACAAGGGGCTGGAACTCGATCCCGGCGCCTTTGCCGAGAACATCACCACCGAGGGACTCGATCTGGTCAGCCTGCCGATCGGCACCCGGTTGAGCAACGGCCAGGTGGTGCTGGAGGTGACCCAGATCGGCAAGAAATGCCATCAGGGCTGTGCCATCTTCAAGCAGGTGGGCGACTGCATCATGCCGCGCGAGGGCATCTTCACCAAGGTGATCGTGCCCGGCACCCTCCGCCGGGGCGACAGCCTGGACGTCATGCCGTGAGCGCTGCCGCCGGCTGTCGGCGCTGCGGCACCTGCTGCCGCCAGGGCGGCCCGGCCCTGCACGGTCCGGATCTGCACCTGATCCGTTCCGGCTGGCTGCGTCCGGACGATCTGGTCACGGTCCGGCGGGGCGAGTTGGCCGTTCAGCCCCTGGCCGAGGGGCCGGAACCGGTTGCCCGTGAATTCCTCAAACTGGCGGGACAGGGCGGCACCTGGTGCTGCCTGTTTTACGACGAGACCATCAGGGGATGCCGCCGCTACGACCATCGACCCATGGCCTGCGGGCTGCTCGACTGCACGGATACCGGGCCGCTCTTGGCCATCGCCGGCCAGGACCTGCTGACCCGGTTCGACTGCCTGGAACCGGACGATCCCCTGCTGCCGCTCATGCGGGAGCACGAGCAGGCCTGCCCCTGCCCCGATCTGGCAACGGTTCGCCGCGACCTGCAGCAGCCCGACACGGTCCGGGCCCTGCTGGCCGAACTGGAAGCCGCCGTGGCTGGCGATCTCCTCTTCCGGGAGCAGGCCGCCTCCCGCTTTGGACTCTCCCTGGGCCGGGAACTGTTCGCCTTCGGCCGGCCGCTGTTTCAGCTTCTCCCCGGCCTGGGCATCCGGGTCGGCGCCAGCCCTGCGGGCATCCGCCTCTCGCTCGCCGCCCGGTAATCCGCCGCGCGGCCGACGGGCATCTTTCATTGACGCCCTGAACAAAAGCATTTAGAGTGCCGCACTCTTCCCTTTCCCCTTTCATCCGCCGAGGCCCGCCGTCATGAGTGATTTCGACATCAGAGGAATGCTGTTTGCCTTCGACCAATTGAGCGACACCTACCTGCGCGGCGAGGTCGAGGAGGCCCTGAACCATCGGCAGGAGCTGGTGCCGCACCTGATCAAGATCGTCGAGACCGTGGCCGACAATCCGCTGCTCTGTTCCCTGGAGCAACGGAACGCCCATGTGTACGCTGCCGCCCTGCTCGCGCACTTCGAGGAACCGGCCGCCCATCGGCCGCTCATCCGCGCCTTTTCCGTCCCGGAAGAGCAGTTGATCGACCTCTGGGGCGACATGACCACCGAGACCCTGCCCACCATCCTGTACCGCACCTGCGGCGGCTCGATGACGGCGATGAGGGAGCTGGTCACCAACCGCGCCGTCGACCAGTACGTGCGCTGCGCCGCCATGGAGGCCCTGTCCTATGTGGTCGCCTTCGACCCTTCCCGCCGGGACGAGGTGGTCGGCTTTTTCCAGGGGCTTTTCACCGGCGAGGAGGCGGACCGCGAATCCTATTACTGGGGCAATCTGGCGGCGACCCTCTGCGACCTGCATCCCGGCGAGTCGATGGCCATTCTGCGCCGGGCCAACGAGGCGGGCCTCATCCACAAGGGCTTCATTTCCATGGACGATATCGAGACGGCCAACGCCAAAAGTCCAGAGGCAGCCATGGAACGCCTGCGCTCCTGGGTTGTTTCACGGATGCCCGTCGATGTCCATGCCTACATCTCCTGGTTCGCCGAATTCCACCAGGAAGAGTTGGAGGCGCCGATACAGACCCCTACGGACAAGGCGAAGAAAAAAACAAGCAAAGCCAACCACAAAGCCGAGAAGAAATCCCGCAAGAAAAACCGGAATTAGGGGGGCGTCGGTCGGGCCGGTTGGCGGAACACGAGGACAGGACAGGTTTGCGCGGACCGTACAGGCCACGGTAGCCAGCTTTCGCTGGATCTATTCCGAATCATATCAGTTTTCCAACGATATAGCCGATGACGATGCCGATGATGAGCGCGATGGTCACGCCCCGATAGGTGAGCACGTCTTTTGAATAACCCCGCCGAATGGCGACATAGGCGACCAGATACCCGACCGCGTTCAGCAGCCAGATAAAGCCGAAGGAAAGGATCTTGACGATGAGTGGCCCGACGAAGGGCACCACGGCGATAATGCCGAGCAGCCAGGCAAAGGCGTTGGACAGCAGGCCGATCAGGAAGACGCCGCCGGCTATGACGTGGTTGTCGATGTTGAAACGGATGCCAAGCCAGATGAAGGCGGCGATGATGCCCCAGATCGGCAGCATGACCTTCCAGTTCTTCCACCAAGCCGGGGCCGATCCATCCGGTCCGTTCCCTGTATTCCGAACGGGCGATTTGTTTGGAGCTGTTTCCATGCCGATCCTGTTCAGCAAGCGGCCCGGCCGCCAAGGCGACCGGGTGGCGGTTTTGTGCGGATGCCGGTGCCCCGCGCTATTGTTGGCGAGACAGCGGCACCGGAATGCCGAAACGTCGCGATGGGCAACCGGGACGGATCAAGCCGGGATGCACACAAAAACGGCAATCAATGTCTTCGGTGAAGCATTGATCGCCGTTGCCGGGGGACGGGAAAAAGTCCTACGGGTGTTTGTGCGATTGTATGCGTGTCGAAATAAATTTATTTGTAAAGACACTCTTCGGTCGGCGCGAATGGTCTGCCCGGGCCGTCGACATCATTTTTGCTCGTTGCCAATAAAACGATATATTGCCGCACCAAGCAGGGCGCCGACGATCGGCGCTATCCAGAAAAGCCAGAGTTGCCCAATCGCCCAATCGCCCACGAACACCGCCACGCCGGTGCTGCGCGCGGGATTCACGGAAGTGTTCGTGACCGGGATGCTGATCAGGTGGATGAGCGTCAGGCACAGTCCGATGGCGATCGGGGCCAAACCTTGCGGCGCCCGTGTGTCGGTGGCACCGAGAATGACAAGCAAAAACATCGCGGTCATGACCACTTCGGATGTCAATGCGGCCACCAGGCCATACCCACCCGGCGAATGAGCGCCATAACCGTTTGAAGCAAAACCGGCTGCCACGTCAAAACCCGGCTTGCCACTGGCAATGAGGTACAGAATGCCGCCGGCCGCGATGCCTCCCACGACCTGAGCGATACTATAGGGGATTATTTCTTTTGCCGGAAACCGGCCTCCGGCCCAGAGGCCAATCGAAACGGCCGGATTGAGATGGCAGCCGGAGATGTGGCCGATGGCGAAGGCCATGGTCAGCACGGTCAGGCCGAATGCCAGCGAGACGCCCAACAACCCGATGCCGACATTCGGAAAAGCCGCGGATAACACCGCGCTGCCGCATCCACCAAGTACCAGCCAAAACGTGCCAAAGAATTCCGCGGCATACTTTTTCATAACTTCCTCCTTGTGTATTGTGATGGTGACGTCAGGTGGCCTTACTGCAACGGTTCGGAAGCATCATTTTGTGTACTGTGCTGCTTTTTGAGAGGGATTGCCAGCGTTAAATCGTCCTTTGCCGGCTCTTCCCCGCTGCCGGGGTTCCGCATTCCGGTTCAAGAGGAACGGGCGGGGCAACCCATCGGCAGAAAGAAGTTCCCTGTTGTTCCGCCACGTCGGGTGCCGGCGGCAAGGCGTTCAGTTACATGCCGTGCCACCATGCCATCACCCCGGACCAGATTTGGTATCCGCCAAGAAGGGCCAGCGCGATCCCGGAGAGTCCGAACAGACGCCGCGTCACTTTCGTCCCGAATTGTTCCACGCCGGCACAGAGCAAAAGTATACCCGCCAAGCTGATGACCATGGTCACATAAAAACCGGCCAGGAGCCCCACTCCCTTTACCGGTGCGTCCCGCCAGCCCGCGAGCAAGAGCGGCCCCATGACCAGGCTCCAATACACGTACGGTCCCGGATTCAACACATTGACCAGCGCGGCGCGCAAGACGCCCTGTCGTGCCGGCGGTTCCGGCGCCCATGATCCGTCATCGGCATGCCGATATGCGTGCAGCACGCCGAAGGCCAGATACAAGACGAAGAGGCCTCCGACAAAACGCAGGATCTGGAGCCACCACGCCGGCATTTGATGCAATGTCGACACCACCAAGGCAATGATCGGACCATCGCTCAACAATGGCGCGAAGACGGCGGGCAGGGTGTGCCGCCATCCATTGCGCAAGGTTCGGGTGATCAGATAGGTTTGAAAAGGACCGGGTTGGAGTGCGGCGGCAAAACCGTAGACCGCGCCCCATGCCACATGGATCAACATGCTGCTATCGAGGAGATTTTGAGATCTTGCCGATATGGATGCGCTGTCCCGGTCGCCAGGACAGGCTCGCGACGGAAGCCTTTCCGTCGCCTTCCTGGCCCGCACCGTTCATGATGTCTGTTGCGGGAAGCGGCTTTCCCTTTGATGCCGATCACGCACTCGGAGTGCTCTTGGCTGTTTTTTGTATTGTATGGTGCTGTCGTATCGGCAGGATATTTTCATTGCCCAACAATACTCCAAAACCTTGATCCAGGCAATGAGGGCTCTTCTGTCCTGGCGGTGCCCGCCCGGACTGTAGGATCCCTATCCAGGCGCATCGTCCGGACGACCGGCGAGTTTTTTATTGGATTGCACCCATGGAAGGCAGAAGGACGGCACAAAAACAAAACCCCTTTGCCGCGGAAAAGAGGGGAAAGCACGGCAAAGGGGCCAGGAGACAGCCACCTGATGTGGGGAGATGCTTTCATAATAAAAGCACTTTTTTTAAAAGGCAAGATGAAAATAAATATTTTTTATTTTTATAATCATTTTTTTTTATCAAAGAGGACGGCCTTGACGCGTCGAAGAGGAGGTCCGAAAATCCTTTCCTCGAAAGGCGGGCGTTTAGCCTGCGACACAGAGGCAACAAAGAGTGGCTGGCAAGAAAAGCGAGAAAAAGAAATCTCCTTTGCCGTGAAGGAGAAAAGAAAAAAGGGGGGAAACACGGCAAAGGAGAACGGGAGAGGGGCTGTAACAACCCCGTTTCTATATTAGGTCAACCGAATAAGTGAAGCAAGCATTGAATGTAAAAAATAGCGGTTGATCGTTTTTTTGCAGAACTGCCGTACCGTTCATGGAAAACGGTGGTGAGCGAACCGGTCCCGGTTCCGTTGAGGAAGGGAGGGAATCATCCCTGCAGAAGTCGATTTTCAGCTTGAGACCGGCTGGAACCGATTTCCCGGCGGGGTAAAGGGAACCGAGCCCTCAGGGGAGAAATGAGAAAAATGCGGCGCAGAAAATGAACACCTTCTTCTTCCGCCAATACCTGCACCGAAGAACATGGTGCTGTTTTCCCGGAATCATTCCATGTTCACTGGTGTGAAAGGGAGCATCAGGGGAACCAACGCCACGGTCACGAGCATGACCAGCAGGGCCAGGGGCACACCGATACGGACGAAGTCGAAAAAGGAATACCGGCCTGGCCCGACGACCAAGGTGTTCACCGGCGAGGAAACCGGAGTCATGAAGGCCGCTGAGGCTGCCAGGGCCACGGTCATGCAGAAAGGATAGGGCGAGACGTTCATCTCTCCGGCCACGGCCAGGGCGAGTGGGGTCATCAGAACGGCTGTCGCCGTATTGGAGATGAACAGACCGAGGAGGGCGGTAACGGAAAAGAGCGCGGCGAGCATGATGCGCGGATCCAGGCCGCCCAGCCTGCCCAAAATACCCGCTGCCAGCTCGATGCCGCCAGTACGCTCCAGGGCGAGCGAAAAGGGGAGCATACCGACGATGAGGATCAAGCTCTGCCAGTGGATGGAACGATAGGCGCTGCTCATGTCTATGCACTTGCAGAGACCGAGCATCAGGCAGCCAATCAGCGCGGCCTGCACATTGGGAATGACACCCCAAACCATGAGGCCCACCACGAGCGCCAGAATGCCTAAGGCAAATGGTGCCTTCGCATGGACCGGCACCGCGTTTTCCAACTCCAGCGGCATGTTCATGACGATCAGATCCCGATGATCGCTTTGGTGGACCTTGCGGATGGCATGCCAGGAGCCGCCCACCAGCACGACATCCCCCACTGCAAATTTCGCTTCCCGGATGAGGTCCGCCCATGCCTGCTGATTGCGCTTGAGGCCGATGACCGCCAGATCGTATTCGGTCCTGAAGCCCGATTCGAGTACGGTTTTGCCGATAAGCTTGGAGTTCGGCGGGATGATGAGCTCCGCCATCCCTATCGAGTGGGAAATATCCGAGAGATAGGCATCGGGAAACGGTAACTCCAGGAGATGGTTTTCCCGGCAGAGGGCATTGATGTCAATCTTCGGATTGTTGGTGCTGACAAAGAGGACATCCTGGGCTTCCAGCACGGTATCGGCTTGAGGACTGAGTATGCTGGTGCTGAAATGTCGTCGCCGCTCGATGGAAACGATGTGCAGGCTGCAACGGGAGCGCAGGTTGAGTTCCGCGATGGTCCGTCCGATCCAAGGCGAGCCACTTTGGAGAGCCAAGCGGAAACCTCGCTGTTTGAGCTGATATTCCTTGATCCAGGTGGAAAAACGGGGCCTGGAGGCGGCTGGGTTCGCCAGTGTTTCTTTGGAGCAGAGCCAATGCCGGGCAACAAACATATAGAGAATGGCGATTAGAAGAATGGGCACGCCAAAAGGTGTGAAGGCGAAAAAACCGAAACCTTCGAATCCGTGGCGCGTCAGTTCGGCGTTGACCACCAGATTGGGGGCAGTGGCCACCAGGGTCATCATCCCGCTGATCAGGGCCGCAATGCTGAGCGGCATCATGAGACGGCCGGGCGCAATACTCAGATTGAAGGCAATGCGCACAACGACCGGAATGAAAATGGCAACCACGCCGGTGGAACTCATGAAGGCGCCGACGCCGGCCACAATGCCCATGAGCAGAAGGATGAGGCGAGTTTCGCTTTTGCCCGCTCGGCGAACCAGCACATTGCCGAGCTGCTGCGCCACTCCTGTGCGCACCAGTCCCTCGCCGATGACAAAGAGGGCGGCGATGAGCACGATGTTGGCATCGGCCAGCCCTGCCAGTGCTTCAGGCACGGTGATGATGCCGGTCATGGGCAGGAGAATCATCATCAACAGCGCCACTGCATCCATAGGCGGCCGGTTGACTGTAAACATGACGATGGTGGCACAGAGAAGGCCGAGAACGATAAGTAGATCGCTATTCATCACGCGAGGTCCTCCCTTATTTGAAACGAATGGATTGCGTGGGCCCGGAAAGGCAATTGCATCAGTGGCTTTTTTGCAGTTCAGCATCCGTTTTTCGAACATGATGCAAAACTGATGCAGAGTTGTCTTCCATTCTTTGCTTTTTCCCGAACCGTTGAATCCTTGAATCTGTGGTGGGTATCGTCTGCTGCGGGGAAAACGTTCAGAACAAAAATCCCCCAAGACAGAAACAGGGGGTTAGCTCTGCTGAGCTAACCCCCTGTATTTTTATTTGGCGTCCCCAACCGGATTTGAACCGGTGTTGCCGACGTGAAAGGCCGGTGTCCTGGACCTGGCTAGACGATGGGGACAAGATGTGATCGCAATTGGTGGTGGGTCGTGCGCGACTCGAACGCGCGACTCTCTGCTTAAAAGGCAGATACTCTACCGACTGAGTTAACGACCCCTTCGCTTCGAGAGCCTCTCTCTACTAACTTCTTTTTCGGGTGTCAATGAAAAATGGCGGCGTCCACCCATAATTTGCCGCTTCCGCCATGCCTTGCCAGTGGGGTGGTGGCAGGTTTTTTCGCCACATTTCCTTCTGGTTTCCTGGCTGGTTTGCGAGTACAATCCCGGCACAGCTGTTTGGAGCGAGCAGGGCGTGGCCGCCCGTGAACATATTGGAGTGTGAAGGGATATGGGGTTGTTGACAGGATCGGCGTCGTTGACGCGGTTTTCGGTGGTGGGCGAGTTGCCCGCCTCTTTCTGGGATTTTGCCAGCCAGCGGATCGCGGCCATGAGTTTTCGGGATATCGACGACACCATGGACGAATATTCCATTGGCTGGGTGTCGGTGGCCGACATGTTCGATGCCGGTTTTGCCTACAGTTCCTACGCCGCCGGCGATTACATCGCCCTGACCATGCGGGTGGACGAGCGCAAGGTGGCGCCGGCGGTGCTGAAAAAATTTGTCATGAAGGAAGAGGAGCGGATCAAGCGGGAAAAGCAGATCCCGCGCCTCGGCCGGGCGGCCAGAGTGGAGATCAAGGAGCGCATCCGCGCCGAGCTGATCCGCAACTCGCCGCCTGTCCCGGCAACGTATGACCTGTGCTGGAACCTCGCCGACAACACCCTGCTCTTTTTTTCCACCAGCAAGAAAGCGATGGCCTTGCTTGAGGATTTGTTCAAGGAAACCTTCAATCTGTCGCTGATTCTGCAAATTCCATGGCTGACCGGCCAGCGCATGGCCGAAGGAGAAGCCCTGGAGCATTACGAGACCATGCGGCCCGCCATCTTGCTCTGAACAAGGCGGCATCCCGTACGATAAACGGAGGAGAAATGAACGGCTCTGTGCTTGGGGCGCTTGTTGCGGCTGCCTTGATTGTGGCGTACCTCCTGTGGAAGAAGTGGGCTGCGCCCAAGCAATCCGAAACCCGACCCGAGGCCGATGCCGTCCCTGTTGCCGAAGCCGGGGAGGAGACGGTCGAGCCTGCGGCGGTCCTGGAAGAAGAACCGGTTCAGGTTGCCGCTGATGCAGTCGAGCCGGATGCCGAAGCTCTTGCCCAGCCTCAGGCGACCGGAGTCGACGAGCCGGAATCAATAGATCTTGCTTCGGCACCGGTCCTGGCCGAACGGGACGAGGCTCTGGAGATCGCCACCCCGGCAACGGATAAGGCTGCCGAAGCGGAACCGGCGATAGTCGAGACAGCGGAACAAGAGCCGGTCGAACGTGAACCGCCCGAGCCGGTTGCAGCGGAGCCGGCCGTTGAGGCGAGCGGCGTCGATGATTCCCAGGCCGATCCGATCTCCGCGGCATCCGCCGCGCCGGTGGTCCGTCTCACCCTGGAGGCCTACTCGGCCCGGATGAACAATCTGGAGGACCGGCAGCGCGCCCTGCTGGCCCGGGCCATCGCCGACCAGGACGATGGTTTGCGCGACCGGTTGCAGCGCGAGTTGGTGATCATGAACGACAAGCTGGCGCTGATTGCCGACAGTTATGTCGAGGAAGTCGCCTGTTTGCAGCAGGTCCTGGAAACCCTCGTCCTGGTGCGCGAAGAGCTGGGCGAGCTGCCGGACCTTGCCACGGCCATCGATTGCCTGCGCGACGGCGACGCCGGTCCGGCGGAAGCCTGCCTTGCCGAATTGAGCGATCATCCCCATCCCCTGGCCGGTAGGATGGCCTTCGCCCGAGGCCAACTGGCCGAATGCCGGGTCGATCTGCAGCAGGCCCTGGCCCAGTACCGGCAGGCGGTGACCCTGGCGCCGGACGAGCCGCGCTTTCTCCATGCCGCCGGCCGGACGGCGCGCACGCTCTATAAGTATAAGGAGGCCGTGCCCTGGCTGGAATCGTTCGTGCACCTGAGCCGGCAGCAGGGCGACCGCGATCCCCTGGCTCTGGCCCTGGCTCAACGCGAGCTGGCCTACACCCACGTCCTGGCCGGCCAGTACCAGAAGGCGGGCCCTCTGTACAAGGAGTCGATGACAGCCATGGCCAGGAAGCTGGGGCCGGATCATGCGGAGATGGCTACCTGCTGGTTCCAGATCGGCGAGTTGCAGGAGACGCTGGGCGAGTACGACAAGGCGGTTTCCCTTTATAAGAAGGCGCTGGATATCCTGGAAAGAAAGAAAGGGCCGGAACATCCCGCCCTGGCCGCCATCCTGGCCAAACTGGCGGCCCTGTGCATGGAGCTGGAAATGGAGGCCGAGGCGGTGCCCCTGTACGAGCGGCTGGTGCGCATCCGGGAAAAGGCCTTGCGGCCCAACCATCCGCAACTGGCCATCAGCCTCAACAGCCTCGCCGAATCCTACCGCCTGCGGGGACGATACGGCGAGGCCGAAGCCTGCTACCTGAAAATCCTGGCGATCAACGAGGCGATGCACGGGCCGGATCACCCCGGCGTGGCCGCCGTGCTCCAGGAACTGGCCAAGCTGAATACCAACCTGCGCAAGCCCGAGGTGGCCCGGCAGTACCAGGACCGGGCCGCGGCCATTTTCCAACGGAGCGTCGAGGCCTCGGAACAGAAGGGCGGCAAGGAAGCCTTGACCCTGGAACTGTAATCGTACAACCTATCGGAACGAACGGAATTTTATATGGATCTTGTCGATCTTATTCAAGAAAAAAGGTTTTTAGGCCAGGAGTTCCTCGCTTGGCTGTGGTATAAGTCGGAGGAGCGCGGCGGCAGTGTCGAGGTGCCCGGCCGGGGCGATGTCCAGGTGGTGTTCGAAAAGCACATGCTGCTTGAATACGGCGAGGGCGAGGCCAGCGAAAAGGTGATCTGCCGCGGTCTCCAGACCGAACTGAAGGAGGCGCGAGCCGGGCTCGGACTGGCCAAGAAGCCGGAACAGGCCCGCATCCGCCTGGCCTGGGCCGAATATGAATTCAGTGTCACCCTGACGGCAGCGGTGTTCGAATTCCGCAACATCCGCCTGCCCAAGACCGCGGGCGCCGACGAGGACGACGGCCGGGCCGAAAGCCTGGAAGGCCGCATCCTGGAGCGGATCGCCCTGTTCGAGCAGTTGACCCGGCTGGTCGACGACCTGTTCCGCATGTTCATCAACATCAGGGCCTCGCAGCGTTGGAACGACGAGTTGGTGAAGATCCGCGCCTGGATCAGCGCCGGCGTCCAATCAGCATAACCTTTGCAACGAGCAGCAGTTCCATGGAATTTGAAACCGTGATCGGGCTGGAAATCCATGCCCAGATGAAGACCAGAAGCAAGATTTTCTGCGGCTGCTCCACCGAGTTCGGCGCGCCGCCCAACACCCAGACCTGCCCGGTCTGCCTGGGCATGCCCGGCTCGCTGCCGGTGCTCAACCGCAAGGTGGTGGAATCGGCCATCAAGCTGGGCTTGGCCACCGACTCGGCCCTCAACCGGGAAAACCGGTTCGCCCGCAAGAACTACTTCTATCCCGACCTGCCCAAGGGCTACCAGATTTCCCAGTTCGAACTGCCCATCTGCGAGCACGGTCGCCTGGAGATCGAGGTGGAAGGCCAGCCAACCAGAACCATCGGCATCACCCGCATCCACATGGAAGAGGATGCCGGCAAGCTGGTGCACGACGACCGCGAGCCGCTCAGCTATGTCGACCTCAACCGCACCGGCACGCCGCTGTTGGAGATCGTCTCCGAGCCGGACCTGCGCTCGCCCGAGGAGGCGGCCGCCTATCTCAAAAAACTGCACGCCATCGTCCGCTACCTCGACATCTGCGACGGCAACATGCAGGAGGGCAGTTTCCGCTGCGACGCCAACATCTCGCTGCGGCCCAGGGGACAGCAGGAATTCGGCACCCGCACCGAGCTGAAGAACATGAACTCCTTCCGCAACGTGCAACTGGCCCTGGAATACGAGGAGCGGCGGCAGCGCGACCTCCTCCTCGAAGGCGGCCAGGTGGTGCAGCAGACCCTGCTGTGGGACGCGGACCGCGGCCGGACCGAACCGATGCGTGGCAAGGAGGAGGCCCACGACTACCGCTACTTCCCGGACCCCGACCTGATCCCGGTGGTGGTGGACGATGGCTGGATCGAGCGGGTGCGGGCCGAACTGCCCGAGCTGCCGGACAAACGGCGGCAGCGTTTTGTCAGCCAGTTCGAGCTGACCGACTACGACGCCGCCATCCTCACCGGTTCCCGCGAACTGGCCGACTTTTTCGAGGCCGCCTTCCGTGAATTCGGCAACGCCAAGAAGCTGGCCAACTTCATCGGCACCGAGCTGCTGCGCGACTACGGCCCGGAGCGGATCAACGCATGCCCGGTCACGCCGTCCCAGTTGGCCCGGTTGCTCAGGATGATCGAAGAAGGCGCCATCTCCGGCAAGATCGCCAAGACGGTCTTCGCCGAGATGCTCGCCGACGGCAAGGATCCGGAAGCCATCGTCAAGGAGAAGGGCCTGGTGCAGATGAGCGACGAGGGCCAGTTGGTGGCCCTGGTGCGGGAGATCCTCGCCGCCAACCCGGACCAGGTGCAGCAGTTCCGCGAGGGCAAGACCAAGGTGATGGGCTTTTTCGTCGGCCAACTGATGCAGAAGACCAAGGGCCAGGCCAACCCGCAATTGGCCAACAAGCTGTTTGCCCAGGAGTTGAACGGATAAAAAGGGCCGTGGACAGGAGCGACTGGCAGGAAAAGGGCGAGGGGCATCGGCAGCGGCTGCGCGACAAATTCCTCGCCCAGGGGATCGAGGCCTTCACCGACGCCGAGATCGTCGAGCTGCTGCTTACCTTCGGCACGCCGCGCTCCGACTGCAAGGAGGCTGCCCGCGCGGCGCTCGCCCAATTCAAAACCCTGCCCGCGGTGCTCGACGCCGCGCCGGCCGAGTTGCAGCAGATCAAGGGCATCGGCTCCAAGAACATCTTCGCCCTGCGCTTCATCCAGGGCGTGGCCCGGCGCTACCTCCGCCAGCGCATCGTCGGCAAGCACTATGTCCGCTCCTCCCGCGAGGTGGCCGACTATCTGATCCATGCCATGCGCGGGCTGCAGCACGAGGTGCTCACTGTACTTTTCCTCGACGCCGCCCATGCGATCATCGATTCGGCGGTGGTGGCCGAGGGCACGGTGACGACCAACACCGTCTATCCCCGCGAACTGGTCAAGGCGGCCCTGGCCCGCAACGCCAGCGCCCTGATCCTCGCCCACAACCATCCCTCCGGCGCCCTGAGCCCCTCCCGCCAGGACGAAGAACTCACCCGCACCCTCCACCTGGTCTGCTCGTTCATGCACATCCGGCTGCTCGATCACCTGATCATCGGCAGCGGCGATCAGGTCTACAGCTTCGCCGACCAGGGCATCATGGCCAAAATTCGCGACGACTGCCGCCCCATCCTGGAGCGGACCGGCTGATGGATCTCGCCGCCCAGGCCGGGCTCTATGTGCATGTGCCCTTCTGTCGGCGCAAGTGCCCGTATTGCAGTTTTTGCTCCGCTCCGCCGCAACCTGGCGACCTGACCCGGTTTCTTGCGGCCGTCCACAGCCAGATGCGCCAGGCGGCCGTTCTGCCCGAGGTACAGGCACTCTCTTTTGCCACTGTCTTTTTCGGCGGCGGCACGCCGTCGCTGCTGCCGGCAGAGGAACTGGCCGGATTGCTGACCGAGGCGCGCCGTCTGTTTTCCTTTGCCGGCGGAGAACCGGAGATCACCGTCGAGGTCAACCCCGGCACCATCGACGCGGCCGGCCTGGCGCAGTTGCGTCGGGCCGGCTGCAACCGGCTCTCCATCGGCGTGCAATCCCTGGACGATGCGGAACTGCGCCTGCTCGGCCGCATCCACAGCGGCGCCGAGGCCAGGGCGGTCATTGCCGCGGCCCGCGAAGCCGGGTTCGACACAGTCAGTTTCGATTTGATGTACGGCCTGCCCAACCAGACGCCCGGCTCCTGGCAGGCCACCCTGGACCGGGCCCTGGCGCTCGCCCCGGTCCACCTGTCGCTGTACGAGCTGACCGTCGAGGACGGTACTCCCTTTGCCCGGGCTGCCGGCCGGGGCGAGTGGCGTCTGCCCGGCGAAGACGAGATCCTGGCGATGATGGCAGCCAGCGAAGCGGCCATCGGCCGGACCCATCTGATGCGCTACGAGATTTCCAACTACGCCGTGGCCGGCCGCGAATGCCGCCACAATTGCAACTACTGGCGCAACGGCTTCTATCTGGGCCTGGGGCCCGGCGCAGTCTCGGCCCTGGGCGGCGAGCGGCGGAGCGCGGTGGCCGATCTGGACGCCTTCTGCCGGCTGGTGGCGGCGGGCCAGCCGGTGTGGCACGAGAGCGAACGGCTCGACCAAGAGGCGGCTTTCCGCGAAACGGTGGTCATGGGGCTGCGGATGACGGCCGGGGTGTCGATCGACGACCTCCGGCAGCGGTTCGGCATCGATCTTCTGGCCTATTACAGGCCAACGCTCGCTCGTCTCCTCGATCAGCACCTGCTCATGCTGCGCGACGGCCGGCTGTTCCTCAGCAACACGGGCTTGCCCCTGGCCAACCGGGTGATGGCCGAGTTGGTCTAATTCCGGTCTCGTCTCCGTGGCCCCCCACTCCAAAGCACTGAATCGCCCTTCAGCGCAAAACAATCACTAAATGCGGCAATTACCCGCCGTTCCGGTCTTGCCTTTGTCGCCCGCGCAGGGTAAAAGATACGGTTGAGCATGTGCCCGGCCACCGGCCGCTGCCGCACCGGGGCTGCGCAGCCGATAGGTCGTTTGTCTGTCTGGCGGTCCGGTTCGGCCGGTCCCGCATCGTCGTCTTTTCTTCAAACAAGGAGCATGATTATGGCAGGTTTTGTGTATCAGGATCCCTTCCCGCTCGGTAAAGATGCAACCAAGTTCCGACTGCTGGAAGGCTCCCAGAAGTATGTCGCCACCGAGACCTTCAACGGACAGGAAGTCCTCAAGGTCGATCCCGAAGGACTGAAGGTCCTGGCCAATCAGGCCATGCGTGAGGTCTCCTTCCGCCTGCGCCCGGCCCACAACGAGCAGGTCGCGAAAATCTTCGCCGATCCCGAATCCTCGCGCAACGACAAGGAAGTGGCCTATGCCATGCTGCGCAACGCCGAGGTGGCGGCCAGCTATGTGCTGCCGGTCTGCCAGGATACCGGCACGGCCTGCATCGTGGGCAAGAAGGGCCAGAACGTCTGGACCGGCTGCGACGACGCCGAGATGCTCTCCGCCGGCGTCTACACCACCTACACCGAGGAAAACCTGCGCTACTCCCAGAACGCGCCGCTGACCATGTACGAGGAGGTCAACACCAAGACCAACCTGCCGGCGCAGATCGACATCTACGCCACCCAGGGCGGCGAGTACAAGTTCCTCTTCCTGGCCAAGGGCGGCGGCAGCGCCAACAAGACCTACCTCTATCAGGAGACCAAGGCCCTGCTCAATCCCGGCACCCTGAAGAAATTCCTGGTGGAGAAGATGAAGACCCTGGGCACGGCCGCCTGCCCACCCTACCACATTGCCTTCGTCATCGGCGGCACCTCGGCCGAGACCTGTCTCAAGACCGTCAAGCTGGCCTCGGCCAAGTATCTGGACAACCTGCCCACCAGCGGCAACGAGTTGGGCCGCTCCTTCCGCGATGTGGAACTGGAGCAGGAACTGCTCGTCGAAGCCCAGAAACTCGGCCTCGGCGCCCAGTTCGGCGGCAAGTATTTCGCCCACGACATCCGCGTCATCCGCATGTCCCGCCACGGCGCCTCCTGCCCGGTGGGCATGGGCGTTTCCTGTTCGGCCGACCGCAACATCAAGGCCAAGATCAACAAGGACGGCCTGTGGATCGAGCAGATGGACGACAACCCCGGCCGTTTGATCCCGGCCGAGTACCGCGACCGCAAAGGCGGCCATCAGGTGAAGATCGATCTCAACCAGCCGATCAAGAACGTGCTGTCCGAGCTGACCAAGCATCCGGTTTCCACCGTGCTGTCGCTCACCGGCACCATCATCGTCGGCCGCGACATCGCCCACGCCAAGTGGAAAGAGCTGCTCGACGCCGGCAAGCCGCTGCCCGACTACCTGAAGAATCATCCGGTCTACTACGCCGGCCCGGCCAAGACCCCGCCCGGCAAGCCCTCCGGCTCCTTCGGTCCGACCACGGCCGGCCGCATGGACAGCTATGTCGACCTGTTCCAGGCCAACGGCGGCTCCATGGTGATGATCGCCAAGGGCAACCGTTCGCAGCAGGTCACCGACGCCTGCAAGAAGCACGGCGGCTTCTACCTCGGTTCCATCGGCGGCCCGGCCGCGCTGCTGGCCGAGGAGAATATCAAGAAGGTCGAGTGCATCGACTATCCGGAACTGGGCATGGAAGCTGTCTGGAAGATCGAGGTGGTCGACTTCCCGGCCTTCATCCTGGTGGACGACAAGGGCAACGACTTCTTCAAGAACCTCATGTAAAACCCCGCCCCTGCGCCGCCCGCGCGGCCGAGGGCTGACGACCAACCGGCCAGGCGGGGAGGCGAATGCCTCTCCGCCTGTTTTGCTCTTGTGACCCTGTTATGGACGATCTCAGAACCTCGGAAGCCTGGCGCGTCTTCCGCATCCAGGCCGAACTGATCGACGGCATCGAAACCTTAAACGACCTGGGCCCGGCGGTGTCGATCTTCGGCGGTGCCCGTTTCGGCGAGGGCACACCCTCCTATGCCGCCGCGCGCGCCACGGCCGGACTGCTCACCAGGATGAACCTGGCCATCATCACCGGCGGCGGCCCCGGCATCATGGAGGCGGCCAGCCGGGGCTGCTTCGAGGCCGGCGGCACCTCGGTGGGGCTGAACATCGTCCTCCCCAGAGAGCAGCACCCCAACCACTACCAGAACCGGAGCATCACCTTTCGCTACTTTTTCATCCGCAAGCTGATGTTTGTCCGTTTTGCCATGGCCTATGTCATTTTTCCCGGCGGTTTCGGTACCATGGACGAATTTTTCGAATCGCTCACCCTGGTCCAGACCAAAAAAATCCGGCGCTTTCCCATCGTCCTCTTCGACACCGGCTACTGGCAGGGGCTGATCGACTGGATCCGGGCGGAAATGCTGCCCCACAAGTCGATCGCCCCGGAGGACCTGGAACTTTTTCATCTGGTCGACAGCCCGGAGGCGGTGGGAGCGATCATCGGCGAGTACATGGAAGAGTGTCGCCGGTTCGAGGGCGATCAGCGCAAAAGCCCGGTGTGAACCGGGCGGGTTGCATCGGTTCGGAGGGGACTCGGGCGAAGAGGAGGAGAACGTGGAACTACTTCATTGGCACGACTCGTTCAGCGTCGGCATCCGCATCATCGACGATCAGCATCAGCAGTTGTTCCTGCTGGTGAACGAACTGATCCAGGCGGTCAACGACCACCAGGAGGGCAAGGTTCTCGACGGAATCCTCCAGTCGGTGCTGGCGTATACGCATGTCCATTTCAAGACCGAGGAGGAGCTTTTCTCCATCCATCCCCGCTACGCCGCCCACTGCGCCGTCCACCGGCAGTTTGCAGGGCATGTCCGCGATATTTCCCTCCATCTGGCCGGTAACAAGGAAGAGGCCGCCTCCCGGCTTTTGCGCGATCTGATCAAATGGCTGCGGAACCACATCCTGAAGATGGACATCCTGTTCTTCAGCGAACTCGGCTACCGGCCCAGGGAAACCCAGGAGGATTTCGAGGCGCGGCTGCGCATTCTCACCCACAAGGAAAAGGTCCTGGTAGTCGACGATTCGTCGTTCCAGCGGGAGATGATCAAGAAGTATCTGGAAATGGAAGGGTTTGCCGTGCTCGAGGCGGCCGGCGGCTCGGCGGCCCTGACCCTCATCGAAAAAACGCCGGACCTGCATCTGGTGATCACCGACATCAGCATGCCGGGCATGAGCGGCTACGATCTCATCGATGCCATTCGCGACAGGACGCATCTCTCGATCTACCTCATTGTCATTTCGGCCCTGACCGACACCGAGGCCCCGATCAAATCGCTGAGCCTGGGTGCCAACGATTTCATGACCAAGCCGATCCGGCTCCGTGAACTGCTGCTGCGCCTCCGCAACGGGTCGCATTTCATCAGATTGGCCAGCCAGGATGAGCTCATCTTTTCAATGGCGCAATTGGCCGATCACCGCAGCCCTGAGACCGGAAGACACCTGGATCGGGTGCAGAGATTCACCCGTCTGCTCGGCCGTCAGTTGATCAGGAGTGCCCCGGAATCGGGGATGACGGAGAGCATTGCCGCCGATATCGCGCGGTTCAGCCCGCTGCACGATATCGGCAAGGTGGCCATTCCCGATCACATCCTCAACAAGCGGGGAAAGCTGACCCCCGAGGAATTCGCCCTCATGAAGGATCACGCCCGTATCGGCGGCGAACTGATCAGCACCATCCTGCGGAAAACCGCTTCCCGAAGTCTGCGGCTGGCCTTTGAACTCACCATGTACCACCACGAACGCTGGGACGGTTCCGGCTATCCGATCGGCCTGGTCGGCACGGACATTCCCATCGCGGCCCGGATCATGGCGCTGGCCGATGTGTACGACGCCCTCACCAGTGAACGCGTCTACAAACGCGCCTTCACCCGCGAGGAAGCCAGGACGGTCATCGTCAACTCGGCGGGCAGCCATCTCGATCCCATGCTGGTGACCGCGTTCGAGGCAGTCGAGGCGCAGTTCCACCACCTCCGCGAACAGTTGCGCGACTGATCGCCACCTCCGGGGAAGGGGCGGAAAACCAACAAAAAACGGGGCGGGAGACAATCGTCTCCCGCCCCGTTTTTTGTTGGTGAGAAGAGCAGCGGATCGGTTCAGCGGCCGGAGTCCGGGTCCTTTTTTTCGCGGCGATACGATTCCGCCAAAAGCGAGATGAAGTGGGTGACTTGCTGGCGGCCGCCGACGCGGTGGACGTTGTCGAGCAGCTGCATCATGCAGGCCGGGCAGCCGGTGGACACGGTGTCGGCCTGGGTGCGCTCGATGTCCTCGGCCTTTTTCCGGCCGATGGTGCTGGCGGTCTCGAAGTGGGTCAGCACGTAGGAGCCGCCGCTGCCGCAGCAGGCGTCCGGCGCGGCCATTTCCCTGAAGGTGAGCCCCGGAATCGATTGCAGGATCTCGCGCGGCTCGGCCGCCACCTTCATCGATTTTTTCAGATGGCAGGAATCGTGGTAGGTCACGGTGCGCTCGATGCGCCCCGTGGGGGGGCGTAAAGCGATGATCCGGGTGAGGAAGGTGGAGACGTCGCAGGTACGCCTGGCCCAGTTTGCCGCCTTGGGGCCGTAGACCGGATCGGCGGCCAGCAACTCGGGATAGTCGTGCTGCCAGGCGCCGCCGCAGGAACCGCAGCCGGTGATCAGATAGGCGCAGCCGGTGGCCTCGATGGTGTCGATGTTTTTCCGCGCCAGGGCGCGGGCCGTGTCGACGTCGCCATGCACCAAAACCGGCACCCCGCAGCAGCTCTGCGCCTTGGGAATGTGGACCTCGATCTTGTTGGCGGTGAGCACCTCGATCAGGTCCCGGCCGGTTTCCGGATAGAAATAGTTGAGCGAATCGCCGGTGAAGAAGGCCACCTTCATCACCGCCCCCTCCACCCGGACCACCTCGTCCACCCGGTCGCGCAGCGGCGTGGCGTTCAGGGCCGGCATCTGCCGCTCGCCATCGAAACCGATGGCCCCGCCCACCCTGGCAAAGGGCGCTCGCGGCGAGATCGCCCGACCGTCGGCCTCGCTCTTGAAGGCCAGCCCCTGCAGGGCTGCGCCGAGGCGCATGCCGGTGTCGAACAGGGTCGGGTGCTTCAGGGTGGAGAAGATCATCTTCTTCAGCCAGGGCAGGCCGTTCTTGCGGACCAGGGCGGCGCGCAGGGCCAGCATGATCCGGTCGAAATTGACCTTGGTCGGGCAGTTGGTCATGCAGGACTTGCACACCAGGCAGTTGAACATCATCTCGTAGACCTGCGGGTCGTCCAACTCAAGCTCGCCGGCGAGCACCGCCTCGGCCACGGCGATCTTCGAGCGGGTCACCGCCGGCTCGACCTTCTCGGCCCCGTAGACCGGGCAGACGGCCATGCAGTTGCCGCACTTCATGCACTTGTCGAGTTCCTCGCGGATGGCGGCCAGCTCGTCGTGGTAGGTCGTGCCGGTCTGCCGCTTCGGGCTTTTTGCTTGCGCGGTCATGGTCAGTTCTCCCGCAGGGGCACCATCTTGCCCGGATTGAGGATAGAGTCGGGGTCGAGCGCTTGCTTGATGGTCCGCATCAGGTCGAGGCCGGGGCGGCCGAGTTCGTCGCCCAGGTATTTCATCTTGGCCATGCCGATGCCGTGCTCGCCCGACAGGGTGCCGCCGAACCGCAGGGCGGTTTCGAAGATCTCGTCCACCGCCTTGTGCACCCGGCTGATCTCGTCCTGGTCGCGCTTGTCGCAGAGGATGGTGGGATGCAGGTTGCCGTCGCCGGCGTGGCCGAAGGTGCCCAGCACCAGGTTGTATTTTTGGGCGATATTTTCGCAGGCGATGAGCATGTCGGTGATCCGCGAGCGGGGCACGGTGGCGTCCTCCAGGACCACGGTATTGTTGAGCGAGGCCAGGGCCGGCAGGGCGTTGCGGCGGGCGGTCCAGAGCTGATCGCGCTCCTGGTCGGTCTCGGCCGTCTTGAGGTCGCCGCCCATGTCGCGCACCACCTGCATCACCGCCTCGGCCTCGGCCCGCACCACCTCCTCGGCCATGCCGTCGACCTCGATCAGCAACAGGGCCTCGGCATCCACCGGCAGGCCGATGTGGGCGAAATCCTCCACGGTGCGGATGGTCATCCGGTCCATGATCTCCAGGGTGGCGGGAATGACCTGGGCGGCGATGATGCCGGCCACGGCATTGCCGGCGTCGGCGAGCGTCTTGAACACGCCCATCATGGTGCGCCGGTATTTCGGCGCCGGAATGAGCTTGGCGGTCAGTTCGGTGATGATGCCCAGCGTGCCCTCGGAGCCGACGAACAGGTTCGAAAAGTCGTAGGCCGTGACATTCTTCACCGTCTTGCCGCCGAAACGCACCTTCTCGCCGCTGGCCAGGACCACCTCCATGCCCATGATGTAGTTCTTGGTGACCCCGTATTTGAGGCCGCGCAGGCCACCGGAGTTCTCGGCGGCGGAACCGCCCATGGTGGCGGTGGCCACGGTGCCGGGATCGGGCGGATAGATCAGGCCGTAGGGGGCGACGGCGGCATTGAGGGCGGCGATGACCACGCCGGGCTGGACCACGGCGGTGAGGTTGGCCGGGTCGATGTCGACAATCCGGTTCATCTTCTGGAAGGAGAGGACGATGCCCTTTTTCAGCGGGATGGCGCCGCCGCTCAGGTTGGTGCCGGCGCCGCGGGGATAGATGGCGATCTTGTTGCGCCGGGCCAGGTGCACGATTTCCTGGACCATCTCGGCGCTGGTCGGCAGGACGACCACGTCCGGAGTCTGTCTGGGCATGTCGGCGGTGGCGTCGTAGCTGTAGGCCACCAGATCGACCTTGCCGGTGAGTACGTTTTCCTTTCCTGCCAGGTTTTCGAGTTGTTCAATGACGGTTGCCTCAAGCATGTCGGCTCTCCTCTTCTGCTGCGATTGCCCGAACCGGGGTGACCTTTCTGTCGCAACTCCTTGAAATTGGCCTCGGATACGACAGTTGTATTGTTGTCATACCAATTAGCATATACAAATTGATCTGTCAAATAGTTTTCCGGCTTCGCAGGGCAGGGCAGGGAGATGGGCAAAACGGCGCCCGGCGGGAAAAAAGCGGGCGGAGATCGGACGGAGATGGTGCGGGATTGCGGGGAAGGATCAGTTGGTCCCGCGGGCCACGTAGGCGATGCTTCGTTTTTCGGCGAAGGTGAGATGGTGCATCATGGCCTCGCGGGCGGCATCGGCGGCTCGGGAGCGGATGGCGCCGACAATGGCCGCGTGATGCTTGAACAGGAGATTGTGATCCTCGTTGGTGAGGTAGACCGCCCGCCAGACCCCGCGCTGGAACTCCTTCATGGCGTCGAAGATGGACTGCATCAGGTGCAGCCAGACGATGTTGTGGGTGGCGCGGGCGATGACGATATGGAGGTTGGCGTCGAGATCCTCCGAGGGCAGATGACCGACCAGGTTTTTTTCCATGCCCGCCAGGATCTCCTCCATGCGGCGCAGGTCCTCCGGCAGGGCCCGTTGGGCCGCGTAATAGGCGGTCCACGATTCCATGCACTTGCGGACCTCGATCACTTCGAGGGCGCGGTCCTGCTGGCTGCGGATCAGATCGCTTAAGGTGTTGCCCTGGCCGGCGTCCACCAGGGAAAGGACCACCGTGCCGCCGCCCTGGTAGGACATGACCAGGCCCGAGGAGGCCAGCATGTTCAACGCCTCGCGGACCGACGGCCGGGAAACGCCGAACATCTCCGCCAATTCGCGCTCGGGCGGCAGTTTTTCGCCTGGGGTGAAGTCGCCGGCAAGAATGGAGTCGCGGATCTGATCGGCAATCTGACTGGAGACCTTTTTCGGTTTGATCGGCGTAAATCTCATGGCGTTCTCGACATCGGAAAAGAAGTGAAGCGCAAAGCGTACCTGTTCTACCTTAGAATGCCCGGCATTGCAACAGGTCGTCTCGCCGGTTGGAGACCCGAGAGGGGGCTGGGTGCGGTCCGGCGACGTGCCGCAATGGGTGCGCCGACAGCAAAAAGGGGGGACGCATGCGCGTCCCCCCGACGACAAGGAGGTTCCCCGGTGGCCCGTTGCCAGGCCACGCAAGGAGGTATTCGTCCCCTTCTCCAGGGGGGCGCGTCACCCGGCCAGGGGGAACGGCGAATGGGATGACTCCTGGAGAAGAGAGACAAATGGCGTGATCACGGGATCATCCACTGCAGGTGATAGGCCTGAAGATAGACGATCACGCAGACGAGAAAGGTCAGGAAGAGCGAATGTTTCAGGGTGAACCGGAACAGACTGCCCTCCTCGCCCACCATGCCGCAGGCGGCGGTGGCGACGGCCAGGGACTGGGGCGAAATCATCTTGCCCATGACGCCGCCGCTGGTGTTGGCCGCGCCGGTCAGGATCGGGCTGATCCCCAGTTGTTCCGCCGTGGCCTTCTGCAGACCGCCGAACAGCACGTTGCTCGAGGTGTCGGAGCCGGTGAGGAACACGCCCAGCCAGCCGAGCAACGGGGCGATGAGCGGGAACCAGTGGCCGGTTTTGGTGAAGGCCAGGCCGAGGCAGTTGGTCATGCCGGAGCTATTCATGATGTAGGCCAGGCCGAGGACCGAGGCCACGGTCAGGGCCGGATAGCGCATGTCGTAGACGGTCTTGCCGGCGATCCTGACCACGTCGCCGAAGCCCACACCACAGATCAGGGCGGAGAGCAGGGCCGCGATCAGGATGGCCGTGCCGGCGGCGGACATGAAATTAAAGGTGTACTTGGCGGCGATCTTGGTGGGCAATTGGTCGGTGAGCGCCTTGTTGATCGCCTTGAACTGGTCCTTTTCCACCAGTTTGTTCTGCGCCAGTCCCTCGCCCAGTTTCTTCAGCTCGGCAGCCTTCTTGAAAATCGGCTCGAAGGCGGTGGCCCGTTCCTCGGGCAGCATGGCGCCCTTGCCGACCAGTCGCTGCTCCACCGCGGCCATGTTGGCCTCCAGCGTCTTGAGCTCGGCCAGTGCGGCAACGGCCTGCGCGCCCTTCTCGTCGGTGGTCGGCAGGGTCGCGGTCAGCCGGTCGATCTCGGCGGTGACCACGGCGATGTTCTTCAACCCCTCATCCGGGGTGGTGACCTTCTTGACGATCATGTTGTCCAGGCCGGCGACCGGGATGACGACCTTGCTCTGGTCGAGGAAGGTTTTTATCGAGGGAATGCCCCACAAAAGCACCATCAGGGTGAGGAACAGATACGGCGTCCAGGCGCGGAAGATCTGGCCGCCGGTGTAGTCGTGCTCCTCCTTGGTCGCCTGCTGTTCATGGGCGAAGACGAAGTTTTCCTTGGGCTGCCAGACGCGGAGCAGCAGCACCAGGGCGGCCATGGCGGCCAGCGAGGCGGTGATGTCCGGCAGATAGGGGCCGATGAAGCTGGCGGTGACGTATTGGGCCAGGGCAAAGGTGACGCCGCACACCGCGATCGCCGGAAAGACTTCCATGGCCCTCTTGAAGCCCGCCATCATGACGATGACATAGAAGGGGATCATGACGGAAAGGAAGGGGAGCTGGTGGCCGACCATGGCGGAGAGCTTCATCATGCCGGCATCGTCATAGCCCATGACCGCCGACAGGGCGACCACCGGGATGCCGATGGCGCCGAAGGCCACGGGCGCCGTGTTGGCCACCAGGCAGACGCCGGCGGCGTACAGCGGCCGAAACCCGAGTCCCACCAGGGTGGCGCCGGCAATGGCCACCGGCGTGCCGAATCCGGCGGCGCCCTCGATGAAGGCCCCGAAGCAGAAGGCGATCAGGAGCGCCTGGATGCGGCGGTCGGCGGTGAGTCCGGCCAGGGAGGCGCGGATGATCTCGAACTGACCGCCCTTCACGGTGATGTTGTAGAGGAACAGGGTGGTGAGCACGATGTAGAACACGGGAAAAAGACCGAAAGCCGCGCCCTGGCCGAAGGCCAGTCCTGCGAGCTTGGCGGGCATGTCCCAGACGGCGACGGCGATGGCGAACGCGGACGCCACCGCCAGCAGGGCTGCCTTGTGGGCCTTCATCTTGAGCACGGCAAGGCAAACGAAGATGACGACCAGGGGGATTGCGGCGACCAGTGCCGACATCCCGATGCTTTCCCCCACGGGGGTGTAATTTTGTATCCAGGGCATGGCAGATACTCCTTCAGCAGGTGTGAACAGGATAACCCCGGGGGCGGGGCGGTGACGGGTTGCAGGACAAGGGCGCGCATCCTTGCTTTTTCAATTGGTAATACCAGTTATCTTTTAAACAAAAACTTGTCAATATTTTTTTTGATTTGCTCGCAAAAAGCGTGTTGACAAAGGGTTATGTGATGAAATATGGTAAAGAAAAATTTGGTTTTACAAATTTGAACGGCAAGCGCTGTCCAGGTGGGTCGTGACCGGCCCGGACAGCGCTTGCCTGTGACGCATTCCCGGAGGGAGGGAACATGTACGAACAGTTCAAAGCAAGGGCCGAGGGCGTGAGCGCCGAGGTGCACCGTTTCGCCACTGCGGCCGAGGCGCTGGCCTTTCTCGTCGGCTTTCTTGAAAACGAAGGCGTGGCCGACCAAGCCGGGCGGTCCGGCGTGTTCGCCGCCTGTCCTTTTCTGGAGCACGTGGACCGGTCGCGGCTGGCGGCCATCCCGGGACTTGCCTTCGAGGTGACGCGGGAGCGGGCTGCGGCGGCGAAGGTGGGTATCAGTCAGGTCGATTGGGCCCTGGCCGATACCGGCACTTTGGTGCAGGATGCCACCGCCATCGACAAGCGGCTGGTTTCCACCCTGCCGGCCATCCATGTCGCCCTGATCGAAACCGGCGCCCTGCGGCCGGATATGCCGTCCTGGCTGGCCGATGTCCGGCCGGAACAAACCAACTACATCGCCATGATCACCGGGCCGAGCCGGACCGCCGATATCGAACGGGTGCTGACCATCGGCGTCCACGGGCCGGAACGGCTGGTCATCGTGTTCATCGACCGGATGGAAGGAGAGAACTGATGCAGCGGGAATTCAAGGCATCCATCGACCGCGCCCTGCACGACGCCAATCTCACCGGTGCGCTGGGCAAGTTTTCCGAAGCCTACAAGATCAACCGGGCCAAGGCCTACGAGGGGATCGACTTCGAGGCGTTGCGGGGCCGGATCGCCGAGCTGAAGAGTTCGGCCGCCTCCCGCCTCGACGAGTTGGCCGAACTGTTCCGGAAAAATGCCGAGGCCAGGGGAACCAAGGTGTTCCGTACCAGCAATCCGGCCGAGGTGCGGGACTACATCCTCAAGGTGGCGCGGGACAATGGCGTCAAGTCAATCGTCAAATCCAAGTCCATGGCCACCGAGGAGATCCACTTGAACGCCTTTCTGGAAAAGGCCGGCATTGAGGTCAACGAGACCGATCTCGGCGAGTGGATCATCCAGTTGGCCGGGCAGACCCCGTCGCACATGGTCATGCCCGCCATCCACATGACCAAGGAGGAGGTGGCCGACCTCTTTTCCAAGGAGGTCGACGAGCGCCTTTCCTCGGACATCCCCCGTCTGGTCAAGGTGGCGCGGGGCGAGATGCGGCCCAAGTTTCTCCGGGCCGACCTGGGCATCTCCGGCGCCAACATCGCCGTGGCCGAGACCGGCTCAATCACCCTGGTGACCAACGAGGGCAACGCCCGCCTGGTCACATCGCTGCCCAAAATCCATATCGCCGTGGTCGGCATCGAGAAGCTGGTGGCCAGCTTCAGTGACATCGCCCCGATCCTCAAGGCCCTGCCCCGCAGCGCCACCGCCCAGCTGCTCACCAGCTACGTGTCGATCATCTCCGGGCCGACCCCCAACAGCGACGGCTCGATGAAGGAACTGCACATCATCCTCATGGACAACCGCCGCAGCGAGATGGCGGCCGACCCGATGTTCAAGGAGGCCATGCAGTGCATCCGCTGCGCCTCCTGCCTCAACGTCTGCCCGATCTTCCGCCTGGTGGGGGGCCACGTCTTCGGCAAGGTCTACACCGGCGGTATCGGCACCATTCTCACCGCCTGGTACGACGAACTGAAGAGTTCCGAGGAGATCCAGGGGCTGTGCATCCAGTGCGGGGCCTGCAAGGACGTCTGTCCCGGCCGGATCGACATCCCCGGCCTGATCATGGAGATCCGGCGGCGGCTGGTCAAGGAACAGGGCATGGGCCTGGCGCAGAAGTCGATCTTCTCGGTGGTCAACAATCGGAGGATGTTCCACGCCATGCTCCGGGCCGCCTCGGTGGCGGCCAAGCCCTTTGCCAGGGGGACCAAGTTCATCCGCCACCTGCCGATGTTCCTGGCCGATCTCACCGACGGCCGCAGCCTGCCGGCCATTGCCGCCAAACCCTTCCGCGACGTGGTCACCGCCATCGACCAGCCCAAGGGCCTCAAGGAAAAGGCGGTGTTCTACGCCGGCTGTCTGATCGACTTCGCCTATCCCGAGATGGGCGAAGCCCTGGTCACGATCCTCAACCGCGCCGGCATCGAGGTCGTGTTCCCCGACGGCCAGACCTGCTGCGGGGCGCCGGCCCGGTACAACGGCGCTTACGAGGTGGCGGCCAAGAACGCGGCCGACAACATCCAGGCCCTTCTGGCGGAACCGGCCGACTACGTGGTCTCGGCCTGTCCGACCTGCACCGTGGCCCTGGACCACGAGTTCATAGCCACCTTCGAAAGCCTGGGCCAGTCCCGCTGGCTGCCGCAGGCCCGCGAACTGGCGGCCAAGACCATCGATTTCTCCACCCTGGTGAAAAAACTGGTGGACGAGGGGCGTCTGACCTTCAAGGAAGGGCAGCAGCTCGGCGCCATCACCTACCACGATTCCTGCCACCTCAAGCGGACCCTGAAGGCGGACCAGCCGCCGCGGCAGCTGCTGCAACGGGCGGGCTATGAACTCGCCGAGATGTTCGAGTGCGACATCTGCTGCGGCATGGGTGGGTCCTATTCGCTCAAGTTGCCGGAGATCTCGGCGCCGATCCTGCAACGCAAGCTGCACAACATCAAGGCGACCGGCGCCCCGCTGGTGGCCATGGACTGTCCCGGCTGCGTCATGCAGATCCGGGGCGGCATGGACCAGGACGGCGCCCCGGTCCGGGTGCGGCATACGGTGGAAATCCTGGCCGAACAGGTGGAGGCATCCTCCCGGCAGCACTGATCCCGGTTCAAATGGCGGCAAGCAAACCGCAATTTGATTTGAGAGAAAGGTGAAATCGTTCTACACTGATACCAGATCGTTCCGACCGGCCCCCGGCGGCAGCGCAATTCCGCTGTTGCCGGGGCCGATTCTTTTTTTCCGACTCACCACCCATCCCCGCCGGACGGCGGGAAAGCGAGGCGCATTGCCATGGCAGACAATCTCTATGTGACCGCGGCCGAGGAACGGAGCGGCAAATCGGCGATCATTCTCGGCGTCATGCAGATGATTCTGAAGGAAATCAGCAAGATCGCCATATTTCGTCCGATCATCAACGATCACGTGTTCGGCCGGGTCGACCACGATCTCAACCTGGTGCTCAAATACTTCAAGCTCGACATCGAATACACCGACACCCACGCCTATACCCTGAGCCAGGCGCGGCAGTTGATCACCTCGGGCCAGGAGGAGCTGCTCTACGAGAACATCCTCAAGAAATACAAGCAGCTCGAAGCGAAATACGATTTCGTCGTCTGCGAAGGCACCGATTTCCAGGGCAAGGACCCGGGCTTCGAGCTCGACCTCAACGCCAACATCGCCGCCAACCTCGGCGCCTCGGTGCTGCTCATCGCCTCGGGCCGCGACAAATCCACCGAGGAGATCTGCACCCATACGGCGATCACCATCGATTCCCTGGAGGAAAAGGGCGTGGATATCGCCGCGTGCATCATCAACCGCGCCCCGGACACCTTTCTCCGCGACACCGCCAGCAGCGCCAAGTGTCGCGAGCAGTTCGGCCGGCCGTACCCCGTCTATGTGATTCCGGAAAACCGTGCCCTGGGCAACCCGACCATCGACGACGTCAAGCGCTGGCTCGGCGCCGAGGTGCTGTACGGCAAACCGAGCATGCTCAACCTGGTGAACAATTACCTGGTGGCGGCGATGCAGATCAGCAACTTCCTCGAATACCTCAAGGAGGGCAGCCTGATCATCACCCCCGGCGACCGGTCCGACATCGTCATCGCCAGTCTCGCCAGCCGGATCTCCTCGGCCTATCCCAATATCTCCGGCATCCTCATCACCGGCGGCATCGAACTCAGTCCCAGCGTGCAGCGGCTGATCCAGGGCTGGACCGGCATCCCCGTTCCGGTTCTGTTCGTCGAATCGCATACCTACGACACGGTGCAGAGCGTCAACGAACTCTACGGCCGGATCGAGCATACCGACACCAAGCGGATCGCCACCGCGCTCGGCTGGTTCGCCAAGTATGTCAATGTCCCCGAACTGACCAAGCGGGTCGTGGCGCGGCGCTCCACCAAGATCACGCCGCGCATGTTCGAATACTCCCTGGTGGAGAAGGCCTCGCGCGACAAGCAGCATATCGTCCTGCCCGAGGGCACCGGCGAGCGCATCCTCAACGCCACCGACATCATCCTGCGCCGGGGGATCGCCGAGATCACCCTGCTGGGCAAGGAGGACGAGATCCGCGCCAAGGCCTCCACGCTCAATCTCAACATCGAGGGCGCGGCGATCATCGACCCGACCGGCTCGGAGCACTACGAGGATTTCGTCCAGACCTATTTCGACATCCGCAAGCACCGCGGCATCGTCATGGACGTGGCCCGCGACCGCATGTCCGATCCCACCTATTTCGGCACCATGATGGTGTACAAGGAACTGGCCGACGGCATGGTCAGCGGTTCGGTCACCACCACTGCCCAGACCATTCGGCCGGCCTTCGAGTTCATCAAGACCAAACCCGGCGTCTCGGTGGTGTCGTCGATCTTCATCATGTGCCTGCAAAGCAAGATCCTGGCCTTCGGCGACTGCGCCGTGGTGCCCAACCCCGATGCCCGCCAGTTGGCGGAAATCGCGCTCAGTTCGGCTGAGACCGCCAGGATTTACGGCATCGAGCCGCGGGTGGCCCTGCTCAGCTATTCCACCGGCATGTCCGGGTCGGGCGAGGACGTGGACAAGGTGGTGGCGGCCACCGCCATCGCCAAGGAACTGATGGCCGAACGCGGCCTCGACTACCCGCTGGAAGGCCCCCTGCAGTACGACGCCGCCTTCGATGCCGAGGTGGCGGCGCTGAAATGGCCCGATTCCCAGGTGGCCGGCCGGGCCACGGTCTTCATCTTTCCGGACCTCAACACCGGCAACAACACCTACAAGGCGGTGCAGCGGGCCGCCAACGCCGTGGCCATGGGTCCGGTTCTCCAGGGCCTGAACAAACCGGTCAACGATCTGTCGCGGGGCTGCACGGTCCAGGACATCGTCGATACCGTCGCCCTGACCGCCATCCAGGCCCAGGTGGCCAAACACCACTGAACGATTCGCGCAAGGAACGGCCTCATGAAATTTTTTATCATCAATTCCGGCAGCTCATCGATTAAATACCAGGTGATCGACATGACCACCGAAACCGTGCTGGCCGCCGGCCTGGTCGAGCGGATCGGCGAGGTGTACGGCCGCCTGAAGAACACCGCCTTCCCGGGGACCAGGGACGAACAGGAGTCGGTGATCGAACAGCCGATCCCGGACCACCGCGGCGGCATGCAGCTGGTGATCGCCACCCTGACCGACAAGGACAACGGCGTGATCTGCAATGCCTCGGAAATCTGCGCCATCGGCCACCGGGTGGTGCACGGCGGCGAGGATTTCCGAGGATCGATGCGCATCACCCCCACGGTGATCGAGGCCCTGCAACGCAACATTCCCCTGGCGCCCCTGCACAATCCGGCCAACCTGGACGGCATCCGGGTGGCCATGGAGATTTTTCCCCAGGTGCCCCAGGTGGCGGTCTTCGATACCGCCTTCCACCAGACCATGCCGCCCCGCGCCTATCTCTACGCCATTCCCTACGAACTCTACGAACAGGACCGGGTGCGGCGCTACGGCTTCCACGGCACCTCGCACCGGTTCGTGGCCGGGGAATGCGCCCGCCTGCTGGGCAAGCCGCTGGCCGAGTGCAACCTGATCACCATCCATCTCGGCAACGGCTGCTCCATGACCGCCATCGAAAACGGGTGCAGCATCGACACCTCGCTGGGCATGACGCCCCTGGAAGGGCTGGTGATGGGTACCCGCTCCGGCGACGTCGATCCGGCGCTCCATCTCTTTCTCAAGCAGAACAAGGGGATGGAACTGGAGGCCATCGACGCCCTGCTCAACAAGGAGTCGGGCCTCAAGGGGCTGTGCGGCATGAACGACATGCGCGACATCCATGAGGCCGCGGCCGAGGGGGATGTCCGGGCCCAACAGGCGGTGGAGGTGCAGACCTACCGCAACCGCAAGTACATCGGCGCCTACATGGCGGTGCTCGGCCGGGTGGATGGCATCGTCTTCACCGCCGGCATCGGCGAGAACGATCCCATTGTCCGGGCCGAATCCCTCGAGGGCCTGGAGGCGTTCGGGGTGCGGCTCGATCCGGAACGGAACGGGCTGCGGTCGAAGAAAGCGCGCTGCATCAGCGCCCCGGACAGCACCGTGCGGGTGTTCGTCATCCCCACCAACGAGGAGCTGGCCATCGCCCGCGAGGTGGCGCAGGTACTGCGCGGCTGAACCCGGCCGCGGAGGTGGAAGCGACGGCCGGGCGGAGGGAGGGCGGAGCCTTGCCTCCGGCCGCGCCAGCCCCCCCGGAACGCCTGCAACCCTTCCGGACTGGCCGGTCCCCGCATGGCCGTTCCTCCGCCTCCACGACCAATCCATTCACCCCCTCCGCACCGGTGTCCCTTTGCCTCGCGGCAGCGCCACCCTCTCCCATTTTCGCCCGTATGCGGGCATTTCCTGCATCCCTTCTTTTGACGGCGACCCAGTCCGTGTGGTAGGCTGATGGCGGTCGCCGAGACGACGCTTGGCCGGGTGAGCCGGCGCGTTTGCGGCTGTGTGCGATCCCGCCGCTTCCGAGGAGGAGGGCAATGACATCCCATCGAACAGCACTGACCCGTTACGCCTGGCTTTCCATCGCGGCGGCCGTCGCCACCATCCTGCTGAAGCTGGTGGCCTATCTGCTGACCGGGTCGATGGGCCTGCTCTCCGATGCCGTTGAATCGGTGGTCAACCTCTTCGGCGCGGTGATGGCCTTGTGGATGCTGTCATGGGCCGCGCAGGCCGCCGATGCCAAACACCCCTACGGCCACGGCAAGGCGGAATACTTTTCCAGCGGCATGGAGGGGGCGCTCATCATCCTGGCGGCCCTGGGCATTGCCGCCACCGCCATCGAACGCATCCTCCATCCCCGCCCGTTGGAGCAGGTCGGCCCCGGCCTGGCGGTTTCCGCGGCCGCGTCGGTGGCGAATTTCGTGGTGGCGCGCATTCTGCTCGCCGCGGGCCGGCGGCACAACTCGATCACCCTCGAAGCCGACGGCCGCCATCTGTTCACCGATGTGCTGACCTCGGCCGGTGTCATCGTCGGCGTCGGGCTGGTGGCGGTGACCGGCTGGACCGTGCTCGATCCGGTCGTCGCCTTGCTGGTCAGCGCCAATATCGTGTGGACGGGCGTGTCCCTGGTTCGGCGCTCGGTGGACGGGCTGATGGATGTGGTGCTGCCGAAGAGGGATCAGGAGGCCATCGAGCGGGTGATGGCGGTTTTTCGGGAGAAGCAGGTGGCATTTCATGCCCTGCGGACCCGCCAGGCCGCGGCCCAGCGCTTCATTTCCGTGCACATGCTCGTGCCCGGCGACTGGACCGTGCACGATGCCCATCACATGGCCGAGGATTTCGAGCAGGCGCTGGGCGCGGCGCTGGGTGGGGCCTTTGTGATGACCCACCTCGAGCCCATCGAGGATGAAAACTCGTTCCACGAGGATGTGACGTGAACGTCTGCCCCTGATGGGGCGGGGCAGGGCACGGCGGAGCCGGGTGGCGGGGGGTCGGCTTCAGGAAAAGAGGCCGGATGTCGTGATCAGAAAATCCTGCACCTTGTCCAGTTCGGCGGACGAGAGACCGAGTTGGATCGCCTCCGGCATCATCAGCAGATCGACGGTCCGGTCATGTTTCAAACCGATGCCCATCCGGTGGCAGATCTGGTTGGCGATGCGTACCAGCAGGAGGATGTAGTTGCTGGAGTCGAACTCTTCGAGATGGTGATCGCGGGCGACGATGGCGAAGGTCTCCGGCATCTGGATCTGCCGCAGCAGCAGGTGCCCCTGCTCGGCATGCAGCAGGTCCATGGCGCCGAGCAGCAGGGATTCGGAGACGACCAGCGCCTTGTTGGTCCGTTTCTTGTCGGCGATCACCTTGAGGATGAGCAGCTTGCCGATGTCGTGGAGCAGGCCCGCGGAAAAGGCCTCGTGCTGGAGGACGCCGAAGTCGAGGCTGTTGGAGAGCATGCCGGCGGCAAAGGCGCAGCCCATGGCGTGCTGCCACAGCCTTTTCATGATGGCGTCAATCTCGCGATCATGGGCGCTGAACGATTTCTGGCTGACGCTGGTCAGGACGATCCGGAAGACTTCCGACATGCCCAGCCTGATCAGGGCGGCCCTGACGGTGGTGGTGGCGACCAGGCCCCGGTAGATGGACGAGTTGGCGACCTTGAGCATCTGGCTGGAGAGCGATTGGTCGGCGCTGACCAGCTTTTCGATGGTGTGCAGGCTGGGCTCTTTTTTCAGCAGCTCCTGCTGCAGGCGCAGGGAGACGGGGTCGAAGATCGGCAGGGAAAACCGTGCCGACTCGATGTGCCGTTTGAGAACCTGCAGGAACTTGCTGTCGTCGGTCATGGGTGCTTCCTTGTCCGGATGGCGCCGCGATGTACGCTCGGGCGTCGGTTCACGGGCAGCGGACGCGTCCCCTTGCCGTGATGTTTTCTCCACCTGTCTTCGACGCGGCGCTGTCATCACGCGCCGTCCGCTGCCGGGATGACATAGAGCAGCACCGCGAAATAATGCAGGATACTGCCCGCCAGGACAAAAAGATGCCAGATGGCATGGTTGTACGGCAGGCGGCGCCACAGGTAGAAGACGATGCCGCCGGTATAGGCGAGACCGCCGGCGAGCAGCAGCCAGAGACCGCCGCTGGCCACACGGGCGAGCATCGGCTGGATGGCGGTCACCACGGCCCACCCCATGATCACGTAGAGGGCGATCAGCCAGCCCCGAAACCGTCTGAGGCGGGTGGTCTCGATCAGAATGCCCGCCACCGCCAATCCCCAGATCGTGCCGAACAGGCTCCAGCCCCAGGGGCCGCGCAGGCTGACCAGGGTGAAGGGGGTGTAGGTGCCGGCGATCAGCACCAGGATGGCCGAGTGGTCGAGGATGCGCAGAATGGCCTTGGCGCCCGGATGGGGAATGGCGTGATACAGGGTCGAGGCCAGGTAGAGCAGGATCAGGGCGGCGCCGAAAATCGAGCAACTGACCACATGCCAGGCATTGCCGTACAGGGCGGCGAAACAGATGAGCACCACCAGACCGCCGATCGCCAGGAGCACGCCCAGGCCATGGGTGAGGCTGTTGGCGATTTCCTCGCCCTTACTGTACCGGGAAGAAGAGGATGCGTGCGCCATGAACCGCAGAATGTGTTGCAAAACAAGGAATGTGTGACTGTCCGATGTCCGCAATTTTAGCGCGCTTCCTCCGGCTTGTCCATCGCATTCCTTGCATGGCCACGGTCCTGGTGGGCAGCGGCGCGTCGAACCGGGCCTGCACAAAGCCGGCGGATATGGTATGGTGGCCGCCGCCGCGGACCGGATTGTAGTCCGCGCCATTCCCGCACCTTGTCTTTGTTATCGGAGGTCGTTTCGTGGAAGATGCCGCTGTGGTGCCCGCCCGTATCGAAGAGTTGGCCGCCGAATATGCGCGGCTGTGGCCGCTGATGCCCGTTTTGCATGCGCGCATCGCCAGGCTGGCCGGCAAGGAGGCGATCAGGTCCTGCGCCCGGCGGCTGGGCATGCTCAGCCGTCAGGGCGGCCGGTCGGGGATCGTTTTCGCGCATGAACTGGAGGCGGAAATCTTTCAGGATTACCTGATCTACATGCACCGCCCCCATGGGATCTCCCCGGTCCGGCAACTGTGCAACCGCAGGCCATATCCGCCGGGCAGCGACGAGCACACCCTGCTGGCGGGCATGGTGCAGGCCCGGTTTTCGCTCTTCTGGATCAGGGAGGTGCACCCGGCCGGCGGCTTCGTCGCCCTGGACGTCATCCGAGGAGGGCATTTTTTCATCCTCGACCGGTCATTGCCGCAGCAGGATGCCGTGGGGTTGCTCTCGGCCTTCCGCATTTTTCCCTTCCGCGAGGCCTGGATGCACACCGGCGCCAACATGGTGTTCGGCACCATTGGCGACAGCGCCGGCATGCAACCCGCGGGACGGGTGCTCGACAGCAAGGAGGAACGGGCAGTGAACGAGGAGCATATCCGCCGCTGGCGGGCGCTCCTCGGGGAGATGGCCTAGAAAAAGGTGGGAAGGCCGCGTCTGCCGAAAAAAACGCGGCCCTTGTGCAACCGGATGTTCAGGCCGCTGCCCCTTCCGGGGCGAGGAGGAAGGTGCCGGCTTTGACCTCCTGCTCGATTTCCACCAGGGCGCGCTTCATCTGCTTGAGGGCCTGGCGGATGCGGTTTTCGTTTTCCACCAGGGCCAGGCGCAGATAGCCGTCGCCCTCCTCGCCGAAACCGGCGCCGGGGGCCACGGCCACGTTGGCCCGGTTCATCATTTCGATGGAAAAACGGACCGAGCCCATTTGGGCGAAGGGCTCGGGGATGCGCACCCAGACGAACATGCCGGCCCTGGGCTTCTCCACCTCCCAGCCCATCCGGACCAGCCCCTCGCAGAGCACGTCCCGCCGCTTTTGGTAGATCGCCACCTGCTCGACGATGGTGTCGTCGCAGTCGCGCATGGCCACGATGCCCGCCACCTGGATGGCCGAGAAGATGCCGTAGTCGTAGTAGCCCTTGATCTTGGCCAGACCGCCGACCATCTCCCTGTTGCCCACGCAGTAGCCCAGCCGCCAGCCGGCCATGTTGTACGACTTGGAGAAGGAGCCGAACTCGACCCCCACCTCCAGCGCCCCCGGAATTTCGAGCAGCGAGGGCGCGGTCTGGCCGTCGTAGATGATCTGGCCGTAGGCGAAGTCGTTGATCACCATGAAGTTGTGCCGCCTGGCCAGCTTGACCATCTCGGCGAAGAATTCCCTGGAGGCCAGGGTGCCGGTGGGATTGTGGGGATAGTTGAGCATTACCAGCTTGGGGTGGGGATAGAGCGACTGGCACATGGTGCTCATCTGGCGGAGAAAGGCCTCTTCCGAGCCCAGGGGAAAGCGGAGGACGCTGGCCCCGGCGATGACCGCGGCGTAGACGTGGATCGGGAAGAACGGCGAGGGCACCAGGACGGTGTCGCCCGGCCCGAGCAGGGCCAGGCAGAGGTGGGAGATGCCCTCCTTGGAACCGATGGTGCAGATGACGTCGTCCTCGCCGGTGAGCTCCACCCCGTACTTGCGTTTGTAGTAGAGGGCGATCTCCCGTTTGAGGTTTTTCATGCCGCCGGCGACCGGATAGCGGTGGGTCTTGGGATCGACCGCCACCTCGCAGAGTTTCTCGGTCACCCGGCTCGGCGTCGGGTCCATGGGGTTGCCCATGCCGAGATCGATGACATCGATGCCTTCCCACCGTTTTTCCATCTTGATTTTGTTGATCATGCCGAACAGGTAGGGCGGCAGTTGCTGCATGCGTTCGGCAAAGCGGATGGTCACGTCGTTGCTCATGTTCATCTCCTGTAAAAGTAGCCCGGCGCCAGGGACTCGGGTTGAGGAATACTGCCGTCCCGAAAAGCAAAAAGCCCGAACCGTCCGGTCCAGGCTGCACAAAAAACGCCATGGACCGGAGTCGTGGTCCATGGCGAGCGGTTTTGAGTCTGCTGTGAATTACGCAGCAGGCGGTCGCCAATGAACCGGGTTCATCGCCGCCGCTGCCGCGCCCTGTCGTTGTCTCATGGGGCTATCCTGCTGAATACGCGTTGCGGTTGCAGTCTTTTCTCTGACTGTTTCTAGCCCGGATCGACCATTTTGTCAATGATTGTCGGGTCGGGAGCACACGTTCCTTTAACCGATACGGCCCATCATCGCCGCCATGGCTTCCACCCGGTCGCGGGCATCGGCCCGGTCCTCGACCGCGAGCACGTCTTCCAGCTTGGCCAGTTGCTTCACCACCTGGTCGAGCCTGTCGGCGGCGTCGACGGTGAGCCAGATGCGGCTGGTGTCGCCCCGGCCGATGGCGGTGCAGAAGATTCCCTCGAGGTTGAAGGCCCGGCGGGCGAAAAGGCCGCAGATCTGGAGCATGACCCCTGGATGGTTGTTGACGGTCAGGCGGAGGATGGTGGTGGACCCGGACGGTGTTGCCGCCGCGCGGTCGGTATCAGTTGCGGGCATAATCGTCTCCTATCATGGTGGTGTTGGCGGCGCCCGGCGGCACCATGGGGGTGACCTCCTCCTCGATGTCGATCGGTACGTTGATCAGGCAGGGGCCGGGTTCGGCCATGGCCTGGCGCAGGAGTCGGTCCGGTTCGGCGGCGCCGTCCAGATCGAAGGCCCGCATGCCGAAGCCGCGGGCGATGGTGGCGAAGTCGACGGCGATACCGTAGGAGGAGGCGAAATAGCGCTGATCGTAGAAGAGGCGCTGCTGCTGACGCACCAGGCCCAGGCTCCTGTTGTTGAGCACCACGATCCTGACCGGGGTCTGCTGTTCGACGGCGGTGGCCAACTCCTGTATGTTCATCTGCAGGCTGCCGTCGCCGCTGAAGCAGACCACCGGCCGGCCGGGAAAGGCGAGTGAGGCGCCGATGGCCGCCGGCAGACCGAAGCCCATGGTGCCCAGGCCGCCGGAGGTGAGCAATTGGCGCGGCGCGGTGAAGGGGTAGGCTTGCGCCACCCACATCTGGTGCTTGCCGACATCGGTGCTGATCAGGGCCTCGGGACCGGCCAGCTCGGCGATGCGCCGGATGAGCTGAAAAGGCTTACCCGGCGCGAAATTCTGCGCCGGAAAACAGGGGAAGTCCCGCCGCAACTGGCGGATGCGCTCGTTCCATTGGCCCCGCCGCCTCGGCCGGATCAACGGCAGCAGACCGGCGAAGGCCCGGCCGGCGTCACTGGTGATGCCGGCGTCGGCCGGTCGCAGCTTGCCGATTTCGCTGGCATCGATATCGACATGGATGACCTTGGCGTTGGGGCAGAAGGCGCTGATCCGGCCGGTGGCGCGGTCGTCGAACCGGACCCCGGCAGCGATGAGGACATCGCACTCCTCCATCGCCAGGTTGGTGGCGCGGCAGGCGTGCATGCCGAGCATGCCCAGCGACAGCGGATGGTCCGAGGGCAGGATGCCGAGTCCCATCAGGGTCATGACCGCGGGGATGGCGGCCTGTTCCGCCAGTTGCCTGGCTGCGGCCGCGGCCCCGGCATGGATGACGCCGCCGCCCAGATAGAGGATCGGCCGGGTCGCCCCGTTGATCATCGCCGCCGCCTGGGCGATCGCCTGCTCGTCTCCGGGCCGGTGATCGGCGGTCGGGCAGGGTTCGGGCCAGGCGGCGAACTCCACCACCTCGGTCTGCACATCCTTGGGCACGTCGATCAGCACCGGGCCGGGCCGGCCGGAACCGGCCAGGCGCAGGGCTTTTGGCACCATGGTCAGCAGTTCGGCGGCCGAGCGCGCCAGGTAGTTGTGCTTGGTGATCGGCATGGACATGCCGTAGGTGTCGACCTCCTGGAAGGCGTCGGTGCCGAGCAGCGACCGTGGGACTTGGCCAGTGATGCAGACCAGCGGAATCGAGTCGAGATAGGCGTCGGCCAGGGCGGTGAGGACGTTGGTGGCGCCGGGGCCGGAGGTGGCGAAACAGACCGCCGGCCGGCCGGTGGATCGGGCCATGCCCTGGGCGATGAAGCCCGCGCCCTGCTCGTGGCGGGCGAGAACGTGGCGGATGGCGGTGGTGTCGGCCAGGGCGTCGTAGAGGGGCAGGTTGGCCCCGCCGGGAATGCCGGTGACGGTCCGGATGCCATGCCGTTCCAGTTGGTGGATGATGATCTGGGCGCCGCTGAGTCTGGGCATGTCGTGGTCCTCCTGTGGTGATGTCGATCGGGCAAAAAAAAACCCCTGCCGGCTGGCGCCGGCAGGGGGAGTCATCTCAATCAGCAGTTCCTTCCCGCTACGGCGCCCCGATGGGTACGCGTACGACGACCACTACGCCTACGACGAGCAGGGCAAAGAAGGCGGCAGGGGCGGCGGGACGGGAAAGAGTCTTCATATACGGTTGCTGTTCATGCAAGAGTGCGTTCGTGAGCGAACGATTGTCTTCTTGATACCTGAAGCGGGGTTCTGCCGTCAAGGGGAATGTTTCTTCCCTGCGAGGATTTCCTGGCGGATGTCGTTGGAACCCCGCCGGGCGGGCTGAGGCCGCCACCGATTCGGAGGGCGTCAGGAAAAGAAATCCATGATCGCCTCGAAATCGCGGCCGATCGCCTCGTGCAGGGCGGTGCAGTCTTCCGGAGCGAGTCCGGTCGCCAGCCAGACCCGGGACGCGACCGGCAGCGGTTCCTGATCGGGCGGACCTTCTTCGTGCTCCGCCCGTGCCAGCAGCGCCCCGAGATGCACCAGAGCGGTTTCCACCGGAAAGTGTCGCGCGTGTTCCGGTTCGAGATGGCACCGGACCGACTCCACCAGGCTCTCCGGCACCTCCCACAGGCGCATGAGTTCGCCGCCGACGGTCGCGTAATCAAACCCCAGCAGGGCACGTTCGACCACGTGCACCGGCAGGCTTTCGGCCCGTGCCCGCACAAGAGCCTGCTGGGCGAGATCGGGAATGGCCTGGTACATGAGCAGATGGCCGATGTCGTGCAGCAGGCCGGCGACGAAAAGACGTTCCGGTTCTCCCGTCTTGGCCCTGCCCGCCAGGAGCCGGCAGGCGGCGGCACAGTAGACGCTCCGCCGCCAGAATCGTTGCATGTCCATGAGATGGACGGCCATGCCCTTGAAGGTCAGGGCGATGGAGGTGGCCAGCACCAGGTCGTGAATCTGTTGCGTGCCGAGCAGGGCGACGGCACGGCTGACGGTGTCGACCCTGGCCGCGAAGGAATAGAGGGAGCTGTTGACGATGCGCAACAGCCGCAGGGTCAAGGCCGGGTCCTTGTCGATCACCGTGGCGACTTCGGCCACAGTGTACCCCGGATTGTCGAGGACCCGGCGCAACCGGATATAGATATCGGGCAGGGAGAGGAGGTGGGCCGCATGGAGGACGTCATGGAGAAGGGGGGCCATTGGGTGCTCCTGAAAGGCAGGTCCGATCGTGGGCAAGACGCGCACCGCGCCGCACCGGCATCCGGAGGCGGGCGCCTGCGCGCCGTGGTCTCGTCTGTTCGGGCGCCTCAACGGTCGAGGCGGGCTCAATCCGTGCGGACTCCCTGGCGAACGCTGATGGCATACCTGCATTCGCCGGCCGTTCCCACCAGGCGCAGCGTATAGATGTCCGTTTTCGGCGCCGTGAACGGGATGGCGAAGCTTTCCGTGCCGTCATAGCGCCTGGTGGGATTCAGGTAGACGGGGATGCCGGTCGAGTCGACAATCTCCACCGTGTAGGTCCCCGCATCGCCGGTGCCGGCGAATTGAAAACGGACCGGCCTGAGCGCCTCGAGCTGCAGGCGGTACTCCGCCAGCGCCCCCTGGGCGATGCTGCCTTCCGCCTGGGCGCCGCCGACGGCGAGCACATTGGCCTCGCCCCGCAATTGGGCGTTGCTGGCGATCGGCAGAACGTGCAGCGCATAGGCCCCTTCCCCTTCAATGCCTTTGATGCGGATCGTGTATCGCCCCGTTGTGGGCGGGGTGAACGCGATGGCGACGGTATCGCCCGCGCTGTACAGTCTGCCCGCATCCCGGTACACGGACCTGCCGGCGGCATCGACGATGTCCAGGCGGTAGCGCAGGCGGGCTTCGGTCGCGGGCAGGGACAGGCGGACCGGGCTGTTGGCTTCCAGGGAGACGAAATACTCGGCCACCGCCCCCCGGGCGATGAGGCCATGGACCGCGTCGCCGCCGATATGGACGGCATTGGCCTCGCCCCTGAGGCGGGCGTTGGTAGTGATAGGCGTCACCGTGAAGGCGTATTTCCCCTCCCCCTTGGTGCCGACGATGAAGATGGAATAGGTGTCGCTCGTGGGCGGGGTGAACGGAATGGTCGCGGCCTCCGTTCCGCAGAGCGGATGGGTGCCGTTCTGGAAAACAATGCGTCTCGCCGAGTCCAGGATCTCGATGTTGAACTGCGCGCCGTCGCCTGTGGGGAGAAAACTCAACCGGACCGGGCTGTTGCCCTCCAGCTTGATGCTGTGCTCGGCCACCGCGCTCTTGGCGATGACGCCGCCGAACTCCTGCTCCTTGCCGGCCATCTCCTTGCGCACCGCTTGCTCCGCGGCGGGCATGTCGGTTTTTTTCAGGGCAACGGCCGGCACCGCGACGGCGGCACGGGTTCTGTCCTCGAAGAAGAGCGCGACCGTCTGGGCCAGGGCGTCGCTGCGGACGACGTTGCCGACATTGTCGGTGACGGAAAGGAGCATGCCGGCAAAACGGCCGGCGATGTAGAGCGGGCTGCCGCTTTCACCCTTGACGAAGGCGGTCCCGGCCTCCTGCGGCACCACGTGGATGGTGCGGAATTGGTCGTAGCCGACGATATTGACGGCAATGATGCGAATGCTGCCGTCGGCGAGCATGGTGCGCATCTCGCCGCTCTTCTCTGCCTCCAGGAGGGTGTCGATGGGGATCTTGGCGAAGTAGGCGCCGGCTTTGCACGGGATCGGATCGGCGGCCATGATCCGGAGTACGGCGATGTCGCCGGGGAACGATTCGATCAGCTCCGCCGGATAGCGTCGTTTGTCGGCTAAAGTGACATCGATCTGCAAGGCGTTGTCGACCACGTGCAGCGGGGTGATGACCAGGCATTCGCCGCCGCGCTGCCGGAAGACGCCCTGGCCGGTCTGGTTGTCGTCCGTCCTGATGTAGACATCGGAGGCCAGGCCGGGATGCGCGGCGAGCAAGGTGCCGGCACAGGGGAGAAACGCGATGAGGAAGACGAACAGGGGAGAGAGAAACGTGTTCATTTTTTTACATGCATCAGGGCATGAAAGGCAAGGAGGCGCGAAAGAAAGACCAGCATGCCGGGAACGGTGAGCAGCACCGCCCAGGTGATCACCAGTTCTTCATCCTTGCCCAGTTTCGACCACAGATTGTTGCGGATCTGAATATGTGTCGCTCTGAATTTTTTCACCGTTGCCGATTGTGCCTCGACGATGGCCACCACCTGCAAGCCGCGGGCGGTATCGAAGGTGACCAGTCCGCTCGTCTTGGGGTTTTCGGGCTGAAACTGAATCTCGTCGCCCAGTTGCAGCTTGTAGGGGTCGACCTTGTAATGATTCTCGGAGAGCAGTTGCCGGGCGATCATCTGGATCTCCCCGTCGATCAGCAGGCCGCTCAACTGTTGGACGCCATAGGTCGGCACCCGCCCCACGATGAGCGGGCCGTCGAGATTGTATTTCCACGAGATGTCCCGGCCCAACAGAGCGGCCGGGTCCTTCAGCACCAATTCGACGGCCGGGGGCAGGGTGGCCGCGGCTTCGTCCCTGTCGTTGTACACCACCACGGGATTGGCGCTCTTGATCTGGATATGCAGGTCGCCGCCGCCTATCCGGGAAAAGACGAGCGTGGACGCGCCCTGAATCTGGACGGAACCGCTGCCCGGAACGGCCAGGGATTTCGATGCGGTCGCCTCCGAGGCCAGGGGGTCGAATTGCTCCGTGCTCGCCTCCTCCCAGTGAACGGTGGCATTGTACAGGGGGATGCGTGGCGGGGCGATGCTTTCGGGCTGATATTCGATCCGTTCCGTGCGGGCGGTCAGGATGAACGACCCGGTGGTCGTGGTATTGATGACGATTTTCGCGATCAGAAAGACCAGGAAGGCCAGATAGAGGCAGAAGACGACGGCGATGCAGTTGAACGTCTTCGGATAGCGCTCGGCGATAACGGAAAATTTTCTGTTTTCCGGCTCGTAGAGGACAGCGGCGAGGACAATGTTGCGGACGATCGAGAAGGCCGCTGTGCAGGGGTTGCGGAGGCCCACGCCCTATCTCACGGGAAATTCCACATTCGGCAGTTTGTTCCCGAAACTGGTACGGACGAGAAAGATGCTTTTGGGTTCGTCGAGCACCTCCTTGCCGATGACGCACTGGGTGTCGTAGGCAATGGTGCTGTCGGCGGTGATTTTCGCGCAGGGGATCCGTCCGGTGTGTCCGGGGATGCCGATGACCGTGTCGGTGTTGCCCGAGTTGACGTAGAGGATGGAGTCGGCCTGATGGGCCTCGCCCCAACTGGCCGGAATATACTTCAGGTCCGGCGCGGTGCAGTCCTGCGTGGCGATCGCGGCGAGGACCGCCAGGGCGTCGGGGGTGTAGCTCGAAACCTGCTCCCGATATTTCGAGGGTAGGTCGACATTGATGATCCCCGCCGGCTGGCTGCCGAGAGCATACTGCCAGGAAGCCGTATAGCGGCCGTCGCGGCTGACCATGTTCACGCAGAGCATGGCCTGCGGATCGTCGAGGTCGCGGTGAAGGTAGATGTAGAGCTGGTGCACGTCGACCCGTTCCAGAGGGCTCCCGTACATGAATCCGGCACGAATGCCCCCCGAAACCGTGACTTTTTCGAGAAACGATTCCCTGAATTGGTTCTCGCTCAGGACAATCTTCCGTTTCTGCTGCGCCAGCGCTACGCCGTGGCCGGCCAGCAGGGCGACCAGCAGGCTGCCGATGATGAGATGGAATGTCTTCATTGTTGCCGACCCGTGCGGTGGGGATGCCATCCGTGCCGGTTTCACCGGCACGGAACGACCCTGCGGAAACTGTCCTTGGTCCAGATGGTCTGGCCATCCGGCGTCTTGCCGTCCTTTTTCCACTTCTCGGACACGCTGAGGCAGTAGGAACCGAGATTGAGCGTTTCCGTGGGCTTGTCGGCGGGAGCCTCGCTGCCGATGAACATCAGTTCCGGATTGGCGGAGCTGTAGTTGGGATTGATGGTGGGGGCGCCGCAGCCCGTCAACGTGGCGGCGAGCAGAACAAAGCCGAGAAGGAGCCTTTTCTTCATGATCATCTCTCCTTGAGAAGGGAAGGCATCAGGCAGGGAGTGACGGCCGGACAGTGTGTTCCGCCGCGTTGCGCGCGGGTGCCGGCCGGCTGACATGGCCGCTACTATAGTGCACATCGTCTGCAAAAACAAGACGGACCGTCGCACTCAAGCAGGTGTGTTTTTCGCCGGTATGTCCAGTGGATCGGTCCAGCCGTCCCCCCTTGGTCAGCACATCCGTTCCCGGGACCAGTCGTTGTGCTCGAACTGGCTGTGGTCGGGCTTGGACGGCTTGCTCTCGGCCATGCGCTGGCGCAGCCAGACCTGCACCTTGGCAAATTCGGCGGCGAACTCGGCCAGGGCCTTGCCGCGGTGGCTTACCCGGCTTTTCTCGGCCATGGTCACCTCTGCAAAGGTCTTGCCGAATTCGGGAAAGAAAAAGACCGGATCGTAGCCGAAGCCCGATTCGCCCCGCGGTTCGGCAGTGATTTCCCCGTCGCAGCGGCCTTCCCAGGTCAGGGCCGGGCCGGCCGGGGTAGCCAGCGACAGGACGCAGACGAAATGGGCGGCCCGGTTGGTCTTGCCCGTCATTTCCCGGAGCAATTTCTCGCGGTTGTCCCGGTCGGTCGCCTTGGGGCCGGCGTAGCGGGCCGAATAGACGCCGGGCCGGCCGTCGAGGGCATCGACCGCCAGGCCGGAATCGTCGGCCAGGCAGGGCACTCCCAGCACCTTGGCATAGTGCAGGGCTTTTTTATAGGCGTTGTCGTCAAAGGTGGCGCCATCCTCCACCGCCTCGGGCATGGGGCCGAAATCGCCGAGCGATTTGACCGTCACCGGAAAATCCTTGAGCAGTTCCTTGATTTCCTTCAGCTTGTTGACATTGCTGGTGGCCAGCACGATGATGTTGTCCATGATGTTCCTCCCTGCGCGCCATGTTTGTGCGGCATGGGCGCTTTCCCCGAAATGAAATGCGGCACGCCGGCGCGGGCCGGGCGACCGGAGCCGGGTGCGTCATCCTTTTTTCTGGCGCAACCGCTTGTCGTACCGTTCCTGTTCGCTGTAGATGCAGCCGCAGTAGGGCTGCCGGTACAGGCCCAGACGGATGGATTCGTCGATCCCCTCCTGCCAGCCGACCCGGAAGTCCTCGTAATACCAGCCGATGCCGTGCGCGGCCGCCAGCTGCCCGCCCCGGACGTCGAGCAGCCGGTGGTTCTGGTATTTCGAATAGAGCAGGGTGCTGGCAAAGGCGTCGAAGCCGCCGGCCGCAGCCTGTTCCGCAGCCGCCGTCAGGCGCAGATCATAACACCGCCGGCAGCGTTCTTCCTCATGAAAGACCACCTGGCGCAGATATTCGGTGAGGCCGTAGCGGTCGTCGATCTTCATCGGGCAGCCGGTCGCCTCGGCGAACTGACGGACCGCGTCGAGGCGGCGGCGGAATTCCCGGTAGGGATGGATGTTGGGGTTGAAGAAAAAACCGGTGACCTCATGCCCCTGTTCCCGGAGCCTGCGCACGGGGTACACGGCGCAGGGGCCGCAGCAGACATGGAGCAGGATGCGCATCACTTGACCTTGAAATGCTTGGGCTCGATGCCGTAGCAGTGGATTTTGTAGTTGATGATCCGCAGGCTGGTGTCCAGGCTTTTGGCCGCCTTGGTCTGGTTGCCGTTGTTCTTCTTCAGCGCCTCGATGATCAGTTCGCGCTCGAAATGTTCGACCGCCGCCGCCAGCGACAGGGGCTTGTCGGCGTGCACGCTGTCCGTGCTCTGGAGGGAGGGCGGCAGATGGATCGATTTGATCGCCGGGCCGTCGCAGATCAGCACCGCCCGCTCCATGCAGTTCTGCAGCTCGCGCACGTTGCCCGGCCAGTGGTACTGCACCAGCAGGTCGATCGCCGGCGTCGAGATCCGGCTGATCTCCTTGTTGTTCTCCTTGGCGTACTTTTCCAGGAAATGTTCGGCCAGAAGCAGGATGTCGGTCCGCCGTTCCCGCAGGGGCGGCAGGTAGACGGGAAAGACGTTGAGCCGGTAGTACAGATCCTCGCGGAAGTGCATCTCCTTGACCGCGCTTTCCAGGTCGCGGTTGGTGGCGGCCACCAGGCGGATGTCCGCCTTGATCGGCTTGGTCGAACCCAGCCGCTGGAAGGTGCGCTCCTGGATGACGTTGAGCAGCTTCACCTGGACCGCCGGGCTGATTTCGCCGATTTCGTCGAGGAACAGGGTGCCGCCCTCGGCCAGCTCGAAGCGGCCGCGCTTGGTTTCGGTGGCGCCGGTGAAGGCGCCCTTCTCGTGGCCGAACAGTTCGCTTTCCAACAGGGTTTCCGGCAGGGCCGAACAGTTGACCACCACGAAGGGGCCGCCCGCGCGGCCGGAATTGTGGTGCAGGGCCTTGGCCACCAGGGTCTTGCCCGTGCCCGATTCGCCGCGCAGCAGCACGGTGGCGTTGGAGTCGGCCACCCGGTGCACCATGTCGAACACCTCCTGCATCCGCGATGAGTTGCCGATGATCTCCTCGATCCGGTTCTTGGCGGACAATTCCCGCCGCAGCTTGGAGTTCTCCAGGCGCAGGGCCTCCTTTTCCTGGTTGACCCGCCGAATGCGCTGCACGGCCTCGGAGATCAGGCCGCTGACCACGGTGAGGAAGCGGAGATCGTTTTCGGACTGGACACCGAAGCCCTCCTTGTACATCCGGTCGATGGACAGGGCGCCGATGGTCTGTTGCGATGCCAGGATCGGCACGCACAGAAACGAGCTTTTCTTTTTACGCTCGTCGCCCCGGGTACGGGTGCGGTTGAGGAACAGCGGTTCGTCCCCGATCTGCGGCACGATGATCGGTTCGCCGGTGGCCACCACCTTGCCGGTGATGCCCTCGCCCAGTTTGTAGCGCCCGCGTCGCTTGGCCTCGGCGGTGATGCCGTGGGCCACCTCGATCTCCAGTTCGCCGGTGGCCGGATTGACGATGGTGACCGTGCCGTTGTCCATGTCCTTGCGTTCGGCCAGGCTGGTGACGATCTTTTCCAGGCATTCCTGCAGGCTGGTGGCCGAGGCGAGGTGCCGGGTTATTTCGTAGAGACAGGTCAGATCGATGAATTCCTGATCCTGCTTGGAGCCGGGCGGGTTGTTCATTGCTTTCATGCAGAGGCCAGAGGAGAGTATATTGACAGTGTTCCTTCGAAATGGTATGTACTTGCCGCTATGGAGGGATGGCCGAGGGGTTTAAGGCGGCGGTCTTGAAAACCGTTGTGCGCAAGCACCGTGGGTTCGAATCCTACTCCCTCCGCCAGCAAACCGGAAACCGACATTGGAGAGATGACCGAGTAGGCCGATGGTGCTCGCCTGCTAAGCGAGTGTGGGGGTTATACTCCACCGAGGGTTCGAATCCCTCTCTCTCCGCCATATATCAAAAGGCTGGTTGGGGCGCCAACCAGCCTTTTGTTGTTTTCCGGGTCGGGCGTCCGCTCTTCCGGAACCAGCCTTTGCAGACCCTGCCTCCCTTCCTACAATCTGACAACTTTGTACCATATCCGGTCACGGTCCGCTATATCAACCTCGTCCAAATTGTAAGAAATTGTGCAGTTGCCTTGCATTTGTGTCAAAAGAATGCGAGGTTGACCGAGGGGTCCGGTTCGGCGGGCATCGTTGCCATCCGGCGACAGCCGGGTGGATCAGGGCATGGTCAGCAACTCCCGCCAGTCGGCGAGGTGGTAAAAGGGGAAGTGGGGCCAGGTGGTGAGGGTGCCGCGGCCCTTACCCCAGGCCCGTCCTTGGTTGCGGCCGGAGAAGATGCGGTCGCGGCTGGTGATGAGCACGCGGGAATAGATGTCGCGGCCCGGTCCGGAGCGGAGAAAGGCGTCGCGGTTGGCCGCCATCTCGTCGCGGAGATCGGCGAGGGTTCGTTGCGGCCGCTGGGCCAGGAACCGGGTTAGGTGGTCCTGATCGTCGAACATGTCGCGGTGGAAGGCAGCGAGCACCGCCGGGCCGAAGCGGTCGAGCATGGCGGCATAGCTGTCCGGCGGAATGCCGCGCTGCCTGTCCACCGGCAGCAGGGTGCCGCCGAGGGCGGTGGCCGAGGCGAAGGCGCCAGCCTGGTCTGCCAGGAGATGGCCGGCCATCCACACCCCCATGGACCAGGCAACGAGGTGCAGCCGCTCATAGCCGGCAAGAACATCGAAATCGACCGGCTGGAGCTCGCGGTAATCGAAGACCATGCAGCAATCGAGATCCGCGGCGGCCAGATCGCGAAACGGCGTGGGGTCCATGCCCCAGCCGCTGAAAAAGAGGAGGCATTCCCGATGCTGATGGCGGTGCAGCCACGCGGTCTGCATGGGCTCAGTCCAGCGCGGCCCGGATGAGGGCCGGCAGGGGCGCCAGTTGCTCCCAGTCCATGGCCGCGTTCAGGGACAGGCGCAGCCGCGAGGTCCCGGCCGGCACCGTGGGCGGCCGCACCGCCTTGACCCAGTAGCCCGCCGCGCAGACGCGCTCGGCCGCGGCCACCGCCCTGGCGGCGTCGCCGATCATCACCGGCACGATATTGGAGCTGCCCAGGGTCTCAAGGCCGACCTCGCGCAGTCCCTGGCGCAACCGCCGGGCCAGCTCGGCCACCTTGGCCCGCTCCGGGCCCATCTGCGGAATCCGGCGCAGGACCGCCGTCAGCCAATGGACCGACACCGGCGGTAGACCGGTGGAGAAAATCTGCGGCCGAGCGGTGTTGAGCAGGGTGCCGATCAACAGCCGCGAGCCGACCACGAAGGCGCCCTGGCCGCCGTAGGCCTTGCCGAAGGTGCCGGTCAGGATCTCGATGGCCGGCCGCACGCCCTGCTCCTCGGCGAGCCCGCAACCGCTGTCGCCCCGGATGCCGACCCCGTGCGCCTCGTCGACGTAGAGCACGGCCGAAAACCGGTCCTTGAGCCGCACCAGTTCGGCCAGATCGGCGGCATCGCCGTCCATGCTGAAAATCGATTCGGTGACGAGGAACACCTGGCGGAAGCGGTCCCGGTCCTTGCTCAGGATGCGCTCGATGGCCTGGTAGTCGAGATGGGGATGGCGCACCACCTTGGCCAGCGACAGGCGCATGCCGTCGATCAGGCTGGCGTGGCAGAGCTTGTCGGCGAGGATCAGGTCCTGCTTGCCGGCCAGGGCCGGCAGGATGCCGACGTTGAGGTGGTAGCCCGAGTTGAACACCAGGGCTGCCTCGGTGTCGTACAGGGCGCTCAACTCTTGTTCCAGCTCGGCATAGGGCCGGGTGTTGCCGGTCATCAGCCGCGAGGCGGTGCTGCCCAGGCCGTAGCCGGCCAGCAGGTTGTCCTCGTTCTGTTGCCCGTAAAAATGCGCGAGCAGCTCGCGGTTGGCGGCCAGCCCCAGGTAGTCGTTGCCGGCCAGATTGAGATACCGGCGGCCGTCGATCTCGATCCGGCCGCGGTCGAGATGGGTCACCGGCACCAACTCGCGCCGCTGGCCCTGCCGGTCGATCTCGGCGAGCTGTTCGGCGAGCTGTCGTTTGAAATCGGTCATGCACCCTCTCCTGCGATCCGGGCGTAGAGGCTTTCGCTGAAGCCCACCAGAATCCGGTCGCCCATCCGCAGCACCGGCGCCCGCAGGTTGCCGGTCCGGCCCAGGGCCGCGGCCAGGATGGTTTCCTTGTCGTCGGTGCGCGGATCGAACACCTGATAGTTTTTCCCCTTGGCCACCAGGATCTCCCCGGCACCGGCCAGCACCTGCCAGGCCGCCTCGCCGGCCAGCGGCTCCTTCCTGGCGTCGGCGACCCGCGCCGGCGTCATCGCGTTCTCGTGCAGCACATCCTGTGCCTTGTTGCACGAGGCTCAGCCCTTTCTCAGATAGGCCCAATCGATCTCCATCGCTTCCTCCCCGATTTTTCCCGAACCGTTTGCCACTCTTGGCGACGGCCGCCTATTATAGTCGCGGATGGGGCGCGCCACCACTGTATTTTCGGTGCGATTGCCCATTCCCCAAACGAGCGAAATCCACTATAGACACAAGACGCATCCATCCACTCGTGCCCGGAGGACCACCATGACCACGCCGACGGCTGTTTCCGGACCGCAGGGCGAACTGCTCTTGCGCACCATGCCCATGCCCGCCGACACCAGCTTCAACGGCGATATCTTCGGCGGCTGGATCATGTCGCAGATGGATCTGGCCGGCAGCATGATGGCCAAGGAGGTGACCCGTACCCGCACCGCCACCGTGGCCGTGGAGAGCATGCAGTTCATCAAGCCGGTCCGGGTGGGCGACGTGGTCTGCTGCTACGGCCGGGTCAAGCGGGTGGGCACCACCTCGATCACCATCATGCTCGAGGTCTGGGTGCGGCCGATTCTCCACGCGGGCAAGGACCAGTTCACCACCTTCAAGGTGACGGAGGCGGCCTTCACCTACGTGGCCATCGACGCCGAGGGCCGGAAGCAGCCGATCGACAAAACGCGGCTGGCCACGGAGGCGGACAGCGAGGGTTAGTTGCGCAGGACGGCGGTGTCTTCGAGGAGGATTTCCAGCTCGGCCAGATCAATCTCGGTCAGAGCGAGCAGGCTGGCCTCCGGGGTGGCGGGAAGAACGAGGCCGGGGTCTTGTTCCAGGCCGATGCCGAGCTTGCGGCAGGCCAGATTGGCCATGCGCACCAGCAGGAGCAGGACATTCTTCCCGTCGACCTCCTGGCGGTGGTGGTCGCGGGCCACCTCGCAAAAACAGTCGGGCATGTTCCACTGGCCGAGCAGCTTGGCGCCTTCCCGGGAGTGCAGCCTGGCCATGGCCTCGAGCAGCAGGGCCTCGGTGATCTTCAGTTTTTTGTTGTTCCGCTTGATCTGCTGGATGATCACCAGGATGAGCAGCTTGCCGACATCGTGGAACAGGCCGCCGAAAAAGGCCTGGCTCTGCTCGACGCCGTAGGTGTAGCGCCGGGAAAGCCACGCCGTCGCGTAGGCGCAGCCCACGGCATGCTGCCACAGTTGTTTCATCAGCAGGTTGATCGACGCGTCCGTGCTGCTGAAATGCGGCCGCGAGGTGGCGAGCAGCACGATTTTCTCGATCTCCTGCATGCCCAGCCGCATGACCGCCGCCCGTACCGTGCCGACCTCGGCCAGGCCCCGGTAAAACGGCGAATTGGCGATTTTGAGCACCTGGCTGGCCAGCGCCTGATCCGCGGTGATGATCTTCTCCACCATCCGGATATTCGGTTCTTTTTTCGCCAGTTCCCGCTGGATGCGGGCTGCGGCGGTATTGAACACCGGCAGCCTGACCGCGTCGGATTCGATGAAGCGGTTGATGACGTCGATGAGGGAAACGGGGGCGTTCATTTATTCACCTGCGAGCCGGCGCAGTTCGGCAAGGGGCCGGGGCGGACTGAAAATGGGCAGGCAGCGGAGGAGTTCGTCGACCGTGGTGATCCCGGCGGCCGCCTTGACCAGGCCGTCCTCCAGCAGGGTGATCAGGCCGGACTGACCGATGCTGATGGCGCGGATTTCATAGCTGGTCTTCCGGTCGAGAATGGCGGTCCGGACGGATTCGTCGAGCACCAGCAGCTCGAACACCCCGATGCGGCCGTGGTAGCCGGTTTGCCTGCACTTCGTGCAACCCCGGCCTTTCCTGAAGCGGGCCCCCTGGAGATCGGCCAACGAGCACCGCAGCCGCTGGAGCTGCACCGGGGTCGGTTTGGCGTCGACGGCGCAGTACGGGCAGACGCGGCGCACCAGCCGCTGCGCCAGCACGCTGACCACGGTGGAGGAGACCAGAAAGGGGGCGATATCCATGTTCAGCAGGCGGATCAGGCCGCCGATGCTGTCCTCGGTGTGGAAACTCGACAGCACCTTGTGTCCGGTCAGGGCCGCCTGCACCGCCACCTCGGCCGAATAGGGGTCGCGGATCTCGCCGATGACGATCACGTCCGGGTCCTGGCGCACGATATGGCGCAGGGTTTCCTCGAAGGTCAGGTCGATCCGGGGGTCGATCGAGCATTGGGCGACTCCCTCGATCACGTATTCCACCGGCTCCTCGGCGGTGATGATGCTCACCTGCGGGCTCTTGAGGGCGTGGATGCAACTGTAGATGGTCGAGGTCTTGCCCGAGCCGGTCGGCCCGGTGACCAGCACGACCCCGCTGGATTGATGGACCGCGTCTTCCAGGAACCGGGCGAGCATGCGGGGCGACAGGCCGATGGAGTGCAGGTCGTAGACGTCCTGCCTGCGGTTGAGCAGCCTGAGCACGATTTTTTCGCCGTGGATGGTGACGAAAAAGGAGGCGCGCAGGTCCAGTTGGCCCTCGTCGTAATCGAACAGGATGCGCCCCTCCTGATGCCGCCGCCTTTCGGTGATGTCGGCCTGGCACATGATCTTGAGGCGGCTGGTGAGCGCCGGGACGATCTCCCTGGGGAAGTCCTTGTACTGGTTGAGGACGCCATCCTCGCGGAAACGCACCTGCAGCCGGTCCTCCATGGGCTCGACGTGGATGTCGCTGGCGCGCTGCCTGATCGCCCCGAGAATGAGGGCGTTGACGATGCCGACCACGGTGGAGGTGTCCACTGCCAGGGCCCCGGTCCCTTTCTTGTCGGCCAGCAGTTCCACAGTCTTTCTGATCGAGCGGCTCTGGGCGATGACCGGGACGATGTCGCTGCCGAGAAACCGCTTGGCGAACGCAACCGTCTCGTGATCGAGGGGGTCGGCGAACGCGACCCGCAGCGTCCCGTCGTCGCTTTTGATCGGAATGAAGCTGTGGGTCAGCATCACCGTCTTGGGGATCTTGCCGGCCAGGGTCCGGTCGACGTTGCTCAGGCCGGGCTCGATGAAGGGGTAGCCCATCTGGATGGAGAGGATCTCGATGAAGACCTGCTCGTCGATGAAGTTGTGCTTGACCAGGATGCGGCCCAGCTTTTCCCGGGCGCCGCTCTCCCCCTGGATGCGGACGGCCGCCTCCAGGTCCTCGGGGGAAATGTAGCCCAGTTCGACCAGCAAACCGCCGATGCGCACCGGCGACGAGGTGGCGCGCAGGCAGTCCCGCACGTCCTGGTCGGAGACGAACTTGAGGTCCTTGAGAATCTTCAGCAGCGGGCTGAAGGTGGTCAGCTTGCCCTGAATTCTGGCGGCATGCTTGATCTGCTCCACCGTGAGCTTGTCCACCTGCAACAACAGGCGAATGATGGCGCTGTACTGTTCGCTCGTGCGTTCCTTCATGACCGCGTAGCCCGTCCGGGAAGGGGGAAAAACCGTGAATGACAACAAATCCGGACGATTGTACTCAAGACAGAGGGGTTCTGTCCATACGTGAAACCATGCGGTTCACTTTTTTGTGCGGATGGGCGTTCGGGGTTTCACTCTTTTGCAAGGAAGGCGGCTGGGCCGAGCATGGCCTCCGGCCGGACCATCCGGTCGAATTCCTCGCCGGTGAGCGCCCCGAGCGCGATGGCCGCCTCGCGCAGCGACAGGTTCTCGGCGTGGGCCTTCTTGGCGATGGCCGCCGCCTTTTCGTAGCCGATGTGCGGATTGAGGGCGGTGACCAGCATCAGGGAGCGGCGGAGATGATGGTCGATCCGCTCCGGCACCGGTTCGATGCCGGCGGCGCAATGGCGGTCGAAGGAGCGGATGACGTCGGTCAGCAGGGTCACCGACTGGAGAAAGGCGTGGATGAGCACCGGCTTGAACACGTTGAGCTCGAAATTGCCCTGGCTGGCGGCAAAGCCGATGGCGGCGTCGTTGCCGAACACCTGGCAGGCGGCCATGGTCACCGCCTCCGCCTGGGTCGGATTGACCTTGCCCGGCATGATCGAACTGCCCGGCTCGTTGGCCGGGATGGTGATCTCGCCCAGGCCGCAGCGCGGCCCGCTGGCCAGCCAGCGGACATCGTTGGCGATCTTCATCAGGTTGGCGGCGAGCCCCTTGAGGGCGCCGTGGGCAAAGACCAGTTGATCGTGGCCGGTCAGGCCGTGGAATTTGTTGGCCATCGCGGCGAAACGCTTGCCGGTGGCTTTGCCGAGCTCTGCGGCCACCGCCTCGCCGAAGCCGGCCGGGGCGTTGAGGCCGGTGCCCACGGCCGTGCCGCCGACGGCGAGAAAGCGCAGGTGCTCCAGGGCCTCGCCGAGCTGGCACAGGTTGCTCGCCAGCATGGCGGCCCAGCCGCTGATCTCCTGGCCGAGCGTCAGGGGCGTGGCGTCCTGGAGGTGGGTGCGGCCGATCTTGACGATGCCGGCGAAGGCATCGGCCTTGGCGGCGAGGGTGCGCTGCAGGGCCGACAGCGTCGGCAAGAGCCGCTCTTCCAGGGCGAATACTGCGGCCACGTGCATGGCCGAGGGGAAGATGTCGTTGGAACTCTGGGACATGTTGACGTGGTCGTTGGGATGCACCGGCCGCCCCCGGTCCAGGCCGCCGTGCGCCAGGACGGCCGCCCGGTTGGCGATCACCTCGTTGACGTTCATGTTGGTCTGGGTGCCGCTGCCGGTCTGCCAGACGGACAAGGGAAACTCGCCGTCGTGGCGGCCGTCCAGGATCTCGTCGCAGGCCCGGACGATCAGGTCGCGAATCGGTTCGGGCAGCTTGCCCAGCCGGTGGTTGACCACGGCGCAGGCCCGTTTCAACCGCACCAGCCCGTGGATCAGGGCGAGCGGCATCCGCTCCTCGCCGATATGGAAGTTGCGGCGGCTGCGCTCGGTCTGCGCCCCCCAGAGCCGGTCGGCCGGGACTTCGATCTCGCCCATGGTGTCGTGTTCGATGCGGTACTCCATCCTCGCGCCCTCCTTCGCTCGCATTTGACTCCCGCCTGCATCCCCTGGCACAGGAAAACGGTTCCGCAGCGGAAGGGCAAGTCTTTTCCGCATCTCGCCATCAGAGAGTGATTTTTCCCGTCTATGGCTCCCGCTCCTCGCGGCAGAAACAGGTTGCCACCGGCCGGGGATGCGGTATAACCGGCAGACAGTCCGGCCTCCCGCCCCGCCCCGTTCGCGCCGGCCGGAGGCTTTCCCCCGATCACGCCGCCAGGAATCCGCATGTCAGCCACCCCCTCGCCGCAGTCAGTTATGCCCCTCTTTCTCCACGGTCTCGATTCCTCCATCCAGGGCACCAAGGCCCGGTGGTTCCGCGCCCATTTTCCCCAGGTCGGCATGCGAAACTACGACGGCGATCTCGACCGGCGGCTTGCGCAACTGGAGGAGCAGACGGCCGGAACCGGGACGCTGATCCTGGTGGGCTCGAGCTTCGGCGGGCTGATGGCCGCCTGCTTCGCCGCCCGCCATCCCGACCGCTGCCGGCGGCTGGTGCTGCTGGCCCCGGCTCTCAATTTCGGCGGCTACCGCCCGCCGCCCGCGCCCTTGACGGTGCCGGCCCTGGTGGTCGTCGGCACGGGCGATACGGTCTGTCCGCCGGACCTGGTCGTACCGCTGGCGCGGGCCGCCTTCGCCAACCTGGAGGTGCGGATCGAGGACGACGACCACATGCTCCACCGCACCTTTCCGCGCCTCGACTGGGCCCGCCTGCTCACCTGAGCACCGGCTCGGGCCTGGATTCGATCCCCGGTCCATTTGGCTCGTCCTGCTGCCGCGCCAACAGGCGGCTGGCCGCCACCAGCCGGTACAGTTCGGCCCGCTGCCCCTCGGCGTCGAATCCCCGGCCCGAGCGGGCCAGATCCAGACACTGTTCCCAGGTGAAGGTGCCGAGGTGTTCGGAACGGGTGAGCAGCATGCCGTAGCCCGCCACGGCGGCGGCAAAGCGGAAGTCGGCGCTGGTATGGGGGCCGGCGGTTTCGCGCACCGGCAGGCTCATCTGCCGGGCCGCCTCGCTGTCCCGCGGTTTGTAGCGCAGCTTGACGGTCAGCAACTCCCGGCCTTCGTTCGCCGGCACCGGTGGCGCGGGCCGGTACTTGAGGGGATCGAGTTGGGGAACGGCAGCGTGCCCGGCCGGAATCAGCTCGTAGAGGGCGGTCACCCGGTGGCCGACGCCGATCTCGCCGGCATCCGCACGGTCGTCACGGAAATCCTCGTCCGCCAGGGCCCGGTTTTCGTAGCCGATCAGCCGGTAGGCCCCCACCTTCGCCGGATTGAACTCCACCTGGATCTTGACGTCGCCCGCCAGGGTGAACAGGGTGCCGCTCAGCTCCCTGACCAGCACCTTCTCGGCCTCGAGCAGGCTGTCGATGTAGGCATAGTTGCCGTTGCCCTTGTCGGCGAGGATTTCCATGGTATCATCGCGATAGTTGCCCATGCCGAAGCCGAGCACGGTGAGGTGGATACCCGACTTGCGTTCGGTCTCGATCAGCCGCTGCAATTCGTCGCGGCTGGTGACGCCGACGTTGAAATCGCCGTCCGAGGCCAGGACGACGCGGTTGTTGCCGTCGCGCAGGAAGGATTGCCGGGCCAGTTGATAGGCGGCGCGGATGCCGCCGGAGGCATGGGTGGAGCCGCCGGCGTGCAGTCCCTCGATGGCGGCCAGGATTTCTTGCTGCCGGTCGCCGGGGGTGGGCGGCAGCACCACGCGGTCGGCGCCGGCATAGACGACCACGGCCACCCGGTCGCGCGCGCCCAGCTGCCGGACCAGCAGCGGCAGAGCCTGCTTGAGCAGGGGCAGCTTGTTCGCGTCCTGCATCGAGCCGGAGACATCGATCAGCAGGACCAGGTTCGAGGGCGGCAACTGCTCCCTGGCTATATTCCTGGCCTTGAGCCCGATGCGCACCAGTTGGTAGTCGCGGTGGAAGGGACTGGAGCCGACCTCGGCGCTGAGGGAGAGGGGATCGCGGCCCTCGGGTTCGGGATCGTCGTAGGCAAAGGCGTTGACCATCTCCTCGATCCGGACCGCGCCCACGGGCGGCAGGACGCCGCTGTTGACGAAACGGCGGACATTGGCGTAACTGGCGGTATCGACATCGATGCTGAAGGTGGAGAGCGGATCAAGACCGGCGTTGACAAAGCCGTTTTCCCGGACCGCGTTGTAGGATTCGCGGTTCCAGGCCGGCTGCGGCGGGCCGGCCGGCACGAACTGCCGGCTGAATTCTGCGGTCGCTTTCAGGGGAACGGCGGCGGTTGCCACTTTTCCGGTGGCAGTGGCCGGTTGCCGGGGCTTCCGGTTGCGCTCTGCCTCGACCGATGGCGCGGCCTCGGCCAAGATGGCCGGTTCGGTGCCGCGGTCGTCGATTTTTGCTTTGTTCGGCTCCGAGGCAGGCGTGGAACAGCCGGCCAGGAACAGGAAAGACAACAGGGTAATCAGTATGCGTGGTTGCATCACGGGCTCCTTTGTACAGTGCAGGTTATGAGATTACGGTCGGCCGGGCATGGCCGCCGCTGTTATCCGGTTGGACGGCACCGCGCCGGAGATGTGTCGCGGCCTCCTGAAAAAAATATCCGGGGCGTTTTGCCACCGCCCCGCAGAACACGATGGCCGCGATGAATCCCTGGCAGCAACGGGCCCTGGCGCACTGGCAGCTCATCAACCGGCTGGCCGCGCGCCGCTTTCCGCACGGGACCCTGGCGGAAGAGGCGGCGCTGTTCGTCATGAACGGCCTGGCCCGCGACGACTGGCGCCGGCTCCGCGCCTTCGGCGGCCGCGCCCAACTGACCACCTACATTGTCGCCCTCAGCCTGCGCCTGCTGGAGGATTTCGCCCGCAGCCGCTTCGGCCGCACCAGGCCGCCGGCCTGGATTCGCCGCCTGGGCGGCATCTGGCTGACCCTGTTCCGCCTGCTCTGTTTGGAACGCCTCTCTCCCGGCGAGGCCGTGGCCGTGGTCGATACTGGCCTGCCCGGCCAGGCGCGGGCTGCGGAAAACGCCGCTTACCGCATCCTCGGGGAAATCCCCGATTGCGGCGCCCATGCGGACGAATCGGTCGAATTCGACGAGACCACCGCCCCGGCCGAGGCGGAGGGCGATTGTTCGGCCCAGGAATCCCGTCTGGAACAGGGGGAGCGGGATCGCCTGTTCACCGTGCTGGGCCGGCTGCTCTTTGACGGCGATGACGTCGGCGAAATCGAGCCCCACTTCCTCGAACGGATGGCGGCAATCACGGTGCAGCTGGAGCCCAGGGAACGGCTCCTGCTCAAACTCTGCTACCGGGACGGGGTGGCGGTGGCGGAAGCCGGGCGGCTGCTCGGCTGGAATCGGCACCAGGTGCACGGCCGGCTGCGGCTGCTGCTGACACGCCTGCGCCAGGAGTTCGCCGCGGCCGGGCTGGAGGAAGAACTGCGGCTCTTGCTGTCATGACCGGCGACACAATGGGCTTTGCGAACCGTCCAATCCATCAGGCACCATGAATATGACCGAGCATGCGGATAAAAAAGAGGCGGACAGACGGTTGGCTTTGCTGGCCCTGGCCGGCGGGCAACCCGAGTCCCCCGGTCTCTGTCCGGAGGCGGAAGAACTGGCCGCCCTGGTCGAGGGCCGGCTGGCAACAGAGGAGGCCGACGCCTGCCTGGCGCACATCGCGGCTTGCGAGGCCTGTTATGCCCTCTGGCTGCGGCTGGATGAGGAATGGCGGCACGAGCGCCGGGAAGCGAAACAAAAGACCGGCCTGTTGCGCCTGGTCGGGCGGCCGAAGGTGCTGACCACCGTCGGCTCGCTGCTGGCGGCTGCGGCCAGCATCGCGGTCCTGCTCACCCTGACCACCCGGATCGACCGCGCCCGGCTGCCCCATCCGGGGGGAAACGTGATATTGGAACAGGCTGCTCCGGCCCCGGTCGAAGAAGCCATGCCACCCCTTGCCGGACAGCAGGAAAAAGCGGCCCCACCGTCGGGGCAGGATCGCCTGACCGGCTCGGCGGCACAGCCCAGCCGCTCGGCCGGGCCAGCGAACGGTGCCGGAAAGCGGAAAACCATGACCGAACCCGGCCGGATCGCAGCCGGGGCGCGGGAGGAAAGGGAACCGGCATCGCCGGCCTCCATGGCCGCCAGGGAACGGCAGGTGGAGGGAAGGGCGGGACGTGCTGCGCAGGCCGAGATGGAGAAAACGAGGCGGGCGGCCAGCGAAGTACAGGACACGACGGAGAAAAGAGGGGGACAGCAGGATGCGGCCGCGTCGTCCGCGGCTCCGCCGGCGCCAGCGCGGGAGGGTGCGTCCGCGCCGCCACCAATAGGGAAACAGGCGCCCGCCGATGCGGCGGCCTGGTACGATAATATCCGCCGGGGGTGCCAGGGCGAGCCGGGCGCCGACCTGTTCGCCGCCCTCGCCGCCCAGGGCCGTCAACTGCTGCGGGAGCCGGCGGCGCTATCCGGTCGGGACCGGCAGCGGATCGAACGCATCGTCGCCGAACTCGGCAGGGAGCAGCCTGTTGCCGGGCGGTGTGCCGCCCTGCTGGAACTGCTGGAGCCGACCGATCGGCAGCCGCAGCCGTAACCGGTTGAGATCGCTCAGATCGGCGGGGCGATAGTCACCACGATGCGCATGTCGGTGGTCGCCCTGACCCCGTGCGGTTCACGGATGTCGGCGATGAGCATGTCGCCGGTTCTGGCCGGCATGGTGGCCTCGTTGTCGGCGAGAAAGAGCCCCTCGCCCTCGATGACCAGAATGGACAGCTGGCCGTCGAGATCATGGGAATGGATGGGAAACAGGGCCCCGGCCTTGAGGTTGAAGTTGAGGATCTTGAAGTGCTCGGAGTCGTGCAGGACGATCGCCTTCATGCCCAGAGGATTGAATTCCCTGGTCGTGGCCAGTTCGATGCGTTTCATGGGTTCCTCCCCGATGGTCGTAACAGAGCGCGGTCCAGACCTGTAAGGGACTGTATGCACGGGCCGCCGGCGCGGCAAGACGCGGCCGGATGGCCGCGCGCTCAATTTCCGGATTCTTCCGCCCGGAACCGGTGGAGGACGATGCCGTATTTGTTGATCTTGTCGTACAGGCTCTTGCGGGAGATGCCCATCATCCGGTGCGCCGCGCTCACCTGACCGCCGACCCGCCTCAGCACCTGCTCCAGGTAGAGTTGCTCCTGCTGCTCCATGTATTCCTTCCAGGGCAGCTCCGGCATATCCGCCGACCCGGCCGTTGCCGCCACGGGACCGGCCGCCTCCGGCTCGCGGCCGCCGAGCACACAGTAGCGGCGGACGAAGTTGCGCAGTTCGCGGACGTTGCCCGGCCAGTCCTGCTGCATCAGCTCCCGGATCAATTCCGGGGAACAGGGCCGGACCTCGCCGTGCTGGCCGTCGCAGTATTCGGTCCGGAAGGCATTGACCAGGAGCGGAATGTCCTCCCTGCGCTCCCGCAGCGGCGGCAGGTGCACCGGCAGGACGTTGAGCCGGAAGTACAGGTCCTGGCGGAAGGTTCCCCGCTCGATCTCGGCCCGCAGGTCGCGGTTGGTTGCGGCGATGATCCGCGCCTTGAGGGGGATGGCCGCATTGCCGCCCAGCCGGGTGAAGGAGCGGTCTTCCAGGACCCGCAGCAGCCTGGCCTGCAACGGCGTCGGCATCGAGCAGATCTCGTCGAGAAACAGGGTGCCCTCGCCGGCGTATTCGAACTTGCCCAGCTTGCGCTGGACCGCCCCGGTGAAGGCCCCCTTTTCATGGCCGAAGAGTTCGGATTCGATCATCTCCGCCGGCAGGGCGCCCATGTTGACCGCCACGTAGGGCGCGGTTTCCGGCCGGCCGATGGCGTGCAGGGCCCGGGCCGCCAGCTCCTTGCCGGTGCCGGTCTCGCCGACGATCAGCACCGGGTCGGTTTCGTGGGCAATGGTCTCGATGAGGGTATAGAGGCCGAGCATGCTCGGATGGCTGCCGATCAGGCCGTAAAAGCGGGAGCGCCCTTCGCGGGTGGCGGTGAGTTGCTGCTCCAGGCGGCGGTTTTCCAGCACCAGCCGCCGCCGCTCGATGGCCCGCGCCAGGGTGGCGAGGATGATGTCCTCGTCCACCGGTTTCTGCAGAAAATGGTAAGCCCCTTTCTTGACCGCCTCCACCGCCAGGCTGATGTCGCCGTGGCCGGTGATGAGGATTACCGGCAGATCGGGGTCCTTGGCCAGCATCCGCTCCAAAAGGACCATGCCGTCCATCTCCGGCATGCGGATGTCGGCCAGGACCGCGGCAAAGGCGCGGCTCTCGATGCGGGCCAGGGCGTCGAGCGGGTTGCCGAAGGTGTGCACCGCATAGCCGTTGAGCGTCAGGGTCTGCTTGATCGCCGCCAGCAGGTAGAGGTCATCGTCGACAACCAGGATGTCCGGGGCGGGCGCGCCGGTTCTCCGATGTTTCATGCCGCCCCCTTGCGTTGCAGGGCCGGCGAAACCTCCCTTTGGTACTGGGGAATGTAGACCGAAAAGCAGGAACCGTGGCCGGGCGCGCTCTCCACCTCGATATAGCCGGAGAAACCGCGGACGATCCGGTCGACGATCGACAGGCCCAGGCCCATGCCGGTGCCCACCTCCCGGGTGGTGAAGAAGGGATCGAAGATTTTCTTCTGCAGTTCTTCGGGGATGCCCTCGCCGTTGTCCGCCACGGTGACCAGCACGTAGGGCTCCTTGGCCATGGTCGTCAGGTTGAGGCAGTGGCGAATACGGCTGGTGACGGTCAGCCTGGGCGTGTCCACCCGGCCCATGGCCTGGATGGCGTTCTGCACCAGGTTGAGAAAGACCTGCTCCAGCCGGACCTCCACGCCCAGGACCTCGCAGGGCTGGTCGGCGAGGCGCAGATCGAGCGCGATCTCGCTTAAACGCAACTGCGATTCGAGAAAGCTCAGAATCTTGCGGATGATCGCATTCAGTTCCACCGCGGCCTGCTCTCCCTCGACCTTGCGGCCGAAACTCCGCATGGTGGCGATGATCGACGAAGCCTTGTTCACCCGGTCGATGATGATGTGCAGGTTTTCCCGCAGCATGTCGGTATGGTCGCCGGGCGTCTCCAGCGCCTTGAGGCCGTTGCGGGCAAAGAGCAGGATGGCGTTGAGCGGCTGGGTCAGTTCATGGCCCACGCCGGCGGCCATCTCGCCCAGACTGGCCAGCCGGCTGGAGTGGATCAGCTGTTTCTGCCCCTCCTGCATCTGCGCCATCAGGTCGTAGAACTCGCTGCAATCGGAGCAGATCAGCATGTGCAGCACCAGGCCGTTGGGGTTGACGTGGGTGGAGCCGCGCATCTTCACGGGCAGGCCCGGCCCCCTGGCGGTGGCGAGCTGGGCCTCGAACTCGGTGAATTCACCCCTGGCAAAGGCCTGCCGGATGGCCTCGGCCTTGTCCGGCAAGACCAGGTCGTCCAGGGTCAGGCGGCGGTCGGCATCCAGGGAGAAACCGGTGCGCTGGAGAAACTCGCGGTTGGTCTGGATCACCTTGAAGTCCTGGTCCATGAGGAGAAACAGTTCGGAGATGCCGGCCAGGATGCGCTCGGTGAACGACCGGCTGGCCTCCATCTCCTCGTGCTTCTTCAGGACGCGGACAACCAGATCCTGCCGTTGTTTTTCCAGTATTTTGATTGCCTGATCGTGCATTGCCTTTCCTCGGAAGTGTGCCGGATCGCCCACCGATCATACCCGCCATCCCCCTGCGGCGTCATCCATTTTCAGCAGGGAAGGAGGCCGGTCCGGCCGGGCGAAGAGGCGAAGAGCCGCGGTTTTTGTTCAGAGGCGGAAGAAGAGGAGCCAGGACATGTAGGCCGCGTAGACGGCGACAAAGGCGCCGCCTTCTCCGCGGGAGACGCGCTTGCCGGTGGCGAACACGGGCAGGCAGAGAAAGGCGACGCCGGCCATCAGCGGGATGTCGACCAGCAGCAATTGCCGCTCCACCGGCAGGCCGTCCGGCGAGACCAGGCAGGTGAGGCCCAGGATCACGAGAATGTTATAGATGCTGCTGCCCAGAAGGTTGCCGACGGCGACGTCCCGGTCGCCCTTGAGGGTGGCGACCACGGTGGTGGCCAGCTCCGGGGCCGAGGTGCCGATGGCCACGATCGTCAGCCCGATCAGGGCCTCCGAGATGCCGAGTGACCGGGCGATGTCGATCGCGCCGTCCACCAGCCAGTCGGCCCCGAGAACGGTGAGCCCCATGCCGGCTGCGAGGATGCCCGCGTATTTGACCCTGGTCTGCACGACTGCCCGCCTCAGCTCGGGGGTGGCACCGTAGAGGTCGCTGAATTCGGCCTGCACGCTCTGCATCTCGGCGCGGCTCATGAGGATGACCGCCACGGTATAGGGAATGGCGATGCTGAGCAGCAGCCCCCCTTCGAGGCGGGTGAGGACGCCGTCCCAGGCCATGACGGTCATCAGGGTGGCGGCCACGATCATGATCGGGAGATCGAGCTTGAGCACCCGCAGATGGAGCGGCAGGGGTTGCAGCAGCGCGCTCAGGCCGAGAATGAACAGGATGTTGAACAGGTTGGTGCCGGCGATGTTGCCCACGGCCAGCACGCCGCTGCCCTGCCAGCTCGCGGTGATGCCCACCACCAGCTCGGGCATGCTGGTGCCGATGGCGACCACGGTCAGGCCGAGCACCAGCGGGGAAACGCCCAGCGACGCGGCCAGGCGCGACGCTCCGCGCACCACCATTTCCGCGCCGATGCCGAGGAGCACGAGCCCCGCAAGAAACAAGGGGATGCCGCTCATGCGCCGGGGAGACTATTGCTCGTTCCGTGGCCGCGCCGGCAGCCCGGAGCCGGGACGGGCGGATGCGTTCCGGGTGTCATCAATGCGTTCGTGCAGTTCCTGTCCGTTGGTTGGATATGTTGCATCATCACCTGTGCACGACACGCCCTGTCGCGTTTTTTGTGGACCCGCCCCCAGCCGGTCGGTGGGCGCTTCGGCACACGGTTTGGGGCCATTTTGGGGCAGCCGTCCAATCGGCGCCCGCCCCTGCGGTCCGGCCCGCCATCACGCTCCGGCCGCACCGTTTCCTCTCCGGGCATTCGTGGATGTCGTCGGCACGCATTCCGCGACGACATCCACCGCCGTATCGGCCGACGGCATGGCATCCGATTTTTCCAGACTACAGCAAAACCGCCGGGATGCACAAGCAGTAAGCAGTCCGGCGGCCGTGGACGGCGGGCAGGGCGCACGCGCGGCGCCCCGGTCTCCGTCCCCTGTGGCGACAGCGCGTTAAAACTGATCGCCCTCGATATTTTTCCTCATTTGAGCGATTTCAAGCCCGAGGGCCACGCATTGCCTGCCCTCCATGCAGCTGTCGGCATCCATCACTTCGAGAAAGTGGTCCAAGGAGTGCGACCCCTTCTTCAAATGGACCATCCATGTCTTTTCGGTTGCGTTGAAATCCACCTTGATATCGATACCGCAGGTGCCGATATCCGGATAGATCGAAGTGATCTTCCCGCACAATTCCTTTTCCGTATACATGACCATACCTCCTCGCCGCGGTTCTGGTGGTGTTTCGCCTCAACAGTAGGGTTCCATGAAGAAATGCTCGCCATCCATGCTGACGAAGCGGACGCCGTCCTGTTTGGGGAGTCCGGCTATTTTCCATGCCTTTTCCGGGTTGATAAATTGCCTGGTGACACATTGTTTCGGTTGATGCGTAATGCGGCAGACATTGTTCAGCAGGGGAAACACCCGGTATTTCACGAAATATACCCTCATGAAACGGAGGATGTCCATCTGCTCGACCGACAGCACACCCATGCCTTCCTGCTCGGCCAGGGCCATGGCCACCTCTTCGTTCCAATCGTTTTGATCGACGAGATAGCCGTTCGCCTCGACCCGTATCTTTTTTCCTTGTATTTCAAGTGTTGACATTGTGCACCTTCCCATCGTCCAGCATCCTTCGGCGATGACCGGTTCACGGCTGATTTCGCGCCGGCCTGTTCCCGTATCTTAACGATAACCATTCTCATTGAATGTGCCGATAAAACACCGAGGAAGGGCGGCATTGCGTTCGATCTCAGAGGTATGGAGGGGGAAAGTCGTGCGGGCACCGGTCCGGTCCGGGCGCTGCCGGCGCCAGGCATGGGGTGTGGAAACCATGCCGGTATTCTCTTCCTTGACGAAAGAGAGCCGCGGCGGATATACCGACCTTGTCGATACATGGTCGATGGCAGGCGCGCGGTCGTTTCCCGCCTTGGGCCTGTTGACGAACGAGGATGCGCGCTTTCCCTTGGGGCCGTATCCCGAAGCAAGGATGTCCGTGTTCGGCTGAGGCCGGCACCACGGCGGAGCATCCGGAATACAACCAACAGGTGTACACATGGAAGCAGGAACTATGAGCGAATACCTGAAATTTTTTGTCGCCCTGCTCGCCATCGTCAACCCCGTGGGCATGCTGCCGATTTTCATCAACATGACAGCGAATCAGGAGCGGGCGGGCCGCAACAAAAACGGTTCCATCGCCGCCGTTTCCATGGGCGTCATCCTGCTGGTCGTCCTGTTTTCGGGCGAGGCGATTCTTCGTTTTTTCGGGATATCCGTCGACTCGTTCCAGGTCGGCGGCGGCATCTTGATCCTCCTCATGGCCATCTCCATGCTGAATGCCAAGATGAGCAATGTGAAGCAGACGAAGGAGGAGGAACTCGATTCCTCCGAACGCGAGAGCGTGGCGGTGGTGCCGCTCGGCACGCCGCTTCTGGCCGGTCCAGGGGCGATCAGCACCGTCATCCTGTACTCGCAGCACTCGCCGTCCGCCCTGCATGCGGCGTATCTGGCGACGGGAATCGTCGCCCTGGCCTGCCTGACCGCCCTGCTGTTCCGGTTGGCTCCGGCCATCACCCGGCTGCTCGGCAGGACGGGCATCAACATCGTCACCCGTCTCATGGGGCTCATCATGGCCGCCATGGGCGTCGAATTCATCGCCCACGGCCTCAAGCAGCTCTTTCCCATCCTCGGCTGACGCCGAAAGCCTCCTGCCGGGCTCGCTGATCGGTCCAGCGGCCGATCGGCAAGCGCTGGTCCTGTTTCTCCCTCCATCCGGTTCGATTCGAGAGCAGGAAGCCGCAACAGGTTTGCCTGCCCAGCAATTTTGTGCCGCAAGCATTTATTTCGATGCAGTCCGGGAAGCGGCTCGATTCCGGCCGATCCGGCGACCGCCATCGCGCCTCCCGCGAAATGCCGATGGGACGCGGCTTCGGCACCGGTGGCCTGCAACTGACCCTGAGCCTGGTCGGCCGCGGCGACAACCTGAAAGTCATCGATCAGGGTGCCGACGATTCGGTGAACGCGGTCAATCTGCGCCATTTCATCGAGTTGACGGAGGCCCGGCGTGGACATCACGGAACGTACCCAGGACGCGACCCTCATCCAGTCGCGCCACCGCATCCCCGAACACCCCCTGAGCAACGACCAGGTTCTGGTCTTGCAAGTCCCGTATCCCGATCCGCTGGTGGTCGTCGAGCCTTCGGAGGCCCGGCGCAAAATCATGCACGGCGAGGGGGATTATTCGCTGCTGCTGACCAAGCTCTACGAAGACATCGTCCGTTTCGACGAAATCACCATCTCGCGCCGCTATCCGACGCGGATCAACGGCCATTACGTGCTGGACCCCAGCCCCATTCCCCGCTTCGACGTCCCCAAGCTTAGTGATTATCTATAAATAATCATGACCTTGTTCAGGACAATCATGGCGGCTGCCAATGTGTTGAGTGCAATGTACGAGAGATCTGTCTTCTCGTATCGTGGTATCAATTTGCGAAACCGGTTGAACCATGAATGTGCTAACTCAACGACCCAGCGCCGTGCCTTGAACGAAGGATCCCTTTCGATCAATTTTTTCTCTTCGCCTCGTGGGCGGATGTGGGGGATGAAGCCATTGGAGAGTACAGTATCCTCCTTGCCCACATATGCTGCATCAAGGCAGAGATTTTGCGGAGTATCCTTTTCTTTTGGCGCCACCACTCTGTTTTTCAGCAAAACGTC
>NZ_JHZB01000002.1 GCF_000621145.1 Desulfobulbus elongatus DSM 2908
TCACAAAGACCATGTTATTCTGGCTTTTAATCCGATCGTTTTCGCATCCTGGCAGCGCTTCACTTTGCGCTCGATGGCGCTCTTTTGCCATTTTGCCGCTTCCTGGGCGCACTTCACTTGCTTGTCGCCAGAAGCATCCCCATCCGGTCAAGGTTGTACGCCAGATTGCGCAAACCGATCTTTGCTCTGGCTCGGGCTATGCCGATCGTGCGCACCAGCAAATTACCCGCTCTCTGAGCCTGCACACCGAAGATGTGCTCGATCCGCGAACGGATCCTGGACCTGGTTCGGTTGCCTTCCTGTTCTCTGGGCGTCAAGGGACGATTGCGGCTCCCCTTGCGTTGGATGTGTTCGCGAAAACCGTCCTGCGCAAGCTTCTCCAGCCGTTCCGCCGATCGATAGGCCGAATCCGCCCAGATGTCCTTGCTCGTGTTGTCGACAAGGAGTTGCTCGAACACATTGCTGTCATGCAGGGCCGCATCCGTCACCGCATAGCTGCGAATCAGCTTGTGCTTCACATCCACCGATACGTGGTTCTTGTATCCGTAAAAGGACTTGCCGTTCTTCTTGGTCCAGCGCGCGTCCACATCCTTTCTTCGTCGCTTGTTCTCCGGCCAGTCCTCCGGAATGTCGCCCTCTTTGATCCGGGCATTTTCTTCCCGGCTGTTCCGCTGCTTGGGGACGTTTACGATGCTGGCATCCACGATCTGCCCTTTCATCGCCATGAAACCGTTGTCACGAAGGTGCGCATCGAAGGTCGCAAACAACTCCTCCACGATACCCGCCCTGACGAGGTCTTCCCGAAAACGCCAGATGGTGGTGGCGTCGGGAACCTTCTGGCTGATGTGCAGACCAAGAAAGCGCCCAAAAGAGTGCCGGTCGAGAATCTGAAATTCGGTCGCGTCATCCGACAGATTGTACAGCGACTGCAGGATAAGAATCTTGAACAGCAAGATGACATCGTACCCCTTCGGACCAACAGTAGACTGCCGACCCTTGTCCCGAGCCTTTTCAAGCGCCGGACGAAACAGCTCCCAGTTGACCGTCTCGTTGATCTTGGCAAGCGGGTCGCCGTTCTTGTCGATTTTGTGCAATCGGTCCTGCAGATCAAAAAAGCCGGGTTGGATCATGGCTGGTCTCCATCGGGTGAGGTTGTCGGGTACCCTTTAAAACGATGGATTTTGTAACATCTTTACACAAAATCAACAATTTGATTTTTAAATCTGTCACGGACTACTGCACTTAATTTTCAAGAAACCCTCAGGTAGGTCAGGCCCACCAGCAAACGTATCGGGATCCCCGGCCGGCCTTCCTCAGAGTACAGCTTGCCAAACTCGCGTTCGAACACTCCCCAGTCAATCAGCCCGCTCAGTCGATACAATTCATGCCGGCGGTTGAGAATGCTCTCCAAGCGGTTACGGAACATGTCCAGCTGGGGACTGGAAATCTGCTTCTTTGGCTGCATCGAAAATCACCAGAAATTGAAGGAGAAAAGTACTATATCCTGCAATTTATAGTGATATATTTTTCAGTTTTTATCTATATATTTCAACTCGCTGAGAGTTTTTCACGGTCGACTAGCGAGGATGAGGGTAAATGTGGAAAACGGGGACAGCGGCTTTGTCAGCGAGGGCCGAATTGTTCACCAGGGGGTCGAGATCAGGCGGCTGCCAGGCGCGGTTGTTGCATGGTCCGACGGAGCGAGAAAGAGCGGAATGAACGAACACCATTGAAGGAGGATCTCCATGACAAAGACACAGACCTTCCCGGCCAAAACAAACATTCCGGCACCACGGTCGATTGTTTCGGCGCTCTTCACCTTGGGGCTCTTGGTGCAGACGGGTGCCGCCTCCGGTGCCTGGGCCGATCAAGGCGGGTTCAGCGGCGCCAAACAGGCCGCAGGCGGGTTCACCGGCCCCGGCCCGGCGCTCACCACCGTCGAGCAGGCGCAGGGGCTGCGCGACGACGTCCCGGTCAGCCTGCGCGGCAATGTCGTGCAGCACCTCGGCGGCGACACCTATCTGTTTCGGGACGGCAGCGGAACCATCCGGGTGGATATCGACGATGATGTATGGAACGGCCAGAATGTCGGCCCGGCCGATACGGTGAAGATCGACGGTACGATGGACAAGGATTGGAACAGCGTGGAAATCGACGTAAAACGGCTGATCAAACAATGACAGGATGTGAGAGTGATTCGCCCTTTTTTTCAAACAGGGCGAATGTATTCATCCCGTCGAATTCATGTGAAATCCCGGAATGAGCGGACGCTGGGCAGAAAAACTGCGGTGTCGGTACGGGCTGGGCACGCCGAGAAGTCGTCGGAGGCGCGGCGCGGTCACCACGGCCAACTTATGAGGCGGGGCCGGGGGAAGGGCATGACCGCCGTCTCACGGTTCTTCGTCGGCAATGCTGCACGAGGCGGAAGGCTCCGCTGTGGGCAGGAAGAGTTCGACCCGGGGAAACTGGTTGAGATCCTTGTGGAGGCCGGCGCGGAAAAAGGCGTTGACCCAGTGGAAAATGTCGTGCCGCTGGATGGAGCGCCGCATCCTGGCCATCCGGCTGCGCCGGCTGTTTTCGTCCATGGAGTAGGCCCGGCGGATAGCGTCGGCCACCCCCACGATATCGAAGGGATTCACCAGGAGCGCGCCGTTCTGCAACTGGGCGGCCGCGCCGGCGAATTCGCTTAAGATGAGCACGCCGTTGTTTTCGATGGAGCAGGCGCAGAACTCCTTGGCCACCAGGTTCATGCCGTCCTTGAGCGGGGTGATCAGGGCGATTTCGCAGGTGCGGTAGTAGGCCAGCAGTTCAACCCGGCTGAGCGGCCGGTAGATGTAATGGATGGGCGTCCACTCGACCTGGCTGAAGCGGCCGTTGATCTCGCCCACCAGGCGCTCGATCTCCCGTTTGAGGGCCTCGTATTCCGGTACCTCCTCGCGGCTGGGCACGACCACCTGGATCAGGGTGACCTTGCCCCGCAGTTCGGGGTAGCGTTCGAGGGCATTGGCAAAGGCCTTCAGTCGGAGCGGGATGCCCTTGGTGTAGTCGAGCCGGTCGATGCCGAGAATCAGTTGCCGTTCGGGCAGATTGGCGTGGATGATCCAGGCCTGGTCCTGGACCTCCTGGCTGGCGGCAATTTCCGCGAATTGCCTGAAGTCGATGGAAATGGGAAAGGCGCCGACCAGCACTTCCTGCTCCGGGGTCAGGCAGCGGACGATGTGGCCCTGGCCCACCACCCGTGTTTTCGGCATCAGCATGCGGACGCAGTCCATGAAATTGCGGCGGTCGCGCATGGTCTGGAAACCCACCAGGTCGTAGCGGAGCAGGGCGTGGAGGATCTGGAACCGCCAGGGCAGCTTGATGAAGCCGTCGAGGGGCGGAAACGGAATGTGGAGGAAAAAGCCGGTCTGCCGCTCGACGCCAACGGTTTTGAGATAGTGCGCCACCATGATCAGATGGTAGTCGTGCACCCAGACATAATCCCCGGTGCCGGTATTGGCCGCGACGGTCTGGGCAAACTTGGCGTTGACCCGTTCGTAGACCTGCCAGTAGCTCGGGTCGAAATTGCAGCGGGTGGGAAGATCGTGAAACAGCGGCCACAGGATCTCGTTGGAGAAGCCGTGGTAGTATTTCTGGATCTCCTCGGCGGTGAGATGCACGGGTTTCAGCGCATAACCGGTTTCGCGCGACCCGTGGTCCAGCAGGTCGTCCAGGAATCCTTCATCCATGGGGTGTTGCCCAATGGCGCCTATCCAGCCGATCCACTGGCCGCCGCGGTCGCGGAGGACCGGCCCGAGGGCGGTGACCAGCCCGCCGGAACCCGGCTTGATGGTCCACTGTCCGCTTTCCTCCTGACCGACCGCAATGGCCAGGCGGTTGGACACCACGGTCAGGCGGCTTGTTTCCATAGGCATATCCTGGTTAAGGGGTTCCGGTGACCTGCAGCCACGTGTGCAGAAAGCCGGCCACGGCCGTGCAGTCCGCCAGATGCGCCTGGGCGGCCGTCGGTGCGCCGGCATGCCCCACCCTGATGCCGATTCCCCGGCCGCGCAGGGCGACAAAGGCATCTTCGTCGGTCTCGTCGTCGCCGATGTAGACGGCCAGCACATCGCGTGGCTGGAGATCGAGCAGGTCGAGGAGCGCGTCCCCCTTGTTCCTGCCGATGCAACGGACCTCGACCCCACCGTTGAACATGCGCCATTCCAGGTCGTGCAGCAGAGCCCAGGAACCCCATCTGGCCACGGTTTCCCGCTCCATGGCGGCAGCGGCGGCCGGCTCCATCCCCCTGGTGTGCAGGGCGAAGGAGGCGACCTTCACCTCCACCTTCTGGCCGGACTGGCATCGCTGCAGGGCATCGCGGATCGTGTCGAGTCCGCGCTGCTGTACCGGCGTGGGCCGAAGGGTCCGCTTGTCGCCGTCGACCGGCCACCATTCGAAGCCGTGGCTGCCGACAATCGTCAATCGCGGGTTGCCGAGCAGGGCGGCCACCTCCTCGGCCGGCCGGCCGGAAAGGATGGCGACCTCCGTCGTGCCGCCGGCGGCCATATCCCGGAGCAGGTCCGCAATGCCGGGGAGAGGGTGTGCGTGCATAGGCTCGATTGCAAACGGCGCCAGGGTACCATCGTAGTCCAGGCAGAGCAATCGAGCGGTGGCATTGCGGACCTGCCGCCAGAAATCCGAAAAGCCAGCAAACGGTCGGCCAGCACCGTTGATGGCGGTTGTCATAGTTCGATCCGATCCGTTCCCGCATGCATGGTCGCGAACATCAGGGTGAGGTATTCCCGTAGGTGGCGGGTCACCAGGAAATTGTCGAGCACCAGCGCCCTGGCCTTGCGGCCCATGGCCTCCAGATGCCTCCGGTTCTTGAGCAGGTAGCGGATGCGCAGGGCCGCGCCCTCCGGGGTGCTGACCAGGAAACCGGTGTGGTGGTTGATCACCTGCAGGCGGATGCCGCCGGTATCGCCGCCGATCACCGCCTTGCCCTTCCAGAGGGCCTCGGTCACCGTGAGGCCGAAACCCTCCTTGATCGATTTCTGCAGACAGATGGTCGACGCCCGCTGCAGGGCATTGATTTCGCGGTGGGCGTCCGGAGGCAGCAGCAGAATGTGGATGTCCGGATCGTCGCCGGCCGCCGCCCGCACCTCGCGCAGCACCTCCTCGCCTTCCGGGTCGTCGGTGGCGCCGCCGCCGGCCAGCACCAACTGTACCGGCGTGAACGTCCTCACCAGCCGATAGGCCTCGATGACGCCGAGCGGGTCCTTGAACCGGTCGAACCGCGACACCTGGGTGATCAGCGGCAGGCCGGGATCGAGACCGTACCGATCGAAGACAGCCTCGACTTCGCCGGGATACAGCTCCCGGTTCTTCTGGCTGAGCGGATCGATGCTGGGCGCGATCAGATAGAGCGGATGCGGCAACGGCTGGACAAAGTCGGCGAGAGACCAGATGGAGGCGTCATACCCGGCGACGAACTCCCGCAGGTATTTCCACACCACCCGGTACGGCCGGCTGAGATCGATATGGCAGCGCCAGATCCATTTTCCCTTGCGGTTGGGGCAGAGGCGGAGCAGCGGCGCCGGTTGCGGGTCGTGGATGAAGACGAAATCCGCCTCCTCCAGAACCGTGCGCAGCCGTTCGGCGTTGTCGGCGTTGGTCTGTTCGTAGGCGCGCAGCAGCACGGGCGGGATGGCCACGGGACTTCCCTGCAGGCCGTTGTGAAAGCTTTTTGTGCACTGATAAAAGCCCGCCTCGCCGGTGATGACCTCCCAACTGACCTCGAGCCCCAGTTCCTGCTTGAAGGGAACCAGCCAGCTGAGAATCTCGGCCACACCGCCGCCCTCCCGGGTCGAGTTGACATGAACCACCCGCATACCCTTGAGCGGCGCGGCCAACTGCCGAAGGTGATCGATCACCGCCTCGCCGACAATGGCGGCGTAGCCGTCGAGAATGGAGGTCATGACGTTTCTCCTTCCACGAGGTAGGGTTGAAAGACCAACGCCAGTTCCCGCCTGAGTTCGGACAAGGTGGTGAAGTAGGGATCGATGGCGTTGAGCTGCCTGACGAGTTCGGAATATTCCTCGGCCTCCTCCGCCTGCAGCCATTCGGCGAAGTCGCTGCGACCGCTTTCGGTCCGGCGCCGGGCGTCGATGAAATGATAGAACACGGACCCGCTCGACAGCCCGGCGATCTGGGCGGCCATCTCCTGCGGCTGGGATACCCGCTTGCCGGTGTCCAGGACCACGATCTGCGAGCGGATGAATTTGAAGCGCTGGCCGGAACGGGCCCAAGGGACCCATTCGCTTTCCGCCAGCCGCTCCTCGATGACTTCGATCAGTTCCTGGCGCAGGTCTTCGATGACGCGGTAGTGGCTGGGATCGATGATGGCCAGCCGTTCGGCGAGGCGCTTGTCGCGGAGGCCACGCCAGGCCCAGGCGGCGAAATCGTTCGGGTATTCCGGTTCATCGAAACTGGGGCGGAGCATGCCCCCCCAGAAATGATAGTAGATGCAGCCGGGATGAATGGTTTTCAACCGGTCGCTGAATTCGCGCAGATTGTGCGCCTCCTCACCGGTGGCGATGGCGATGAGGGTACAGTCCTTGATCAGAAACGGCAGTTCCATGGCTGTTCTCCACAGATGAAGGAGATGAACGGGCGGTGCTGCACATGCTGATGCGGCCGGGGGGGATCAATCGCCAAAGACCAGGTCGTCGCGGATCCAGCCCACGGCGGTGCCGCTCTGGTAATATCCCAGCTTGACCCAGTTGCCGTCCCTGGCGAGAATGGTGTAGATCTCGCCCTGCGTGGCATGGGCCACCACGGCGGAACTCACCGTGGCCGCGCTCCGGATGTTGGCCTTTTCCACGAGAATCACCGCTGTTTCGATGTCCGAAACCAACGGCTTGTACACCCAGCCGCTGTTGTCCAGCCAGTCGTGGAAATACACCCAATCTCCACTTTCTTTTTTGATTTCTATTGGATAGCCCAGGGGGGCTGTATAAAGAACAGCGCTGCTCTGCGTGGGCTGCTCGCGAATGTTGACTTGATCCTTGCCAATGCTTTTCCCGGCGGCCGGAGTGACGAAACAAACAATCAGGGAAGAAAGGAGAAAGCCGGTACGGAAAATGGAAAGCGGTTTGTTGATCATTGGTTGTTCCTTGGTACGAGACACGAAAATCATGGGGTTGACACGACAGGAAGGGCGCGCCGGCATTGCCGCCGCCGACAGTCCCCGGAGCGACCGGTCGCCGCGAACGAACCCCGAAAATGCCTTGTAGTCAGCAGGCGGGTCGTGGTTGCTCGGCGGAAACCGCAAAGGTCTTTCTTCCAACAATCGTTCCAGGTTGCTTCCAGGGGGACAGAGGAGGGGAGGCCGGCGTCGTCGGCGACCTGTTCCGGCCGAATCGGCGATCGACGACTGTTGCCGGGAACAGACTGTAAGTGCCGGGTGTCCGCCGTATTTTTTCGATATGGGGGGCCGGTTGCGGATGCCCGCCCAATGATGCCGACACTGTCCGCCATGTACTTGCCCGTCGCGGATTGGCGTCGCTCGGCCAGTCCTGTTTGGCAGTATTTTGTCTTCTCTGGCAAGAAATGTCTTGCGGGGCAGGAATGGGGATGGGGTCAGGACGGGAGACGGAAGGAGGGGGAGAGGCTGTGTTTTTTCAACAGGGCGTAAAGGCGAGAGCGTGACAGTCCGGACATGGCGCAGGCCTGCTCCATGTCCTCGGCCAGGGTCAACAGTTCCCGCAGATAGTGCTGCTCGAATTGAGCGACAGTCGCCTCCCGCGCCTCGACCAGCCGGGGCAGGGTGGTGCCGTTCGGTCCGTCGATGCGGGCAATGGGCAGGTCGGGGATGGACTGCCCCTGCTCGACCGAGGCACGGGCCAGGTGGACCCGAATATAGACCGGCAGGTGCTTGGGGAAGAGAACCGGCTCGTGCCGGGCCGCCGAAACGGCCCGCTCCAGGGCGTTGACCAGTTCGCGCACGTTGCCCGGCCATTCGTAGCGGCCGAGCACTTCGAAGAAATCGGGAGAGAACGATTTGCCGTTCATCCCGTAGCTCTGGCAGAGTTTGTCGACGTGGTGGGTGGCAATGAGGGAGATGTCCTCGATGCGGTGGCGCAGGGAGGGCAACTCCATGGTAAAGGCGCGCAGGCGGAACAGCAGGTCCTTGCGGAAGCGGTGCCGATGGACCATGGCATCGAGGTCGCGATTGGTGGCCGCGATCAGGCGGAAGTCGCTCCGCAGCACAGTGCTGCCACCGACCTGGCGGAATTTGTGCTCCTGGAGCACCCGCAGGAAGGATTTCTGCACGGAAAGCGGCAGTTCCCCCACTTCGTCGAGAAAAAGCGTGCCGCCATCGGCCCGTTTGATCAGGCCGCTTTCGTTTTTATCGGCACCGGTGAAGGCGCCCCGCTCGTACCCGAACAGGATGCTTTCGACCAGGGTTTCGGGAAGCGCGGCACAATCGACCTCCACGAACCGTTTGCCGGCGCGGCGGCTGTTGTTGTGGATCGCCCAGGCAAAAAGTTCCTTGCCGGTCCCGGTTTCGCCGGTGATGAGCACGTTGGCGTCGCTGCCGGCCGACAGGGCGAGACGGTCCAGGCAGCGCTTCATCTGGGAACTGGCGCCGACGATGTCCTTGAGCGTCTCCTCGTTGAGGGTGGTGTGCGGCTGCTTGAGGATTTTTTTGGCCCGATACTGGATGGCCCGGACCAGGGGCAGGGTCATGGCCCGCGCCGTCGCCGGACGTTCCACGTAATCCCAGGCGCCCATCTTGATGGCATGCTCGGCCTGGTCGGCATCGCCCACATCGGTGAGAATGATCACTTCCGGCAGGGAGGGGGTATCGATCAGCGCCGGCAGGACCCCCATGCTGTTGCCGTCCGGCATCTCGGCATTGAGAAAGATAACGTCGAACGGCTTGGATGTCGCCATCTCCAGGCCTTCAGCCAGGGTGCGGGCCGTCACCACCTGATGCCCCGCGTGGGTGATTTCCCTGGCGAGAACGGCGGTGAACGATTCCTGCGTGTCAATGATGAGTATGTTCGACATGCTCTGTTCGGAATGAAAGGGACGGTGATGGCTGACGACAACCGGACTCCGGAACCGTCTGGCGCGCAACGGCCCGTCGTTGTTTTCGGTTGCCGGCATGGCGCGGCAGCCTGCCCATCCGCCCGCACCGCGCCGGGAGACGCCAGGCGCCGCGGCATGTTCGCGCTGGCATCACTCTATGCAGGGCACCGGTCATCGTCAACCGGTATTCCGCCCGCTGCCCCGCCGGCGCCACCCGTTCATTGCCTTGATGGCGCATCCTTGGGTATGGTGGTGCCGAGCCGCGAGACCGGAACGGGCCGGCGGCGTGGCGCTGCCTATGGGCGAGGAGGAAGACGATGAACCGACGCATCCTGTGTTACGGCGATTCCAATACCTGGGGCTACGATCCGGTGACCATGGACCGTTTCGACGAAACCACGCGCTGGCCGCGCGTGCTGGGGCACGTGCTGGGCCGCGGCTACGAGGTGATCGAGGAGGGCCTGGGCGGCCGGACGACCGTGTGGGACGACCCCATCGAAGGCTACAGGAACGGGCGCGACTACCTGATCCCGTGTCTGGAATCGCATAGACCGCTGGATGTGGTGGTCATCCTGCTGGGGACCAACGATCTCAAAAAGCGGTTTGGCCTGTCGGCGTACGATGTCGCCCAGGGCGCGGCCGTGCTGGTCCGCGTGGTGCAGGCCAGCCAGGCCGGACGCGGGGGACGGGCGCCTCTGGTACTGCTGCTGGCGCCGCCGCCGATCACGATTCTCATGGCATACGCGGAAATGTTTGCCGGCGCGGAGAGCGAATCGCGGAAATTTTCCGCGCAGTTCGGCCGGGTGGCCCAGGAGTTGGGCTGCGCCTATCTGGACACGGCGGAGGTGGTCGTTTCCAGCCCGCTGGACGGCATCCACCTGGAAGGGGAAGAACACCGCAAACTGGGGCAGGCGGTGGCCGAAAAGGTCAGGGAACTCGTGGGATGATCGCGTGCATCCCCTGGTCGGCCGAATTGCGTCAGAGGCGCGACAGGAAGCCCGCGAAATCGTGCACGGGAGGACCGGTATGATCATCGCCGTCGCGTGTAGTATCGCGATATTTTTGCTCGTTTCTGCCGGATGTTGGTGTTGATGACAATGGTTATCAGTTGAAAAGCGCGGATTCGTCCCTAAAGTGGAGGTGTCGGGGACAAGGAATATTCTTGCTTGGCGTGGCAGAGCAGGCATGCAACCAGGCCGCTCCTGACCTGACAACGGGTTGTTCTTCGTCCAACCGGCGAGGGACGATCGAGGTATTGTTCAATGACACAAGGCGGCGCCTTGGGAGGTATGTCATGAAACGTCAGAACGAGATGATGGAATCCTTTGTCATGGCCCATCGCGAATTCATGGGCAATCTGGAACGTTCGATCCGGCTCTTGGAGGAGGATATCGACGAGACCGCCGAGATGGAGACCATCTGCACCGATGAGTGGTGCCTGGCCACCGAACACAACCTCGACGAGGTGGCCAAGATGATCTACTCGATCAGCGAACCCCGCTGGCTCACCGAGGAGGATTCGCGGAGGATCGGCGATCTGCGCCGGAGCGTCCACGATCTGTATGCCAGGTATCGGAACGTGCGGTCGGCGGTGCCCTGTTGCTGCTGACCGGTGCCCGGGGAGGAGGAACCGGGGCGCGCCCGGTCTTCTCCGGTGTGTGCGTGCCTAAAAAAAAGCCGTGGCCGAAATGATGGCCGCGGCTTTTTTGTTCCTTGCCGAAAGGATCTATCTCATCGCCTCCATGGTTGCGGCCAGCCTGGCGAGGTCGACCTGGCGTTCGTACAACGGCCGGGCATCGTCGGTGTAGGCCGCGAGCTGTTCTTCAAACACCGGTTTTTCCTGGCGATAGAAGATACCGAGCCGCAGCGGTTCCTCCTCGCAGGCGCGGGCGAAGGCCTGGACCCGGTCGGCGGGGTCGTGGTCGTCCGGCAGGGGAGCGGTCTGGGCCGCGAACCATTGGTAGGTGTTGAGCTTGTTGAAGGTGACGCAGGGCTGGAGCAGGTCGACCAGGGCATAGCCGCGATGGCGGATCGCCGCCTGCAGGATGCCGCGGGCATGTTCCGCGTTGCCGACGTAGGTGCGGGCCACGAACGAGGCGCCGAGGGCGATGGCCACGGCCAGGGGATTGAAGGGTTCCAGCGTCACGCCGCCCACCTGCAGCGGCGTGACGAAACCGCGCCGGCTGGTCGGCGAGGCCTGCCCCTTGGTCAGGCCGTAGACCATGTTGTTGTGGACGATGTTGGTGAGGTCGGGGTTGCGGCGGATGCAGTGGAGGAAGTGGTTGCCGCCTTCCCCGTACATGTCGCCGTCGCCGCTCTCGGCGATCACCGTCAGGCGGGGATTGCTGGCCTTGATCGCGGTGGCCGGCGGCAGGGCGCGGCCGTGCAGGCCGTTGAAAAAGTGGACGTTGCAGTATTGCGGCAGCTTGGCCGCCTGGCCGATCCCGGAAACCAAAACGGTCTGTTGAGGATCGAGGGCCAGTTCGGCCAGGGTTTCGCCGACCAGCTTGAGGATGCCGTAGTTGCCGCAACCGGGGCACCAGGCAATGTCGCAGTCGCGTCGGACCCAGGAATGTTCGCTCATCGTTGTTCCTCCTCGCGCAGCAGCGCGGCGATCTCTTCGACACTGAAGGCCAGCCCGTTATATTTGAGCCATTGATCGGCAATGTCGCAGCCGGTTTCGCCCCGCAACAGCCGGGCGAACTGACCGGTGGCATTGTTCTCGATGACGATGACCCGCTCGGCCCGGCGCAGGTAGTCCTCCAGCGCGGCGGGCAGCGGATAGAGTTGCACGCAGTGGAGAAAGGCGGTTTGTTCCAGCGGCACCTGCGCCAGGGCCTCGATGATTGCCGGCGCAGTCGACCCCCAGCCGACCAGCAGCCGCCGGTAATCGGCGGGGCCGTGGAGCCGGGGCGGCAGGCTCAGCTCTTCGCGCAGGGGCCGGAACTTGGCCAGGCGCTTGTCGACCATGGCGATCCGCACGCCAAAATCCTCGGTGATCCGGCCTTCGGCGTCGTGCTCGTCGCTGTCCACGCAGACCAGACCGGCGCCGTATCCCGGAATGCCGCGGGGCGAGATGCCGTCCGGACCGGGGGCGTAGCGCCGGTAGTCCGGGGTGGTGGCGACAATGTGCGTCGCTGGCGGTGTTGCCGGCAGGGGCAGGGGATCAAGGTCGCAGAGCGAGTCGAGCAGGTACTGGTCGGTGAGGATAATAACCGGCGACTGGCTGGCGTCGGCCATGGTGAAGGCATGGGCCGCGCAGGCGAAGGCTTCTTCCGGCGAGCCGGGGGCGAGAATGGCGCGGGGAAATTCGCCGTGGCCGGAGTAGCGGGCGATTTCCAGGTCGCCCTGTTCGGTGCGGGTCGGCAGGCCGGTGCCGGGACCGGGCCGCTGGGCCAGGTGGACGACCAGGGGCGATTCGATGGCGCCGCACAGGCTCAACCCCTCGGCCATCAGGTCGAAGCCGCCGCCGGAGGTGCTGACCAGGGCCCGAGCCCCGGCATACCAGGCGCCGAGCCCCATGTTGATCGCGCTGATCTCGTCCTCCGCCTGCTCGACCACCAGGCCGTGCGCCTCGGCCTGCTTGGCGAGATGAATGAGGACGCCGGTGGCCGGGGACATCGGGTAGGAGGAGATGAAGGTGCAGCCGCCGGCCAGGGCGCCCAGGGCGACGGACTGGGAACCGTCGAGCAGCAGTCGCCGACCGGCCGCGGCCGCCTGCACGGGCAGGGCGAAACGGCCGTGCAGCGCAGCGCCGGCCTCCCAGCCGCTCCGGGCCGCGGCCAGGTTTTGGTCCAGGAGGCTGTCGTTTTTGCCGAAGGTCCGCCGCAGGGCCGTTTCCAACGGGGCCGGCTCCCAGCCGAACAGGCGGACCAGGAAACCGCAGGCGACACTGTTGGCGAACAGGGCGCCGCCGGCCGGGGTGCTCAGCTCCTGCAACGGCAGCGGCAGCATGCCGGCCGTCCCGCCGAACACCGCCGGGTCGCCGATGCGCACCGTGGCGTCGGTGCAGCGGCCTTCCAGGCGGCCCAAGGCATCGCGGTCGAACAGCAGGCAGCAGTCGACCCGGTCGGAGAAGGCCCGCACCGGCCGGGTCGAGATCCGCAGGGTCGTCGAGTTGCTGCCGCCGCGGATGCGCGACATGAACTCGTTGACCACCATCACGTGGAGGCCGGCCGCGACCACGGCGCGCGCCAGGACCAGGCCGAGGGTCTGGAGGCCGTGGCCGGCCTCGCCGCCAAGGACCACATTCAATTCACTGGATGGGGAAGAATGCATCGTGACACCTCCTGGTGCGGGTGAACGGAGAAGGATGCCCGGAAAAGAAAGCCGTCACTCCTTCAGGACGACGCGCAGGCTGCCGTCGCGGACTTCGATCGTGTCGACGCCGTCGGCGAAACTTTTCCAGAAACCGGGATCGGCGCCGAATTCCCGGATCAGGTCGATGTTCTTCAGGCCGCCGAGCCAGGCATTGGGCAGGGGCACGCCCATCACCGAGATGCCGCGCAGGACGACCACCGGCCGGCCGTTGCGGAAGGCCAGCTCGGCGCCGGCCCTGACCTTGAGGATCTTGCCGCCCATGACGGGAAAATCCGGATCCAGCGGGATGAGCAGCTTGGCGCTGACCAGGTCGTCGGCGAAATCGACCACCATCCGGGTGGCCAGATCGGTATTCTGGGCGATCATGCCGTTGATCTCCCGCTCGCTCAGCCGGATCTCGCGGGAAGCGCCCTCCTCGCTGTAGGGCTCGGGGGTCAGGTCCCCGGTCGACGGCACCTCCCGTGGTCGCTCCTGCCGGTCGCGCTCCGTCCGGCCGCCGATCTGCTCGAAGCGCTCCAGCTTGCGCTCCAGTTGCTGTTCCTCGGTCTTGCTGAGCACTACCGGCGTAAACGGGCTGGGAAAGAGCCAGTTCTTGACGATGAGCAGGGTGGCCGCCATGGTGACGAGCATGGTCGCCACCACGATCCCGGCCACCTTGGCCCCGGACAGGCCGGATGGCTTTCGGGGGGATTCGGGCGCGGGCGGGTCGATCTCGTGCTTGAGGGGGTCGGTTTCCATGTCGCCTCCGGATGCGTATTTCTTTTTCTATAGGGCAGCTTGGGGCCGCTGTCAAACAGCGCCCTTCCCCGCAGATGAAAATTTCCCGGGAACCGCCAAAAAAACAGACCGATACGGCCAAAGCGTCATTATTGTCTTGCACGGTCGGCCAATCTTCTGTAAGTGCATCGCACTTCCCGCAACACGCCCCGGACTCACCCATGGACTGCTGACGGCAATGAACGGTTATCTTCTTTTTATCCTGAGTGTTCTTCTTCTCGGCTACCTGATCGAACTGACCGTGGCCCTGCTCAACCTCCGCTCGCTCAGCCCGGTGCTGCCGGACGAGTTCGCCGGGGTGTACGACCGCGCGCAGTACGCCCGCTCTCAGGAGTACACCAGGGTGAGCACCCGCTTTTCCCTGCTCCAGTCCACGGTGGGCCTGCTGGCGACCCTGGCCTTCATCCTCGCCGGCGGATTCAACCTGGTCGATGGCGTGGCCCGCGGCTTTGGCCTCGCCCCGATTCCCACCGGCCTGCTGTTCACCGGGATGCTGGCCGCACTCGCCGGCCTGCTCAACCTGCCGTTTTCCGCGTACTCGACCTTTGGCATCGAGCAGCGTTTCGGCTTCAACACCACCACCGTGGCCACCTTCCTCATGGACCTGGTCAAGGGGATCGTGCTGGCCGTGCTGCTCGGCGGGCCGCTGCTGGCCGCCATCCTCTGGTTTTTCGAAGCCAGCGGCCCCGCTGCCTGGCTCTACTGCTGGGGCGCCGCCGTGGTCTTCATCCTGGTGGTCCAGTTTCTGGCGCCGGTGGTGATCATGCCGCTGTTCAACACCTTCACCCCCCTGGCCGAGGGCGAACTCAAGGAGGCCATCACCCGCTACGCCGCGGCGCAGCGCTTCGCCATCCAGGGGATCTACACCATGGACGGCTCCAAGCGCTCCACCCGCGCCAACGCCTTTTTCACCGGCTTCGGCCGCTTCCGGCGCATCGTCTTTTTCGACACGCTCATGGAGAAACTTACCGCCGACGAGATCGTGGCCGTGCTCGCCCACGAAATGGGCCACTACAAGCTCCGGCATATCCCGGTGACGATGGCGCTTTCCGTCGCCCAGATGGGCATCATGTTTTTCATCCTCTCCCGCTTTCTCGAAAACCAGGGGCTCTTTGCCGCCTTTGGCATGGAGCAGGTGTCAATCTACGCCTCCCTGGTCTTCTTCGGCTTTCTCTACGCCCCGATCTCGACCATCCTGGCCATCGGCTTCAATGCCTTTTCCCGGCGCAACGAATACCAGGCCGACCGGTTCGCCGCACAAACCGGCGGTGCCGGCCCCGGCGGCGAGGCCCTGGTCGGCGGGCTCAAGCGGCTGAGCGTCAGCAATCTGAGCAACCTGACCCCGCACCCGCTGCACGTGCTGCTCAATTACAGCCATCCGCCGATCCTCGCCCGGATCGGGGCTCTGCGGCGGCTGGCCGCCACCACCGCGGGCCCCTGACATGGCGCCCGTGGACAGCCGCCTCCACGCCGCCTGGCTCTGCCAGCTGGCGCGGGAATACCGCGATATCTGCTACCAGTACGGCGTCCGCCTGCGCCTGCCCGTGCTCGCCATCGGCGACGGCACCAGGCAGATGGGCAGTTGGTCGGCGTCCGACCGGCGTTTGATGTTGAGCCAGGTCCTGATCGGCCGGCATCCCTGGAACCTCACCCTCCAGGTGCTCAAGCACGAGATGGCCCATCAGATGTGCAGCGAACTCCACGACCGGGAGGATGCCGGCCACGGACCGCTCTTTCGCGCCTGCTGCCTGCGGCTCGGGCTCGATGCCCCTTTTCACCGCGCCAGCGGCGACCTGGCCGAGGGCCTCGCCGCCATGACGCCCGGCTCCGCCTCCACCGAGCAGGGGCGGCAGGTCATCGCCAAGGTGCGCAAACTGCTGGCCCTGGGCGCATCGGACAACGAACACGAGGCCGCGCTCGCCGTGCAGCGGGCCGAGGAACTGCTCGCCCGCCACCGGCTCGATTTCGACGGCCTGGCCGAGGACCAGGAACTGGTGCACCGGACGATCAACACCGGCGGCCGGACCCTGGCCGTGCACCGCAAGGCGATCTGCGCCATCCTGGAGGGCTGCTTCGGCGTGCGGGTGATCTGCGCCTCGCTCTACGATCCGCAGGCCGACTGCTCCTTCAAGACCATCGAACTGCTGGGGCGCGAGGAAGAGGTGGCCATTGCCGAGCACTGCTACCATTTCCTGGAGAACCGGCTGCACACCCTGTGGGACCGCCATCGTCGGGAGTTCGCCGGCAACGGCCGCACCGCCCGAAAGAGCTACTTTCTTGGCCTCCTGGTCGGATTCCGGGAAACCCTGGAGCGGTCGCGGCGGCCGTCCGCCAAGCCGGCACCGGCATCGCCGCATTGCTCCAGTCTGCCGATGGTGCGCCAGCAGGAACGGCTGGAGGCCTTTGTCGCCTTCCGCTTTCCCCGGCTGCGGCGACTGCGGGGGCAGGGCGGCGCCGTGGACCGTACCGCCTACCAGGAGGCCGTGGCCGCGGGCAGGAAGATCGTGCTCCACCGGCCGATGGCGGACGGCGACGGGCCCCTGCTGCTGCCCTGAACAGGGTGCGGCGGCTGGCGGCGCGGAGCGAAATGTGAGGGATGTGTTAGGACGATGCGGCTTTCTTGACGCATCGTCATCTCGTTGAGTATACAGGGGAGACCCGAGGTTTGCGGAGGAACACAACCGGTGAACTATAACACCATGGAACGCTGGAATATCAACAAATCGTCTGATCTGTACGGCGTCAGCGAATGGGGCGGCGGGTATTTCTTCGTGGCCGACAACGGCGACATGATGGTCATGCCCGAACCCGGCGCAACGGGGCGGGCGGTGAGCATCGCCGAGATTGCCAGGGGCATCCGCGAACGCGGCTTCGACATGCCGGTGCTCCTGCGCATCGAGAACATCCTCGACGCCCAGATCACCAGCCTCAACGAGACCTTCCGCTCCGCCATGGAGGAGTTGGGCTACACCGGCGCCTTCATGGGCGCCTACCCGATCAAGGTCAACCAGCAGCAGCAGGTGGTGGAGAAGATCGCCCAATTCGGCTCCCGCTACCACCACGGCCTGGAGGCCGGGTCCAAGGCCGAGCTGATCGCCGCCATGGGCATGATGCGCGACAAGAAGGCGGTGCTCATCTGCAACGGCTACAAGGACGAGGAGTTCATCGACCTCGGCCTCTACGCCACCAAGATCGGCTTCACCTGCATCCTGGTGGTGGAGATGCCCGACGAGCTGCCACTGATCATCGCCCGCTCCAAGGCCCTCAACGCCAAACCCATTTTAGGCATCCGCATCAAGCTCTCGGCCCAGGCCGGCGGCCACTGGTCGGAATCCGGCGGCGAGCGCTCCATCTTCGGCCTCAACACCAGCCAGATCATCCAGGCGGTGGACCTCTTGGCCAGCGCCGGCATGCTCGATTGCCTCAAGCTGGTCCACTACCACCTGGGTTCGCAGATCTCCAACATCCGCGAGATCCGCACCGCGGTCAACGAGGCCTGCCGGGTCTACGCCGGCCTGATCCGGGAAGGCGCCCAGGTCGAATACCTCGATCTCGGCGGCGGCCTGGCGGTGGATTACGACGGCTCGCAGTCCAACTTCCTCTCCAGCCGCAACTACACCCTCAAGGAATACTGCACCGACATCATCGAGGCGGTGATGACCTCGCTTTCGGACGACGGCATCGCCCATCCGATCATCGTCACCGAGTCGGGCCGGGCCCTGGTGGCCTACTACTCGATCCTGCTGTTCAACATCCTCGACGTCACCCGGTTCCATGCCGATCCCCTGCCGGAAAAGCTGCCGGAAGGCTGCCCGTCGCAGCTCGAATACATGCACCAGGCGCTCAAGGACCTGACCATCCGCAACATCCAGGAGGTGTTGAACGACGCCATCTTCTACCGCGACGAAACCCGGCGGCTGTTCCAGACCGGCCAGATCAGCCTGCGCGAGCGCTCGCTGGCCGAGCAGTTGTTCTGGACCACGATCAACGAGATCAACCGCCTGGCCGGGGAGCTGAAGAACCCCAGCACCGAACTCACCGACCTCGACCGGGTACTGTCGGATTTCTATTACTGCAATTTCAGCGTGTTCCAGTCGCTGCCCGACTCCTGGGCCATTGGCCAGCTGTTTCCGATCATGCCCATCCACCGGCTCGACGAGGAGCCGACCCGCAAGGGCATCCTCGCCGACATCACCTGCGACTGCGACGGCAAGATCGACCAGTTCATCGACAAGCGCGGCGTCAAGCGCTACCTGCCCCTGCACGAGCTGCGGCCCTACGAGGAGTACATCCTGGGCGTGTTCCTGGTCGGCGCCTATCAGGAAACCCTGGGCGACCTCCACAACCTCCTGGGCGACACCAACGTGGTCACCATCCGTATCCAGGACAGGGGCGAGTTCGAATTCGTCAGCGAGCAGGAGGGCGACACCGTGGCCGAGGTGCTCTCCTACGTGCAGTACGATCCCAGGCGGCTCTTCGTCCGCTTCCGCGAGACCGCCGAGCAGGCGGTGCGCGACGGCAAGATCAGCGCCCAGGAGCGGCGGGGGATCGTCGAGGCCTATGAGGCGGGCCTGCGGGGATACACCTATTTTGAGCGGTAAATCCGGACAATTAGACCGTCAGGTTTTATAGGAGCCATCAACTATGTCTGGCGTATTCATCTCTCGTGGAATGACCGTTACCATACCGGAAGGCGGTTTAACTATTTCGCTTGGCTCCGATGGTAATTTAGCATCGAGCTTGACGATCCATGTCCGGTTCGACGTTTGCCCCACTTGGTGCAAATTAGCGATTCATCACCTCGCTGACGCAGAAGCTTGCCGTCTAGACCGCGTTGCAGCATGGGATAAGACGAACGAAGATCAAAAAGGTGTATCACTTGAACGCGAGTTTGAAGCGTCGATGCAAGCGATCATGGCTGCGGCTATAGCCCTTGATGCGTTCTACAGCATGATTCAAGGACACGTGCAGTTACCGCCAACCCTAATTCAAAAGTGGCGCACAAAGAGAACATCGAGGTATTCACAAGTCACCGAGGTGCTGCGTCGCGGTTTTCACCTGAAACCGAATGGAACTGCGAATCTTCGACAGAACCTAAAAGAAATCTATCGATTACGAGATATGGCCGTCCATCCATCTGGCAAGATTAAGGCACCTCTCCTGCATCCAGAAATCCAAGTTGGTGTAGAGTGGCGCTTCGCCTATTTCCGTGCTCAAAACGCCGAAAAGGTTGTCAACGCAACAACCGGGATGCTTTGGGATTTGGCACACAACGGAAAACCGACTGATAGCAAGATCATGGAGTACATGAATACGCTGCGCCCTCGACTGGTTGAACTCTATCCAGATGGCCACCCTAGTGTGCAACAGGCAGCACCCCCTCCAACATGAAATAAATAATAAATGGCGAGTAGAATGGTTCCCACGCTCCAGCGTGGGAACCCGACAAAGACGCTCTAGCGTCTTGTCAGTGGAACGCCGGAGCGTTCAATTTGCTCGCCGGGAGATCTCGGGACAACTAAAGGTGATCAGAGAAGTTTTTCGTCGCGGTTTTGCTCGCATTGACAGAGAATGTAGCCGTCGATTTCCCCATCTGTTCCGCTGAGCATCGCAGGTCATAGGGCGGATCAGACACGGACATTGTCCGGACACCAGCGAGTTTGGCCAATTTCGGGTCTGTGACTTTCTTTTGCTCGCCCAAAAGAAAGTCACCAAAGAAAACGGCGCCCGACGGGAGCGCCGGCCTTTTGGCCGGTACCCTTGCCGCTTGTCGTCGCCGGGCGGCGCCCAAACTTGCGGCCTACGCCGCTTCGGACAGTGTGCGCCGCTTTCTCCGGCGCCTGCTGCGCGGCATCGGCGCTCCCGTATGGGTTTCAGGAACCGGAAGAAACAGCGTGGCGTGGCCTCTCTGCCAAGTGGCAGAATTGGTCGTTTCGACGCGCGCAGCGCGGAGAAATCTCCTTGCCATGGACGAGATTTCTCGTCGCTGCGCTTCTCGACAAATCGTACCTGCGGTCAAGGGTTTTCCCCCATCTGTTCCGCTGAGCATCGCAGGTCAGGGCGGATAAGACATGGGCACTGTTCGAGCGTAAGCGAGTTTGTCCATGTCCCGCCCTGACCGAGAAGCGCAAGGAAGCTCGAAGGGCCGGAACAGCGGGGTGCTCTTTTCTTGGTCCTTCTTTTGAGCAAGCAAAAGAAGGACGGCTCCGCGCCAGCGGAACGCCGTTTGTTCCCTGCGGGAGGCATTCTTTTCTTTGCTTGCCCAAAGAAAAGGATCAAAAGAAAAGGGCTTTTTGTCTTTTGAATTCTTCTCATCGTGAGAGATAGTTGCCGTTATTAGGATTGTTCCAACGCTGGAGCGTTGGAACAATCAATACATTAGAACGATCTTACTCTCTACCAAACAGACGATCCACCTCAAGGAGGCCCCATGTCCCACGTCCTCATCATCGGCGCCGGCGGCGTCGGTAGCGTTGTCGTCCATAAGTGCGCCCAGGTCAGCGAGGTGTTCAGCAAGATCACCCTGGCCAGCCGGACTGTGTCCAAGTGTGAGGCCATCGCCGCTTCTGTTAAAGAACGCACCGGCGTGCAGGTGGCCGTGGAAAAGGTGGATGCCGACAACGTCGCCGAGACCGCGGCCCTGATCCGGCGGATCAAGCCCGACCTGGTGCTCAACGTGGCCCTGCCCTATCAAGATTTGCCGCTCATGGACGCCTGCTTGGAAACCGGGGTCGACTACCTCGACACCGCCAACTACGAGCCGCCGGACGTGGCCAAGTTCGAGTACAAGTGGCAGTGGGCCTACCGGCAGCGCTTTGAGAAGGCCGGCATCATGGCTCTCTTGGGCAGCGGCTTCGATCCCGGTGTCACCAACGTCTACTGCGCCTGGGCCCAGAAGCACCACTTCGACGAGATCCACACCCTGGACATCATCGACTGCAACGCCGGCGACCACGGTCAGCATTTCGCCACCAACTTCAACCCGGAGATCAACATCCGCGAGATCACCCAGCGCGGCCGCTACTGGGAGCACGGCGAGTGGGTGGAGACCGATCCGCTGTCCTGGTCCATGACCTACGACTTTCCCGAAGGCATCGGCCCGAAAAAATGCTTCCTCATGTACCACGAGGAGCTGGAATCCCTGGTCCAGAACCTCCGCGGCCTCAAGCGGGCCCGCTTCTGGATGACCTTTTCCGAGCAGTACCTCACCCACCTGCGGGTGCTGGAAAACGTGGGCATGACCCGCATCGACCCGGTCAAATATCAGGGCGCCGAGATCGTGCCCATCCAGTTCCTGAAGGCGGTGCTGCCGGAGCCGGCCTCGCTGGGGCCGCTGACCAAGGGCCGCACCTGCATCGGTTGCGTGTTCAAGGGCGTCAAGGACGGCAAGGCCAAGCAGATGTACGTCTATAACATTTGCAGCCACGAGGAGGCCTTTCGCGAGGTCGGCTCCCAGGCGATCAGCTATACCACCGGCGTGCCGGCGATGATCGGGGCCAAGATGATGCTGCAGGGGTTGTGGCAGCGGCCCGGCGTGTGGAACATGGAGGAGTTCGATCCCGATCCCTTCATGGCCGATCTCAACACATACGGCCTGCCCTGGACCGTGGTCGAACTGTGAGCGAGAGCCGCGACCACGGCCGCTTCAACGGCCGATTGGCCTGTCGGTTCGATCCGGCGCGGGTGGCCACCCCGGCCTTCGTGGTCGACGAGGGCCTGTTGGCCGACAACCTGGCCATCCTGGCCGGGGTCAAGGCGCGGACCGGCTGTAAGATACTGCTGGCCCTGAAATGCTTCGCCATGTTCAGCGTTTTCCCGCTCCTGCGGCAGACGCTCGACGGGGTCTGCTGCAGCTCGCCGCACGAGGCGCGCCTGGGCCGGGAGGAGTTCGGCGGCGAGGTGCACAGTTTCGCCGCCGCCTATTCGGCCGGCGACATCGAGCAACTGGCCCTGACCTCCGACCACCTGGTGTTCAACTCCTTTGGCCAGTGGCAGCGGTTCCGCGGCCTGGCCGAGGAAAAGGCCAGGGCCGCCGGACGCACGCTGGCCTTCGGCCTGCGCATCAACCCCGAGCATTCCGAGGGCGCGGTGCCGATCTACGATCCCTGCGCGCCGGGCTCGCGGCTGGGCATCCGCAGGGCCGATTTCCGCGCCGATCTGCTCGACGGCATCAGCGGCCTGCACTGGCACAACCTCTGCGAGCAGGACGCCGACTGCCTGGAGCGGACCGTGGCCGCGGTGGAGCGCGGCTTTGCCGACGTCATCCCGCGCATGACCTCCATCAACTTCGGCGGCGGCCACCACATCACCCGGCCGGACTACCGGCTCGATCTGCTGATCGACATCGTGCGCCGCTTCCGGGACCGCTGGCAGACCCAGGTGTATCTCGAACCCGGCGAGGCGGTGGCCCTGAACGCCGGCTTTCTGGTGGCCACGGTGCTGGACCTGGTCCGGGCCGACATGCCCGTCGCCATCATCGACGCCTCGGTGCCGGCCCACATGCCCGACGTGCTGGAGATGCCCTACCGGCCGCACATCGTCGGTTCGGGCGAGCCGGGCGAAAAGGCCTGGACCTGCCGCATCGGCGGGCTCTCCTGCCTGGCCGGCGACATGGCCGGCGTCTACTCCTTCGATCGTCCCCTGAACCCCGGCGATCGGCTGGTGTTCACCGACATGGCCATCTACACCATGGTCAAGACCACCACCTTCAACGGCGTGCAGCTACCCTCCATCTACAGATACCAACCGGCGGACGACCGGCTCCTCCTGGTCCGCCGCTTCGGCTACGAGGACTTCAAGCACCGCTTGTCCTGATCCGGCCGCGGGGCCGCAGACCCGATCTTCCGCCGCGTGTCGGCCGGCCGGCTTGTGATTGACAGATGGCGATTTCTTGAATACGGTGGCCTGCACGGCGCCAGCCGACAACGAATGTTGCTTTCCTGTTTGCCCATTGGGAGGAATCCATGTCAGACATGCTCTATACGCCCAAAAGCGAAGTTGACGCGCGCATTCAACTGTTCCAGAAGACGCTCGATCAAATGGGCCTCGACGGCGCCCTGATCATCCACCACACCAACCTGTTCTACCTCAGCGGCACCTCGCAGTCGGGCCACCTGTTCATCCCCCGTGCCGGCGAGCCGGTGCTCATGGTGCGCAAGAGCTTCGAGCGCGCCCGCCGGGAGTCGCCGATCGCCACCGTGCTCGATGTCAAAAGCCTGAAAATGATCCCGGGAATCCTGAAGGAGCAGGGATTCGCCATCGACACCGTCGGCCTGGAGCTGGACGTCATCCCCTACAACACCTGGCAGTTCTACGGCAAAATCTTCCAGGAGACCACCTTCACCGACATTTCGGAATCCCTCAAGCGCATCCGCACCGTCAAGTCCGAGTACGAGATCGGTCTGCTGCAGGAGGCCTGCCAGGTGCTCGATCAGGTCTTCGCCGAGGTGCCGTCCATGCTCCGCGAGCACATGACCGAGATCGAGCTGGCCAGCCTGTTCGAGGCCGGCATGCGGCGGCGCGGCTACGGCGGCTGCTCCAAGATGCGCGCCTTCAACCAGGATTTCTTCATGGGCAACGTGACCTCCGGCGCCAGCGGCGCGGCGCCCACCTATTTCGACGGGCCGGTGGGCGGCTGCGGCCTGACCCCGGCCAACAACCCGCACGGCGCCGGCTGGAAGACCATCGGCCGCAACGAGATCGTCTACATCGACTACACCTGCGTGATCAACGGCTACACCGCCGACGGGGCGCGGATGTTCGTTCTCGGCGATGTCTCCGAGCGGCTGCGGCGGGCGCATGCCGCCTCCCTGGAGATCCAGTCCGCCCTCGTGGCCATGATCAAGCCGGGCACCATCTGCGAGGAGGTCTATGCCAAGTCCGTCGACCTGGCCGAATCCCTGGGCCTGCAGGACCATTTCATGGGCATCGGCAACGACCGGGTCCGCTTCATCGGCCATGGCGTCGGCCTGGAGCTGGACGAATATCCGATCTTCGCCAAGGGGGTGAAGATGCCTCTGGCCGAGGGCATGACCTTTGCTCTGGAGCCGAAATTCGTCTTCCCCGAAGGGGCCATCGGCATCGAGAACACCTATGTGCTCAGGGGAGACGGCCCGCAGGGGCTGACCCATGCCCCGGAGGCGATCATCCAGGTCTGACGGCCGTTGTTCCCGCGGCCCGCCCAGGGGCAACGGCCTGCGGCCGCTGCCCTCTTTTTTTGCCGTGCCGGCGCATTGCGCCCGCCGATGGGAAATATTCTTGACTCGAAATCGATTGTACGAGATCCTTGAATCAGTGATTCGAACGTCGTGCAAGGAATAAACACCATCACCATATCCCTATGCATTCATTTTTCCGCAGCTTCCTCAAGTCCCAGCCCCAGCGGGATGCCGCCCCGGCCGAACAGTGCCCCGTGCCCGCCCTTCAGGGGGATATCGCGGCCATCGCCGTCGAGAACATCTTCCAGTTGTTCGATTCGGCCGCCCTGACCGGAAAGCTCGAAATCCAGTCCCCGGACAACAGCGGCATCTTCTACTTCCGCGAGGGCATGTTCATCTACGGCCTGCTCAAGGTCAACCAACGCCGGATCGGCCAGATCCTCCTCGACACCCGGGCGATCACCGAGGAACAGTTGCGGGAATGTCTCCAGGCGCACGAACGGTCCGACGAACGGCAACGGTTCGGCCAGATCCTCCTGGACAAGGGATATGCCCAGCCCTACCTGCTGGACAAATCCCTGTTGCGCCAGATCAAGGAGGCCTTTTTCGAGGCCCTTTCCTGGAACGAGGGCACCTTCAGGTTCTACCCCGGCCAGGTGCCCGCCCCGGGCGAGATCCAGATGTACGGCCGGATCGACCGCCTGCTCCTCGAAGGCATGGTGCATATCGACCAGATTTCGGTGGACGGGAAAGGGGCCTCGTGACAAAACACCCGTCATTTTATCCGGTTATCGGTCAGGGTCGCTTTTCCCGCCCGTTCTTGCCCCCTCAAGGGCTACTTTCTGTTCGATTATCCGTCGCTGCTGTAGTATAGAGCTATCATTTTTCCACTGGCGCCGGGACAGCGGCCAACGGGCGGATTCGCCGCCTTTCCCCCCCTGCCCGGAGCACCCCCTTGCCAGGCCCGCCGGTCACGGGCGTTGTTCCGGACGGCGCCCCGGCCGGGGTGCGCCCGATTCGTGGTTGACGGCATCTGAACCGATCTGGGAGCAGGCACAGGATCTATGGAGCAGGACAACATCTTCGAGCGGTTGTTGCAGCTCGTGACCCGTTATACGCACGACCGGGGACAGGGAACGTTCATCGACTATCTCGATCCCGACGATCTCCGCCAACGGCTGCACCTCGAGGACGAACGCGGCCGAGGCGACTGGGAAGCGCTCTTCGCCTGGGTGGAGCGGTATCTGGCGCATGCGGTCAAGACCAGCCATCCCGCCTACCTCAACCGCATGTGGGCCGGAGCCAACCTGCCCTCGGTGGTCGGCGAGATGATTGCCGCCATCACCAACACCTCGGCCTGCACCTTCGAGACCGCGCCGGTCTCGACCCTGATGGAGAAATACCTGCTGCAGACCATGCTCGATCTGGTCGGATTTGCGGGTGGCTGCGGCCAGATGACCACCGGTTCGAGCAACGCCAACATGATCGCCATGATGGCCGCCCGCAACGACCTGCTGCCGGCGATCAAGCAGCAGGGGCTGTTCGGCTGCCCGGAGCTGTTCGCTTTGGTCAACGCCGACGCCCACTACTCCATGGACCGGGCCGCCAATATTCTCGGCCTGGGCACGAACCACCTGCTCAAGATACCGGTGGACGACCACGGCCGCATGCACATCCCGGCCCTGGAAGAGCGGCTGGCCGAGATCAGCTCGGCGGGCGGCCGGCCGTTTTTCGTCGCCGCCACCGCCGGTACCACGGTGCGCGGCGCCTACGATTCCCTGCCGCCGCTCTTGGCGTTGCGCGAGCGCTACCGTTTCTGGCTGCATGTCGACGGCGCCTGGGGCGGCGCCGTGCTCTTCAGCGACCGCCTCAAGCGGCACTTTCTGCCCGCGCTCGAACAGGCCGACTCCTTTACCCTCGATTTCCACAAGATGCTGGGCACGGCCCTGATGTGCAACGTGCTGCTGTTCAACCGCCGCCCGACGTTCCTGCGCGAGGTGTGCAGCGCCGGCGACGAGTCGTACATCTTCCGCGAGGGCGAGGGCGGCGAAATCCGCGATCTCGGCACCCTGTCCCTGCAGTGCGGCCGGCGGGTCGACAGCCTCAAGTGGTTCCTCGACTGGAAATTCTACGGCCGGGCCGGCCTGGCCGAGCGGGTGGAGCGGTATCTGGAGCTGTGCCGATACGCCGAGGATCGGGTGGGGCACCATCCCGACCTGGAGCTGGTGGTGCCCAGGGAATCCTTCAACGTCTGTTTCCGGTTTCGTCCCCCGGGAGACGTTCCGGCCGAGCCGTTCAACAAGGCGCTGCGGGAGCGGATGCACCGGACCGGCCGCGCCCTGGTCGGCACCGGCTATGTCAACGGCCAGCTGGTCCTGCGGCTGTTGATCACCAACATCAATGTGGGTAAACCCGAGATCGACCACTTTCTCGAGACGGTCGTCACAACCGGCCGGGAATTGCTGGCCGAAAGGAGCGGCCGGCCGTAATCAGCACCAACGAGGCGGACATGAGCGACAACGACTACGTGGTAACCCAGAAAGAGGCGGCCGATTACCTCAAGGTTTCGACCAAATCCATCAGCCGATACCGCAAGCGGGGTCTGCCCTACAAGCTGGTGCTCAATCCGGTGACCGGCAAACAGGAGGTCCGCTTCCGCTTTGCCGATCTGGAACGGTGGGACGAGGGCCGGCAGCTGCTCGCCACCTACGCCCGGGATGGCGAAGAGACGGTCGTTGGCGAGGGAAGGGCGGCCGGCGGCCGGGCGGCGTCCGGCGTGAACGACGGTTTTCTGGACGATCTGCTCCTGGCCTACAAACAGCAGATCGAACTGCTGCGCGACCAGTTGGAGGACATGCGCGAGCAACTGGCGCGCCGCGACCGGCAGATCGACGATCTGATGCGGCTGATGGTCGGCCTGCAACTGGAATACAAGCCCGCGGCCGCAGCCGGCGAACCGGACCCGGCCCGCGGGGGGGAGACCGGCCCGCGGCCGGAGGAGCGGGCCGCCGAACTCTACGAGAGCGTGGTGCTGCCGGCCGCCGCACCGGCAACGCTGTCCGGAGCCGTACCGGCGCCCCCGCCACCCCGGCCGGAGGCGGCCACGGGCAAGAAGGTGTTCAGCCGGGAGCAGCTGTCGGCCTCGATCCAGCGGCTGCGGCATAAGGGCAAGAGCTACGAGGAGATCGCCCGGGGGCTCAACCAGATCAACGTGGCCACGGTTTCCGGCCACCCGGAGTGGACGGTCCCGGAGGTGCAGACCCTGCTGCCTGGGCTGGTGGAGGCGACTTTCCGCGCCATGACCGGGGAAGATCTCTGCTGAGGGCCACGCCTGCGCCGTTGCATCGCGGCTTTTGCTCGTTTTCCCGTGCGAACCGCAATCGCGGCTTGACTTCGCCCGGTGCCCCAGGTAGGATGGGCCGCATCGAAATTCAGGTGTCCGTATCGACGGATGAAAAGGGAATCCGGTGCAAGGCCGGAACGGGCCCGCCGCTGTAACCGGGGACGAATTCCGCTGATTGACCACTGTCCCGAAAGGAATGGGAAGGCGCGGAAGGAGGGCGATCCGGAAGTCAGAAGACCTGCCTGAATCGAAGACGCCGGCCTTGCAGGCAACAGGGCGGTGGCGGACTCCAGCGGTAAAAAAGGGACATCCTGGATCAAGTTCATTGGTCCGGGATTTTTTTGTTTCGGGCCGCAATTGCCGATTCCGGCGGCGGGCTTTCCGCCGATTCTGTCGCGATACGACCGAGGGAGCAAGCGGTGCACGAAAACACGGCGATTGTGCTGGCCACGTTCGGAACCACGGTGGAGACTGCATTGGGCGGGGTGCTGGCCATCAGGGACACCATGGCCGCCGCCTTTCCGCACACGCGGGTCAAGCTGGCCTTCACCTCCAACCAGGTCCGCCGCATCTGGCACCGGCGCGCCGCCGATGCCGCCTATGTGGCGGCCCATCCCGAGGTGCCGCGGGAAATCCTCTCAATCGAGGGCATCCTCGCCGCCGTCGCCATCCTGCAGGACCGGGGCTTCACCGCCCAGGTCGTCCAACCCACCCATGTCGTCCCGGCCGAGGAATTCCACGACCTGACCGCCTATGTCCGCGGCCTGCTGTCGATCCGCACCATGAAACCGCGCTGGCGGCCGTTTAAGGCCATCGCCCTCGGCCGGCCGCTGCTGGGCGCCTATTCCCCCGACCGCCCGTATGCCGACGACATCCGCATCCTGGCCCGGGCCCTGGCCGACGACGCCGCCCTGGCCCGCGAACACGGCGCCGCCCTGATCTACATGGGGCACGGCAACCGCTATTTTCCCTCCGGCGGCCTCTATCTCGAATTCGCGGCCCGCATGCGCCAGTTCTATCCCGAGGTCCTGACCCTGATCGGCACGGTCGAGGGTTTTCCCGCCTTCGACGAGGTGCTGGCCGACCTGCGCCTCCACGGGGTGCGGCGGGCGGTCATCAAACCCCTGCTCATCGTGGCCGGCGAGCACGCCACCCGCGATCTGGCCGGTCCCCAGGAGGATTCCTGGCGGTCGATGCTGGGCAGGGAAGGGATCGAGGCCGTGCCGGTGCCTAGGGGATTGGGCGAGCATCCGGCCGTGGCCCGCATCTTTGTCGAGCATGCCGCCCAGGCGGCGGCCGAGGCCGGCGTGGAGCTGCGCTGATGAGCGGCCGGATCGCCTTGGCCTGGATGCTGCCGCTGGCGGCGGCCCTGGTCTTCGGCGTGGCGCTGTCGGCCACTCTGGGCTATCTCGACGTGTCGATCCCGGATGTGTTCGCCATCCTTTTCGCCAAGCTCCACGGCCAGACCATGCCGGCGGGCATCGACCCGGTGGCCGCCACCGTGGTCGCCGACGTGCGCATGCCCCGCATCCTGGCCGCGGTGCTGGTCGGCGGCCTGCTCGGGGTCAGCGGCGCGGTCTTCCAGGCGATCCTGCTCAATCCCCTGGCCGACTCCTACACCCTGGGCATCTCCACCGGTGCCGCTTTCGGCGCCTCGCTGGTGATCGTCCTGCAGATCTTCGGCCTCGTCCTGCCGCCCGGCGTCACCATCCCGATTTTCGCCTTCGGCGGCGGCGCGGGGACGCTGGCGGTGGTGCTGTTCCTCGCTGCCGGCGACCGGCGGCTTTCCTCCACCAGCCTGATCCTCGCCGGGGTGATCGTGGCCGCCATCCTGTCGGCGGCCATCGGCTTTCTCAAATTCCTCGCCGACGAGCAGGTGGGCCTGATCGTCTTCTGGCTGATGGGCAGCCTGGCCGGGGCCTCCTGGGCCAACATCCTCCTGCTCGCGCCCGCGGCCCTGGCCGGTACCCTGGTGGCCGTGCTCTACAGCCGCGATCTCAACATCATGGCCACCGGCGACCGCGCCGCCACCTCGCTGGGCGTCAACACCGTGCGCCTGCGGCTGGTGTTGCTGGCCGTCGCCACCCTGATGACCGCCTTGGCGGTGTCGGTGTCCGGCATCATCGGCTTCGTCGGCCTGATCGTGCCGCACATGCTCCGCCATCTGGTCGGTCCGGACAACCGAGCGCTGATCCCGCTTTCCTTCTTCATCGGCGGCCTGCTGCTGCTGATCGCCGACACCCTGACCCGGGCCGTGCTGCCGGTGGAGGTGCCCATCGGGGTGCTGACCGCGCTTCTGGGCGGCCCCTTCTTCTGTTTCCTCTTCAAAAAACGGCAACGGGATGGCGCCACCGCTTTCTGAACGGAACACGGAGAATCTCTGGTCGCTGACCGGGGTGCACTTCGGCTACAACGGCACGCCGGTGCTGCGCGATGTCAGCCTTAAGCTGCGCGCCGGCCAGTGCACCGGCATCCTCGGCCCCAACGGCAGCGGCAAGACCACCTTGCTCGACCTGCTGGCCGGCCTGCAAACGCCGCAGGCCGGCACCATCGAATTCCTGGGCCGGCCGCTGGCGACCTGGCCGAAGAAGCAGCTGGCCCGGCTCCTGGCCCTGGTGCCCCAGGATTTCATGGTCCGCTTCGGTTTTTCGGTCCGCGAGGTGGTGGAAATGGGCCTCCATCCGCACCTCCATCGCTTCGCCACCCCCAGCGAGGCCGACCGGGCGCTGATCGACCGGGCCCTGGCCGCCACCGGCATCGCCGCCCTGGCCGACCGGCCGGTCACCCGGCTTTCCGGCGGCGAGAAGCAGCGGGTGGCCGTGGCCCGCGCCCTGGCGCAGCAACCGACAGTGCTTCTGCTCGACGAGGCCACCTCCAACCTCGACATCCACCACAGCCTGGAACTGCTCCATCTCATCCGCGACCGGTTCGAGCGCCAGGCGATGCAGGTGGTGGCGGTGATGCACGACCTCAACCTGGCCGCGTTCTTCTGCGACCACCTGATCTTCCTGAAAGAAGGGCAGGTGATCTGCCAGGGGCCGACCGAGGAGGTACTGACCCCGGCAACGATCGGCACCGTCTACGGCGTCGAGGCGGAGGTGACCGCCAATGCCTTTACCAACTGCCGGCAGGTGAGCTTCAGGCTGCCGGCTGCCCTGTAATCTCAACCCATCGGTCCCATGCGCAGCAAAGTTTGTCTCTTCGTTCCCTGTCTCGTGCTCCTGTTCGCCACCCTGGCCGTTGCCGCGTCGATTGTCGACAGCGAGCAGCGCACCCTGGTGTTTGCCCAGCCCTTCAAACGGATCATCTCGCTCTATCCGGCCCATACCGCCAATCTGCTCGAACTGGGGCTGAACCGGGAGATTATCGCCTGCGGTCCCAGCGACACCCGACTCCCCGGCCGACCGGTGGTCCAGTTCCAGGACGACCCGGAACGGCTTCTGGCCCTCAAGCCGGATCTGGTCCTGATCCGGCCGATGATCAGCCGCGGCTATCCCAACCTGGTGCGCATCCTGGAGAAGAACAATGTGCGGGTGGTGTCGCTCCAGCCCACCGACGCCTCGGAGCTGTTCGCCTACTGGGAAGCCCTGGGCACGCTGACCGGCCGCGAGCAGCAGGCCAAGGCCATGGTCGACACCTTCAACGAGAAGCTGGCCGAGATCACCGCGCCGCTGCACAAGATTCCCCCGGAAAAGCGCAAGCGGGTCTACTTCGAGGCCATCCATCGCCAGATGAAGACCTTTGCCCCCAGCTCCATCGCCATGTTCGTCCTGGAGTCGGCCGGCGGCGTCAACATCGCCATCGATGCCGAGCGGATGCGCGAAACCAACATCGCCGCCTACGGCAAGGAGCGGATTCTGGCCAAGGCCGACCAGATCGACCTCTACCTCGCCCAGAACGGCCGGATGAATCCGGTGAGCGTGGACGACATCGTCAGGGAGCCGGGCTTCGGCGTGATCAAGGCGGTGCGCGACAACCAGGTGTTTCTGGTCGACGAGGAGATGGTGTCGCGGCCGACCATGGGCCTGCTCGACGGCATCGGCTTCGTCCGCTCGCTGCTCTACCCCGATTACGGCCAGGAAGGCCTCTCCCTGCGATGAGCCGGCCGGCCCTGCTCATTGCCGGTACTCATTCGGGCTGCGGCAAGACGACAATCACCCTCGGGGTGATGGCCGCCCTGGCCCGGCGCGGGCTGGCGGTCCAGCCCTTCAAGTGCGGCCCGGACTTCATCGACCCCAGCCTGCACCGGTTGGTGGCCGGCCGGGTGTCGCGCAACCTCGATGTCCGCATGTGCGGGGTCGACTGGGTACGGCAGACCTTTGCCCGGCACGGTTCGTCGGCGGACGTGGCCGTGGTTGAGGGGGTGATGGGATTGTTCGACGGCGGCGCGGGCTCGGCCGCGACCCTGGCCAAGACGCTCGATCTGCCGGTGCTGCTGGTGGTCGATGTCCGCTCGGCGGCGGAAAGCGTGGCCGCCGTGGTCCACGGCTTCGCCACCCTCGATGCCGGCGTCCGCCTGGCCGGCGTGATCGGCAACGGCATCGGCTCGGACAAGCACCGGCAGATGGTGGCCGAGGCCATCGGCGCCCATTGCGCGGTGCCGCTGCTCGGCTGCCTGCCCCGCAGCGAGGCGGTGGCCATCCCCTCGCGCCATCTCGGCCTGCACATGGGCGAGGAGCATCCGCTGACCGGCACGGGGCTGGCACGATTGATCGAACTGATCGAAACCCATGTCGACCTGGAGCGGCTTGTGCGGATCGCGGCAACGCCACGGCGCGAGGAGCCCGCACCGGGAGAGACGACCCCGGCGAATGCCGGTGCGCCGGTGCGCATCGGCGTGGCCCGGGATGCGGCCTTCTGCTTCTACTACGAGGACAACCTCGACCTGCTGCGCGCGGCCGATGCGGAACTGGTGTTCTTCAGCCCGTTGGACGACGACCGCCTGCCGCCGGACCTGGCCGGGCTCTACCTTGGCGGCGGCTATCCGGAACTGCATGCCCGCCGCCTGAGCGACAACCGCGCCATGATGGCGCAGGTACGGGCCTTTGCCGAGATCGGCCGGCCGGTCTACGGAGAATGCGGCGGGTTCATGTATCTGTGCCGCTCGCTCGCCGATCTGGACGGTCACGAATTTCCCATGGCCGGCCTGTATCCCTTTGCCGCCCGGATGCAGACCCGGCTGCGCAGCCTCGGCTACCGCCGGCCGCAGGTGGTGCAAGACTGCCTGCTGGCCCCGGCGGGCGCGGTGCTCCACGGCCACGAGTTCCATTACTCGACCATCGACACCGACGGCGTCGCGGTGCCGGCGGCGTACGTTTTGGAGGAGGGCCGGCCCGAGGGATTCGTGGCCTGCGGCCAGACCCTGGCCGGCTACGTCCACCTCCACTGGGGCCGCACCCCCGAGGCGGCGGCGCGGTTTGTCGAAGCCTGCCGGGCGGCCGCCAGGTAAGGTGGTATCCACGAACGAACATTGAAACAATCCACCCAGGTGCATACCATGGTCACCCTGCAACCCATCGCCCCCCAGGACATCGAGGCCGAGAGCTTCCGCATCATCGAGCGCGAACTCGGCCCCACCCGGTTTGCCCCCGAGGAGTTCGCCGTGGTCCGGCGCGCCATCCACGCCACCGGCGATTTCGGCTTTGCCGAGCAGTTCCGCTTCCATCCCCGGGCGATGGCCGCCGGCCTGGCGGCCATCCGCGCCGGCAAGAATATCCTGGTGGACGTCACCATGGCGGCCAGCGGCATCTCCGCCGGCCTGCTCGGCCGCTTCGGCGGCAAGGTGATCTGCCGGGTGGCGGAGCCGGAAACCGCGGCCCTGGCGAAAGAGGGCGGCACCACCCGCTCCGACGCCGCCATGGTGCGCGGCACCGGCGACAACATCGGCATCGTCGCGGTGGGCAACGCCCCGACCGCGCTGCTCAAGGTCATGGACCTGATCGACCGGGGGCTCTTCGCCCCGGACTTGGTCATCGGCGTGCCGGTGGGCTTTGTCAATGCGGCCGAATCCAAGGAATTGCTGGCGGCAAAGCCCTATCCCTTCATCACCGCCCTGGGCCGCAAGGGCGGCACGCCGGTGGCGGTGGCCACGGTCAACGCCCTGCTTCGGCTGGCGTAGGACAACCATGGGCGCGTCGGCCGGGAAAAAGACGCTGCGCAGCGGCTATACCACCGGTGCCTGCGCGGCGGCGGCGGCCAAGGCGGCCACCCTCTGCCTGCTGGGTTTGGTGCGCCCGGAGACGGTGGAGATCCCCTTTCCCGACGGCTCCCGCCACCGTTTTGCCCTGTGCCGCACCGGCACGCAGCCGGCCCTGGCCACCGTGGTCAAGGATGCGGGCGACGATCCCGACGTCACCAACGGCGCCGAGATCGGGGCCGAGGTGCGCTGGCTCGAGTGCGGGCAGGAGGAGCGGATCGTCCTGAGCAACGGTGACGGCGTCGGCCTGATCACCAAGCCCGGCCTGCCCGTGCCCATGGGGGAGCCGGCCATCAATCCCGTTCCCCGGCAGATGATCCGGGCAGCGGTGGCCGAGGCCCTGGCAGGCTCGGGCCGCGAAAATGACGGCCTGGAAGTGCGGATCTTCGTGTGCGACGGCGAGATCCTGGCGGAGAAGACCCTCAACCGGCGCCTGGGCGTGATCGGCGGCCTGTCGATCCTCGGCACCACCGGCATCGTCCGGCCGGTGTCGGCCAAGGCCTGGACCGACACCATCGAGGCCTCGATGCAGGTGGCCCGCGCCGTCGGCCTCACCGAGGTGATCCTTTCCACCGGCCGCACCTCCGAGGCCATGGTCCAGGGGCTGCTGCGTCTGCCCGAGGAGGCGCAGGTGATGATGGGCGATTACCTGCACTATGCCCTGGAGGCGGCGCACCGGCACGGCTTTTCCCGCATCCACCTGGCGGCGATGTGGGCCAAGCTGGTCAAGGCGGCCCTGGCCGTGCCCCAGACCCATGTGCGCAACGGCGCCCTGGAGGTCCGGCAGGCCGCCGACCTGCTGGTCGATCTCGGCCTGGACCCGTACAGCGCCGCCGTGCTCCGCACCGCCAACACGGCGCGCGAGATCTACGACCGGCTCAAGGCCATGCACCGTGCCGACCTGATTGCCGCGGTCTGCCACCGGGCCGGAGAGCAGGCCGGGCAGTGGTCCGGTCTGCCGGTGCGGGTCTACCTGGTGACCTCGGAGGAGGGGGTGGTCCATGTCGCGGATTGAGCTGATCGGCATCAGCGGCACGGCCTTCACCGCCGAGCAGTGGCCGCTCCTGCGCCGCTGCGCCGCCATTGTCGCCTCCCGCCGTCACCGTTTTCTGGTGGCCGGCCTGCCCCAGCCGGTGATTGACATCACGCCGGTGGCGGCCATGCTCGATAAGGTGGCAGAGGTCCTGGCCAGCGGCGATGTCGCCATCCTGGCCAGCGGCGACCCGCTCTTTTACGGCATCGGCCGCACCCTGATCGACCGGTTCGGCCCGGAGCGGCTGACGGTCCGTCCGGCCCTGTCGGCCATGCAACTGGCCTGCGCCCGCTTCCGCATCCCCTGGGACGACCTAGCCCTGCTCAGCGTCCACGGCCGCTCGTCCGACAATCTTCCCGGCAGTGTCCTCCGCCACCAGCGGGCCATGCTGTTCACCGACGGCCGCAACAGCCCGGACCGGGTGGCGGCCGAACTGCTGGCAGCCCTGACCGCCTGCGAAGACACGGAGCGGCTCGGCGCCATCCGCGTCCGGGTGGCCGAGAATCTGGGGCTGGGCGACGAGCGGCTCACCGGCGGCGGCCTGGCGGAGATCGCGGCCCGCACCTTCGGGCCGCTGAACATGATGCTGATCGAGCAATCGCTGCCGCCGGCGGTGGTCCCCTTCGGTCTGCGCGAGGACGAAATCGCCCATTCTCGCGGCCTGATCACCAAGGACGAGGTCCGGGCCGCCACCCTGCACCGGTTGCGGCTGCCCGCCACCGGCGTGTTCTGGGACATCGGCGGCGGCTCGGGCTCGATTTCGCTGGAAGCCTCCCGGCTCTGCCCGGAACTGGCGATCCGCATTGTTGAGAAAAAGCCGGAGGAGCAGGCCAACATCCGGGCTAACATCCGCCGATTCGGCGCCTACTCGATTGCTCTGGTCTGCGGCCAGGCCCCGGAGGTCCTGGCCGGGCTGCCCGCGCCCGACTGCGTCTTCATCGGCGGCAGCGGCCAGCGGCTGGAGGCGATCATCGCGGCGGCGGCGGATCGTCTTGCCGACGGCGGCCGGATCGTGATCAACGCCGTGCTGAAGCAGACCGAAACCATTGCCCTGGCCTGCCTGGAGCGGCTGGGGCTGCGGGTCTCGGCCAGCACCCTGGCCGTCAGCCGTCGACCGGCGTCCGGCGGCGATATCCGGACATTCAACCCCATAACCCTTATCACAGGCGACAAATGAAGAGCGACACTCCCCCATCGCGGACCGGCCGGCTCTACCTGGTCGGCGTCGGGCCCGGCGATCCGGAACTGATGACCTACAAGGCGGCGCGCATCCTGAGCGAGACCAAGGTGTGGGCTGTGCCCACGGCCAGGAAGGGCGGCACGAGCAGCGCCCGGCAGATCGCCGAGCAGGTGGTGCCGACCAACGGCCGCATCGTGCTTTCGCTCTGTTTTCCGATGAAAAAGGTCTATCTCGGCCAGGAGACCGACGACCAGTTGCTGGCCGCCTGGCGCCGCTCGGCCGACGAGGTCATCCGCCACCTCGACCTGGGGGAGGATGTGGCCTTTCCCACCCTGGGCGACGCCACCCTGTATTCCACCGCCTTCTACCTCCTGGCCATGATTCAGGAAGAGCGGCCGCAGACGCCGGTGACCGTGGTCCCCGGCATCACCGCCATGGCCGCCTGCGCCGCCTCGCAGTCCAGTCCGCTCGCCCTGGGCGACGATGTTTTGGCCGTGGTGCCGGCCGCCTTCGAGGACGAGCGGCTGCGCGCCATCCTCACCACCTTGGATGCGGTGGTGCTGATGAAGGTGCACCGGCGCATCGACGCCCTCATCGACCTGCTCGAAGAGCTGGACCTCGTCGGTTGCGCGGTGCTGACCGAACGCTCGGGCATGGAGGGCGAGCGGGTCTACACCGATGTCCGCGAGGCCAGGGGCCGGCAGTTGCACTACTTCTCCACCATGGTGATCCGCAAGAAAAAGGTACAGGTGTCCAATGGAATCGACGCGCACGCCGCCTGAAGCGGTCCGCCACCCCGTGGTCTTTCTCGGCGCCGGTCCCGGCGATCCGGAACTGCTTACCCTCAAGGGCCGCCGCCTGCTCGACGAGGCGGACGTGGTCGTCTATGCCGGCAGCCTGGTGAACGCGGCCCTGCTCGACGGCATCGGGGCCGTCTGCCACGACAGCGCTTCGCTCGACCTGGAGGCGATCATGCGCCTTTTGGTCGAGGGCTACCGGCAGGGCTTGCGGGTGGTGCGGCTGCACACCGGCGATCCGGCCATTTATGGTGCGATCCGCGAACAGATGCAGTGGTTGGATGCGGCCGGCATCCCCTACGAGGTGGTGCCGGGCGTGAGTTCGGCCCTTGCCGCCGCCGCCGCCCTGAAGAAGGAACTGACCGTGCCCGAGGTCACCCAGACGGTGATCTTCACCCGCCAGGCTGGCCGCACCCCGGTGCCGGAGCGGGAATCGCTGCGTAACCTGGCCCGCACCCAGGCCACCATGTGCATCTTCTTAAGCGTGTCGATGATCGCTGCCGTGGTCGAGGACCTGCTCGCCGGCGGCTATCCGGCCGCCACCCCGGTCGCCGTGGTCGAGCGGGCCAGTTGGCCGGATGAGCAGATCGTCCGGGGCAGCCTGGCGGATATCGCCGGCAAGATCCGGGACTCGCGGATCAAAAAGACGGCGATGATCGTGGTCGGCCCGGCCCTGGCCGAGGACAGCCGCATCGCCTCCAGACTCTACGATGCCGGATTCACCCACGAATACCGCTGAGGGCTGCCCCAGCCACCCTAACTGCCGCCTGGCCGTGCTGGCCCTGACCAGGGGCGGCTGCGTTCTGGGCCGGCAACTGGCCGCGGCTCTGGACGGCGATTTTTTCGCCGCGAAAGGGCGGCTCGCCCAGGTGATGGCCACAGCCTGGGCCGACTACCGGGAGATTGTCTGCATCATGGCCACCGGCATCGTGGTGCGTACCGTGGCCCCGCTGCTGCGCGATAAGGGGCACGACCCGGCCGTGGTGGTCTGCGACGAGAAGGGGCGCTTCGCCATCTCGCTCCTCTCCGGTCATGTCGGCGGCGCCAACGCCCTGGCCGGGCGGGTGGCGGCCGCGACCGGCGGCCAGGCGGTGCTCACCACGGCCTCCGATGTCCTGGGCCGCACCGCGCTCGACCTCTGGTGCCGCGATCTCGGACTCAGGCCCGGCGACAAGGCCGCCTTGACCCGCGCCATGGGCCGCTTGGTCGACCGGGGGATGCTCGCGGTCTGGAGCCGCTATCCCCTGCCGGACCTGCCGCCGGATCTCAAAGCGGTTGCCGATCAGAGCGGGGCGGACCTGATCATCGACAGCCGCGATGCGCCGTCCGGACAGGCCGCCGTGCTCTATCCCAGAGCCCTGGTGGTCGGCATCGGCTGCAACCGGGGCACGACGGCCGCGGCCATCGCCGCCGCGGTCGAGGCCACCTGTACCCGGCACGGCCTCGCGCCCCAGGCCATCGCCCGCCTGGCCTCGATCGACCTCAAGCGGGACGAGGCGGGCCTGCTCGCCTATGCCCGCGAGCACGGCTTGGCCATCGATTTTTTCGACAAGGATGCCCTGAACCGGGTCGAGGGCGTCGCCGTCTCGGCAGCGGTTCTGCGGGCCACCGGCGCCAAGGGGGTGGCCGAACCGGCGGCCCTGCTCGGCGCCGGGCCGGGGGCCGTGCTGCTGGCGGCCAAGATGAAATGGACCGACGTCACCACCGCGGTGGCGGAAATCGCCGATCCGTTCGCAATGACAACCCACAAAACAGGAAAACAATGACAACAGCACAGGACACCCCCACCGGATCCTTGGCCGTGGTCGGCCTCGGCCCCGGCGCCGCCGACCTCATGGCCCCCCGCGCCCGCACCGCCCTGAGCGCGGCCGAAGTGGTCGTCGGCTACCGCACCTATCTCGACCTGGTGCGCGACTGCCTCAATCCGGCCAGCGAAGTGCTCTCCTCCTCGATGATGCAGGAGATCGACCGCTGCCGCACGGCCCTGGAACGGGCCGGGCAGGGCCGCCGGGTGGCCCTGGTCTGCGGCGGCGACCCCGGCATCTACGCCATGGCCGGCCTGGTGTTCGAGCTGGCCCGGTCGCTGGACACAACCGTGCCCATCGACGTCATCCCCGGCATCGCCGCCCTCAATGCCTGCGCCGCCGTTCTGGGCGCGCCCCTGATGCACGATTTCGCCGCCATCAGCCTCTCCGACCTGATGACACCCTGGGAGCTGATCGAGCGCCGCCTCGAGGCCGTGGCCCCGGCCGATTTCGTGGTGGTGATCTACAACCCCAAATCCAAGAAGCGCACCGACCAGATCGTCAGGACCCGCGAGATCATGCTCGCCCACCGTTCCCCCGACACCCCGGTGGGCATCGTCTCCGGTGCCGCCCGCGAGCACGAGACCGTGCGCCTGACCACGCTCGAAAAGATGCTCGACGAGGCCATCGGCATGCAGACCACGGTCATCATCGGCAACTCGCAGACCTTTGTCTGGCGCGACAGGATGGTCACCCCGAGGGGCTATGGCCGGAAGTACGGGTTGTGAGGGGAAAACGGGAACGACCGGAAGAATGACGGCCGCTCCGGCCGCCTGTTTCCGGAGAAGGGCGCTGTCATTTCCCGCACAGCGGGAAATCTCCTGGCCACAACGAGATTTCTTCTCGCTGTGGCTGTCGGAAAGACCCGAAAGACATGTCGTGCTTGTGCAGTGGCAACGGAATTACAGCCGGTTGACCAGGGAGGCGAAGGCGGCGCCGTCCAGGCAGCCCCGGCCGAGCATGATGCCGCCCAGTCCGGCAAGGCGCCACAGCCCGGCGCCGTTATCGATGGTCACCCCGCCGCCGTACAGCACCGGCCGGTTATCCGTCTTCTTGGCGATCTGGGGCAGCAGGGCCGCAATCTCCGCCTCTCCCCTGGCCATCTCGAAGGTGGCCGGGGTATCGGGCGTATAGGCCCAGATCAGTCGGCCCAGTTCCTCGGCGGCCATGGCCGCGGTCTGGGGAATCAGCACATCGCGGTCGAAGCACACGATCGGGTGCAGGTCCTCGGCCAGGGATTCGTAGGCCTGGCGGGCCACATCCTGGACGGTTTCGTGAAAGTAGCGCCGCCGCTCCCGGTGGCCGAGCAGGGTATAACGCGCCAGACCCCGCAGCCAGGCCGCTGGAATCGCGCCGGTGTAGTTGCCCTGGGGATAGGAGGACACCCCCTGGCTGGCCAGGCTGACCCCGGCCAGCGATTGCACCCGCTCGGCAATCCGCTCCAGAAAGAGAAACGGCACCGCCAGCACCACCTCCAGATCGGTTCGCGGCCGGTAGACACCGGCAAAGGCATCGCACCACTGCACCGCCTTGTCCAGCGACAGATTGGCCTTCCAGTTGGCCAACACTCTTTTCTGCATGGTCTTTCCTCCGTTTCGCGGCAGGCAGGGCCGCTCCCGTCAATGCGCGTTGCCGCGCTCGTCCTGGCGCAGACTGCCGGGGTCGACCTGATGAACCAACGGCGCTTGCCGCCTCGGCTCAGGTGTCACCTGCCGATCCCGGTCGCCCCAAAGGGTCGCCAGCGCGCCGACCACTCCCAGAATCAACACCAGCAATCCCAGCGTCACGCCCGCGACGCGCAGGATTGGCCATCGTTTGCCGCCGGGAGTGCTCCCTTCGTTTTTCAAGGTTTTCCGTCCGCCAGCAGGGCGGCGAGCAGGGCACAAAGCAGCCGGCTGTCGGTCCCGGTGATGCGCACGGTCTTGCTCCGGCTCTGGTGGCCGCTTTTGATGGTCAGGGCGGATTTGGGCAGATGGAAGAGTTTGGCCAGATAGGCGACGACCGCCTGATTGGCCTTGCCGTCCACCGGCGGAGTGGTCAGGCGGAGCTTGAGCAGGTCGCCCTGCAACCCGGCCAGGCCGTTGGCGGCGGCCCGGGGCTGGACATGCAGACGGAGCAGCAGGGAACCGTCGGGCAGCGGTTGCAGGCAGGGGAGTTCTGTTGGGGAAACCCTGTCGTCCATACGCGCCGGTCGCCCGCGCCCCTACTGCAGATTGACGGCGATCTGCTGCAGGGTGGGAACGAGGAAGCTTTGCAGGAAAACGATGATCAGGATGAGGATCATCGGGCTCAGGTCGAGGCCGCCCATGATCGGCACCACCCGGCGGATTTTCTCCAGCAGCGGGTCGGTCACCTGGCGGAGAAAACGGACAATGGGATTGTAGGGGTCGGCATTGACCCAGGTGATGACCGCTCGGGCGATCACTACCCAGATATAGGCACCGAGGACGAAATTGATCAGTTTGGCCACGGCCATGAGAAAATTTCCGAACATGAACATAAAAGGCACCTGCCAGGTTTATCGATGTGTTTGTTCTGCGCCCAATGGATACCAAGGGGGAACGGCGGCTGGTCTCAGGCCACCCGGCTGCCGGCCGCCGCCGGCCCCGCCACCGTGGCCACCACCAGCCGTTCCGTGCCGTCGGCCAATTGCTCCTTGGCGGCCAGCACCATCCCCTGCGAAGGGATGCCCATCAGTTTGGCCGGCTTCAGGTTGGCGACAATGATCACCTTCTGGCCGACGAGCGCCTCTGGATTGTAATACTGGGCGAGGCCGGCGACAATGGTCCGTTCCTCCGGGGCCTGCACGGTCAGCTTGAGCAATCGGTCCGACTTGGCCACCTTTTCGGCGGCCACGATCTCCGCCACCCGCAGGTCCACGGCCTTGAACTGATCGATGCCGATCAGCCCTTCGCCCGGCCCCGCAACGGCCTCTTGTTTCACCGGCTGCTTGGCTGCGGCCGCGGGCTCCGTCTTGTGCTCCACCCGGGGAAACAACGGCCCAACCTTGCCGATGACCGTGCCCGCGGGGATGCTTCCCCAGATCACGGCATCGTCGATGACGGCAGCGGCGAACCGCTCGCCCATGCCCAGGGCCGCGGCCATCCTGGTGGCGGTCTCCGGCATGACCGGTCCCAGCACCAGGGTGATTTTCCACAGCGCCTCGGCGAGGAAAGCGAGCACTGTGCGCAGCCGGTCGGCCTGGCGCGGATGCTTGGCCAGTTCCCACGGCGCATTGGCGACGATGTAGCGGTTGAGCAGCCCGATCACCTCCCACACGGCCTGCAGGGCCCGGTGAAAGGCAAACCCGTCCATGTGTTCCCGGTACTCGGCCACCATGGCGGACATCGCGCTCATCAGCTCGCGGTCGTCCGGCGTGAGGGTGCCCCCCGACGGGCGCTCCGGCACCCGGCCGCCCTCGTACTTGTCGATCATGGCCAGGGAGCGGGAAAACAGGTTGCCGAGGTCGTTGGCCAGGTCGGCGTTGTGGCGGGCGAGGATGGCGTCGCCGGAAAAGGAGGCGTCCAGGCCGAAACTCATCTCGCGGAGGACGAAATAGCGCACCGTGTCCACGCCGTAGGTTTCGACCAACTCCCTCGGACGGACGACGTTGCCCAGCGACTTGGACATCTTGGTGGCGTCCACGTTCCAATAGCCGTGCACATGCAGGCGCTGGTAGGGTTCGAGCCCCATGGCCCGCAGCATGGTCGGCCAGTAGATGGCATGCGGCTTGAGGATGTCCTTGGCGATGACGTGCTCGGCCGCCGCCCAGTACCGCGTAAAATCCGGGCCGTCGGGATAGCCGATGCCGGTGAGGTAGTTGATCAGGGCGTCGAACCAGACATAGGTGACGAAGTTCGCGTCAAAGGGCAGCGGGATGCCCCAGGTCAGGCGCGAGGTCGGCCGGGAGATGCACAGGTCCTCCAGCGGCTCGCTCAGAAACGACAGCACCTCGTTGCGGTAGCGTTCGGGCGTGATGAAGTCCGGATTGGCCCTGATGTGGTCGATCAGCCAGTCCTGATACCTGGACATCCGGAAAAAATAGTTCTGCTCGGTAATCGGCTTCGGTTCCACCAGATGATCGGGGCACTTGCCGTCCACCAGTTCCTTCTCGGTGAGGAACCGCTCGCAGCCCTTGCAGTACAGGCCCGAATATTCGCTGAAATAGATGTCGTCCCGGTCGTACACCTGCTGGAGGATGTCCTGCACCGTCCTGATGTGATCGGCATCGGTGGTGCGGATGATGTAGTCCGGCCGGATGGCGAGGTGCGGCCAGGTTTCCCGGAAGGCGGCGGCGATCCGGTCGACGTAGGCCCGGGGCGTTTCCCCGGCCTTGGCGGCGGCCTCGGCGATCTTCTCGCCATGCTCGTCGGTGCCGGTCTGGAAACGGACCTCGTCGCCGCACAGCCGCCGGAACCGGCTGTAGGTATCGGCGACGATCGTGGTATAGGCATGCCCCAGGTGGGGCAGGGCATTGACGTAGTAGATCGGGGTGGTGACGTAGGTTGGCATGCTGAATGGTTCCGCTTGAAGAATACAAAGGGGGGGCGCCGGCGGGTGGCGTTGCGAACGGACCGGGAAGGGGTCAGTCCTCCTCGACCGGTTCGTCCTGTATCCCCCAGATGTCGATGGTCGTGCGCCGGCTCTTTTTCCCGGGTCCCTTGCGGCCGGTGCTTTTCGGGATCGGATCGGCGGCCCGCCACTCTTCCTCGGAAAACAGCCGTTCCTCGCCATCGGAGGCAACCGCCGCCACCTTGCCCAGCAGCGGGATCAGCCGGGTGACCTGGTAGACCTTGCCCTCGAACTGGATCTGCCGTCCCACCCGGGGCATTCCTTTTTTCATGGTTTTGTAGGTCTCGTACTCGTAGGTCAGGCAGCAGAGCAGGCGGTTGCACAACCCCGAGATCTTGGCCGGGTTGAGGGGCAGGTCCTGGGCCTTGGCCATCTTGATCGAAACCGAATCGAACTTGCTGAGAAAGGAGGTGCAGCACAGCTCCCGGCCGCAGGGGCCGAGTCCGCCGATCATCTGGGTTTCGTGGCGGACGCCGATCTGGCGCATTTCCACCCGGGTGCGGAATTCCTGGACCAGCACCTTGACCAGTTCCCGGAAATCGACCCGGCTTTCGGCGGTGAAATAAAAAATGATCTTGGATCCGTTGAAAAACCGTTCCACCCGCACCAGGTGCATGGGCAGGCCGAGGCGTTCGATCTGGCGCTGGCAGAGCCGGAAGGCGTCCTGCTCCAGTTGCGGCAACAGAATGTATTTTTCCTGTTCCTCGGTGCTGGCCCGGCGATGGATGCGGTAGCCGGACGGCTGACCGGCTTCCGCGATCCCGGGGAAACGGCCGGCCACGGTGGCCGGTTCGGCTCCGTGCTCGGCCCGGACCATCACCTGGTCCCCCCGCGCCAGATCGGCCAAATGGGCATGGGCGGTGAACTCCTGTCCCTGTTTGCGAAAACGGATCTTATAATAATAATATAGCGCCGCTTCCTCGCCACCGGCTTCCCTGGTCGGGGAAGAAGGGACGGGCTGCGGCTCGCTCGGGCTGTCGGTCATGATTGATTCAGGTCAAAGGAGGGCTACAGTCAAACAGGTCCAGAAGGAGCACTTCGCTGACCAGGCCCCGGTTGCAGTTTCTGGCCAGCGCCTGCTCCGCGAGATCGATGGTGGCCATCTTAGCAGAAAGCTGAGCCAAATTCCAGCGTTCTCTTGTCTGCTCCACCTCGGGGGGCAAGGTGCGGCCGGCGTCGCGACCGCTACGGGCCGCCATGGCATTCTTGAAAAAAATCCGCAGCAGGGTGAAGAGCGGCTCCATTCCTTCCTTGGCCTCGGCCAGTTCGACCGCCAGGGCCAGGGCTCGTTCCGCCCGCACCGCCGCCTTTTCCTGCCGGCCGGCCAGCTCCGCCACGATGCGCCGGTAGAGGACCAGGATGCCGTCTGCCTCCAGGGCCAGGCCCTGTCCGGGACAACCGTCGGCCAGGGCGGCCAGCGCCTCGCTGCCGGCGGCATCCAGTTCCGGCCGGTGTTGCCGGATGACCGCCGCCGCCAGATCGAGCGGCAGCGGGGTGAACGGAATGACCTGGCAACGCGAGACGATGGTGTCGAGAATCGCCCCGGCTCCGGTGCCGGTCAGAATGAGCAGATTGCCGGGCGGCGGCTCCTCCAGCACCTTGAGCAGACTGTTGCCCGCCTCCCGCCGCATGGTCTGGACCTCCTCCAGGAGCACGATTCGCAGCCCGCCCTCGAACGGAGCGAAGTTGAGGGCCTTTTTCAGTTCCCGCACCTGATCGATCTTGATGGCGGCCCCCTCCGGCCGGATGCGGACGAAATCGGGATGATTGCCGGAGCGGAACTTCAGGCAGCCGGGGCAGCGGCCGCACGGCCCGCCCGCCTCCGGCCGGCGGCACAAAAGCGTTGCCGCCAGGTCCAGGGCCGCGGTGGTCTTGCCCACCCCGTCCGGGCCGGCAAAGAGGTAGGCGTGGGCCAGGCGGCCGCTCGCCAAAGCCCGGTTGAGCAGGGTCAGCGCCTTGGTCTGGCCGAGGATCGAGGAAAAGGCCATGGCTCAGAACAGGGACTGCTGCCGCTGATCCACTGCCTTGCCGGCGCGGACCGGCGGCGTCGGAGGCACAGGCGCATCCTCCGCCTCGGGCGGCTCCTCCGGGGACAGGCCGGCCGCATCCTCTGTTTCCTCCGTACCGGTCGCCCTGAGATACAAAAAGCGCTCCAGATGCCGCTGATACTCGGTCCACTGCCAGCCGTCGCCGCTCATCTTCGCCTGGAGTCCGGCCATGAAGTTCATCTTGGCGTCGATGTCGTCGAGGTGGTGCAGGAGGATGGCCTCGGGCGTCATCGGCAGTACCGGTGAACCGAAGGCGTACTGGCCGTGATGACTGAGGATGATGTGGATCAGGCGATCGACCTGGCCGGCGTCGATCACCGGCACCTGTTCCGCGGCCCGGCGCACCAGATCCACGCCCAGGACCAGATGGCCGACCAGCCGGCCCCGGTCGGTGTAGCTGAAGGGAGGATGGCTGAAATCGAACTCCTCGATCTTGGCCAGGTCGTGCACCAGGGCCCCGGCAACGAGCATGTCCCGGTCGATCAGGTCGTAATGGGCCGCCGCCCTCTCCGCCATGCCGACAATCGACAGGGTGTGTTCGATCAGGCCGCCGATGTAGGCGTGGTGCAGCTTCTTGGCCGCCGGCGCCTGCCGGAAACGGGCCAGGGTGTCGCCCTGGAAGAGGATTTGCAGCAGTTGCCGCAACGGCGGATCCTGGATGGAGGCGATGACGCCTTCCAGCTCCGCGGCCATCTCCGCCAGCGGCCGGGCGCTGGCCGGCAGGAAGTCGGCCATGTCGATGGTTGCCGCGTCCACCTGCTGCAGGGCGGTCACGCTGAGCTGCATCTGCTCGCGGAATGGCTTGGCCACGGCCTGCACCAGGACGAACGTCCCTTCCTCGGCCTGGGATTCGAACTTGAGGGCATTGTCCCAGATCCTGGCTTCGACCTCGCCGGTTCGGTCCATCAGCGCCAGGGCCAGGTAGGGCTTGCCGGCCTTGGTCTCGGCCAGCGATTTCTTCGCCACCAGGAAGACATCCTGGAACTGCTGTCCCCCGGTCAAGCGGGCGGCAAATATTTTTTTCATATGGGTCGGCATGGTTACATCTCCTTACCACCGGCAGCGGGCGGGCGGCGCAAACGCATCGCACCCTTTGCCGTCGCCGCCGTTTCGGGTATAGTCCCGGCTGACCGCCGCTGCGGCCGGTTCCCTGTGATATACCATCTGCACCCCGGGGTGCAAACAGTTATGAACATCGACCTCCTCGTCACCGACTGTGCCCTCCTGCCCGTGCCCGGCCGGGAGCCCCTGATCGAATGCGGCTATGTTGCCGTCGGTGCGGGCCGCATCCTCGAAACCGGCTCCATGGACGCCTGCCCGGCGGCAGCGGCAGCGATCATCGACGGCCAGGGCCAGTTGGCCATGCCCGGCCTGGTCAACGGCCATTGCCATGCGCCCATGGTCCTGTTCCGGGGCCTGGCCGACGACCTCGATCTGGCCACCTGGCTGCACGACCATATTTTTCCGGCCGAGGCCCGGCGGGTCGATGCCGAGATGGTTTATTGGTGTGCCAGACTTGCTGCCGCCGAGATGCTGCTCAGCGGCACTACCACGGTGGCCGACGGATATTTTTTTGAAGACGAGGTGGCGCGCGCCTGTGTCGAAACCGGCCTGCGCTGCGTGGCGGCCCAAGGCGTACTCGATTTTCCGGCACCCGGCGTCGGGGACCCGGCCCGAAACATCGAGGCGGCGGCCCGCTTCATCGAGCGCTGGCAGGGACGCGATCCGCTGATCACCCCGGCAATCTTCACCCATGCGCCCTACACCTGCGGCCGGCGCACCCTGCGCCGGGCCAAGGAACTCGCCCGGACATGCGGGGTGCCGCTCTTTGTCCATGTTGCCGAAACCAGGAACGAAAGGGAGCAGATCGCCGAACCGCTGGCCCCGAGCCCGATCGGCCATCTGGCCGCCCTAGACCTCCTCGACCGGGACACCGTCTGCGTCCACTGCGTCTGGGCCGACGACCGCGATCTCGACCTGCTCGCGGCCCACGATGCGGCGGTGGTCACCTGCCCCCAGAGCAACGCCAAGCTGGCCTCGGGCCGGGCGCCGCTGACCGCCATGCTCGACCGCGGCCTGCGGGTGGCGCTCGGCACCGATTCCGCAGCCTCCAACAACAGCCTCGATCTGTTCCGGGAGATGGATTTCGCCGCCAAGCTGCACAAGGTCAGGCCCAGCGACCCCACCGCGGTGCCGGCCCGCCAGCTGCTGCGCCTGGCCACCTGGGGCGGGGCGGCCGCCCTCGGATTGGAGTCGGGCCACGGCACGCTCGTCCCCGGCGCCCCGGCGGACCTGATCCTGATCGACCGCAACCAGCCCCGGCTCCAGCCCTGGCACGGTCCGGACCTGCTCGTTTATAGCGGGCCGGCAGCCTGCGTGCGCAGCGTCATCGTCAACGGCCGCCTGATCGTGCACGAGCGCCGGCTTCTGACGATCGATCTCAGGGAAACCTGCGCGCAGGTGCGCCGCCTCGCTCTCGAATGACACCGGCCTGCGCCGGCCGGCTCAGAGGTTGAAACGGATGTTGAGGATATCGCCGTCGGCCACGATGTAGTCCTTGCCCTGCACGTACAGCTTGCCCGCCTTTTTCAGCTCCGCCTCGCTGCCCAGGGCGATCAGCTCGTCGTATTTCATCACCTCGGCGCGGATGAATCCCTTCTGCAGGTCGGTGTGGATGGCGCCGGCCGCCACCGGCGCGGGCGAATCGACCCGCACCAGCCACTGGTGCACCTCGTCCTTGCCCACGGTGAAAAACGAAATCCGCCCGAGCGCCTTGAGGCACAGCTGCGCCAGCACCTCCAGGGCCGGCTGCTCGATGCCGAGATCGCGCCGGAACTCCTGCCGCTCCTCCTCGCTGTCCAACAGGGCGATTTCGGCCTCGACCTTGGCGGACACGGTCATCGCCTCCATCTTGCCGGTGGCGCAGAGTTCGCGCACCTGGTCGAGCAGAACGGTGTCGCCCACCTTGTCCTCGCCGACATTGAACGCCAGGAGCAGCTCCTTGCGGGTGATCAGGGGATAGCTGCGGATCAGCAGGTCCTCTTCCTCGCTCAGCTCCATCAGGCGCAGCGGCCGCTCACCTTCGAGCTGGGCCTGCATCCGCCTGAGCAGGTCGAGTTCCTTGGCCTGGCGCTCGTCCTTCACCTTTTTCAGGCCGGCTTCCAGCCGCTCGATCCGCTTCTCCAAGAAGACTTGGTCGTGGAGCAGCAGTTCGGCGTTGACCGCCTCGACATCGCGCAGCGGATCGACCGAGCCGGCGGCATGGTAGACCGCGTCGTCCTCGAAGGCGCGCACCACGTGGCAGAGGGCGTCGACGTCGCTGATGTCGCGGAAGATGTCGCCCTTGACGATCGCCTCCTGCTCCATCTTGGGCAGCAGCACCAGATCGATGCGCGCCCTGGTCTCCTTCTTCGGCTGATACATGGCCACCAGGCGGTCGAAGCGCTGGTCAACGATGTTGGCCGCGCCGGGCACCGGCTTGGGCGGCCCGCCCGCCTCGTGCACCTCGCTGCCGGTCAATACCTGAAAAAGCGTCTTCTTGCCCGTTTGCGGCAGGCCGATGATTCCGACTTTCATACCTTTCCCGTTCCTTTCCCTGTTCGAACAGATTCTCTTGCGCCGGTCGACCGCCGATTGCGCGGCCCCTGCCGCGCCCGGTGCGACCGCGCCCCCACCTTCCGGAGCCGTGCGCCTGCCTTCCGTGGCAGGGACTTTTACCATGGACGCTCCCCGGAGGCAACCACCCATCGGATCGGGCGGCGTGGGGAAACGGCACCGGGCGCCTATTGTCCCGGAGATGCCCCTCAGGAGTCCCGCTGTCCCTTCGGGGCCGGCCAGGGCAGGAACTCGCCGAGCAAACGATCCACCGGCGCGTATTCGTCGGTGAACGGCGGCCAGGTGCCGTCGGGTGCCGGCAGCCGATGCTCCAGCAAATCCCGCAGAATCGGGTCGTCGGACGCATGGGTGGGAGCGGTCCGACCGGCGGCCAGGATGATATTCTGCCACAATCGGGGGGCAGCGGGATCGGCGACGGCATAGGCGTGGATGGCGGGAAACTCGGCGGCAAAGGTGCCCCGCAGGGTTTTGTAGAAGCGGCTCGAGCCGCCCTCGGGCGCGGCCAGCAGATTGACCAGGATTACGCCGTCGGGCCGGAGGGCGGCGCCGAGCAGGCGCACCGCCTCGATGGTGACCAGGTGGAAGGGAATGGAATAGTGGGAGTTGAACACGTCGCAGAGGATCACGTCGTAGGGCTGTTCCACTTTCCTGAGAAAGGTGCGGGCATCCTCTTCGACGATGCGCAGGCGGGGATGCTCGGTCAGGCCGAAGTGACTGCGGGCCAGCGCGGTGATGCCGGGGTCCAGTTCGACCACGTCGATGCGGAGGTCGGGATAATGGGCCAGGGCATACTTGGGGAAGGAATAGCCGCCGCCGCCCAGCACCAGCATGCGCCGCGCATCCGGCCGGTAGTATTCGAGCAGGCGATAGAAACGGGTGTAGGGCAGGGCCAGGGCGACGGGGTCGTCCAGGTACATGGCCGATTGCCGTCCCTGGGGGCCGGTGACCATCTCCCGGGTGAGCCGGCCGCTGCCCTCTTCCCGGCTGGTATAGACCAGGACCCGGTTGTAGGGGGTGTCGCGGTCGAAAAATCCCTGCCGGGCCAGCCACAGATCCTGTTGGCGGAAAAAATAAAGCGCCAGGAGAAAGAGCGCGATCGAAGCTGCCTTGAGTGACTTGCCCTCCGGATCGGCCATCCAGGAGGCCAGGGCCAGCACGGCGGCGGTGATGAACAGGATGGCGGTGCTGCCCACCCAGGCGATGAGGACGAATCCGGCCAGGAAGGTGCCGACGATGGAGCCGATGGTGGAAACCGCGTAGAGGCCGCCCGCGATGCGGCCGCCCTGTTCGCGGTCGTGCAGGCAGATGCGGACCGCGAACGGCGGCACCATGCCGAGCAGGACCGCCGCCGGGGCGAACAGGACCACGGTGGCGACAATGGCCACGGCATGCAGGCCGCCGGTGTTCTGGAGCGCTTCGAGAATCCAGGTCTTGGACAGGCCGATGGCGGCGGTGGCCCAGGCGGCGAGAAGCACGATCCTGCCGAGCAGGGAAGGCTGCGGCCGCCGGTCCGCCAGCAGGCCGCCCCACCAGGCCCCGAGGCTGAGGCTGGCCAGGATGATGCCGATCAGGCTGGTCCAGACGACCAGGGATGTGCCCAGAAAGGGGGCCAGGATGCGCGAGCCGGTCAGTTCGATGATCATCAGGGCCGCGCCGCAGAGAAAGATGCAGCAGTGGAGCATGGCGGATCCTCGCAGGGAAAAGACAACCGTGCATAGGAAAAGATGCACAGGAAAAGAAGTCAATACAAAGAGATACCTGAGGCCGTCTTTTTTATCCAGCAAAAAAGCGGCTGATCGGAGAAACGGAGGGCCGACCGGGCCGGAAACGATGGCGGCCGACCTCCTCCGGGGCATCGGCGCGATGGCGGGAACGAGCGGGCACGGGCAGGCGATCGGGAGAGCGGGGCAACAGCGGCGGGATCCGGCGGTTTGCCGGCGCTCCCTCCGGGGCTTGGCGCGAATTGAACGTGCACGATGGTGATTTTGGCTTGAAAACAGCCGCAATCCGCTGATACAACACACGCATCCGGAGCCTGCGGCACGGGTCAGCCCGGCGTCAGGTTGCGCGTGCCGCCGCACATCTCCGGTCAGGCTCGGCACGGGATTTTCATCGCTGTGCCGCGCCCTTTGATGGCCAACCCATGCCCGGAGAAGATTCGACGGCAAGCGATGCCATCCCGGCAGGATACGGCGGTACACCCGTTCCGGAGGAGTCCGGGAGTGTCGCCCATCGGGGAACCAGATCACTGTTCATGGCGAAGGTGTAAAGGAATGTATTGGCACCCACGCGGCACCACGCCGCTGTATTACGAAACGTTCGGCAAGGGCCCCCCCTTGCTCCTGATTGCGGGGCTCGCTTCCGATTCCCGGAGCTGGCAGCCCATCCTTTCGGGGTTGCGGGAAAAGTGCACCCTGATCATCCCGGACAACAGGGGGGTCGGCCGCTCCTGTCAGGAATGCCCGATCAGCATCGATCAGATTGCCGATGATTGCCGCGCCCTGGTGCGCGATCTCGGATACGACCGGGTCAACCTGCTCGGCCATTCCATGGGCGGCATGGCGGCCATGGCCTATGCGGCCCGCTATCCGGAGACGCTCGACAGGCTGCTTCTGATCAGCACCGCCGCCGAGAACTCATCGCGCAACAATCTGCTCTTCAACGATTGGGCGGCGGCCTGCGCGGCGGGTTCGGACCGCGCCGCCTGGTTTCGGGGCATCTTTCTGTGGATTTTCACGGAGCACTTCTTTCACGATCGGCGGGCGGTGGAGCAGGCCGTTCACTGTCTGCTGCACGACCCCTGGCCACAATCGCCCCAGGCGTTCAGGCGCCAGGTCGAAGCCATAGCCGATTGGCACGGCACCGACCTCCTCGGTCGGATCGCCGCCCCGACCTGCGTCATCACCGGCGACAGGGACATACTCTTCCCCCCGGAACATGCCCACCGGCTTGCCCGATCCATTCCGGACGCCCGCGTGGTGGTGATCGAAGAAGCGGCACACTCGATCCACATGGAGCAGCCCGAAGCCTTCCTGCGGGCGGTGGTGACTTTCCTGGAATTATGACCGCAGCAGCGGCGCGCCGAACACCGGCGGAGGCGGGGCGAAAAAAGAAAAAGGGTTTAGAGACCGGTCTCTAAACCCTTGAATGCGTGGCGCGCCTGGAGAGATTCGAACTCCCGACCTACGGATTCGTAGTCCGGCGCTCTATCCAGCTGAGCTACAGGCGCAAAACGATTTCCTCATATACTCTGAACCGTGGCCGGATTCAAGTTCTTTTTTTCCGGCCGGCCGCATCCCGGCGGTCCCGGTCCGTTCATTTCCCCGGCGCATCGGTCTCGAAGAAATCGATCTGGCTTTCGGCCGGTTTCATCTCCACCCGGGGGATGATGTCGATCCGCGCCGCGTGCCGGCTTTCCAGCTCGACCAGTTCGGCCCGCTTCTTGTTGAGCAGGTACTGGGCGACGTCCAGCGGCAGGCGGCACTCGATCCGGGCCACTTTCTTGCGGGTGATGCCGGTCTGGATGCGGCGCAGGTAGTAGAGCGCCAGGGTCTCGACCGAGCGGACCACGCCCCGCCCCTGGCAATGGTCGCAGGTCCGGTAGCTGCCCTTCTCGATCGGCGCGCCCATCTTCTGCCGTGAGATCTGCATCAGGCCGAAGCGGGAAATCTTGCTGATGTCTACCTTGGCCTTGTCGCGCTTCATGCTGACCTTGACCTGCCGCTCGACCTCGCGGATATGCTTCTTGTTGCGCATGTCGATGAAGTCGACCACGATCAGGCCGCCCAGGTCGCGCAGCCGGAGCTGCCGGGCCAGTTCGGCCGCGGCCTCCGTGTTGGCCAGGAAGATGGTCTCGTCGAAGTCGGCGTTTTTCGAGGTCCGGCCGGAGTTGACGTCGATGGCCACCAGGGCCTCGGTGGGGTTGATCACGATCGAGCCGCCGGAGGGCAGGGTCACCTGCGGCTTGAAGATCGACTCGATCTGCTCCTCGATGTTGAACTGGTTGAAAATGGGCTTGGTGCCGCGGTGGAGCTTCACCTTGACCTGCCGCTGCTTTTCCGGCAACTGGCCGATGAAGGCGTTGACCTGGTTGAGCGATTCCTCGGTGTCGACGGTGATCTCCCTGATGTCGGGGGAGAAGTGATCGCGGAGGAAGCGGACCACCGTATCCTGCTCCTCGTAGACGAGGGCCGGCGCCGCCATGGTCTGGCCGCGATGCTTGATCTCCTCCCACAGGGCCAGCAGGGTCTGGAGGTCCTTTGCCAGCACCGCCTGGGTGATCTCGGCGCTGGCGGTGCGGATGATGTAGCCGATGCCCTCGGGGATCTCGAACTCGCTCATGATCTCGCGCAGGGAGGCCCGCCGCTCCTCGCCGACGATCTTGCGGGAGATGCCGGCCGAATCGCTTCCCGGCATCAGCACCAGGCAGCGGCCGGGCAGCGACAGATAGGTGGTCATGTTGGCGCCCTTGTTGCCGGTCACCTCCTTCACCACCTGGACCAGCACCTCCTGCCCCTTCTGGATCACTTCCTCGATCTTGAGTTTTTTCCATTGCTGCTGGGCGATCAGCGTGCGGACCCGCTCGTTGACGTCCTGGCGGTAATACTCGGGATGAATCTCGTTGAACGGCAGAAAGCCGTTCCGGCCGGTGCCGATGTCGACGAAGGCGGCCTGGAGGTTGGCCTCCACCGAGACGATCCGGCCCTTGTAGATGTTGTTCTTGGTCGGTTCGCGGTCGACGGTGGTGACGTGGAAGGATTCGAGCCGGCCGTCCTCGACCAGGGCGATGCGGCATTCCTCCGGCTCCTCGGCGTTGATCAGCAGCTTGCAGGTGACCGGCTTTTCCGGAACCTCCGGCCCTACATCCTCGACGCGATCGTCCTCTTCGTCGTCCGCCGGATCGACGACGGCGCCCCCGGCGGCAACCGGCTCCTCTTCTGCGATGGCCGGCGTCTCTTCACCGGCCGGCGTGGACTCCGCCGCCTGCTTGGACCGTCTCCTGCCGCCCCGGCGCGACCGCCGTTTTTTCGACGGGGCCGGCTCTTCGGCCTGGGTGTCGGCAACCGGATCCGATATGTCGGTGGGCCGATCCGCCCCCTGGACTTCCGTCGGCTCTGTTCCGGCCGCCGGTCCTTCGCCGACCTCGGGCACAGTGGCCGCCGGTTCGGCCGCCGGCGCGGCGGGCGTCTCCGCGCGGCCCGGGTTCGATTCCGGCGCAACCGGAGACAACGGCGCAGCCGCCATCACCCGTGCCGCTTCGCCGGACATGTCCGCCCCGGCGGCGGTGAAAACATGTGCCGTCGGCTCGCCCGGCAGCTCCGGTGCCTCCTTGGGCACGCTTTTCCACCAGGCACCGGTCTTCGCCTTGCGGGCCGGCGGACTCTTCTCGTGTTTTTCGTTCTGTTCGTCTGTGGTCATTCGTTTCCTTACCAGTCAATTGTTCAGCAACAACCACCTGTCCGCGGTTCACTCGCCAGGCCGGCGCGCCGGGATGCGTGCGCATCCCGGCGGTCACGATGCCTGCTGGTAGTACCAGGTGCCGCCGTGCGCCTGCCGATGCAGGATGCCGGCGCGAATCAACGGGTCAAGCAGTTGCACAACTTTTTCCGGACCGCCGAGATGGAAGGTCCGGTCGATATCAACGGCGGTACAGGGCCGCCGTTGCACCATGTGAAGAATGTCGTCTCTGATCGCGGCCGGCAGCGCCGAATCGGCGGCCGCCACCGGCACGGTCTCCGCCGCCGGCGTGTCCGCAGCCGCAAAGGGCAGATCCACCGGCAGGCCGAGTTCCCGGTGCAACTGACCGGCGATGGCGGTCAGCTGTTCCCGGCTCAACGGGCACGCCCGCGCCTCGGCGGGCGGGCGCACCACGGTGTTCAACTGTATCCTGTCCAGCCGCATCCGCCCCAGGGCCGTCACCAGGGCCGCGATGTCCTCGGGGGCGTCGTTCATGTCCCGGACCAGCAGGATCTCCAGCCATATCCTGCCCGGAAAGGTCCGGGAAAAGAGCGCCAGACCGTCAATGATCGCGGCCGGGTCCAGCCCCTCGGCCGGCCGGTCGACCCGGACGAAACTCTCGGGCCGGGCCGCATCGAGCGAGGGCACGACGATATCGGCCGCCATGAGCGCCTGCCGCACCCCCTCGTCCGTCAGCGTGGTCCCGTTGGTGAGCACGGCTACCGGCTTGTCGACCGTGTCCTTGAGATGGCGCAGGATGTCGCCCAGACCGCTGTGCAGGGTCGGTTCGCCCTTGGCCGTCACCGTGAACACATCGACCGCCGCCACCCGCTCGGGATCGGCGCACCACCCATCGATCTCCCCGCAGATCAACCGGACCGGAGAGTAGGCCGCACGCCGGTTCACCGGGGAAACCGTCGGTCCCACCTCGCAGTAAACGCAGTCGAGATTGCAGATTTTCTTGGGGAAGAGATCGATGCCGAGGGAGCGGCCGAGCCGCCTGGACTGCACCGGGCCGAAGATATAATCCATACAGCGCCACGGACGGTTGTTGCTGTGCAGGGCTCACGCACGCACAAGCTGGGGCAGGCGTTGAAAAATCGAGTTATTCGGCAATATTGCGACTGGCGATACTTAAACCAAATTCCACGGCGACGCAAGGCAAATCTGCGACTTTTCGCTTGACACATCCCAGGGCGGCACGTACATTCGGGCCTGTCGCCGGCGATTCTTCCTGTCCTGTTCCACTCGTCGCTCCAGCCAGCTGAGACACCGTTTTCCCTTGGCACGACACGTTCCATCCCGCGCGGCCACTCCGCCGTTCTCTCGCAACCCGAAGGAGCCGATCGAGGTGCATCATCCCACTTTCCCCTCCCCGACCCCTGCGCGTCTTGTCCTGCTGCTCATCGCTCTGCTCCTGCTCCCCAACCGGGTCTGGGCTGTTTCCGTGGACGCCGGACATTGGGACCTGACCGCCGATAAACTCACCAGGATCGAGGAGCCGCCCACCCTGATCGCCGAGGGCAATGTCGTCCTGGAGAAAAAGGAGCCGGTCGGCCCCGCTCCCGCGCAGCGTCCCCCGTCCCCGGACGACCGGCCCGAAGAGGGCAAAGCACCCGATGTTCCGCCCGGTCAGACGGCCGTCGAACTGAAGACCGTGACCACGGTCAAGGCGGACCGGGTCTCCTACGACCTGACCCGTGGCCTGCTCACCCTGCAGGGCAACCTGCTCATCGATATCGGCGCCGATCAGCTCACGGCCGACTCGGGCACCATCGACCTGGAAAAAACCACGGGCTCCTTCGACAACGCCACCGTCGTCCGCCAGGAAAAGAACCTGCATTTCGAGGGCCAACTCATCGAGAAGACCGGCTCCCTCACCTACCATATCGAGGACGGCTGGGTGGTGACCTGCAAGCTGCAGCCGGGCCAGGTGCCGCCCTGGTCCTTTGCCGCCGCCGATGTCGACCTCACCGACGGCGGCTATGCCGTGCTTTCCCACGCCACCTTCCGCATCAAGGACGTCCCGGTCCTCTACTCGCCGGTCATGGTGCTGCCGGCGAAACGCAAACGCCAGACCGGCCTGCTCTTTCCCTCCTTTTCCTTTTCCGACCAGGATGGATTCGGCATCGAGACGCCCCTCTTCATCAACCTCTCGCCGAGCGCCGACCTGACCCTCTATCCCCGCTACCTCGCCAACCGCGGTGTCATGGCCGGCGCCGAATTCCGCTATGTGCTCGACGCGAACAGCAAGGGCATGCTGATGGGCAATTTCCTCGACGACAAACTGTCCGACCCCTCTGAGGTCGACTACTACCGGGACGGCCGCTTCACCCATACCAACGCCGACCGGTACTGGATCCGCGGCAAGGCCGACCAGGACATCGGCCCCTGGACCACCCGGCTCGATCTGGACATCGCCTCGGACCTCGACTATCTGCGCGAATTCAACACCAGTTCGACCGGATTCACCGCCAGCCAGGAGAATTTCTCCCAGGTGTTCGGCCGGGGCTTCAACGACAAAACCAACAAGTACCGCGAGAATACGGCGGCGACCCTCCGCTCCTGGGACTACGGCGCCTCGCTTCTGGGCGAGGTCATAGCGGTCAACGACATCACCGAACAGGTCTATACGCCGGACAACCCGTCCCGATCCTGGTCGTTGCCGTCGCTGACCTACTCCGGCCTAGTCCCCATCGCCTTCCTCGGTGGCCCCGACTTCCAGTGGGACGCCAACTACACCAATTTCTGGCGCGACGAGGGGGTGGGTGCCCAGCGCATCGATTTCATGCCCATGGTCACCACGGGCATTCCGCTCAGCCCGTACGTGGAGGCCAACGTCACCGGCGGCATTCGCAACACCGCCTACCTGATCGACGACAACGGGGCCTCCGACTGGCAAGACAAGGATTCGGAAAACCGGTTCCTGTCCCACCTGACCGGCGAGGTCGGCACGACCCTGATGCGCGACTTCGCCATCGACTTCGGCGGCGCCCACACCCTGAGCCACACGGTGCGGCCCTTTGTTTCGTACGTCCATACCTCCATCCCGAACCGGGAGGTCCTGCCCCAATTCGACGAGATCGACCAGCTGGAGGAGGAAAACGCCATCTATTACGGTTTCAACAACTTCTTCTCGCTCGCCGGCGAACGCAACGGCCGGGAATTCGATCGGGAATACGCCTTCTTCAAGGTCAAGCAGGGCTTTGATCTGCGTAGCGAGAAAAGCGACGCCCCGCTGACCCCGATCATGGCCGAGACCGGGCTGTACCCCCTCGAACGCATGCGGCTCAAATACACCACCGAAATCGATCTTTACGGCGACGGCGCCTTTCTCCATTCCATCGACGCCGACTACTCCAGCGACCGCGGCGACAGATTGTCACTCGATTACCGGTTCAACGAACTCACCGACGTCAACTCGGTCCGCACCTCCCTCTGGTACCTGCTGCCGTACAACTTCGCCGCCGGCTACAGCCTGGAACGAGCCATCGAACAGGATGAAACCATCGAGGAAATCGTCCGGCTGCGGTTTGTCCAGCCCTGCTGGTCGGTGGAATTCTCCGCCGATACCACGCCCGGCGACCAGACCTTCATGATCACCTTTCGCCTGGCCAACATCGGCAATCCCCTTGGCCTCGGTCTCTGAGGCTGCGCCGGCCGATCGCCCATGCCCGACGCAAACCGGATCGATGTCTTCAACGGCGATGCCGACGGCATCTGCGCCCTGCACCAGCTCCGCCTGCACACGCCCCGGCCGGGCGCCCGCCTGATCACCGGCCTCAAACGCGACATCGCCCTGCTGAAGCGGCTCGACGAGGTCAGCGGCCAGCGGATCACAGTGCTCGACATTTCGCTGGACCGCAACCGGGAGGCCCTGATGCGGCTGTTGTCCCTGGGCAACCGCATTTTCTACGCCGATCACCACTTCAGCGGTGAGGTGCCCCGGCATGGGTTGCTGGAAACCCACCTCGACCCTTCCCCGCACGTCTGCACCTCGCTGATCGTCGACCGGCTGCTGGCCGGCGCCCATGCCCCTTGGGCCATTGCCGGGGCCTTTGGCGACAACCTGGACGAGCGCGCGCGCCGCTATGCCGACGCGCTCGGCCTCGCCGCCGACGAACAGGAGATGCTCAGGGAGATCGGCACCCTGCTCAACTACAACGGTTACGGCCTGAGCGAGGAGGATCTCCTGATCCATCCCGCCGACCTGTTTGGCGAGGTTCGCCAATTCCGCGATCCCTTCGTCTTCTCCCGCCAGTCCGCCCTGCTGGAACGGCTTCGCCGCAGCTATGCGGACGACATGGCCAGGGCCGCCGATCTGCAACCGGCAAGCGTCACCGCCGGCGGCCGCGTCTTCCGCCTGCCCGCGGCGGCCTGGGCCAATCGGGTGGTCGGCGTGCTCGCCAACAGGCTCAGCCGCGAGCAGCCCGCCCTGGCCCATGCCGTGCTGCTCGCGCGTCCCGGCGGCGGCTTCCAGGTGAGCGTCCGCGCCCCACTCGCCACCCGCCAGGGCGCGGACAGCCTCTGCCGCCGCTATGCCACCGGCGGTGGCCGGGCCGGGGCGGCCGGGATCAACCATCTGCCCGAGGATGAGCTGACCGGGTTCCTGGCCGCCTTTGCCCGCCATTTTCCGTCGCCCTGAGCCCGATGACCGCCGCACCCAACCGCGCCCACCGCTTTGCCCTCGGCGAACCGGTTGGGGCCTGTACCCGCTGAATTCCATGCGTGGCCGGCAACGACAGGTTCTTGCCCTGCTGGCCGGATGTTGTCTGCTCCTGCTGACCGGTTTCGTTGCCGCCGCTGTCCCGGCCGCAGAACGTGTCGCCACCGACGATCTCGGCGGCCAGCGGCTCGACGAGGCCCTTGACCGCAGCCTGACCTTCCTCCGCACAATCGACCCCGCCGCCAGCTACCGGGTCGGGGACCGGTCCATCCCGGTGCGGCAGCTGATCCGCTCCCTGCTCCACCTGCAACACCTGGTGGCCGCCCATCCTGCCCCCGAAGCACTTGCCCGCGCAATCAACCGGGACTACGACATCATCCGGGGCAATGCCCTGCCGGGGACAACGGCCGGACGCATGCGCATCACCGGCTATTACCAGCCGATCTTCGCCGGCAGCCTCGACCGGCAGCCTCCCTACGTCCATCCCCTCTACCGGGTGCCGGACGATCTCCTCATCCGCCGCAACCAGGGCAAAAAGGAGGTGCTCGGCCGCCGGACGAACGGCGCGGTCGTGCCTTACTGGACCCGCCGGGAGATCGAACGCGACGGCCCGCTCCTCGGCCGGGAACTGGTCTGGCTCAAGGAGCCGTTCGATGCCTTTGTCCTCCATATCCAGGGCTCGGGAATCATCCGCCTGCCCGACGGCTCCCGGCGGGGCGTCCACTATGCCATCAGCAACGGCCGGCCCTACCGCAGCGTCGGCGCCTTCATGGTCGCCACCGGCCGGATGCGGCTGGCCGATGTCACCATGGCCAGCCTCCGCCGCTATATCGAGCGCCACCCCGGGGAACGGGACCTGATTCTCCACCACAACGATTCGTTCATTTTCTTCGAGTGGTGCGAACCGGGGCCGGCCATCGGCAGCCTGGGCCAACCTCTGACCCCCGGCCGCTCCGTTGCAGCCGACCACAAATGGTATCCACCCGGCAGCCTGGTCTACGTCGACAGCCGCCGGCCGATCATGACCGCTGCCGGCGAGGTCGGAAAGTGGCAGTCCCTGCGGCGGCTGGCCACGGTGCAGGATACCGGCAGCGCCCTGACCGGCCCGAACCGGCTCGACATCTTCTGGGGCACGGGCGAGCAGGCGGGCATGGAGGCGGGACAGATGAAGGAGGCGGGGGCGGCGTATCTGTTGCTCCTCAGGGAGGGTGCCGGCAAATAGATCGCCTGGAGAGGAGTTGGCGACTGAAGGTTACCTGCCGCCTGACGGGCGATCTTTTGTGATGGGATGGCGGGGAGATCACACGGCAGCGGGTGCGATTTGTCCTTTCGAGGAGCGGGGTGCCGGGAAATCTCCCGGTTCTGGGGATTTCCCAGTCGAAATGGCCCATCCTCCTCCGCCGGGTTCGCCGTGCGAATCGCCTCCTGTTCGATCCGGAAATGGAAGAGTCGGGAACGCGACGAAAAACCGCTCCGGCGGACACGCCTACATCGCTACATCGACAGCAGGCGGCGGATTCGCTCCTCCATGGGCGGGTGGGTCGAGAAGAGGTTGGCGACGGTGCCGCCGCTGAGCGGGTTGACGATGTACATCTGCGCCGATGCCGGATTGACGTCCATCGGCCGCTGGGCGTTGTAGTTGGCGAGCTTGTTGAGGGCGCTGGCCAGCGATTTGGGATGGCCGCAGATCTCGGCGCCGGTGGCGTCGGCCATGTATTCCCGGCCACGGGAGATGGCCATCTGGATGAGGGTCGCGGCCAGCGGCGCCACCAGCATGGTCACCAGCATCACCAGCGGGTTGCTGCCGCCTTCCTCGTCGTTGCGGCTGCCGCCGAACAGCATCGCCCACTGGGCCATGGTGGCCAGGTAGGAAATCGCACCCGCCATGACCGCGGCGATCGAACCGATGAGAATGTCCCGGTTCCTGATGTGGGCGAGTTCGTGGGCAACGACCCCTTCCAGCTCATGCCGGTCCAGCACCTGGAGCAGACCGGTGGTGACCGCCACCGCCGCATGTTCCGGGTTGCGGCCGGTGGCAAAGGCGTTGGGGGTCGGTTCGTCGATCACGTACACCTTGGGCTTGGGCAGTCCGGCCCGTGCGGCCAACCCACCCACGAGCGCATGCAGGTCGTGGGCTTCGGCCGGCGAGACCTCGCGGGCGTGATTCATGGCCAGGGCCATCTTGTCCGAATTCCAGTAGGCAAAAAAGTTCAGGCCCACGGCCAGCAGCAGGGCGATGATCATGCCCTGCTGACCGCCCATCGCCCGACCGGCAACCATGAACAGGGCGGTGAGCGCCGCCATGAGCATGAAGGTTTTCATGGTGTTCATCGTGTATCCTCTCAGCTTGAAGTTGGGGGGACGCCGATGCGGCGGGGAGCGCGCTTTCGGCTTTGGCCTACACGATAAACCGCCGGCGGGCCCAGTCAAGACGGGGCAGCCGCAAAAGCCGCCCCGTCCAGACCGTTGGTGCAGGGGAAGGGGAGAAGGAGAAAAGCGGGATGGGTGATCAGGCCATCATCGCCAGCATGGCCTTGATCAGGTTGTCGGCGCCTTCGGCGATCTGGTCAATCCGGGAATTGAGCATGTAGCAGGGGGTGCTGACGATTTTCTGTTCTCGGTCGATGGCGATTTCGCCCTGCATGGTCGGCTGATGGCGGGCACCCATGGCGGCGAGGTTGTCGGCGGTGCCCTGGTCCTGGCCGATGGTCAGGGTGACGTTCCCCAGCACCTTGGCCAGGATGACCGGGGCGATGCACAAAGCGCCGATGGGCTTGCCGGCGGCATGCATGGCCTTGATCGCCGTGGCCACATCGGGATTCACGGTGCATTGGGCGCCGTCGAAGGCGTAGCTGCTCAGGTTTTTGGCCGCGCCGAAGCCGCCGGGAATCACCAGGCCGTCGGCCGAGTCGGGGGCGAAGGTGGCGAGCGCGGCGATCTTGCCCCTGGCGATTCGTGCCGATTCGATCAGGACGTTGCGCTTCTCGCTCATCTCCTGCCCGGTGATGTGGTTGAGCACGTGGTGCTGCTTGATGTCGGGTGCATAGCACTGGAAATCGGCGCCATTTTTATGAATGGCCCAGAGGGTGAGGGTGGCCTCGTGGATCTCGGCGCCATCCTGATGGCCGCAACCGGAGAGGATCACGGCAAAATTCTTCTTTCGCATAACAGCCTCCTTTCGAGCAGGTTGACAACGGGTGTGATCTAGTCCAGGGAATAAATGGCCGGAAGATTGCGGTATTGTTCGGCGCAATCCAGGCCGTAGCCGACGAGAAAGCCGCGGTCGAGGTCGAAGCCGACGTAATCGACCGTAACCGGCACGGCCCGCCGTTCTTTCTTGTCGATGAGGGAACAGATCCGCACCGAAGCGGCCGGGCTTTGCCGGAAATGGTCCCGCAGCCAGGCCATGGTCGTGCCGGTGTCGACGATGTCCTCCACCAGCAGCACATCCTTGCCGGCCAGTTCGATGCCGGGTTCCTTGAGCAGACGGATGGTGCCCGACGACACCGTCCCCGTGCCGTAGCTGGCCACCCGGATGAAATCGATTTCAACATCGAGGGCGATGGTGCGGCACAGATCGGCGGCAAAGATGAAGGCGCCGTTGAGCACGCCGAGGAGCACCAGCTTCCTGCCCTGATAATCCCGGGTGATCTGCCGGCCGAGTTCCAGCACGCGGTCCTGAATCTGGCGGGAACTCAGGACCAGCTCCCGCGCGGGTTGCGATGTCGTCATGGGAACGCTCCGTTTGTGTGGTCCCTATGCTATTGCTCGCTCTGCCACTTCTTCAGGGTGGCGGCGGCCTCCTCCTTTTCCTGGAAGGATTGGTTCTGGGCCAGCGCCTTTTCCATTTCCCTGATGGCCTCCTCCTTCTTGCCCTCGCCATACAGGGCCAGGGCGAGGTGGTAGCGGAGCACGGGCATGTCGTCCTGCTTCTGCACCGCCTGGACAAACTCGTTGCGGGCCAGGCTGAACGAACCCCGCTTGTAATGCACCCAGCCCAGGGTGTCGATGATGTGGACATCGTCGGGCTGCTGCTGCTTGGCGGTCATGGCCAGACGCAGGGCCTCTCCCAGGTCGGGATCCTTGTCCTCGGCGATCATCCAGGCCAGATTGTTGGCCGCCGGGGCGAAGTCGGGCTTGATGGCCAGGGCCTTGGTATAGGATTCCTTGGCCAGATCGCTCCTGCCGGTCTGCTCGTAGAGGCTGCCCAACCCCATGTAGGCGCCCAGGGTCTTGGGCTGTTTGGCCAGCAGATCGTTGTACTCGGCGATGGCCTGATCGGTCTTGCCCTGCCGGGTCAGAACCATGGCGCTCAGGGCATAGGCCTGCGGATTGTCAGGATCGAGTTCCTGTGCCTTCTGGTAGAGTGCAAGGGCCTTGTCCGGTTGATTCGCGCCCAGGTACAGATTCGCCAGCACGATGTGCATGCCGCCGCTCTGCGGAGCCTTGGCGATCTGCGCCTCGGTCATCTTGATCAGCGCGTCCTGCTTGGCGCCCTCCTTCCGGGCGATCTGGAGCAGGAAGGTGAAGGCCCTGACATTGTCGGGCTGCAAGGTCATCACCTTGGCAAAGGTCTCCTTGGCCTTGGCCTCCTGCTGCAGGGCCAGGTGGGCCAGGCCGAGGCTGCCCAGCACTTCCACGTTGTCCGGCACCTTGGCATGGAGTTCGGAGAACATTTTCTCGGCGGTGGCGTATTCCTTGGAAAACAACACGCCCTTGGCGAGGGTGAGGGCGGCCTGGAAATCGCGGGGATTGATCTTCAGGGCCGTGGCCGCTTCCTTCTTGGCGGTTTCGAAGTCGCCTTCCTGAAGCGAAAGGAGCGCGAGCAGGGAATGGGCCTTGGCGAATCCGGGGCTGAACCTGATCGCCTCCAGCAGGGATTCCTTGGCCAGCTTCATGTCCCTGAGGTTGCTGTGGGCCACCGCTTTCACGAAAAACAACTCGCCCCATTTGGGATAGTCGCGGATCAGGCCCGTGACCGAATCCAGGGCCTCCTGATTCTTGCCTTCCTTGAGCAGGAACTTTGCCTGGACCAGGGCGGCGGTGGCGTTTTTGTCGTTGGCCTTCGCCACTTTCGTCAGCAGGTCTTTCGCCTGATCGAATTTGCCGTAATCGAAATAGAAATCAGCCAGTTGCGCTTCGAACTCCTCCGGTTTGTCGGCCGAGGCGATGGCCTCCTTGTAGAGCTGCTCCGCCTGTTCGAGGGCGCCTTTTTTCACGTAGAATTCGGCGACCGAAACCTTCAGCCTGCTGTTCTTGGGATCGACTTTGAGGGCCTGCAACAGATGCTGTTCGGCCTTGTCCACGTCGTTTTCGATCAGGTCGAGGGAGGCCATCTGCAGGTACGGCTGGGGCGAATCGGGCACGGCGGCCGCCATCTTGTCCAGCGTGGTTCGGGCCTTGTCCAGCTCTTTGCGCTCGATATAAAACGCGGCCAGGGTGGCGTAATTGAGCATTTTCTTGCCATTCAGCTCCAGCGCTTTTGCAAAGGCCTGCTCCGCCTCCGCGAATTGTTCCTTTTTGGTGAGGATGCGCCCCTTGATCCCGTACAGCCGGTCTTCGTTGGCGGCGACGGCAATGGCTTTGTCGATCGCGGCCAGGGCGGCATCGACCTTGCCGTCGACCAGTTCCAGGTTGGCGAGCAGGGCCAGGGCGTCCTTGTTGTCCGGCGCCTGCTTGAGCACCTCTTCGATTCTCTGGCGGGCGTCATCCTTTTTTTGGCTCAGCAGGTAGAACTCCGCTGTTTTGATGTTGGCGTCCAGGTTCTTCGGGTCCAGGGTCGCCGCGCGTTGCAGCTCCTCGAAGGCCTGGCGCGCCTCGCCGCTTTTCAGATAGAGCAGGCCCAGCTGATAGCGGGCTTCGGCGTATTTGGGATCGATCTGGATGGCGTTGCGCAACTCGATGATGGCCTCTTTGTCCTTCTGTTCCTGGAGGTAGGCCATGGCTTTCTGATAGTGTTCTTCCTTGTTTTTTTCTCCCAGGCACCCCGTGAGCAACAAGGAGCAGAGCAGGATCGAGAATGATGCGGCCAAAAACGACAGGCGGTTCGATTTCATAGGTCTCCTTCTCGCAAAGGGGGCTGGTGACGCTGAGATGACCAAGGGTCCGTTCTTCTTCGCTCTTTATATAGCAAACCGGGTGCATTGAGGAATAAAAAACGAGCCCCCCGGACAGGGGGATGATATTTTCAGTTCAATGTATGAACAAAGCGACTATTTTGCCAGAGAATGTTCCGGAATCGTGGAAAATAGAAAGATTCCTTTTTTTGTTTTGACCTGTTACCGTGATGCCGGTAGCATAAAAAGTCAATAAGTTCATCCTGCTGAGCCAAAAGGAGAGAGGCATGAAAACGTTTTCCATCGTCACGCAAAGGTGGGTGTGGGCAGTGGTTGTCGCCGGGTTTGTCATGGCGTGGTCGTCTTGGGCGGCTGAATCGGGGAGCGATGCTGTCGTCAAGGATGATCTCAAGGATAAATACCGGCAAGAGGTGCTGGGAGAGAAGGGGGCGTCCCAGAAAGACCAGGAATACGTCATCGGCTATCGCGACATTCTGTATGTCGAGGTATACGGCGAGGGATCGATGGCGGTGGGGCCGGGTAACGCGATGCAGGGGGGGATGTCGGCCGATGGAGGCGGAGCGGGAGGTCAGGATTTCATCCGCGGCCGCGGTACCGGCGCCGAGGTCGGTGTGGACGGGCGCGTTTCGCTGCGCCATATCGGCGATGTCTACGTGGTGGGCATGACCTTGTCCCAATTGGCTGAGTATCTGAGTAAATTGTACAGCGCCGTGTTCGGCGAGCCGAACGTGATCACCTCGGTGATGCAGAGCAACAGCCGGCAATACACGGTCATGGGGCAGGTGAAGGCGCCGGGTCTGTATCACCTCGACCAGCCGTTCACCATTGTCAAGGCGATCGCCAGGGCCGGTGGCCTGACCGAGTGGGCCAAGGCCGACATCACCGTGATTCGCCAGGGCAACGAACTGGTCGTCGAGAAGGGGCAGGACAAATCGCCGAAGAGCGCCCAGCAGTTCCAGTTTGATTACGATGATTTCGTCGCAGGAAAGAATATCGAGGGAAATATCCAGCTTGAACCCGGTGATGTAGTTGTCGTGCATTGACAGCGAGGCCATCTCATGCGGACAGTTTCTCCTGTGTCGGGGCGGACGGTTTTCTGCCTCCTGATTCCCGTGGTTCTCGGTGCGAGCCCGTCTTTTGCCCGGCAGACAACGGTAACCGGAACGGTGGGCACGGTCGTCGATTACCGCGAGCGATCGTACGAGCATGGTGACAGCGGCGCCTATTCCGATAACAGGGATCGACAGAAGATAGGCATTCGGCCGGAAGTGCTGATCGTTTCGCGGGATGTCCGCGACTCCCTGAGCCTGCACTACAGCCCCACGCTCAGTTATGACGCTGTCCTTGAAGAGAATGAAGTCGACCATCAACTCGATTTCCAGGGGGAACGCTGGCTCTCGCACAAGTGGTCGGTTTCGGTGGCGGAAACCTATATTCGGTCCGATGATCCCGGAACGCCCACCCGCGGCAGGGCCTACTACGACACCGTCGGCGATCCCGACGGTGGGCAAGCGACGCCGGATGACACGCCGACCGAGTTGTCCCGCGATCAGAACGGCCGGAAGTACTGGACGAATACCGCCCGCGTGCGCACAAATTATGCCGTGGACAAGGACAGCCGCATCGGCGGGGGATATACGTATTCCGTTTTGCGCAATGACGGGGACGGCACCGCTTACGAGGATTACGACAGACATTCCTTTTTTACCGATCTGGCCCATGGCTTCACCCCGAATTGGCGGTCGAATCTGGGGCTCAATTATACCCGCGGCCTGTACGACCGTGCGCAGCGCCTCGGTAGCGCCTCGGACGACTCCCCGGATCTCGATCAATACGGCCTGCTTTTTGGAATCGATTACGTCCACACTCTCCATGACTTCTATCCGTTCAAATATTCGCTGAACGAAACCCAGTACGATGGCGATACCCGCCCGGACAACCAGATCCATGCCTGGTCCCTGGGATGGGATCATGCCTTTGACTCCCGTACCCGGATGGCGCTGGGCGGCGGACCCTCCTACGCCAAAATCCAGGGACTGGAGGGCTCGTGGGGATACAACGCCTATGCCACCCTGAACAGGGCCTATGAACACGCCGCCTTGCTGTTGTCGCTCAATAAAGCCTATGAGACCAAGAACTTCACCGGAAGCAGCGGCGACAACGGTCTGACCGACACGTACAGCGCCCGGGCCGCCTTCAGCTATCGCTACACGCAGGATTTGTCCTTTAATCTGTTCGGCAGCTACAGCCGGGAATCCACGCTTGACCCGCAGGGGATATATCGAACCAGCGCCCTGGGCGACGCGACCGCAACGGGAAAGACCGGTGATGCGAGTTACGACAGGGATATCTACGAGACGGGCATCGGCTGCTCCTACTCCTTTGCCCGCTGGTACAAGGCCGGCCTGAAATACAGCTACTATGTTTCCGACGGCAAACTGGACAGCGATCAGTATACCGATCACCAAGTCCTGTTCACGTTGAGTGCCAGCCATGAACTCTGGCGGTGGTGAGGAACGGGTCGGTTGGGTTCGAAACGCATATCAGGGCGTGTGGTGCGTCAGTACGCCTTGCTTGAATCGTTTTTACCGTTGGCCAGGTAGCGCCTGCGGTTCTTGGACAGTGTTTGGAGGCTGCTTGTGAAGATTACAATTATCGGAACTGGTTATGTCGGCCTGGTGAGCGGCACATGCTTCTCCGAATTCGGCCATGAGGTGGTCTGCGTCGATCATGATGCGGCGAAAATAGAGACCCTCTGCCAGGGACAGATCCCGATTTACGAACCCGGCCTGGCCGATCTTGTCACCAAGAACGTGTCGGCCGGACATCTGCGTTTCACCACCGATCTCAGTCAGGCGGTACCGGGCGCCGATGCGATCTTCCTCGCCGTGGGTACGCCGTCGAGCCGACGGGGCGACGGTTACGCCGATCTCAGTTATCTGTATGAGGCCGCCCGGGGCATTGCCCCGTATCTTGCCGGCTATACGGTGGTGGTCGACAAGAGCACGGTGCCGGTCGGAACGGCACGCCAGGTGGCCCGGATCATCCACGAAACCAACCCCAAGGCCAGCTTCGATGTGGCGTCCAATCCCGAATTTTTGCGGGAAGGAGCGGCGATCAACGACTTCATGCGGCCGGACCGGGTGGTCATAGGGGTGGAAAGCGACCAAGCCGCCGCGATATTGCGCGAAATCTACGGTCCCTTGTACCTCATCGAAACCCCCATCGTGGTCACCAGCATCGAGACCGCCGAACTGATCAAATATGCCGCCAACGCCTTTCTGGCGGTGAAAATCAGCTTCATCAACGAAATGGCCGCTGTCTGCGAAGCCGTGGGGGCCGATGCCATCGCCCTGGCCAAGGGGATCGGGCTCGACGGCCGCATCGGCAAAAAATTCCTCCATCCGGGGCCGGGCTATGGCGGTTCCTGCTTTCCCAAGGACACGGTTGCCCTGTTGCGAACCGTGCAGGAGCACGGGGTCAGTGCCCGCATCGTCGAGGCCGCCGTCGAGGTCAATGCCGCCCAAAAGGCGCGGATGGTGAAAAAGATCCGCGATGCGCTGGGGGGCAGCGAGTCGGGTAAGACCATCGGCGTGCTGGGGCTCACCTTCAAGCCGGAAACGGACGACATGCGGGAGGCGCCTGCCCTGACCATCCTGCCTGCCCTGCTCGAACGGGGCGCGACCATCAAGGCGCACGACCCGCAGGGCATACACGAAGCGGCGAAGCTGTTGCCGGCGTCGATGCTCTATGTCGACGACCCGTACGAGGTGTTCGTCAATGCCGATGCGGTCGTTCTGCTCACGGAATGGAACCAGTACCGGGCCCTGGATTTCAACAGAATGAAGGACGAGATGCGCAACCCCGTCTTCATTGATTTGCGCAATGTCTACGAACCGCGGAAAATACAGGCCATGGGCTATGCATATGTCGGCAACGGCAGGGGGGAGTGATGGCGAGCGGTTATAATGGGGCCTCGTTGCCGGCTTCCGTCCGGTACGCCACCCGCCTTGTTTCGCAAGCCGGAGAGGGGATTGAACGTGCCTGAAATCGGTCGGAAGCGCAAACAGGAAGAATCGTTGCCAGCAACGGCCGGAAAGACGGGAGAGCAGTTGCCTTCCTTCCTGCACGTGTTTTTTTGAGAATATGACCTGGCAACGCTTGAAGTCCGGAAATATGCATCCTTTGTCATGGAGCGGCTCATGGAGCGTGGGGCATGGGAGGCGATGCGGTGGCTTTTGGCGACCTATTCCAAACAGGAGCGTTTCGCTTTTTTGCAGAACCGGGGCAGAAAATCCTCACACCCAAGGCGCTCAATTACTGAGCAATCATGAGCGATGTTCCCGACCATCTGCGTCGACAGTGGCTTGCCGATGCATATGCGCGGGATGACGTATGGAGCATCAGGAGTGCTCCCGGCATTTTGAATGAACGGCAGCGCGCCCTGCTTCCTGTTCTGGCGGCAATTCTACCTTGCCGGTGGAACAGCCTTGGCATTGCGGTTCGGGCACAAGCTTTCACCTGTTTTTACTGAATATCGAAGAAAAAGAGAACAGCCAATTTTTTGGGCAGGATGATGGACCACAACGCAAACGATCTGGGTTCCGGAGTTTTTTTTGTTGATATTCTGTGCACCGTTCTGGCCTTTCTCGCCGCTTTCTGGCTTAGGGAATTTGTTCCTGTGCTGGAGGAAGAGCCCCTTGATCTCTATTCTCACGTCTTCCTCATTCCGCTTCTGCTTGCCCTGACCATCAGCCTCCTTTCCTATTTTGGCGCGTATCAGGGACCGAACCGGAAAAATTATGGCGCCTACTTCTGGGCAGTGGCCAAGACGGTTTTTGTTACCGTGGCCACTCTTTTGTCGCTGCTCTTTTTTTTGAAGATCGAGTATGTGAGCCGTTTTGTCATCCTTATCTTTGCCGTCCTGGAACTCGTGGTTCTTTCGACGATTCGCGGCGTGGCGATCAGGATTTTCAAGGACCAGGTGCGTAGCGGCAAGAATAAGCTGCGGGTGCTCATCGTCGGCACGCGGAGCCGGGCGCAGGATCTCGTCAAGGCGTTGCAGCAACAGGTGGTCTGGGGGGTTCAGGTGGTGGGATTCATCGATCCCGATCCCGCTTGCCTGGGGCAAAAAATTTTCGGCGTCCCCGTGATCGGCACCGTCGAAAACATGCATGAATGCCTGAAAAACAATGTGTTTGACGAAGTGATCGTGGCTATCCCCCGTTCCCTTCTCGACGATGCCGAACCGATCGTCATGGCCTGCGAGGAGGAGGGGGTCCGCCTCCGTTTCATGGCCGACGTGTTCAATGTGCAGGTGGCGCGCATGTCGCTTTCACAGGTGCAGGGCATTCCCCTGCTCACCATGGAACCTGTCGCCCAGGATCCGCAGCAGCTTCTGGCAAAACGGTTGTTCGATCTCATTCTGACCATCCTCGCCCTTCCTTTCCTGGTGCCGTTGTTTTTGGTGGTGGCCCTCGCCATTAAACTGGATTCATCGGGTCCGGTATTTTTTGTCCAGCAGCGGGTCGGCTTGCGCAAACGTCTTTTCCCCATGTACAAATTTCGCTCCATGTATGTTGGTGCGGAGGAGAAGTTGAAGGAGATCGAGCATCTCAATGAAGCTGAAGGCCCTATTTTTAAAATACGGGATGACCCTCGAGTGACACGGGTCGGTCGATTTCTCCGCAGAACGAGCATTGACGAATTGCCGCAATTGATCAATGTTCTTCGTGGAGAAATGAGTCTGGTCGGTCCGCGGCCGATGTCGCAACGGGATGTGGAATTGTTTGATCGGGGTGTTCAGAGAAAGCGGTTCAGCGTGCAACCCGGATTGACCTGTTTGTGGCAGATCTCGGGCCGTAGCGACTTGCCTTTTGAGAAGTGGCTGGAACTCGACCTCGAATACATTGCAAACTGGAGTTTCTGGTTGGATATCAAAATCCTGTTCAAAACCATTCCCGTTGTCCTGAAATCCAAGGGTGCGGTGTAAGGCGAGCAGACAACATCGCGCGATGCGAGTTGGTTGAAAAGTATGATGAACTCTTCCAGAGAACGAAATCGAACCCTGCTCCTTTTCAGTTTCCTGGCGGTCCTGTTTGTTGTCGCCTACTATCCAGCTTTCATCGGCTTTGCCCGTAAGTGGTCCGCGTCCGAGGACTATGCCCACGCTTTTTTCACCGTGCCGATCATTATCTACATGATATGGACCAAAAAAGAGGCATTCCTTAAACAGGAGGGAAACAGTGTTGTCGGCCTGCCCCTGGTTGTCGGCTCTATTTCACTCTATCTTCTTTCCCTGCAATTGCAGATACCCACAATCATGTTCGTGGCCACCATGCTTACCGTGGTGAGCACGCTTATTTATTTTTGCGAATTTCGAATCGTCAAGGCGCTCATCATTCCGATTATGTTGCTTTTTTTGCTGATTCCCATTCCGAACCAGCTCCTCTCGGCAGTGACGGCGGCATTGCAGCTCAAGGTGTCCGAGGCGAGCGAACTGATCGTGCAACTGTTAGCAATTCCTCTGTTCCGGGAGGGCAATGTCCTGCACATTCCGGACAAGACATTTCAGGTCGTCGAGGCGTGCAGCGGGATTCGCTCGTTGATCTCTCTTTCGACCTTGAGTCTCATCTTCGGCTATTTTACCCTGAGAACATGGTGGGCGACGTCTCTCCTGCTCTTGTTGAGTGTTCCCATCGCGATTTTCATCAATATTGTCAGGGTGGTCAGCATGGTCGTCGTCTACCGCTGGTATGCAATCGATCTGACCGAAGGAACGGCCCATACCGTTGCCGGCCTCGTCCTCTTTCTTCTCGGCTTTTTCATGTTGGGCCTTTTTCAGAGGATATTGGAATCTTGGGAAACAAAGTAGAAAGAAAAGCCATTGTCCTGATCGTGCTTCTGGCGATTGTCGCTTTTCTGGCCCACAGAGAAGCGGAACCGGTGGTGAGAGCCAAGAATCGCGACCTGCAAACCGTGTTCGGGCCGGTGGCCGGGTATCGCATCGCTTCCCGCGTTCCGCTGGAGCAGGATGTCTACCGGTTTCTCGACCTGGACGACTACACCTCGGTGAACTACGAGAAAGAGGGCGTCCCTGTCGGGTTGTACATAGGCTACTATTTTTCGCTCGACAAGGTTTCCGCCGCCCATTCTCCGCTGGTGTGTTTTCCGGGTCAGGGATGGGCCATTGATCAGCCGGTGCTCCATCGCCTCGATCTGGGCGGCTATGTGATCAATTATGCCGAAATAATCGCCCGACTCGAAAACAGGCAGGAACTCATCATGTATTGGTATCAGGCAGGCACGAGCACTAGTCCTGAAATCTACAAAAATAAAATGAATGCCGTTTTTAACAAACTCGGCGGCAAGGGGCAGGAGCATGCTTTTGTACGGGTGTCGGTGCCCGTTGCCGATTCAGCGATGGAGCGGGCCAGAGAGACCGGAAAAGAGTTCATTGCAGCCTTTTATCCCGCTTTTCTTGCCTATATAGCCGAACAGAATTCTTCCGGACGCAACTGAACGGGAGCAACCGTTGCTTGGCCTCCGACAGATGCGCTCCACGATGCCATGGGGGATCGCCACTGCTATCACCGCAAGCATCACCCTTGCCCTGTGCTGGTGGCCTTTTGATTTTTTTCCGAAAAATGACGTGCTGGCTGACCTTGGCCAGGGTCAGGCCGTATTCAATATGGGGGGAAGCGCCGGCCGACCTTCCAACAACGGCCATGTCTTCAGCCGTGATCTTTTTCGGTTCGACGCCGATCATGGGGCCGTTTTCCGGCTGGTGATCACGCCGTTGGCTATTCCCAGGGGGTTGGGCTGTCTTCTTGTTCTTCATGATGGAGGGGCGCGTCCACCGTTGGTGATTGCCCAATGGCAGGAGCATCTGGCGCTTTTCGTCCGGGCGCCGGAAGCAAAAAAAGGATACCGCGAGATGGGGCTCAGGGACCGGCTGCCTCTCGGCAAAAGAGTCGTGCTCACCATCGATACCGCAACCGATGGCACCCGAGTGTTCCTTGACGGCGAATTGGCGGCAAGATACAAGGGATTCTCATTGATAGCACCAAGCGGCGTAATCGATGGGAGGCTGATTCTGGGTAATAATCAGCACGGTACGGAGCCTTGGCACGGCAGCATCGAGCGGGTGACTGTCTATGACCGTTCGCTCCAGTCCGCGCCCGTCTCTGCAGGCCCCGGCACGGTGCCAGTGTTTGATTGCAGCTTTGTTCACAACGAAAGGAACACAGGGACGGATTCAGAGGAGAACTGTCCGGGGCTTGTCATACCGGAGCGATTCAGGCCGCTCGCGCCGATCATGCTGGCTCCTCTTTCGTACCAGGATTTCAGCCGGAGCAGCACCTGGCGGGACATCGTCTTCAATATTTTTGGATTCCTGCCCATCAGCATCTGCCTTTCATGTCTCGCTGGTAGGTGGACCGATCAGCATTGGAAGCGGTTTGGCTTAACTCTGCTGGGGGCTTCTCTCCTCAGTCTGATAATCGAATCCGGCCAGTATTTTTTAGCGTCGCGCCATTCCAGCCAACTCGATCTGCTGTGCAACATGGTCGGAGCGTTGCTGGCTGCTGCTGTTGCTTGGTTCAATGCAAAAGATAGCAAAAAAAGCATCTAAACGTATTAACACCAACTATTTTTAATTTGTACACTGTATCTACGCCGAGATCTATTGTTGCATCGGTATGAGCAAGTGTTCATATCTGAGTTTGTAGAATGAACTTTTGCGCTGAGGTGGTTTATGAAGCATATAATTAATTTAACTTTTCATGGTATTGGTAATAGAACACGTTTGGTGGAGAATGGAGAAGATAACTATTGGATTAATAAAGATTTATTTGTTAATATTCTGAACTCTGTTCAATGTTTGAGTAATGTATGTATAACTTTTGATGATGGTAATATATCAGATTTTGATATAGCTTTCCCTGAATTGTTGAAGAGAAGGATGGTGGGCAAATTTTTTATTCTTACTGGAATGATGAATGTTAATGGATATTTATCTGCTAAACATATTAGGGAAATTTCTTCATATGGAATGGAAGTGGGTATACATGGAAAAAATCATATAAAATGGCGGGGGCTATCTGGTGATCAGCTAAAATCAGAAATTATTGATTCGAAAAAAAAGTTAGAAGATATTGTTTGTAAACCGATTATTTCTTCATCATGTCCATTTGGAGAATATGATTCTTTGGTTTTGAAAAAATTAATTAATGCTAATTATAAGTATATTTATACAAGCGATAGGGTGCCATGTCTTAAAAATAGCTGGTTCCGCCCTCGTTATTCTGTTAGAAGTAAGGACAATATTGATTCAATAATGAAAAATATTAATCAAAAATATATAATTGTAAATAATTTTTTTAAAATTATTAAGATTTGTATAAAAATGAAGCGGTAGTGATAAATATGGCAAAGAATGTATTGATAGGCCCATCTGACGCCCTTTCTGCTCCTGAGGTTGCTTGGAGTCTGGTAAACTATGGGTTTGAAGTGACGGCTTTTTCAGTTAGAGGAAGGCGGTCATCTTTAGAAAAAATTAAAGAAATATCATTTGTTTTTATAACTGACCCAGAAATTGATGCTTATCAATCCTTAGAAGATTTGGGTAATGTTATTATAAAAGGCAATTTTGCTATTTTTCTTCCTTTGACCGATTTTGCTGTCTGGATGTATAGTAAACTCAGTCATATATTGCCATATCTTGAATATTCTGTGAGTAATGATTCGGTTGATTTAACGATAGACAAATGGAAACAAATTGAACTTGCTGTTAAATCCGGGATGTTTGTTCCGGAAACATTATGTTGTAATTCATCAGATGAGGCATTGAGTAATAGCTATTATCCTTGTTTTGTAAAAAGTTCTGTTGCCGTTGGAATTTCTGAAGGAAAGCTTCTTCGTGATCCTTGTTATGTCTGCGGATGTCAAGACGAGTTTAAGCATGTTGTTGCTCGGTGGGATTTTTCTCGTCCAATGTTAATTCAACCCTGTCTTACGGGCAGGGGGGAAGGTGTATTTGGATTAGCAACCGATACTGAAATTAATTGGTGGAGTGCTCATCGGCGGATCCGCATGATGAATCCTCAAGGTTCGGGGTCAAGTGCCTGTGAAGCTATTGTTCCTGATAGTAGCGTGCTGCCCGCTATCCAGCGATTTCTTCTCTCTAATTCTTGGAAAGGAATATTCATGATAGAGTTTTTGCGAGATGACGATGGAAAATTGTGGTTTATGGAAATCAATGGAAGAGCATGGGGAAGTATGGCTCTTGCTCGACGTGGGGGATATGAATATCCTGCATGGATGGTTCAATCTCTTTTGGATCTAAATTTTAAACCAGCTATTCCTTCTCCGGTCTTGCCTCTTCGATGCAGGCATTTAGGCAGAGAGCTTATTCATCTGCTTCTAGTTATAAAAGGGCCCAAGTCAACTAAAGCAGTTCCCAGTTGGCCTAGCTTTTGGAAGACTTTGAGAGATATGTTGACATGGCGCAGTTATGATCATTGGTATAATTGGAATTCAAAATACCCTGCGGTTTTTTGGCGTGATTCATTTCTGTCTGTATATAGAGCAGTATTTAAAAAATAGGATTATTCAAATGAAAATTCTAAAAGCTGCTGTTCATTTGCATTCAGATTGGTCTTATGATGGTCATTTTAAGCTGAAAGAATTAGTAGATTTTTTTGATAGATTTGGAGTTCGTATTTTGTTGATGGCTGAGCACGACAGAAATTTTACTCAAGAAAAACTGAATGATTATATCTGTGCATGTGAACAATATAGTACTGATAGATGTTTAATAGTTCCTGGAATTGAATATAGTGATAAAGATAATGATACTCATGTATTAACATGGGGTGATCTTCCTTTTTTTGGGGAAAATCTTCCAACTTTAACGCTATTGGAGAACGTAAATAGTAATGGTGGAGTCTGTGTATTAGCGCATCCTTCACGTGGAAATACATTTACTAAATATGAATATCAATGGAAAAAATATTTAAGTGGCATTGAAGTGTGGAATCGAAAGACGGATGGATTCCAGATGAGTCGGGAAGCGTTGATTCTTTTTAAGGGAAATCCGGATTTAATTCCTTTTGTGTCATTAGATTTTCATAATAAAAAACAATTTATACCATTATTTATGAAAATTAAGATTTCTGGATATGTCAACAGTAAAATCGTAATTGATGCAATGAGATCGAGATATATTTATCCTTCAGTATTTGGATTTCATGCTAAAACTATGATGAATAAGAAAGGAATATTTATATTGAATATTCTTGAAAAGATTAGGAAAAGTTCTTTGTCTGCTTTAAGATCAATCAAAAAATAATAATATGTTTTGATCAATTTTTTATCTCTCTCCAGAGAATAAAGTCTTTTTTTGTATATTGTATAATTTTTATTGATGTCTTCTGGAGTAAATTGTTGCTCATTTTTGACGTACAATGTTTGAAATTATAAAAAAGAACATAGGGGGGGGCTCGTTACGAGCTAAATTTATTCGAAGTTCCGCATGGTTATCTGCTGGCAATATTTTTGAAAAGATCCTCGCCTTTGCAAGCAAGATTATCTTGGCGCGCTTGCTGATACCTGGAGACTTGGGTGTTGTGGTGCTTATCACCAGCATTGCGAGCCTCTTTGAATGCATGACTGAGGTGGGGGTAAAGCAATGTATCATTCAAAACAAAAATGGTGACAGCCCTGAATTTTTAAATGCAGCGTGGTGGTTTTCGGTGCTTCGCGGCAGTGTCCTTTTTTCAATCGCCTGGATGTTGACACCTTGGATTTGCGACTTCTATTTTCAGGATAAAGGCGAAATTTTATCTAGTTACAATATTCAGACATTGCATCAGATGGTTCGGCTGGCCTTTTTCAACTTGTTATTTAATGGGCTGGTGAGCCCGAGAACCTATGTTTTGGAAAGGCAATTTCAATTTTCCAGGGTTGTTGGGTATATGCAAAGTTCTGCTCTGGTCGGCATACTCGTAACGATTATCTTGTCCTTTGTCCTTCGTAATGCCTGGGCTATGGTGATAGGATCTGTGTGCCAAGGTTTTTTCAGGGTATTAATGTCTTATGCCTTTTGTCCATTTTTGCCAAGAATGAGCTGTCATCGGCAAAGTTTGGCTCAACTCGCTCGCTATGGATGGGGAACGTGGGGTGCGCCTTTTTTTGCCTATGTCGCTTTTAATATAGATATTATGGTTGGAGCAAAGGTGCTGGGACCTGAATTGATAGGGTTGTATGGTTTTGTTGTGGGATTGGCGTATATTCCTCGAGAATTATTCGCCCGCATTATCAATCCAGTTATACTGCCAACATTTGTCAGGCGTCAAGACGAGTTAGTGAAACTGCGAGTTATGATCAGGAAGATGATATGTGGCATTGTGCTAATTTCGATGCCGTTAATTATCTGTTCGTTTTTTTTTCATAGACAGATAGTTGTAACAATTTACGGAGTCTCGTTTGAATCCGTTTCAATTGTATTTGCTATATTTACTATAAATGTATTTTTTATTATTTTGAGTATGATTTTTATAAACTTATTTATGGCGATTGGTACTCCTCACACATATAGGAATCATACTTTTATTCGTGCAATTATTTTATCGTTGTTTATTGTTCCGATAGCGCAAAATTTTGGTGTTATTGGGATGGCGATTTTGCAAGTTTTTTCAAATATTACTTTGGTTCTGTCTCTTTGGTATGTTGCATATAAATCAACCGCATATAATTCTTTGATTCATCGTTAGGAATATATTGGAACTTTACGATATGAATATAAATAAAACCATGTTTTTTCTTTATCGTTTTAATAAATGTAGAAGGATAATTATTTCATTGTTGAAAAAATTGGAAAATGGTGAACTGTTTTCAGTGACTATTCGAGAGATTTTTAATAAATATCATAACATTAATGTAGGTATGTATTCTTATGGTTGTTTTGTCTCTTCAAACATAAGGCCGTTCACAGTTTTTGGTCGTTACTGCTCTGTCGCTCCTGGGGTTAGAGTGTATCGTGCAAATCATCCTATATTGCATAGATCAATGCATCCTTTTTTTTATGATCCTAAATATAATTTTGTCAAAGATAATAAAATTTTTCCAAAAGAGATTATTATTGGCCACGATGTATGGATGGGTGCCAACGCGATAATAACACCGTCTGTAATGAATGTCGGCAATGGCGCGGTAATTGCTGCCGGCGCTGTTGTGACTAGGGATGTTCCCGATTATGCTGTGGTTGCTGGAAATCCTGCCAGGATTATAAAATATAGATTTTCTCAAGATCTTATTGAAATTCTAACCGATTCACAATGGTGGATGAAAGATATTGATGAACTTGCAGATAATGTTAACGATTTTATACACCCTTTATCTGCTTGCACCGATTAAATCTCTTGCCATTTATAAATTTGCATTGATATGATCGAGTCTGTAAATCAACAAGGCATACGTGTAGTTCTTCTTGGTGCATCGTTTGCAACCGGGAATCTTGGTGTAAGCGCTTTGGCTTGGTCAAGCCTATATTTGATTCGAAGGAAATGGCCTGCTGCGAAAATTGTGCTGCTCGGTGTGGGAAAGCAGCCCGCCGAAAGCCAGGTTTACCTGAACGATCGGCCGGAAATCTTTCTATCTTGGCCTGTGCGTTATTGTATTAATATTTTTGCTGCGCATCATATCCTTGGTTTAGGAGCGGCTGTTTTGCTTTCTCGCTTTGTTCCTTTTTGTGGGCGATGGTTTGACAGAGTGCCGTCTGGCGTGCAGGCATTGCTGAGATGCAATCTCATCTGCGATATCACGGGAGGCGACAGCTTCAGCGATATCTATGGTTTGCCACGCTTTTTGCGAGGTTATCTGCTTAAGCGCATCTGCCAGTTGACGGGGAAGCCGTTCATTCTCCTGCCGCAAACCTATGGTCCATTTGAAACAGGGCTGGCTCAAATGCTGGCACGTCATGTTCTTGGTAATTGTAAGGTTATTTTTTCACGCGATACGGAAGGGCTTAGGACTGTTTGCGATTTGATAGGGTCTTCTGGAAAAGCTAAATTATGCCCTGATGTGGCCTTTACACTCAAACCACTGCGACCAGATAGTGTCCAGATCCGTCAACTTGAGCAGCTCAAGGCTAAGGGTAAGCAGATTGTTGGTTTCAATGTCAGCGGGCTGCTCTACCATGGCGGGTATTCCCGAGACAATATGTTCGGATTGTCGTGTGACTATCAAGCCTTGGTCGCCACTATCCTCTTATGGTTTTACCGTCATACGGACTGGTGTATGATGTTGGTCCCTCATGTTGTGCCACAAGCCAAATGGGTTGTTGAAGATGATTTGGCAGCATCGATACAGGTTACGGAAACCTTGCCGGCTGAGTGTCGCGATCGAGTGTTTGTTCTTGAACGCGGCTATGACCAAAACGAAATCAAGTATTTCATCGGATTCAGTGATTTTTTTATCGGTGCCAGGATGCATGCTACCATTGCCGCCCTTTCTCAGGGTATACCTGCGATCGGCTTGGCATACAGTCGAAAATTTGTCGGGGTTTTTGCCACTGTAGGGGTAGTTGATTGCGTGCTTGATCTGCGTAGCTTGAATGAGCAGGAAATTCTTTCCAGAATTGAAGACATTTTTGATCGCCGATATGCAATTACTACGATATTGCAACAGAATGTTCCGGTTCTGAAAGAGAAAGTTCAAGGATTATTTGAAGGATTTGAAGATTTGTCAACAGACGTGCCGTAGTATAACTCAATGGTTATAAGTTTTTAACAAAATATTGGCTCTGGTGCAAAATAGTGTGTTTATTTTTTTCTGCAAAAAAAATGTAATTTGATTTATTTTTTAATAAATTTTACTCATTTATGAAATCATATAATTGTAATAATTTTCGAGATCGTTTGTCTGTTGATTTAAATAAAGAGTCGATAACTTTTTTTGACTCAATACTCACACCGTTGAGAATATTGGTTAGAAAGTTACGTTTATTCAGGGAATTTTTTTATGATTTTAATAGATTTTGTAGATACAGTTCGGTTGTACATAGAGGTAATGAGAGGGAAAAACTGCAGGCTTTGCTAGTAATGGCCTATCATTCTTTGGAGAAAGGGCTTTCTCTTCCGTCTCCACGCCCCGGATTCGGGATAAAGCATATTAATACATTAATTTCCAGATTAAATTTATATGTAAATAAATACGGTTTTGATTGTTACGTTATGGCGTCTTTGAATGCTTTGGAGGCTTATAATAATTTTAATATTAATAATGGTATTAATAATGATTATATTGATGAATATATACGTAATTTGAAGTCAAGATTGGAAATCAACTATGAGTATGAATTATGTTCAGGAACGAAGACAATCAATAAAAAAGAATTTATTGAAAGTTCTAATGTTAATTTTAGAAAATTTTTTGAAGCAAGATCCAGTGTTCGACAGTATTCAGAGGAGAGTGTTAGTTCGGATTATATAAAAGATGCTGTGAAAATTGCCTTAAAAACACCTTGTGTATGTAATCGTCAATCATGGAAAGTTAGAGTTTTTAAAGAAAAAGAAAATGTAAAAAAAATCCTCAGTATTCAAGAGGGAGCTGTCGGCTTTGCTGAGAAAATAGGAACTCTGTTGATAGTGTCAAGTGATTTGTCTTATTTCCAATCTTCTGGTGAGAGAAATCAGTGCTGGGTAGATGGTGGGTTATTTTCTATGTCACTTTTGTTGGCATTGCATTCTTTTGGTCTTGTTACATGTTCGTTGAATTGGAGTAAAAATAGCTATATTGATAATTTATTAAAAGAAACTATGGATATTCCTCAGTCTGAATCAATAATAATGCTAATTTCTGTCGGCCATCCTCTTCATACTTTTAAGGTTGCTTCCTCTTGGAGGAAACCTGTAGAAGATATTATCTTTTTTGATAACGACATTTCATAATGATTTATGCCTCGTTTATCTATTTAATATCTGTATAATTACTGAATGTCGCAATCAACTCCGGCAATAAACTTGACAGGTCCATGTAAAGTAGTCCGTTTTTCAGCCCTTCCTTGGACGGTAATTATATTTGTCCTTTCTTTATTGTTGCCTACTACTATTTCCTTTAGTATTGGCGACTTTCGTTTAACAATATATCGAGTAGTGCTTCTAGTATTCTTTATCCCTTGTTTCGTACGAGTGATGAATGGTAGATACGGGAAAGCTTTGTTGGCCGATAAGCTTTTGTTAGGCTATGCAGGGGGGATGATACTTTCCCTTTCTGCGCACCTTGGACTGGCTGGGGGGGGGAAATCTGGTGGTGTCTTAGTGTTGGAGTCTTATGGTGCCTATTTGTTAGCTCGCTCGTTTATTCGCAATGAGATGCAATTCGCTGCCTTTATCAGGCTCTTATTTTTCATTATCGCCAGTCTGTCTTTGGCAACCATCCCTGAAGCGTTGACCGGGAAAAATATTTTCCAGCCTCATGTCGCCCATATCGGCGGCCGCCTCGGTTTGACTCGTGCATTTGGCCCCTTTGACCACCCCATCCTTTATGGGATGTTTTGCGCCAGCGCAGTGTCCTTAACACTGTTTGTTCCGATTAATACACTGCAGGAAAAAGGCACACATTTCTTTCGGGCCGGGTGGGTTATTGTCGCTGCATTTATGTCGGTATCCAGCGGTGCGCTGGTGACAGTCGTTGTGCAATTAATATTAACAATGTGGAAAGGTTTGACTCGAACAATTGCATCAAGATGGCATTTGTTTTCGATCCTGTTGATTATCGTTTATGTGATGATTGACCTTCTTTCCAACCGCACTCCAATGCGGGTTTTTTTGCACCGGTTGACTTTTAGCGCAGAAACTGCATACACAAGATTACAGATTTGGGATTCAGGAATAAAATATAATGTTATGGAACATCCATGGATCGGTATTGGTTTTGACGAATGGAGTCGAGTCTCTTGGCTGGGCCCTTCTATTGATAATTATTGGCTGGTTATCATGGTGCGGCATGGGTTGCCGACCTTCTGTCTGCTCTCCTTGGGCATAATTGCGCTTTTATATACGGTCAAGCGATATGTTTATCTTAGTGAACCGGCCCAATTGATGCGTACGGCTTGGGGATTTGCAATGATCGGCTTAATCATTGCCGGTTCTACGGTCCACTTCTGGAACAACCTCCATGCTTGGTTCTTTTTCTTGCTTGGCAGTGGCGCCTGGATGGCGACTCAGGGCGATGAACGCCAAAAAGGTGGTTAATATTTTTATATTATTCTCTTAGAGTATCGATTCGTGCGTATCCAGGTTTCCATAATTATCCCCGCCCACAACGAAGAAAAGGTCATCGCCTCGACTTTGGCGGCTCTCATGCCAGGGATCGTTGATCGATCCTTTGAGGTCATTGTAGTCTGCAACGGCTGTACTGATCGTACTGCTCAGGTGGTTACATCCCGATTTGAGACTGTTATCTGCTTGGAAACACCTGTTGCATCGAAGGCTCACGCTCTTAACTTAGGTGATGCCAGGGCCACCAGGTTTCCTCGAATCTATCAGGACGCCGATGTTATGCTCAACGCCGAAGCGGTGGGATTGCTTGCAACTGCTTTGCATGGTGGTGAGTTTTTGGCGGCATCGCCGGCCATGCTCATGAACTGCCGGCATGCTTCCTGGCCTGTGCGGAGTTATTACGACATCTGGCAGCGACTACCGTATGTACGAGAGGGCATGATTGGCGTCGGGGTATATGCGTTGTCAGAGCAGGGACGTCGACGCTTCGACCAGTTCCCCAACCTTATCGCAGATGATGGCTATGTGCGGGCTTTATTTCAGCCACATGAGCGCACCGTGGTCCCTGGTTGCTGCTCGGAGGTGCGAGCCCCAAAAAAATTGCACGGGCTAATAAAAATCAAGACTAGGAGCCGAAAAGGGCGCTATCAGTTGGCCCAGGCCTTCCCCGAATTGATGACCAACGAACCTAAGGCCTACGCTGAGGCGTTGCTGCCTTTGGTTCGGTCCATGCGTCTCTGGGCGCGATTGGCTGTATATCTGTATGTGAATCTGGTGACAAGAATGCTGGCTGGGCGTAAACAAGCGGCCATAGACGCAAGGAATTGGGAACGGGATGAAACCAGCCGGGACAGCGTGATTGAGGAGACGTGCACAGGTAAAAAAAGTGGCCCAGCAATACTTGCTCCCTATTGCCATTGCGAGCGGAACGAGGATCTTAAGAGCGGGAAGGAACTGCAATCCAAGCGTTCTGCGAAATAGCACGCCGCGGCTCCTTAACAATGCCATCGATGAGGAATATTTATGACTAAAGTAATGCTGGTGTCCTCTTCAGGTGGACACTGGGTACAGCTTAACCGGTTGCGGCCCGCCTTTGAAGGCATGGAACTCATTTATGTGACTACGGAGGAACGGTACCGGAATACTGTGGGTTTAGCTCATTTCCTGACGGTACCGGATGCGAGCCGTTGGAACAAAATTCGAGTGCTGTGGCTGGCTGTGGTTATGCTTTGGCACATCCTTCGCGTTCGACCGGATGTGGTGGTTTCCACCGGAGCAGCCCCCGGATTTTTCGCCCTTTTCTTCGGAAAGAAACTGGGAGCCCTAACCATCTGGCTGGACAGCATTGCTAATGTTGAGGAGATGTCCATGTCCGGAAAAATGGCAAGCAAACATGCCGATTTGTGGTTGACCCAGTGGCAGCACCTAGCCCGGCCTGACGGGCCACTGTACAAGGGTGCGGTGCTATGATATTCGTTACCGTGGGTGAGCAACTGCCGTTTGACCGGCTGATCCAGGCCATGGATCAGTGGGCGCAACGCACTGGGCAGGAAGTGTTTGCCCAAGTGGGTCATTCGGACTTCAAGCCGTGCTACATCCAATACAAGCCCTTTCTCGATCAGGCTGAGTTTGGTCAAAAGATGGAGGCTGCCCAGCTCATTGTGGCCCATGCAGGCATGGGTACCATCATATCTGCTTTAGAACGAGGTAAGCCGTTGGTGGTCATGCCTAGGAAAGCCTCTCTGGGTGAGCATCGAAATGAGCATCAATCGGCCACAGCCAGCCGTTTTGCAGCCTTGGGACATGTATGGGTGGTCGATGATGAACAGGGGTTGGGCGAAGCACTTGCGTTTTTTTTGACCGGAGGCGAACCGGATCGGAGTCAGATAACTCGCATTGAACCATCAGCAGAATTAATCCAGGCTATCCGCGAGTTCATCCGTTCGGTGGGTCATCAATAACAAACAATATGACAATGATCACATCCTCAATTGACGCACCTGGTACCCATGAAATTGAATGTGCCTTGACCTTGCTAGGCATACAGGGCTGTGACCTGAGCATAGTTATTGTTTCTTATAATACCCTCGGGATGACTAGGGAATGCCTCGCTTCGATTGAGCGCAATCGAGGAGACCTTGTGGCTCAGATAATCGTGGTCGACAATAACTCCCAGGATGGCAGTGTTGCCATGATCAAGGCAGAATTCCCCCATGTTGAACTCATCGAGAATAAAGAGAACAAGGGATTTGCAGCCGCTAACAATCAAGCTTTCTTTCGCTGTCGGGGACAATTCGTCCTCCTGCTGAACTCCGATACCATTATCTTGGATGAAGTCTTGCAAGCATCGGTTGAGTATCTGGAATGCCATCCTCGAGTTGGCGCCATGGGATGCCAAGTGCTGAACACCGACCGTAGCGTGCAGTTCACCTGTTCCGGTTTCCCTACCCTGGCAAGGCTTCTGGCTATGACCCTGGCCCTGGACAGAATAGGAAAGTTCACTTGGCTGGATCGTTACCTCATGCGCTGGTGGAGGCGGGATGACGAGCGGGAGGTAGAGGTGATCAGCGGCTGCTATCTCATGATTCGCAAAGAGGTTTTGGAAAACGTCGGCCTCTTAGATGAAAGCTTCTTCTTTTTTGGTGAAGAAACAGACTGGTGCCGAAGGATGAGAGAGGCGGGTTGGCAACTTGTTTTCGCTCCGGTTGGGAGAATTATACACCACGGGGGGGGCAGCGTAAAAAAGCTGAATTTTAAGCGGGATGTAATGCTTACCGCAGCCACCGTCAGGTTGCACCGCAAGTACGGTAGTCTTGCTGCGGAAGTAACTGCCTATGCCATCCTCATGGGGTTCAATTTGTCTAGGGCGGCTTTATGGTCCATCGTCGCCTGTGGCTCCTATCGTGGCAAAGAGCGTTCTGATCATTTTCTGAAAGTTGTTGCTTCGTGGCGCGATTGTTGGCCGACGGGGAGAATTTCGTGAAAATATTGCTGATAACATGGGGCTGCGATCGTGACGATGTCAGTGAGCCGCAGATTGCCTACCGCTGGGTAAGGGAGATAGCCAAGCGGCATGAGGTGGTTGTATTCTCGGTCAGCCTTCCGGAAAGGTTTGGATGCGTGAAAGAACAGTTTCCCGATCTGGAAGTTATCGAATGGCGCGATATTCGCGTGCCGCCTTTACTCAAACGTTTTCGTTCTCTGGCAAAACCCCTATATTTTGCTTATTTCAGAAAAGCGAGAGGGTTCCTGCGTGAACTGGTTAAACAGCACCGTTTTGACATTATCCATCATCTCAACCCATTTGCCTGGCGGTATCCATCACCGGCCTATGGTTTAGGTGTGCCACTTGTCCGTGGGCCAGTGGCAGGTGGCTTGTTGACGCCAGTCGCCATGCGCTCCGAGATACGGGATGTTTTTCACCCGTACAAATTTCTCAGATTGACGGATAGCTGGCGAAAAAAATTAGACCTGATCTTGAGAACGTCCTATCAGCATACAGATTGCGTTTTAGCCGCAGCTCCCTATGTGGTTGATCTGTTAACGCCCTTGCCAATTCGGAGAGTTGAGATTGAGATTGAGCACGGCCTAGAAACGTTGTCAAAATGTCAACATCAGCCACAACTTCACGTTAATCATGAAAAAATCCGACTTCTTTTCGTCGGCCGGATCATCAGGACGAAAGGGGTGCGGGATGCTATTCGTGCCTTGACGTTCATGAAGACCAGAGAAAAAGTGGCATTGACAATCATTGGTGATGGTGAGGATATGCCTGCCTGCCGTCAACTTGTCCATGACCTTCATTTAGAGAAAATAGTGCAATTCCGAGGTTGGTGTGCAAGAGAAGATGTTGAGAATGCCTATTTTAATACCGATATTTTCTTATTTCCTAGTTTTAGAGAGCCAACAGGCGGGGTGATTCTTGAAGCAATGACCCATGGGTTGCCTTGCGTCGTTTGTGATTATGGGGGGCCGAGTTATATGGTAACAAACAAATGCGGAGTATTGATATCGCCTGATGCTCCAGAGAAATATGCAAAAAAAATAGCAGTAAGGCTTGATGAGCTAGTGTGCAATAAACAATTGAGAATTAATCTTGGAAAAAATGCCTTGATTCAAGCGTACTCTAATTTTTCGTGGAATGAAAAGATGAATCGTGTGGATAATTATTATAGATCGTTAATAAAGTAATAATTCATTTTTTTGTTAAATAGTAATCTATTCTTATGGGGGACCACGAATATGAAGCCTTTTTTTCTTAGAGATACAAAAAATTTTGGAGATTATTCTAATCATTGGCTATGGCCAAAGTTGATCGGTGATCTTCTTGATGAAGAAGATAACATTCGTCTTGTAGGAATAGGTTCTCTTTTAAAGTCTGATCTTAATTATGTTGCAGGTAAAAAAATTATATTTGGCCCCGGAAGTGGGTATGGTAGTTTTCCGCATCTTGATTCTATAAAAGACTGGATATTTTATTTTGTTAGAGGGCCATTGACTGCGGAAAAATTTGGTCTTCCTCCTGAGAAATCGATTGTTGATGGGGCATGGTTAGTATCGCTATTGCCCGATTTTGCAAAGGAATATAAAAAGAAAGGTGTCTGTTTTATACCGCATTGGAAAACTGCTGAGAGAGGAGATTGGGAGCAAGTATGTCAGGCCGCAGGAATGATGTATATAGATCCTATGGATGATTTTGAAAAGATAGTAAATGCTATAGCAAGTTCAGAGTTGGTTATCACCGAGTCATTGCATGGAGCTATTTTTGCTGATTTGTTTAGGACTCCGTGGATTCCTGTAAAAATATCTCAGAGTTTTCTAAACTTTAAATGGATTGATTGGTGTCAATCAATAGATGTTCCTTTTAAGATAATTCAAATTCCTTGCTCGAACTTTATTGATTGTTTGTCTAGTAATATTAATCCATTTGGTGTTAATTTTAAGGTGAATATTAATGATTCAGTTAATATTGAGCCAATAAAAGAAAGTGTTGTGAAGGTAATACCTCCATTGTATTATAAGTATCTTATGATTTTAAAAAAAATGCTAAGGATTCAACGGGAAAAAATGTTTCGTAAAATGAAAATATGGAATCAAGGTGTTTTGATAAAGTGCTGGAACGAAAAATATACTACAAAATTGGCAAATTTGTTAAAGAATGTATCATTGTTGGAGCCCACTCTTAGTAATGATAAAGTGAAAGCTGAAAAGATAGAAAGATTGGAAAATATATTATATAAGTTAAGAAAAGATTATCAAAATGGTTTTAATGTTTGATAAACATTAAGATGTTGAAAATTTTTAATGAAGCTGGTTTTCTGTAAAAAGAAAATATCTGCTTCCTCTTTATGCAGACATGATTTGGGATAATTACGAGGTCTACTGCAATGTCTGTAGATTTTATGTTCAAATAGGAATTGCTGGCATTTTCATGGCCATTATCTTTATTTGATTAGTAAAATATGAGGCGAATGGCTTGGATTGTCTCGTTTGCAATGTATTTGATCCTCTTTGATTATGCTCCAGTTTTTTTCAATTTGGGCAGTAGTGTAACCTGCTTTTATCATAGATTTATCTAGCTTGCCAAAACGGCTTTGTTTTGTGTATGGAGGAGTAGCTGTTTTGATACATTCTCCAGGCTTGTCCGGATCTGGTCCCCACGTAATTTTATAATATTTGCACCCACTTTTTTTGTAAGGCTCACAGGTAGCTGTATCTTCACGTGAATCAGGTGTTACACATGGGTCGTCAGCGGTTCTTATTCCTTCGTTTTGTATTCTGTCTAAATATATAAGTAAATCATCATAATTGACAGCTTCGCATACTGTGGGGATCAAATACATTAGCGCGGCTAAAGATCGTTGTGGACCTAGGCTTGTATTCATATAACCCACACCGGGCCTGTTTGATGGGCCATCAATATAACCATATGGATCGCGCCCTGTTCTTTTTCCTGTGCTAATGTCGCAAACTCCAGTGGCACCATCGTAGCATTGGGATTTAAATAAACTTCCCCAGTAAGCATCTTCTTCTAAATTTCCAAATATAACATCACCCCATATCGGAAAATTTTTTCCTGGTTGTACTTGTGTTAATTCATGTGGTCCAACTGAAGCCAAGCCGCGACCATTTTTACCTGCGGTACTTATAATATTTGAAAAATTTTTATCTCGTAATAATGCTGCAAAAAATACTGCTGGTGGAAAGCGACCAGCGCTTTGTGTTGCGCCTACGCCAAACCATCTAGTCGTTCCATTTGCTGGGTTGTAAACTGTTGCGAAAATATCCTGTCCGTAAGTCAATATTGCTGATAATGCTTTAATTTTCTCGTGATATGTATTTTCAGTAGAGAGCAGTCTTGTTACATCAGAAAACCAAGCGACAGCTGTTCCGGCACCGTAATCGTCAATTAAAATATGTGAACGAAACGCACGGCCACCTTCAGACCATCCAGACTCATTAGTTGAGTTGAATATTCCGAAAATTTCAGTGCTGTGCGACCATCGTTGACGAATTAATTCAATTTCATCTTTAGAAAGTCCTGTAAAATAATTCTTTGATGGAAGTTGAGTCAAATTGAAATCTGACAATTTAAAAAAATATTTTTTTGTCCCAGTAATATTTGGTCGAATACGATCTGTTCCATTGTTTTCAGGTGCTGAAGGTAAAACAGTTAGAACATTGTAGGAATCGACACATGAACCTAATATGGCCTTCGTGCCACATGCTCCTTCCATATTTTCGTTTCGTTGTATTGATGCAACAAGCGATGTCGTATTTGAATAATCAATAGGTAACTTTGTTATTATATTTTCTGATTCAACATAATTGCCATATTTGTTCGCTGTTCCTAGTAGTCCTGTTCTTTCAGGTATTGGATCAGCATCTAAAGATAAATATCCTGAACCTTTTACTTCAGTAATGGTTACAGTTGTTTGCCCCTTCGCTGGTGCAACCCAATAATCACCATTGGCAAATTGGCCGCAGCGGGCTTCACCTCCCCCAGAATGAAACGACCAATTATAGATATTGTCTATCGCCATCCCGCCATTCGGAATTCCGGCGGTGACAGTCACGGAGATTGATCGACCAGTACACGGATAGTTTGCGTCTGTGGAACCGCAATCGCATTGAGCAATGCTATTTTTGCAAGTGAATACAATTAATATTATTATTAAAAAATAATTAATTTTTTTTGGCATTTAATCCACCCTTGTCAATGTTCATTATTGTATTTATATGGGTGATGATATTTTCTGATTTATCAACTACAGTAAATCAGAGTAAAATAAAGTTGTTGAAAAAATAAATTTGCCTTTTTCATCAAGGTGTAGATGTGACTTTTACTGCATCAGCTATCAAATAGCCATTACCTGCATCGGAAAGCGTAACCTGCAGTTTTCCTTGATTCAAAGCGTATTTTCCCAGTGAAATGAAGATGCTTCCATTGATCTGCTGATTGACTGCTTTATTGGCAATGACCTTGCCATTGTTAGTTACACTAAAAGGAGCGTTAGATGCTCGGTTGCCGCTCGCGGTGTAATAACAAAATATTTCATAATTGCCATTGGTTGGAATATTAATCGTCCATGTGGCCATCGAAGATCCATTACCCGAGGGGGCAGTTTTATAGCCTTTATTGTAGTATCCCTTAGTACTTTTTGAGTCGGACCAGGAACCGACAGTGGAAAAATTCGCTGTGTCCGCGTCATCGACAATAATCTCGAACACTTCAGTGTATAACTTGATACTGGACTGCGCAATAGCCACACCTCCTTTATCATCGATGACCGTCAGGGTTACCGGTGCCGAAGTTGCGCTGAATTGGTGCGCGGCTGTGGCTCCTTCTCCGGTTGTTCCGTCGCCAAAATCCCATTTGTAGGTGCTGATGCTGCCATCCGAATCCGAGGAGCCGCTGGCGTCGAAGGTGACGGCATTGCCGTTAACCGTGTAGCTGAACTCCGCCACCGGCGGTTTGTTGGTTGCCTGGGCGTCAGTGATGGTCACTTCCTTGAGATTGCCGGAAAATGCGGCGGCAACGACCGGGACCGATACGACTGCAAAAAAGAAACCGATCAGGGCAGTGGTATGGAGTGCCTGGGCGGTGGATTTGGTTTTGGTGTTCATCGAGGGTCTCCTGGAAGTTTCGAGAGGTATTGGCTGTTGTTTGTTTTCATTTCGGTGCATTATTGCGGTTGTCTGGCCTACGGGAAGAGTTCGGCGCTCATATCGTGCCGGTTGTTTTTCGTGAACACGACAAGAAGATGAGGTCGAGATTTCTCCCTTGGTCGAAATGACATGCTGGAGCAAGAAGGCATGCTGCAGTCGCGTTGATACGCTACGCTATCGGCGTAATTGCCGGTCGTTTGCATGCCGGCCGTCCTGACATTCAGGGAATCCGTCCGCAGCATATACTCCGGATGAAGGAATCGCGAGACGGCATTCATGGCGTGTAGGTAATGCTGTTTGAGGGTGAACTGTTGCCGCCTGCCGTTTCCATGGTTTGGACGGTGAAGGCCATTGGGCCGCCAGATACCGTTATCTCACAGCTCAACTGCCGTGCCGAGGGATTGCCGGTGGTGCAGATGGTCTCGCCGTTGGCTAGGATCTGGAAGCCACTGATGGTGGCTTCCAGGGTGGCGTCGAATTCCCAACTGAAGGTTGCCAGAGCCTTTTCCGGCGGCTGATCGAGCGCAATGTAGCCGACAGTTTCCGCGGGGTGCGTTACTTCGCTGTCTTTCGACTGCTCCTCCTCAACCTTCACCTGGAATCCCGTTGCGGTCTGATTCTGCATGCGCAGGGCCGAGGTGTCGGTATTGTTGGTGGTTTGCATATCCGCCAGCAGCAAGGGCGGCTGGCTGAACGCACCTTGATGTTGTCCGCTGTACCAGGCGTCCGTCACCGCGTTGGCTGTCTTTGCCACTTCATACTGCAATGTACCGATTGTCCCTTTGCCGGGCTCCCAGGCGATGTAGTTGACGGTTTCGTTGAGGTGCGTGTTGGTGTTTTTCTCCTGCTCCCGGAAGTAATAGGAGAAGCCGGACGACCCGACATTCTTGATGCGGCCGCCGATGGTATCCGCTTCATTCACCGAGGCAACGGTGGTGAACACCACCGGATTTCCGGGGAAGGCGCCGCCGAAGGATACGGTTTTGAAACTGGTGGTTCCCGCGAAACTGCCAGCTTCGACGGTCGCGCCATTGGGCAGGGTGTAGTGACCTTTTTCCATGACAAGGTAGCTGATGCTCTCCTGCGGATGGGTTCCATCCAGGTAGTTCCACTCGGTCAGCTTGATGTCGAAGCCGGTTTTATTGACGTTGCGGAGCCGGATGACGCACGGTTCGCCGTTTTTAAAACTGGGCGGGCCGGCGATGACAATCGGGTTGGTGAAGGAGGTGGTCAGGGGTACGCGCACCCATTCGCTGCTGACCCCGACCTCGCCAGTTTCGATTCTCACCTCGGCCGCCGGCTGTTCGGTATTTGTGGAGATGGCGATACTGGCGCTGCCGCTTGCTCCTTGGTTGTCCGTGACGTTCAGTGTGGCGGTGAAGGTGGCCGCCGTGGTGTAGGTGTGGGTGACCGATTTGCCGGTGGCCGTGCTGCCATCGCCGAAATTCCATACATAGCTGCTGATGCTGCCGTCGCTGTCGCTCGAGCCGCCGCCGTCGAAGGTAACGGTGAGGGGGGCGGAACCGGCGAGGGGTGTGGCGCCGATGGCCGCCTGGGGAGGCTTGTTGGCCGTCGCGGACCCGGTGACGATGACAGGGGTGCCGATCTGGCTGCTTTGTCCCTTGCTGTCAATGACGGTCAGGGTGGCGGTATAGGTACCGGCCGAGGTGTAGGCGTGGGATGCGGTGGCACCTGTTGCCGAAGATCCGTCGCCAAAACTCCAGTTGTAGGAGGTGATGGTGGCGTTGGTGGCGGTTGAGCCCGATCCGTCCAGGCTGACGGTGAGCGGTGCCGGTCCCGTGGCGGTGGAAGACGAGATCACGGCGGTCGGGGGCGTGGACGCTGTCGTGGCATCGGAACTGGATGCCACGATGGCGACAGTCGCCGTATTTGTGGTGCCGGAATCGTCGACAACGGTCAGTTGGGCTGTATACGTGCCCGCTGTTGCGTAGGTGTGGCTGGCTGTCGAGCCTGTTGCTGTCGAGCCGTCGCCGAAATCCCATCGGTAGCCGGTAACGCCGCCGGTTGAAGCTGCTCCGTTGAAGGTAACCGGAAGCGGCGCCGGGCCGCTGGCGGTATTGGCTGCGATCACGGCCCTCAGTTCTCCTTCGTCGGTTCCGGTGGTACCACTGCCCGTGTAGGTGAGGGCATTGGAAAGGCTGGTCTCGGTGCCGTCGGCGTTGACAGCGGTCAGGGTGTAGGTGACCGGTGTGGCTGTGAGGTCGGCGGTACAGGTCAACTGCCGCGCGGCCGGATCGGAGGTCTGGCAGATCAAGACGGCGTTCTGGTACACGCGGAAGCCTGCAATATCCGTCGCCTGGTCGTACTCCCAGGTGAAACCGAGTTGTTTGGTATTAAACAACTCCGGATAGGCGGTGGGATCAAAAACGAGCAGATTGGATGGGTTTGTTTCGCTGCCGTTAGTGGTCACCTCGGTCATGCTGAAGGTCATGACCTGGTGGAGGAGGTCGGCCCTGCAGGCGATCGAAGTGGCAGATGGGGTGGTTGTCTCGCACAGCAGGGTATTGTTCAAGTAGAGCCGGTAGCCGCTGATGGCGGTGGCATCGGTGGCGGGAGTCCAGTTGAAGGTGAACAGCTTGCTGCCCGTTGTTCCCGTGTTTTCCGGAACTGCTCCGGGGGCAGCGGCGTCACTGGAGGCGGTGAAAGGAAAAGGTGTCGAATGCGGGCTTTCCGTACCATCGCTGAAAGTGGCGGTCAGGGTGAAATTGGCAGTGCCCTGAGGGAGCGACACCTGGCAGTCCATGGCGGTTGCAGTAGGATCCTGGACCTGACAAACATAAGGAACAACCCCTTCCTGATACAGTCTAAACCCGGTAACGGCCGGTTCGCTGGGCGGCGTGTATCCCCACTCGACATGGATCGATTGGGTGGTTGCCGCCACGGTCAGGCCGGGCAGGCAGCAGCAGAGAAGAAAGAGAAGACCGATAGTCCGGATATGCATCGTTGTCACCGCGTGAAAGAGGGCGGAAGCTGTGGCGTCTTTACGAAGAGAATTGCACGATGCGTGCCATGCATTGCTGTTGGCCATTGGCAATAATTTCAATGTGATGTGACGCTGACCGATTACCGGCCGCTCCTTCTGTTACTCTTTGGTAAGAAGCAGGGCGGCATACCGGGCCTATTGGACCCGCGATATCGCCCACTTGGTCCATTCGTATTGCGCGGTCGAGAGATCGCTTCTCTTGTTTTCCACGAAATCGGCCAATGCAGCCGGGGAATCAAAGGTGATGGAGTAGTATCCACCGGCGTGGGCGCCGCGACCCAGGAAGGTGGCTTTACCGCTCTGATCGAGCCCGACCATCAGGTCATGATTCTTGTAGATGGTGGTGGTGCCTGTATGGGTTATGGTGCCGTATTTGGTCTGTATATAAAATCGATACGTGAAGCCGGCGACGGCAATGATGAGGACCAAGGCCACCGCCGAGGTGATTTTGGCGTAGCGGCTGTGGCTTTGCGGATTGAAGATATCGCTGAGCGAGATGGGGACATATCGCTTGGTCGCCTGTTGAATATCGGTTTGCCGCGCCAGGCAGGGCTGGACCGCCTTGCCGGTGAAATTTTCGATATCGGTGATGGCCTCGACATCCGAAGGATCGGCCATGGCCACCCTGAGAATCCTGTCGCCTTCAAGGCTGAGGGGAAAAACGTCGTATTTGGTGCAGAGATAGCGAGGGAGCAATCCTTTTGCCGACGAATCGTATTCCTGGGCAATGCTGATAATCGGCGAGTTGAACTGGGCGGAGAGCGTTTCGAGTAACTGATCGCTGGTGATGACCCCCATTTTCACCAGAATCCTGCCCAGCCTGCGGTTCCCGCCGACTTGCATTTTCAGGGCGCGGTTGCAGTCCTCTGCGGTGATGAGACCGGCATCGATCAGGAGTTCACCTAAACGTTTTTTTTCAGACATAGTCGTGCTCCGGGAAAAACTGTGGATGGACAACCGCTTGCGCCTATACTCGCGCGATGCTCCGGTAGCGGTTCAGGGGCGCCCTGGTATGGATGGCGGGAAGCCCTTCTCCTCTTTTCCGGAATACGGCGGGAGCCGCGCTGGCAGCGAGTGGACAAGAAGCTTTATGAGAATCGTATTCGTTGATGGCACTGTACCTTATTCTTTGGGAATTGCGAAGAAAAGATGAAGAAAAAATAATAAAAGACGGATGGGGAAAAAGTTGGGAAAGTGCGACGGGGTGGGAACGGATCGAGCAGTGGGAGATGGGGCGGGCGTCTTCTTTTCCCGACGGAACAAGGTCACCTGACTCAAAAAGAGGACATGACTCGAAAAAAACCGCTGGAGCCGCACCCGCGCGCCGATGCCTCCGATGGCGGGTGCGGCTGTGCGGTTATTCGCCAACCGTGATTTCCGGTTTGATTTTTTCGATGATTTTGTCGCCAATCCCCTTTACCTTGGCGAGATCGTCGACGGTTTTGAAGTCGCCGTTCGCGGTTCTGTATGCGACAATGGCCTCCGCCTTCGTTTTGCCGATTCCGTTGAGTGTCGTCAGTTCCTCCATGGTGGCGGTGTTGATGTTGACCTTGGCAAACGCAGCGGTTGCAAAGAAGAGAATGAGCATCAGGGTCAGGTACAACTTTTTCATCGGTCCTCCTTGGGCTGAATTGAAAATGAAATAAAACAGATGCTTCAATGATAGGGAAAAATTTCGGTGGAAGTCAAATTGAAAAATGTCGTAACTTTTTAATGTAGTGTGGTAATTTCGTGAAAACCGTTGTGCGGCAACGCTTTTGGCGGCATGGGCATCGAACGGATTTTCAAAAAAACTGTTGGGGAACGGGCCGCACATCCATGGCGGCGGTTCTCCCCGTTCGACATGGTGCACCGCAGACATGCACAGGTGTTTGCAACAGAAAAGGCTGCCGTGCTTGACCGTGGAGGCGTGAAGACGGCCCCCATGGAACGGACACTGGCGCAATTGAGACGGGGAGGCGTCTGGCATCGCCTGATCCTGGGAGCGACGCTGCTGTCGGGCTCGCCGTTTTTTTTCTGGGGCGGGCCGGGATACTACTCTTCCCGCTCGTTTCAGGCGGCCTGGGATCTCGGGCATCTCCTGTATTTTCTGCTGTTCACCCTCTGGGTGCACGATCTGCGCAGAAAGGGGCGAAACCCCGGTTCTCCGTTTTCCTCCTTCCTTGTCCTGTTCGCCCTGGTCCTCGTCCTTGGCTCGGCCGTGGAACTCTTGCAGTTGTTTGTCATCGGCCGGACCCCGGATATTGACGATGTTTTGCGCAATCAGCTTGGCTGCCTGACGGCATTTGCCTTTTGCATCCGGCCGCAGATATTCCGGATACGCTGGCAGCAGCGCATCCTGCAGGCCGGGGTGTCCGTTCTGCTCGCTTGCTCGGCCTGGCCGCTGTCCCGGGCACTGTTCGATGAAGGCATGGCGCTCCGCCAGTTCCCGGTCCTGTCCGACTTTGAGACGCCGTTTGAACGCTATCGCTGGAACTATGCCGGGCAATTGCGGGTGGAGAACGGACATGTCCGGCATGGCCGCCAGGCGGCACGGGTCCAGTTGTCCACGGAAAAATATTCGGGGATCGCTCTGTTTCATTTTCCCGGCGACTGGCGCGGATACCGGGCGTTGCGTTTCAGTGTCTACAATCCCGATGCGGCCCCGCTCGTGCTCAACAGCCGCGTCCACGACAATTATCACCGGAAACACGGCATGGAGTACCACGACCGCTTCAATCAGGTCTTTACCTTGGCGCAGGGATGGAACGACCTGGTTATTCCCCTGGACAAGGTCAGGAACGCGCCTAGGGACCGGGCGATGGACATGGAGCATATCGAGGGCTTCGGTCTGTTCGTCGTCCGGCAGCCCCGGCCGCTGGTGCTGTATCTCGATTATGTCTATCTCGACAGGTGACGCCCGTGAACCGACTGTATCATCCCCGATCGTTTCTTTCGCTTCTGCTCACCGGCTTTATTTTTGTCGCCCTGCCCCTGATCGTGGCCCTGGGCAGTTCGATCCAGATTCTCGACGGGCTGGTGCAGCAAAGCGCGGTGGCCGTGTTCCGTTCAGCGGGCAGAATCGACAGTTGCAGGAAGGTGGCTGAGCAACTCCATCGCCAGGAGCGATCGGCGCGGCTCTTTTTGGTGCTGGGCGAGACCGAACATCTCGACGACGTCAATGCCCGGCACCGGGACATAGAAGAGATGCTGCGCCAGTTTTCCGTCCTGAATCACGAAAACGAACTGATGCCGCTGATTGCGCAGCTGGAGGAGAAGGAAGGGCTCCTGGTCGCGGCATTGACGGATTTGTCGGGCGATCCGGACGAAAGGAAGAACAGGCAGGAAATGGCGCTCGCCGGCTACAGCGAGATCGGCTCGATCGTGGGACAACTGGAACGGTTGAGCAACAGCCTGATGATCCAGGAGGTCGATATCCTCAAGGAACAGGTGCAAAGCAACAAGAACACCCTGGTCTGGCAGATCTCGGGCTTGATCGGATTCAGCGTCCTGCTGGTGGTGTTGTTCATGTCCCTGATCAACAAGCCGGTCAGTCAGTTGGACCGGGGCATCGAACGCCTGGGCGAGGGCGATTTCGCCACCCCGATCGTGGTTTCCGGTCCCCGCGACCTGGAGGCGATCGGGGCGAAGCTCGATTGGCTGCGCAAGCGGCTGAATACCCTGGACCGGGAAAAGGTGCGGATGCTGGCCCACATTTCCCATGAATTGAAGACGCCGCTGTCGTCGATCAAGGAGGGAACCGGATTGCTCAAGGATGGCCTGGTCGGGCCGCTGAGCGACAAGCAGATCGAGGTGGTGGGCATCCTCGACACCAATTGCAGCAAATTGCAGAAACTCATCCAGAACATCCTTGATTTCAACATGGCCCAGGCCAAGGAAATGCCGCTCGATTTTCAGGAGATCCGGGTCGATGCGCTGGTGGCCGAGGTGGCGGCCGACCACCGCAACGCCATGCTGGCCAGAAACATCCATTTGCAGACGGAATTGCTGCCCGTGCGGGTGAGCGGCAACCCGAAGCAACTGAAGACGGTCCTCGACAATCTCCTTGCCAATGCCGTCAAATTCACCCCGGACGATGGCGGGATCGGCATTGTCATGAAGAAAAAGGCGCAGATGCTCCGCCTGATCATCGAGGACAACGGACCCGGTATCAGCGAGGAGGACCGCGCCCAAATCTTCCTGCCCTTTTTCAAGGGGGAGCAAAAGAACCGGTCCGTGATCAAGGGTTCTGGTCTGGGACTTGCAATAAGCAAGGAGTACATTCAAAATTGCGGCGGTACGCTTCGTCTGCTCCCCAGCGAACAAGGGGCGCGTTTTGAAGTCGCCATGCCGTATGTTCGGGAAGAAACGGAATGAGCAGAGCGTATTTGGCGATCATCCTGGTGGCGAGTTTGTCGTTGAGCGGTTGTGCCGCCCTTTTCGGCAAAGGATCCGAACAGGCGCAAGAGGCAACCGTTCCCCGGACAACGGAAACGGACGTCATTCTGGCCTGCGTCGCCGAGAATAAAAAATTTTCCCGCACGACATTCAACGAGGCCTACAAGACCGCCCTCGCCAATGCGACCAGACCCGAAAACGCCGAGTTGCCGTCCTTGGTCTGCCTGAGCCTGCACCAGCGGGCCTCCTATAAACAATTCAAAACAGGCATGGAAATGCTTGCCAGCCACATCAAGGCCCACCCGGAGAGTGCTCCCAGTCTCCAGGGGCTTCTGCTGCTGCAGCAGCGGCTCAATAAGGAAAAGATCGTCAAATGGGCGCAAGGGGCCAAGAGCATGGATGAAAAAGAAGGGCTGGAGGCTGACAACAAGGAGTTGCTGGAACGCAACGAGACTCTGGAAAGGAACGCCGCGCAGGATCAGGCCCGGATCAAGGAATTGCAGCAACAGATCGAACAGTTGAAGAATATCGAGAACATCATAAAAAACAGGGAGCGGTGACATGGGGCGTCAATACAAGATCCTGTTGGTTGACGACGAGGCCGATCTGCTTCGTCTGTGGAAATTGCGCCTTGAAAGCAAGAACTATCAGGTCGCGGTCGCTTCCAGCGGCGAGGAGGCCCTGGCCACCTTCGCCGCTTTCAAGCCCGATGTCGTGCTCACCGATCTGCGGATGCCGGGCATTGACGGCATGGCCCTGTTCGAGGCGATCCGCTCGCTCAACAAGTCGGTGCCGGTCATCATCATTACCGCCCATGGTTCCATCCCCGAAGCGGTTGAGGCCACCAGGCAGGGCGTCTTTTCGTTCCTGACCAAGCCGATCGAGGGGGCGAGCCTGCTTCAGGAAATCGCCAAGGCCATCGAGGCGACCTGCGGGGGAACCGGCGATGCTCCGGAAAACCGCGAGGAATGGCGGCAGGACATCATCAGCCAGAGCGCGATCATGGAAGAGTTGCTCTCCCGCGCCAAGCTGGTCGCGGAAACCGATTCCACCGTACTCATCCGGGGGGAGAGCGGCACCGGCAAGGAACTGCTCGCCATCGCCATCCACAAGGCCAGTCAACACCGCAAGGGACCCTTTATCCCGGTGAATTGCACGGCGATTCCGGAATCCCTGCTGGAGTCCGAGCTGTTCGGGCATGTCAAGGGATCGTTCACCGGCGCGGTCAAGAGCTATGCCGGCCTGTTTCAATCCGCGGATAACGGCACGCTGTTTCTCGATGAAATCGGTGACATGCCCCTGCACATCCAGGTCAAGCTGTTGCGGGTGCTCCAGGACCGGCAGATCCGGCCGGTGGGCAGTCCCCGGCCGGTTCCGGTCAATGTGCGCATCATTTCGGCAACCCATAAAAACCTGGAGGAGGCCATCCGCGAAAACACCTTCCGCGAGGACCTCTTTTACCGGTTGAACGTGGTCAGCCTCGAGCTGCCGCCCCTGTACAAACGCAAGGAGGATATCCCCCTGCTGGCCGAACACTTCGTCGGCATCCTTACCAAAAAGAAGGATGGCCAGGAGAAGCGGTTCACACCCGAGGCCATGAAGATCCTGGTCGAGGCCGAATGGCCGGGCAACATCAGGCAGCTCTACAATGTGGTTGAAAATGCCGTGGCCCTGGCGACTTCGTCGCTGATCACCGAGGATCTGCTCTTCGATGCCATCAAGCAGCATCAGAAAAAGATCCTGCCCCTGTCCGAGGCGCGGCGACAGTTCGAGCAGCAGTATCTCATCCAGTTGCTGCAAACCACCCAGGGCAACGTCTCGCAGGCCGCCCGGCTGGCCCAGCGCAACCGGACCGACTTTTACAAGTTGTTGAATCGACATCATATTGTTCCGTCTCTGTACAAGGACTGAGTATTGATTTGCGCTGTCGCAAAAAAGAGACGTAAATGCAGGCGCTGCCTGGGAAGGTGCTGGGAATCGGCAGAAAGGCGAGTCGCTTAAAGGAGACGGTGGGGAGAGGGTAGCTGGCAGGCGGGGCAGAAGTAGGTGGCCCTGCCTGCCAGCGTTGTTTTGACAATGGACCGGCCGCAGTGCAGACAGGGTTGGTCTTCGCGGCCATACACCTGGAAATGCAGTTGGAAGTAGCCGGGATGACCGGTGGCGCCGAGAAAATCGGCGATGGTGGAGCCGCCGGCCGCAATCGCCTGATGCAGGATCCGCCTGGATTCGGCTGCAACCCGCTGCCAATCGTCGACCACCAACCGGCCCGCCGGGATTGACGGATGGATGCGGCTGGCGAACAGGATTTCGTTGGCGTAGATGTTGCCGATGCCGGCAATGAGCCGGCCGTTCATGAGCAACGACTTGATGGGTGTCGACCTCCGGTCCGCGAGCCGGAGCAAATGCTCGGCGGTGAACCCTGAGCCCAAGGGCTCGATTCCTTCCCCGGCTGAAAAGGCGCGTTCGGCCTCCTCAGCCGCTGCCGCCGGCCACACCATCACGCTGCCGAATCTGCGGCTGTCGTTCAGGCGCACGTCCTTGTCGTTGTCCAGGGTCAGGATGAGATGATCGTGGCGATGGCGCGGCGTATCCCCGTCGAGCAAGCTCAGTTTGCCGGTCATGCCCAGATGAACGACCAGGATCGCTCCCCCGGCCATCCGCACCAGCAGGTACTTGGCCCGGCGGTCGAGGGTTGCGATTCGTTGATCGAGGACGTGTTCACGCAGCAGGCGGCGCGGCATCGGAGTCCGCAACCGGTGGCCGCTCCAGGCGATACGGACCACCGTCCGGCCGGGCAGGTGGTCGAGCAACCCCCGGCGGGTGACCTCCACTTCCGGCAATTCAGGCATGCGCGCCTCCCGTGGTGCAGGCCACCAGATGATCGCCTATCTCTGTTATCCGTACCGTGGCGGTCATGACGGCCGGTTGCGACACTTGGCACAGGGCTGTCCAGAGCGATGCCTCCCGGTCGCGCTCCACCCGCGTCAATCGGATCATCCCGAAAAACGAGGGATAATCGGCCAGCAGGCACTTCTTCACCGCTTCCTTGACCGTCCAGATCAGGCCGAGCCGGGTGAGGGGCGCGAGCCGGGAATCGATCAGGTCCAGCTCCTCCACACGCGCAAACCGTTCCGCCACGGTGGCGAGTTGTGGCGTCAGGTGCTGGATGTCGATACCGCAACTCCCGACCTGGCAGGCCAGGGCCGCCGCATATCCCCGACTGTGGGAAATGGAGACCGAAGCGGCCGGCCGACCCGATGGTGCGCTTTCGAGGGACGGGCGACCGTGACTATCGGGCAGAATGGAATACTGCTGAAACGAAAGCAGGGAAGTCGCGGGGGCAAGGAGCCGGTGCAGGCAGTGTTTGGCCGCCAGGCGGCCACCCAGCCATTCCAGCCGCCGTTTGGGAGAACGGAACTGATGGAAGAGGTCGTTTTCCGCCGGTGAGAGCAGAGGGGCAAGCTCGCCGGGTCGTTCGATCAGGGGGGACAAGAGGCTCAAATCCAGCAATGCCAAACGGCAGTGAGCCGGTGAGAGCGTGCGCAGCCGCTCGGCCACGCCGTCCGGATGGCTCACGAGGAGGTCGTGGGTTTTCAGGGTCGTTTCCGGACAAATGCTTGTCATGACCCATGAATCCGGTATAATCGACCCGGTGCCGCCGGCACCTTTTTCCAAATGCCGCCGGTGCTTCCCGCGGCCCCGCCCGCCAGGGGCAAGGGCCACCGGCACAATCGCAGTTCCTTGTTCATGATTCCGGACCCAAGCCTATGCCGACGTTGCATGATGTGACCTTTTTCGACCTGGTGGTCGCCTCCATTTTTCTGCTGTTCGTGGTCCGGGGTGTCTGGATCGGGTTTGTGCGGCAACTGGCCGCCTTTTTCGCCCTGGTGGGCAGTTACGGCATCGCCGGCCGGTACGCGGACAGGATTCTGCCCTGGACCGAGCGGTTCGTCGACAATCCCAAGGTAACCTTCTTTGTCAGCTTTGCCATACTTTTTGTGGTCTCGGCCCTTGTCTTCACCCTGATGGGCAAGATCCTGCACCGTTTCCTCCAGATCACCCTGCTCGGCTGGCTGGACCGGCTGGCCGGGCTGGCGCTCGGCGGCGCCAAGGCCGCCTTGGTCGCGTCCCTGCTCTACATGCTGCTGGCCTCCACGTTGTCGACCACCAACGATATGCTGCGCAAATCCTCTTCCTCGCCGTATCTCAAACAGGGGGCGGAATGGCTGCGTTCGTTCGTCAACGATCCCCGGCTGCGCGACTATCTGATGCAAAAGGATCCGGCCATCCTCAACGAACTGCTGCCGGAAAAACCGGCGGACAAGCGGGGCGAGCAGAAGAAACCGGCGCAGACCTGACGGTCCTTTCGCCGCCGCGTTTATACTTCACGCGCAGCACGGCCGACACGCCGGTGCATCTGATCCAGACGTGAAGCGAATCCTTCAATTCTTCAAACAGACAAACCGTCGAGGTGCGTTCATGGCGATTCAACCGATCATTCTGGCGGGCGGGACCGGCTCCCGGCTGTGGCCCCTTTCCCGGGAACTCTATCCCAAACAGGTGATCAGCCTGACCGGCGAGCTGTCGTTGCTGCAGACCACGGCGCAACGGGTCGCCGCGCTGGAGGATGCCCTGCCGCCTCTTCTCGTGGTGGGCGAGGAACATCGCTTTTTGGCCAAAAGCCAGATGGAAGCGCTCGATCTGTTTGCCGGTTACCGCATTCTGCTCGAACCGTGCGGAAAAAACACCGCACCCGCCATCTGCGGGGCAGCGGCCTATGTGGACCAACTGGGCCGGGGTGACGATGTCCTTTTGGTGCTGCCCGCCGATCATCTGATCGTCAAGACCGGGGAGTTCGCCCGTGTGGTCCGCGAGGCGGCCGCACTGGCCCGGCAGGGGCGGATCGTCACCTTCGGCGTCGTGCCCGACCGGCCGGAAACTGGGTACGGCTATATTGCCAAGGGGGAGGGAACCGCGGTGGCCAGTTTCGTGGAAAAACCCGATCAGGCCACGGCGGAACGGTATTTCGCCAGCGGGAATTATCTCTGGAACAGTGGCATGTTCGCCTTCACCGCCGCGACCCTTCTCGCGGAAATGCAGGCCCATGCCCCTGCCATAGCCGCTTCCATGACCGAGGCGGCGACAACGGGACGGGAAGACGGCGTGTTCTTCCGGTTCGACGGCGTGGCCATGGCCGCCTGTCCGTCGGATTCGATCGATTACGGCCTGATGGAAAAAACGGCAAAGGCGGCGGTGGTTCCGGCCGACATCGGCTGGAGCGACATCGGCTCGTGGCGGGCCATCTGGGAGGTCAGCGACAAGGACGAACAGGGCAATGCGGTGCGGGGCGATGTCCTGCTGGAGGATGTCCGCAATTCCCTGATCCGTTCCGGCCATACCCTGGTCGCGGCCATTGGCCTGCGCGACACCATGGTGGTGGAAACCGCCGATGCCGTCCTGGTGGCGCCCATGGACCGTTCGCAGGATGTCAAGAAGATCGTCGACAAGCTCAAGCAGGACAAGCGGGGCGAGTATCATGTCCATCGCACCGTGTTCCGGCCCTGGGGGAGCTACACCACCCTGGAATTGCACGAGCGGTTCCAGATCAAGCGGATCACGGTCAATCCCGGCGCGCGTCTGTCCCTGCAGATGCACCACCATCGCCATGAGCACTGGGTGGTGGTCACGGGAACGGCCAAGGTGCAGAAAGGCGAGCAGACCATTCTGCTCAAGGAAGACGAGGCCGTCTACATTCCCAGTTGCACCAGGCATCGTCTGGAAAACCCCGGAGTGATCCCCCTGGAACTGATCGAGGTGCAGATTGGCAGTTACCTCGGCGAGGACGACATCGTCCGCTTCGACGACGAGTACGGAAGAGTCCTGGAATAGACCGCCCGGAAAGGAATCGATCCGCGGTGACCGCTCAGCCCCCGGAGATCGGCATGGGGTGGGTGGCTATGTCGTGGGCGTGTTGCCGGTGAAAGGCCGCGACATAATCGTCGAGAACGCGTTTGTCGTTGTCGGAGACATGAAAGAACTCGATGCCGCTGTGGTGCCGGCCTGAATCGCTGGCGGAATAGACAATCCTTCCCATCACGTCGATCAACTGGTCCTTCAGGCCCAAGGTGATCATTACCTGCTGCCCTTTCGGCAGCGGGATGTGCGTTTCCATCAAAATCCCGCCCTTGCTCACGTTCAGGGTTCGCGCCATGGAATAATCACTGGGCCGTCCCTGTTCGTCCACAACGAGATAATCCAGTAAATTCAGCGATTCCGGGCGAATGTATTGTCTGCGTTCCGTTGTCATCGTGTTTCCTGTCGGTCGGTGAGCCGCGCTCGCGGTGTGTGGTCGTGTGGCGGATGCAAGCGGTATCGGGGCGGAACTGCGCTTGTCTGGGCATCTCGTGTCCTCTCGCCAAACACGGTGTCCTCAAAAGAGTACCGTTCGGATTTTCGTTTGTCAATCAAGGGCTCGGCACGACACGAGGAAGACATTTTTGTTTCTTGTTGGTCAAAAAATTTCAAAAATGTGTGTTTTGTTTCAATGTATCCGATTAATTTTTGGTAAAAATCTTTTTTAATTAATATGTTAGTATGTTGATATTGTTTTGGCCTGGATTTTGTATAATTCCATCCAGCGAAAAGAACGGGCGTGCCGGGGAGAAATGCGGGGTTTGACGACCGTTACTTTTTTGTAGATTGAAAAAAGAATATTTGATTAATTGCCACCTCTTTGTTAGGGTGCTTTTCTTAACCCTACAAAATTGTCAATAAAGGAGGATGGCAATGGTCAACGGTGCGGATACGGCATTTATCCTGGCGGCTGCGGGCTTGGTGTTTCTGATGACTCCCGGCCTGGCGTTGTTCTATGCCGGCATGGTTCGGAGCAAGAACGCGCTGGGTACCATCATGCAGAGCTTTGTCCTGATTTCGCTCGTTTCGTTGGAGTGGGTCTATCTCGGATATTCCATGTCCTTCGGCCCGGATGTCGGCGGGTTGATCGGCGACCTGTCCTGGATCGGATTGCGGGGCGTTGGCATCGCCCCGAGCGAAACCTACGCGACCACCATTCCGCAGGTGGTGTTCATGGTGTATCAGTGCATGTTCGCCGTGATCACCCCGGCTCTGATTGCCGGTGCCTTTGCCGAGCGGGTCCGTTTTCCCGCTTTTGTGGTCTTCAGCCTGCTCTGGGCCGTTTTGGTCTACAATCCGGTGTGCCACTGGCTCTGGGGCAGTGGCGGTTGGCTGGTCAAGTTGGGTGTGCTCGATTTTGCCGGTGGTCTGGTGGTGCACGCCACCTGCGGGGCGGCAGCCCTGGCCGCGGTCATGGTGATCGGGCCGCGCAAGGGGTTCGGGCAGAGCAATTTCATGCCCCACAACCTGCCCATGACCATGCTGGGTACCGGTCTGCTGTGGTTCGGCTGGTTCGGGTTCAACGGCGGCAGCGCGCTGGCGGCCAACGAGGTTGCGGGCACCGCCTTTGTCGCCACCCATCTGGGCGGCATGGCGGGCATGCTGATGTGGACGGCCATGGAGTGGATCAAGCTGGGCAAGCCCACCACTCTGGGCGCCGCGTCCGGGGCCATCGCGGGTCTGGCCACCATCACGCCGGCCGCAGGTTTTGTTGGACCGGGAGGAGCAATTGTTATAGGCTTGATCGCAGGCGTTATCTGCTACCTGGCGGTCAATTTGAAAAGCAGATTCAAGTTCGATGACTCCCTCGATGTGGTGGGTATCCATGGCGTGGGAGGAGTGACCGGTACCATCCTTCTCGGAGTTTTCGCCTCCAGGGCGGCCAATCCCAATGGCGTGGATGGGCTGCTGGCCGGCAACGGGGCGCAGCTGGTGAACCAGCTCGTCGGCGTCGGCGCGGTGTGCGGGTATGCGTTCGTGGTCAGTTGGGTCATCCTGAAAGGGGTGCACATGACCATGGGGCTGCGCATCACCGAGGAAGCCGAACACCAGGGGCTCGACTATACCGAGCATTCGGAGACCGCCTATAATTAATGCATCCGGCCGGCGGTGGTCTGGAGCGAAAGGGACGGAACTGAGGAGCGTGCCATGAAAAAAATTGAAGCCATCATCAAGCCTTTCAAACTCGATGAAGTGAAAGATGCCCTGAACGGCATCGGCATCAAGGGGATGACGGTCACCGAGGTCAAGGGATACGGCCGGCAAAAGGGCCATACCGAGATTTACCGCGGTGCCGAGTACGTGGTCGATTTCATCCCGAAAATCAAACTGGAGATCATTATCCAGGACGACCAGGTCGACCAGGTGATCGAGACCATCCTGGCCGCGGCCAGGACCGGAAAGATCGGCGACGGCAAGATCTTCGTCCAGCCGGTGGAACGGGTTGTCCGGGTCCGGACCGGGGAGACCGGCAGCGAGGCCGTTTGATGACGGTGCCTCTGCGGGCCAAGCAGGAAGCGCTGGCCGAGGCCTGGAGAGAGGGGCTCAGCGGTCAGGAGATTCTGCACCGTTCCGCGGCGTTGATCGATGAATTCATTGCCCATCGGTTCGCCGGCGCCCCGGCGGTGCAGAAGGCCAGGGGCGCCATCGCCGTGGTGGCTCTGGGCGGCTATGGCCGGCGGGAGCTGTATCCCTATTCGGATATCGATCTGCTGCTGCTCCACGACCGGCGGTCGAAGAAGGCGATGCAGGAGGTCGCCGAGGCCCTGCTGTATCCGCTCTGGGACGAGGGCTTCGAGGTCGGACACAGCGTGCGCGGCGTCAAGGATGCCGTCCAGTTCGCCCTGGATGATTTCCATTTCCAGGTGTCCCTGCTGGACGCGCGGCTGATTGCGGGTTCGGCCGCGCTGTTCGACGAACTGCGCGCCCGCTACGGCAAGAAGGTGCTGGATGGCCGCCGGCTCGATTTCGTCCGGACCATGGACGCCTTCAAGCTGGAGCGCTGGCAGAAATTCGGCAGCCATACCTATCTGCTCGAGCCGCACATCAAGGAAGGCAAGGGCGGGCTCCGCGACATTCAGGCCATGGGGTGGGTGGCGAAAGGCGTTTTCGGCCTTCAGGACCTCGACGCCATCCAATCCTCGGGCATGCTGGAGGCGGCCAACAGGCAGGCGTTCGAGAGCGCCTGGTCCATGCTGCTCAAGATCCGCAACCGGTTGCATCTGCTGTGCCGCCGCAAGAACGACCATCTGATCTTCGAGTATCAGCAGGAGGTGGCGCAGGCGTTCGATTATCGGGATACGGGGGGCATGCTCGGGGTCGAGCATTTCATGCGGGATGTGTACAGCCACCTGCAGACCGTTTCCGTGGTCACCGATCTGTTCTTTGAGCATGTGCACGAAGTGCTGGGGCTGACAGCCGGGACATCGCCGGAACAGCAGGTGGAGCGGGGCATCGTGCTCCGTGGCGGCACCGTGCGGCTGACCTCCCTCGACGAGTTGACGGCGCGGCCCCTGCTGCTGATGCGGCTGTTCCTCCAGGCGGGCCGACTGGGGGCGCCGCTGCACCACCGCACCCGGCAGAGCGTGGCCAGTTCCCTGTTCCTGGTGGATGACCGGTTCCGAACCTCGAAGCGGGTGGCCAAGGCCTTTCTCGATTTGTTGACCCAGGCGGAGCCGATTTTTCCGGTGCTGGAGGCCATGTTGGCCACCGGGCTGTTGACCGGCTATCTTCCCGAATTTGCTGGGGTGGAATCGCTGGCGCAGCACGATCTCTACCATCTGTATACCGTGGACCGCCACCAGTTGCAGGCGGTGGCCGAGTTGAGCGCGCTACGGCGGGACGAACCGGATCTGTTCGCCGAGATCGACCAGATCGAGGTGCTCTACCTGGCGGCGCTGCTCCACGACATCGGCAAGGGCCGCCGGACCGACCATTCGGTCCTCGGGGCGGAAATGGCCGCCGGCATCGGCGCCCGGCTGCATCTGCCGGAAGAGGTGTGCGCCACGTTGGCGTTTCTGATCCGGTATCATCTGTATCTGCCGGAAAACGCGATGCGGCGGGATTTCAGCGACCGCGAGTTCATCCGGCAGGCGGCGGAACTGATCGGCGACACCGAGCGGCTCACCATGCTCTATCTGCTGACCATCGCCGATTCCAAGGCCACCGGCCCGTCGGCATGGTCCGACTGGAAGGCGAGTTTGCTGGCGGAACTGTATCTGAGCCTCAAGGCGTGCCTCGGCGCCAAGTGCCACCTCGACGGTTCCGACTCGGAGGAAGAGGAGCAGGGCGTTAGTTGGCTGCGCGAGCGGATTCTGGCCCATCTGGACGGCCGGCCGACCCGGATGGATGTCCAGAGCCTGCCTGCGGAGTATCTCCTGAGCTTCGGTTTACCGGCGGTGCTGCACCATCTCCGGGTGCACACGGACAAGGCGGCGCGTCTGGCCCAGCAGGTGCTGCTTTTTCCGGAGCCGGGCGGGCGTTCCTGGTCGCTGTTGATCATGGGGCCGGATCGCGTCGGTCTGCTGGCGAAATTTTGCGGCGTGCTGGCCCTGCACCATCTGACGGTTTTGTCGGCCCAGATTTTTACCTGGCCGGACGGCACGGTGGTGGACACCCTTGAAGTGGTTCCGGCCATCCCGCGTGATTTCGAGGAGATGGATTGGCAGGCGGTGGAGCGGGATTTCAACCTGGCGGTCAATTACCGGCTCGATGTCGGCTATCAGCTCCACGAACGCAGCCAGGTGCAGCAGTATGGCCCGTCCCGCCCGGTGCAGCAACTGGAGCGCAAGGTGATCGTCGACAACCAGACTTCGCAGCCCTACACGATCATCGAGGTGTACGGCGGTGACAACCGGAGCGCCCTGTATCAGTTGACCCAGACCCTAGCCGATTTCGGGCTGTCCATCCATCGGGCCCGCATCGCCACCGAGGTCGAGCAGTTGATCGATATCTTCTATGTGAAGAACCGGGCCGGGGACAAGCTGACCGAGCCGGCTGCGGTGGAGAAGGTGCGTATGACCCTGATGCGGATCATCGGCGCGGAGGAGGCGGAACCCGAGACCGCCGGTGTGCCGCAGCGGTCATAGATGCGGGAGTATCCGGCAACAACCGGGTTTTTCATCAATTCCAAACGAGCTGACAAGCTGTAGTCATCATCATTTTCAACCCTTTATGGAGCGTGCACTATGAGTGGAATCCAGGCCCGTCTGAACGCCATTTCGGCAATCATCAACTACAAACCATCCCATGCCCCCCTGAATTTCAGCGAAACAAAACCCACCGACGTGTTTGGATCCAACGTCTTCAGCGACAAGGTCATGAAGGAGCGCCTGCCCAAGCATGTCTACAAATCGCTGAAGAACACCATCGCCTTCGGCGAGAAACTCGACGCCTCCGTTGCCGACGTGGTCGCCAACGCCATGAAGGACTGGGCCATCGAGAAGGGCGCCACCCACTTCACCCATGTCTTCTACCCCCTGACCGGCCTGACCGCTGAAAAGCACGATGCCTTCCTGGTTCCGGACGGCGAGGGTGGAGCGATTGCCGAGTTCTCCGGCAAGATGCTCATCCAGGGCGAACCCGATGCCTCCTCCTTCCCCTCCGGCGGCCTGCGCGCCACCTTCGAGGCCCGCGGCTACACCGCCTGGGATGTCACCAGCCCGGCCTACATCCTCGAGAATCCCAACGGCACCTTCCTCTGCATCCCCACGGCCTTCGTCTCCTGGACGGGCGAGGCCCTGGACAAGAAAACCCCGCTGCTGCGCTCCCTCCAGGCCCTGAACAAGCAGGCCAAGCGGGTGCTCAAGCTCTTCGGCGTCTCCACCAAGCTGCCGGTCACCTCCTTTGCCGGTCCCGAACAGGAATACTTCCTCGTCGACCGCAATTTCGTGTTCTCCCGTCCCGACCTGCTCATCGCCGGCCGCTCCCTCTTCGGCGCACCTTCGGCCAAGGGCCAGGAGTTCGAGGACCAGTACTTCGGCGTCATTCCCCGCCGGGTGCTCTCCTTCATGATGGAAGTGGAGCGTGAACTCTTCAAGCTGGGCATCCCCGTGAAGACCCGCCACAACGAAGTGGCTCCCAGCCAGTTCGAGATCGCCCCGATCTTCGAGCAGGGTAACCTGGCCACCGACCACAACCAGATGGTCATGACCACCCTGCGCGCCGTGGCCAAGCGCTACGGCATGGTCTGCCTGCTCCACGAGAAACCCTTCGCCGGCATCAACGGCTCGGGCAAGCACCTGAACTATTCGATCGGCAACGCCGAGTTGGGCAGCCTGTTCGATCCGGGCGACACGCCGCACGCCAATGCCCAGTTCCTGGTGTTCTGCGCCGCCGCCATCCGCGCCCTGCACAAATACGGTTCCCTGCTGCGCGCCACCGTGGCTTCCGCCTCCAACGACCATCGCCTGGGCGCCAACGAGGCGCCGCCGGCGATCATGAGCGCCTACCTGGGCGAGCAACTGGCCGATGTGTTCGAGCAGATCAAGAAGGGCGACGTCAAGGGGTCCAAGACCAAGGGCGTCATGAACATCGGCGTCGATACCCTGCCGCCGCTGCCCATGGATCCGGGCGACCGCAACCGCACCAGCCCCTTCGCCTTCACCGGCAACCGCTTCGAGTTCCGGGCCGTGGGCTCCTCCCACTCCATCGCCGGCGCCCAGGTGGCCCTGAATACGATGATGTCGGAATCTCTCGATTACGTGGCGACCGAACTGGAGAAGTTGGGCAAGGTCAACAAGACCCAGTTCAACGAGGGCGTGCAGAAGCTGCTCCAGAAGATCATGAAGGAGCACGACACCGTGATTTTCAACGGCGACGGCTACTCCGAGGCCTGGCACAAGGAAGCGGCCAAGCGCGGCCTGCCCAACCTGAAGACCACCCCCGAGGCCCTGCCCGTGCTCACCGGCAAGGACGTGGTGGAACTGTTCACCGCGTACGGTGTCCTCTCCGAGGCCGAACTGAAGAGCCGCCAGGAAATCTACCTGGAGCAGTATGTCAAGGTCATCACCACCGAGGCCAACCTGGTGATCCGCATGGCCCGCACCGTGATCTTCCCGGCGGCGATGCGGTACCAGGGCCAGCTGGCCGAGACCTGCGCCAACCTCAAGGTTATCGGCCACGACTTCAAGATGGCCGCTCTCGAGGATGTCACCGCCAAGCTGCGCGCCATGCAGGCCGAGGCGGACAAGCTGGAGAAGCTCCTGGCCCACGAGGGCGGCGACACCCTGGCCCACGCCAAGTACATGTGCGAGAAGGTGCTTCCGGCCATGCTGGTGGTGCGCGGCTACGCCGACGCCCTGGAATCCGTGGTGGCTGACGATCTGTGGCCGCTGCCCTCCTATCAGGAGATGCTGTTCATCCGCTGATCCCGACAGCACCGCAAAAACCTTCGAGGCCGCTCCCGGCAGGGGGCGGCCTTTTTCTTTCCCGTAAAGCCGGCGTGCAGATCCTCCCATCGCGGCCGGGCGATGCCACCGCCGCCGAATCCACCTGCGGCGGCCGGAACGCGCACCACGCCCGACCCCCCGGCGATCGGCCTGCCCGCGCGCCGTTTCCGTCCCGTATCTACCGATTATGTGTTCGTATATTGATCTTTTTCATGTTGGAGAGTATACACGGATCAGGTTCAGTGCCGTGTGACCCTGGTTGAAGTTCGTTGGTAATCAGAATCCACAAAGAACAAGGAGCAGAGTTATGACCCGCGACCACATCATGGCGACCATCAAGGAAAAAAACGTGAATTTTTTCCGTCTGCAGTTTGTCGATATTTTCGGCTTCATGAAGAATATCGCCATTCCGCGCAGCCAGATCGAAAAGGCGCTGGACGGCAAGATCATGTTTGACGGTTCCTCCATCGAGGGCTTTGTCCGCATCAACGAGTCGGACATGTACCTCAAGCCCGATTACAACACCTTCGTCGTCCTGCCCTGGCGCGAGAAGGACGGCCGCAATGCCGCCCGCATCATCTGCGACGTGTACAAGCCGGACGGCACCCCCTTTGTCGGCTGCCCCCGCAACAACCTGAAGCGGGTCATGGACGAGGCGAAGAAGCTCGGCTTCACCATGAACGTCGGCACCGAATGCGAGTTCTTCCTGTTCCGTCGCGACCAGGACGGACGCCCCACCACCATCACCGACGATGTCACCGGCTACTTCGATGTCGAGCCCGATGACGGCGGCATCGAGTGCCGCCGCAAGATCATCGAGACCCTGGAAGCCATGGGCTTCGAGATCGAGGCCTCGCACCACGAGGTCGCCGAGGGGCAGCACGAGATCAATTTCAAATATGCCGATGCCGTCACCGCCGCCGACAACACCATCACCTACAAATGGGTCGTCCGGTCGATCGCGGCCGAATTCGGTCTCCATGCCACCTTCATGCCGAAACCGATCTTCGGTATCAACGGCTCGGGCATGCACACCAACCAGTCCCTGTTCAACCTCGACGGCACCAATGCCTTCTTCGACGAGAAGGACCCGCTGCAACTGAGCGGAGTCGCCTACCGGTACATCGCCGGCATTCTCAAGAATGCCCGCGGGTTCGCCGCCGTGACCAACCCGCTGGTCAACTCCTACAAACGTCTGGTCGCAGGATACGAGGCCCCCGTCTATGTGGCCTGGTCCGCCTCCAACCGTTCCGCGCTCATCCGCATCCCGGCCTCCCGCGGTCTGGGCACCCGGACCGAGGTCCGCTGCCCGGACCCCACCTGCAACCCGTACCTGGCCTTCGCTATGATGCTCAATTCCGGCCTGGACGGCGTCAAGAACAACCTCGCGCCGCCGCCGTCCACCGATGTCGACATCTTCGAGATGACCGCCGCCGAGAAGGTGGCCGCCGGTATCGCCAGCATGCCGGCCAACCTTTACGAGGCCGTCCAGGAACTCAAGGCCAACCCCATCGCCAGGGAAACGCTGGGTAGCCATATCTTCGAGAAATACATCGAGGGCAAGGAAAAGGAGTGGGATGAGTACCGCATCGCGGTCACCGATTGGGAGCTGAACACCTATCTCCGCCGCTATTGATCCGCGCGAAGACCGCGTAATGCATGGGGCATCCCTTCGGGACTGCCCCATTTTTTTGGTGCGAACACCGCCGGCGGCGGTTCTTTTCCGGTGGTGCGGATGGCGTTCGGCAACGGCTTGGCGTATAATGGCAAGGTGCCACGAGCCGGAACGCTGCCGGCCGTCCGCCGCCGCGGGATAAAGCGAAGGGGAGACAAAGGGAGGGCTTCGGCGGGAACGATCCGGCGCCAACGGAGGAGGAACCCCCATGTACATCGGCCAAATCATGCGTACCGATCTGGTGACGGTGCCCCCGGAAACCACGCTGGTCGAGGCCCGCGAACTGATCGAACGCCATCGGATCGGCCACCTGCTGGTGGTCGACGGGAAGGGGCGGCTGGCCGGAATCGTCTCCGACCGGGATCTGCGGCTGAACTGGGCGTCGCCGGCCACCACCCTCAGCGTCCACGAACTCCATTATCTGCTCCCCAAGGTTGAACTGGGGGCGATCATGGTGGACAACGTGATCACCGTGACCCCGGACACCACCATCGAGCGGGCCGCCCACATCATGCAGACCCAGGTGATCAGCTCGCTGCCGGTGATGGCGGCCGGCAGGCTGGTGGGTATCGTCACCCGCACCGACGTCATGGGCGTGCTGCTCCAGGCCATCGGCATGGGCGGGGAGAGCAGGCGCCTCGGGGTCCTGGTCGACGACCGCATCGGCCGGCTGGCCGAGGTGACGGCCATTCTCCGCGACCAGCGGACCAACATTCAAAGCCTGTTCTGCTGGCCGGTCACCGGTTTTCCCGACATCTCCCATCTGGTGATCCGGGTGGCCGCATCCGACGGCGAGCAGGCCATCGCCGCTCTGGAGGCCGGCGGCTTCAAGGTGCTCACCCGCTACGAGCGGGATCTCCGGCCCTTCCTGCCGCGCATACCCGCCGCGCAGCCTCCGGTTGCCGACCACGGCCCGGGTAAAAAATAATCCCGCGGCGCCGGAGGGTCAGCGCCGCAGATCCGCCGTCAGTTCGATCAGTTCCTTTTCCAGCAGGGTTTCCTTTTCCAGCAGGGTCTTGGCGCACCGTTCCAGGATATCCCGGTTGGTCTTGAGGATATTCAGGGTCCTGGCAAAGGTGTCGTCGATGATGGTGCGCACCGAGAGGTCGATCTGCTGGGCGGTGTTGTCGCTGATCTGACAGCCGTTGACCCCGTGGCCGGTCGGCCCGAGGAAGTTCGGCTGGTTGTCCTCGTAGACGACGAAGCCGATGGCCGGATCCATGCCGTAGCGGGTGACCATGTTACGGGCGATGTCCGTGGCCCGGGCGATGTCGTCGGCGGCACCGGTGGAGAGGTGGTCGAAGATCAGTTTTTCCGCCGCCCGGCCACCGAGGAGCACGGCGATTTTATGCTCCAGTTCCTCCCTGGTCATGAGAAAACGGTCCTCGGTCGGCCGTTGCAGGGTGTAGCCCAGGGCGCCGATGCCCCGGGGAATGATCGAGATCTTGAAGACCGGATCGGTGCCCGGCAGGGCCAGGGCGGTCAGGGCGTGCCCGACCTCGTGGTAGGCGACGATCTCCCGTTCGCGGGGATTGAGCAGCCGGTTTTTTTTCTCCAGGCCGGCGATGATCCGCTCGATGGCCAGGGTGAAGTCGTTCATGCTGACCTCGTCCGCCTGCCGCCGGGTGGCCAGCAGGGCGGCCTCGTTGACCAGGTTGGCCAGATCGGCCCCGGAAAAGCCGGTGGTCAGGTCCGCCACTTGGGCGGGGTCGACATCTGCGCCCATCTGGATCTTTTTCATATGAACCTTGAGGATGGCGATCCGGCCCAGCTTGTCGGGACGATCGACCAATACCTGGCGGTCGAAGCGGCCGGCGCGGAGCAGGGCGGGGTCGAGGATTTCGGGCCGGTTGGTGGCGGCCAGGAGAACCAGGCCGCTGGCCGGGTCGAAGCCGTCCAGTTCGACCAGCAACTGGTTGAGGGTCTGTTCGCGCTCGTCGTTGCCGCCCAGGCCGGCGGCGGTGCGGGCCCGGCCCAGGGCGTCGAGTTCGTCGATGAAGATGATCGCCGGCGCCGATTTGCGGGCCTGTTCGAACAGATCGCGCACCCGCGCCGCCCCCACGCCGACGAACATCTCGACGAATTCCGAGCCGCTGATCGAGAAGAAGGGCACGCCCGCCTCGCCGGCCACCGCCCGCGCCAGCAGGGTCTTGCCCGTGCCGGGGGGGCCGACCAGCAGAATGCCCTTGGGCATCCTGGCCCCCAGTTTGCCGTAATCCTCGGGCGCCTTCAGGAAATCGACGATCTCCTGCAATTCCGCCTTGCTTTCATCCACCCCGGCCACATCCTCGAAGGTGACGCCGGTCTGATGCTCGACATAGACCTTGGCCTTGGATTTGCCGATGTTCATGAAGCCGCCGCCGAGTCCCTGCTTGTCGGCGAATTTGCGGAGAATCAGCATCCAGATGCCGAAAAACACCAGGGCCGGCACCACCCAGGAAAGGATCGTCGCCAGGAATTTGCTTTCATACACCTGGGTGTAGGGGACGTTGTACTTGGCCAGATGTTCGGCCAGGCCTGGGTCGACCCGGTTGGCGACGATGATCTTCTTGCCGTTCTCCGGCTCCTTCAACGTGCCGGCAATGTATTTTTCCCGGATCGCCAGGTCCGCCACCTTGCCCTGCTGGAGCAGGTGTTCCAGCTCGCTGTAGGGCACGGCGGTGATGGTCTGCTGCTCGACCCAGATCTCGTGGATGACCAGGATGCCGAAGACGGCGAAAATGGCGAAAATCACGTTGAATTTCTGCTTGTTTTCCATGTTGGTTCCCTTGCGGGTGTCCGCTTTGGTTGACGGAGATGGCGCTCTTCCGGCCCTGTCCGGCGTCGAGGAACGGCGCCGGACGCGGCAAGGAGTGTGTCCTTTTGGGGGCGCGGCCGGAGGCTTGCGCGGCGAACCGGTTACTGCAATGATCCCTGGATGTGATGCATGGTCGCCTCCTTGATGATGCCGATCAGCTTGGAATCCTGGGCATATGCTTCTTCGATCAGGGCGTTTTGAAAATCGGGCAGCGTCCTGATCAGCAACGTATGGAATCCCTCCGGCCGCTCCGGATCGAGACTGCCATGCTCCACCGGCATGACGGCCGTGACCTTGACCGATATCTCCCCGTCCAGCCGCTTGAGGGCGGTGACCAGGGTGCAGCGGCCCTTGTTCAGCTTGGCCGACTTCTGCCTGTATCGTTCCGAGCGGGCGACGAATTCATGGATCACCGAGGCCAGGGCGCCGTCGGGGCCGGGGAAATACTGGCCCCTGGCAAAAACATTGGCCAAGACCAGTTGCAGCTCGTCGGTCTCGACCCGCTCCATCGATTTTCTGGTAAAGGCGAACACTTCCGGATTTTCCGGGATAATGCCGTCCTGATGTTCGCCGACAATATAAATGAAACGATCCGGCTGCCCGTTCTTCATCTGTTTTCCTTCCCCGCTGGCTGCTGTTATTCTAACATTCCTTTCTCATTACCATAATCGTCCCCGGTTGGGGAAGTTTCTTGACTGCTCAATCCAAGTCGACCCGATCGGGAAAGCGGCGTCACTGTCGATCATTTGAACGTCCCGTGGGCTCTTCCGAAACCGGAACACCATTTTTATCATGCTGCACAATGCGGGCTGCTATGTTTTTCTAATTATATCTATGTATTCTATGAGAAGAATCCATCCCGGATTTTTTTTCGATCATAAGGGATGCATGGCCGAAAATGGCGAGTAGTTTTCGAGAAAAAGACGACAGTCTCGGAAAAAGGAGATGCACGATACTAAACTCTGAAAACCGGGCGCGATTTCCTCGCCCATTGGGCTATATCCGGCGTCGAGGTCGCTATCGATGGCGAATACCGGCGCACCGTACATTGTATCGGCGGCGAGCAAAAAGACGTGTACGGTTGGATGGTTGGATGCGGATAAGCCACCGCCCCGAGAGGAACGCGCTGGCCGTTACCGTGGATTCCGCTTTGCTGCCGGTTTTGCCACAGGTTACGGCGCGGACCCGTCTCGCCTCGTGCGGAAAAGGAAATCCTTGAAACGGCTGAAGCCTGGAGTCCCTGGCGCAGCTATGCAGCGATCACTTTATGGAACTCTTTGTAAACTTTCTCAAAACGGGAGAATGGCATGTTGTATTCTACGCAGTATGCATCGCCTTTGGGTTCACTCACCCTGGCGAGTGACGGCAAGAGCTTGGTTGGCTTGTGGGTTGAAGGCCAAAAGTATTTTGGCGGCACTGTCACAGGCGATCTTTCCGAAAAAAACGATCTGCCGGTGCTTACGGAGGCAAGGCAATGGCTTGACGCCTACTTTGCCGGAAAGAAACCGGCCATATCGGAGTTGCCCCTGGCCCCCACAGGCGGAGAGTTTCGCAGGCGCGTGTGGGAAATTTTGTGTGAGATCCCCTACGGCGGATATACGACCTACGGCGCAATCGCCAAGGAAACGGCTGCCCGGATGAACAAAAAAAGCATGTCGGGTCAAGCTGTTGGCGGCGCGGTGGGGCATAATCCCATTTCCATCATCATCCCCTGCCATCGGGTTGTGGGGGCAAACGGCAGCTTGACGGGATACGCCGGAGGCATCAGCAAAAAGATACAGCTCCTGGAACTTGAAGGCATCGACACGTCCAACTTTTTCGTGCCCGGCAAGGGCACTGCCCTGTAGAATCGAATGCGGCCCCTTGCCGGAATCAGGAATTTCGGCAAGGGGCAAAAAACGTGACAGCTTTCCCCACAATTCCAGCCGACCGGGCCGGGTGGACCTTTCGCCAGGCATCGTGGACCGCATTGCATTCTGGACAAAAAATCCGGCTCTGATGTTCGGCGGGTTTGAAGAAATCGACCTGATTGGCCATCTCCTCGTCGTCCATCTTGTGCTTATTCCATTGCCAAGTCAAACATGATGAACTCTGGATGCTCACAAGAGCAGGTTGTGCCAACGGCCCCGGTGTTTCCCGGTGGATGAGGTTAGGCGCATTTAATTGTATAATTTGTTGAAATTATTTAAAATATTTTAAAAACATGGTTTCCGGCGAACCTGGAAATATCCACACAGCAGCATGGCGAAAGCCGCCGGACGCCCTGGCGGACAAAATCAGGGTTCCTGCGGAGCGGCTGTAGTCGGACGCCAACGCTGTCGGTCCGGGGCGACTTGATAAAGAGAAATGCAATCGGGAAATTGGCGGCGAGTTCATGATTTCTGGATAGAAAACATCTCCGATTTCTCTCTACTTTTCCTCTCTTGTCTTTCCGGCCGCTTCCGATAGGTTACGAGGTCAAAGGAAGAGCATTGCCCCGGATGCATTGCCGCCCGCGCATGACACGGGCCGGTTGCCGGGTTGGATCCAGATGCCGGTTTGTCAGTCACCCCCTGGCCACGGGAGCGGTCATGCTTGATGTCGCCTTGAAGTTTCTGCGGGATGAGATAAACGCCGCCCTGACGCTCCGCACCGGTTCGGACGCGGTCAAGGTCGTCCTGAGCAAGGTGGCCGACGAGGCCGGCAAATATGCCTTCGCCATCGACAACATCGGCTGCGCGATCGTCAATATCGAGGAAGAGCGCATACTCAAGGCCCAGATGCCCGCCACCGCCACGGTCAACGGCCAGCAGGTGACGACGTTGCCCGAACTCAAGCTCAACCTGCACCTGCTCTTCGCCGCCCATTTCACCCACTACGACCAGGCGCTCAAATATCTGGCCCTGCTGCTCACCTTTTTCCAGGCCCATCCCGTCTTCACCTCCGACCAGTACCCGGCCCTGACGCCCGCCTGCGGCAAACTGGCCGTGGACCTGATCTCGCTCAACTATGAACAGCTCAACCAGATCTGGACCTACATCGGGGCGAAACATCTCCCCTCGGCAGTGTATAGGGTGCGGCTGGTGATCCTCCAGGAGACCGAGCCAACCGGCATCCAGCCGCCGTTGACCACCATCAGCGCCACCATCCACAGCCGATGATCACCTCGTTCCGCACCCTCTGCACGCTGCATGTCGACCACGCGTACTACGACGGGGGGCGATGCCGGGATTTCGGCTTTGTCACGCCGACGGATACCGCCGCGCTGCTGAACAACGGCAGGCTGCTGGTCAAGGTCCGGGACGGGGTGCTGCACGTGCTGTTCGAGACCGACGAGACGGGCACGCCGCTGCGGCCGCTGGCCGGGGCCACCCTGCGTTTCGGCCTGCTGCTGCGCAATCCGCTTTTTGCCCTGGTCACGGCCGTCGTGCCCGCCACCCCGCTGTACCGCAACACCGCCGACCCGGCCGCGCTTGATCCGCCCCTGACCGCCCGGCTGACCGGCCGTCTCTTCGCCCACGCGCTGGCCCGACCGGAGCGGCCGGTGACCGTCGACCTGTATCATCCCGACGGCCAACCGGCGCTCACCGAAACCGTGGTTGCGGCGCACGACCGCGCCGACGTGTCGTTCGACCTGAGCGGATATCCTCCGGGCCTCTACCGCCTGGAAGAGGCCTATCCGGGCGAGACCCTCGCCACCAACTCGTATCTCGATCCCGAGTCGCTGGCCGCCGGTGTGTTCGGGATGGTGGAACTCACCGTTGCCGCCGGCTTCTACGCCGCGCCGCCGTCCTTTGCCGTCTCCTTTGCGGCCAGGGAGGAGACGCTGCGCTATTACCTGGTAATCGGCAAGTACACCGAGGCCGAATTCGCCTCCTTGACGGTGGCCGATGCCGGATTCGGCGAAGACCAGCGGCCGCAGATCCTGTTCGACCGGGTGGAAGCCGCTGCCTTCGGCGACGGGGAACTGGCCCCCGCCCTGCTGGCGAACAACGGCCAGCAGGTGGTCCTGTTCCGCTCGCGCGGTCCCGTGGCCCGGCGGAAGCAGGCCAGGAAAAATATTCAGTTGCGCAAGAACGGTGATGTCCTCATCAAGCATCTGCCCCAGGTGGGAGCCGTCGATGTGCATGGAGACGTGGTCATCCATATTTCTAAACCCTAGAGGAAGGACAACATGCCAACGTACAAGACGCCCGATGTGTATGTGGAAGAGATTTCAGCGTTCCCGCCTTCGGTGGCCGAGGTCGAGACCGCCATCCCGGCCTTTATCGGCTACACCGAGACCGCCCGGAAGAAAACCGACAACGACCTGATCCTCAAGCCGACCAAGATCTACTCGTTCAAGGAGTACGAGCAGTATTACGGCTTCCCCGAGGACGACACCATCGCCCTGACCGTCATCGACGGCACCGACGGCGGGCTGAAGGTGACCTCCTTCACCGAGCCCGCCGTGAAATACCTGCTTTACTACAGCGTCAAGATGTTCTTCGACAACGGCGGCGGCCAGTGCTACATCGTTTCGGTGGGCACCTACAAGACCACGCCGGCGATCGATCTCGCCGGCGACGCCTCCGCCGATCCCACCAGCATGTACGGCCTGCAGGACGGCCTCGATGCAATCAAGCTCGAGGACGAGCCCACCCTCATCGTCATTCCCGAGGCGGTGCAGTTGAACACCGCCGACTACACCACCCTGGTGCAGGCGGTGCTGCTCCAGTGCAACACCCTGGGCGACCGCTTCGCCATCTTCGACATCCACGACGGCACCACCGACCTGGACGCCACGGCGCTGGCCGCCAACCGGGGCTATTTCGGCAACAACTACCTGAAATACGGCGCCGCCTATTATCCCTTCATCAGGACGACGATGCAATTCTGGGTCAATGCCGGCGAGACCAACGTCAGCGTCACCCACGGCGCCAATCCGACCGCGACCCTCGATACCCTCAAGACCGGCAACACCGCCCTGTACAATTTCGCCAAGACGGCGCTCAAGGAGCATTTCCTCACCCTGCCGCCGAGCGGGGCGGTGGCCGGCGTCTATGCCGCCATCGACGCCAACCGCGGCGTATGGAAGGCGCCGGCCAACGTCAGCCTCGCCGGAGTGATCGAACCGGTGATCAAGCTCGACAACGCCCGCCAGGACGGCCTCAACGTCGATGCCTCCACCGGCAAGTCGATCAACGTCATCCGGGCCTTCATGGGCATGGGCATCCTGGTGTGGGGGGCGCGCACCCTGGCCGGCAACGACAACGAATGGCGCTACGTGTCGGTCCGCCGCTTCTTCAACATGGCGGAGGAATCGATCAAGAAATCGACCTACTGGGCAGTGTTCGAACCCAACGACGCCAACACCTGGGTCAAGGTGCGCGGCATGATCGAGAACTACCTGATCCAGAAGTGGCGGGAAGGCGCCCTGGCCGGCGCCACGCCCAAGGACGCCTTTTTCGTCCGCTGCGGCCTGGGCATCACCATGACCGCCCAGGACATTCTCGAGGGGCGGATGCACGTGGAGATCGGCATGGCGGTGGTGCGGCCGGCCGAGTTCATCGTCCTCAAGTTCTCGCACAAAATGCAGACCTCCTGAACCTGACCGTTCCGGGACGGCAAACCATTACGCTCTCAACGCCATAAGGATGACATCATGGAGAAAATCTATCCTCTTCCGGTCTTTCATTTTTCCGTCGAGTGGGGCGGCACGCGCATTGGCTTTTCCGAGGTCACCGGCCTGACCCAGGAAAATCAGGCCATCGAGTACCGGGACGGCTCCTTTCCGGAATACTCGTCGATCAAGATGCCGGGCCTGCGCAAGTTCAGCAACATCACCCTAAAGCGCGGCGTGGTCAAGAGCGACAACGAGTTCTTCGCCTGGCTCAACACCATCAAGCTCAACAAGGTCGAGCGCCGCGACCTGGTGATCAAGCTGCTCAACGAGGAGCACAGCCCGGTGATGGTCTGGAAGGTGCACAACGCCTTCCCGGTCAAGGTGGAGGGGCCGCAGCTCAAGGCCTCGGCCAACGAGGTGGCCGTCGAGTCGATCGAGATCGCCCACGAAGGGCTTGAAGTGCAGAACGACTGATGGCCGTCTACTACCCGCCGGTCAGTTTCCACTTTCTCGTCGAGGTGCTGGGCTTTTCGGCCAACAGCCACGACGTCCGCTTCACCGAGGTTAGCGGGCTCGCCGTGGATGTGGAGACCGAGGAGGTGGCCGAGGGCGGCGAGAACCGGTTCGTCCAGAAATACCCGACCCGGGCCCGGTATCCGGAACTGGTGCTCAAGCGCGGCCTGCTGGCGGATTCGGAACTGATCGGCTGGATCCGCTCCTGCATCGAGGACCTGGTCATCGAGCCCAGGAACATCGATGTCAAGCTGCTCAACGACGAGCACCAGCCCCTGGTCACCTGGCACCTGGTCAACGCCTATCCGACCAAGTGGTCGATCGGCGACTTCAACGCGGCCAGCAACACGGTGAGCATCGAAACCATGCAGCTCTTTTATCAATATTTCACCGTGGACAGGGGGTGAGGCATGCCGGTGATCATCGACGAGGTCATCATTTCGGTGGAGGTGGACAATCAGGCCGCCGGGGGCACGGCCGCCCCGCCCGCGCTCGATGTCGCGGACCGGCAGGCCCTGGTGGCCGAATGCGTCGAGCGGGTGCTGGACATCCTCGAACAGAAGGCGGAGCGCTGAGCGATGAGCGAACGGGGCATGCTGGAAAAGCTGACGATTCTGGCCTACGAGTCGCCGACCTATGCGGGGCAGCCGGTGGCCGAATTCGCGGCCTTCGTCAATCCCGGCGAGATCACCCTCAGCTACGAGATGGAGTACGACAGCGCCCAGGGCGCGGGGACCAACAACAGCCGCATGCAGTTCAAGAAGCAGAAGCCCGGCGACCTGAGCTTAAGCTTCTTCCTCGACGGCACCGGTGCCGGCGGCCGGACCATCGACGTGCAGGCGGAGGTGGAGCGGTTTCAGACGGTCACCGGCTACAACGGCAACATCCACCGGCCCAACTACCTCAAGGTGGTGTGGGGCACTTTGCAGGTGCGGCGCTGCGTCCTCAAATCGGTGTCCGTGGTCTACAAACTGTTCAAGCCCGACGGCGTGCCTCTGCGGGCGGTGGTCAACGCCACCTTCACCGACAATTCGGACGACCGCACCCGGGTCGCCATGGCCCGGGATCAGTCCCCGGACCTGACCCACATCCGCATCGTCAAGGCGGGCGACACCCTGCCGGGACTGTGCACGGCCATCTACAACGACCCCATGTACTACCTGGAAGTGGCCCGGTTCAACCGGATTGACAATTTCCGCAACCTGCAACCGGGCGTGAAGCTGGTCTTTCCGCCCCTGGAGAAATAGCCATTCCCGAAGAACGCACCCTGCCCATCGCCGCCGAGCACCGCGCCTTCACCGTGAAGGTGGAAGGGGCCGAGGTGACGGGAGAACAGCATCTGCTGGCCGCGGTCGTGACCAAGGCGGCCAACCGCATCGCCGGCGCCCGGCTGGTCTATGCCGACGGGGCCGCCGCCACCGGTGAGTTTCCCTTGAGCAACGGCGACCTGTTCCTGCCCGGCAAGGCGGTGGAGATCCTGGCCGGTCCGGCCAACGATCCGGTGTCGCTGTTCACCGGCATCGTGGTCCGGCAGAGCCTGAAGATCCGCGACCGGGCCACGCCGCAGTTGGTGGTGGAATGCCGGCACCGGGCGGTCAAGCTGACCGTGGGGGCGAAAAACGGCTATTTCCACGACCAGACCGACAGCAACATCATCACCGCCCTGCTGGAAGGGACCGGTCTCCGGGCCGAGGTGGCGGCGACTTCGGTCACCCACAAGCAGCAGGTGCAGTACGACTGCACTGACTGGGATTTTTTGCTGATGCGCGCCGAGGCCAACGGGCTGCTGGTGTTCACTAACGGCGAGGAGGTGGCGGTCAGGGCGCCGGCCATGGACGGCACGCCGGTCTGCGCCCTGCTGTTCGGCGCCACCATCCTGGAGTTGGATGTGCAGATGGAGGCCCGCGGCCAGTACCAGGCGGTGACCGGCGTCACCTGGGACGCCGCCGGTCAGGAGCTTGCGACCAGGGAGGCCGCGGACCCCGGCATCGCCGGCCCCGGCAACCATGGCGTCGAAGAGCTCGCCGCCGTGGTCGGCCTGAATGCCTTCCGGTTGCAGCATGGCGCGGTGGGGCTGGAAGAGGCGCAGGCCTGGGCCGACGCCCAGTGGCTCAAGTCGCAGTTGAGCCGGATCACCGGCCGGATCAAGTGCGAGGGCATCGCCACAATCAATCCGGGGGACCTCGTCACCTTAAGCGGCGTGGGCGACCGCTACAACGGCGATGCCTATGTCAGCGGCATCCGCCACGATTTCGACCTGGTCCAGGGCTGGAAGACCCATCTCCAGTTCGGCGGGCTCGATGCCTGGCTGGGCAGGGAGCGACAGGTGACCGCGCCCAAGGCCGGCGCCCTGGTGCCGGGCATCAACGGCCTGCAACTGGGCGTGGTCACGGGCAACGAAGACCCGGACGGCGAGCATCGGGTGCGGGTACGGATGCCCCTGGTCAGCGGCGACGAGGACGGCACCTGGTGCCGGGTGGCCTCGCTCGACGCCGGCGACGAACGGGGGTTTTTCTTCCGCCCCGAGATCGGCGACGAGGTGGTGCTCGGCTTCGTCGACGACGACCCGCGCCAGGCCGTCATCCTGGGCATGCTGCACAGCAGCGCCAAACCGGCGCCGCTGGCCGGCTCGGACGACAACCACGAAAAGCTGTACCAGAGCCGCGCCAGGATGCAGTTCTCCTTCAACGACGACACCAGGGTGATCCGGCTGGAAACCCCGAACGGCAACGCCATCGCCCTGAGCGAGGACGAAAAGAGCGTCACCATCGCCGATCAGAACAACAACACGATCACCATGAACGAGGACGGCATCGCCATCGAGAGCAGCAAAGCGATCACCCTCAAGGCGGGGACGGAACTGCAGATCGAGGCGTCGACGAAAGGCACGGTCAAGAGCGGCGCCGATCTCAAGCTGGAGGGCAGCGCCGGGGTCGAGTTGACCAGCAGCGGCGTGACCAAGGTCAAGGGCTCGATGGTGCAGATCAACTGAGCCCGGCGAGAGAGGAGAGCGAGCGATGCCGGCAGCGGCGCGGGTGGGCGATGTCAGCGATCACGGCGGCACCATTATTGGTCCGGGCGTGGTCACGGTATTGATCGGCGGCAAGCCGGCGGCAGTGGCCGGGGACCTGCATACCTGCTCCCTGCCGCCCAACAGCCACCAACCCACGGTCAGCCCCTTTCCCGCCGGCAGCAGCACGGTGCAGATCGGCGGCATGCCGGCCCTGCGTACCACCGACACCTGCATCTGCGGGGCCAAGGCGGTGGTCGGCGAACCGACGGTGATCATCAACTGAAGACGGACAGACCATGAGCGAGCGGCAACCGACATCTCTGCACACCTCCTTCCTCGGCATTGGCTGGAGTTTTCCGCCCGAGTTCGTCAGGGAAACCGCATCGGTGCGGATGACCGCGGACGAGGAAGACATCCGCGCCAGTTTGATCATCCTCCTGGGCACGGCGGCGGGCGAGCGCTTCCTGGTGCCGGATTACGGCCTCGACATGCACGGGCTGCTGTTCGAGTCGCTGAACACGACCATGCAGACCCATCTCAAGGACCGGGTCCGGACCGCGATCCTCATCCACGAGCCGCGGATCGACCTGCTTTCCCTGGAACTGGACACCTCGCAGCAACTCGACGGCCGGCTGGGCATTGTCATCGATTACGCGGTGCGGGCCACCAACTCGCGCTACAACCTGGTCTATCCCTTCTATCTCTCCGACGGCAACGAGTTGCGGCGGACCGTGGCGGGCCCATAAGCTCAGGCGCAGGTACAGGCATGGCTGAACACACCATCATCGACACCATGATTTCCCGCCCCGGCCAGAGCCAGGGCGACCGCCTGCCCGCCGAACTGGGGGCGCACCATGCCGACATCGACGAGCGGACCGGGGCCGACCTGCTCCGCTTCGTGCATCGTCTGGCCGCGCACATCAACTCCTATGCCGACGATCCGGACCTGCCGGCCGGCGACTGGGCGAGCTTTTTTCCGGGGGACGCCGCCGCGATCGCACGGCTGCTCGCCCACGATGCCGGCGAGGCCGAGCCGCATTTGGCGCTGCTGGCCGCCTTTGCCGAGCTGTACAAGCTGCCGCAGGAGATGCTCAACCGCATCACCGGCCGGCATCTGGATTTCTTCTACCGGGAGGTGCTCCGGCTGACCGGCAAGGGGCCCCAAACCGACCGGGCGCACCTGTTGATCGAACTGAAAAAGAACGCCGAGCCGCTGATCGTCGGGCCCGAGTACCAGTTCCTCGCCGGCAAAGAGCGGGTGTATGCCCCGGATGTGGCCACGGTCATCAACCACGGCCAGGTGAGCGAGGTGCGCAGCTTCTTCGTCGATGCCGCGGGGCACGGCCGGGTGCTGATGGCGCCGGTGGCCAACTCGGCCGACGGCCTGGGTGGCGCGCTTGATCCCGCGGACCCGAAATGGCACGGCTTCGGCCACCCGGACCTGCCCCAGGCCGCGATCGGCTTCGGCTTGGCCGCGCCGGTCCTGCGCCTGCGCGAGGGCACCAGGACCCTCACCCTGCGCCTGCATCTGGCTCCGGTCAAGGAGAGCGTCACCGCCGCCGTGCTCAAGGACGCCTTTGAACTCTATCTCAGCGGCGAGCAGCAGTGGCTGGGCCCCTTTCCGCCGGAGAGCGTCACCCTGACCAGGGAGGCGGCCGGCCACAGCCTGCTGACCCTGGCCCTCACCCTGTCGTCCGAAGAGGGGGCGGTGGTCGATTACGATCCGCGCCTCCATGGCGGCGGCTATGCCACCGAAGCGCCGGTCGTGCAGGTGCTGCTGCGGGAGAGCTGCCGCACCATCGGCTACAAGGTCCTGCGGGACCTGGTGGTGGGCCGCGCCGAGGTGGCCGTGCAGGTTGCCGGCGTGGCCCCCCAGACCGTGGCCAGCGACAGCGGCGTCCTGGATGCGACCAAGGTGTTCCTGCCCTTCGGTACCCAGCCGGTGGCAGGGGCGCGCTTGGTCATCGGCTGCCCCGAGGCCCTGGACAAGCAATTGTCCGAACTGAGCCTGACCATGCAGTGGCACGACGCCCCCGCCAGTTTCGCCACCCGCTACCAGGGATACGGGGTCACCGGCATGGGCAACGGCTTCTTCACCGCCGGCGTCTCGTTCCACGACGGCGGCACCTGGCAGTACAGCCAGCCGGGCGTGGCGCTCTTTGCCTCTGGCGATGCCACCCAGGAGCAGACCCTGACCTTCCGCGCCGCCGGCGGGAAGACCAGCGGGGCACAGCCGTCGCCGGGCGAGCGGCTGCGGACCCTGAAGCGGCTCAAAACCCGCTGGGCCGCCTCGGAGGCGCGCCGCGAGATGCTCAGGCAGCCGGCCCTGGCCGCCGCGGGGACCACCGTGCCGCCGCCGCGGCAGGGGACGATCACCATCGCCCTGGAACGCGGTTTTCTCCATGCCGAATACCGCAAGAAATGCGTCGAACAGGTGGTGACCTACAGCAAGCAGGGCTCGGGCAGCCTGAGCCTGATCGCCGAACCGTACACCCCGGCCATCCGCACCATCACGCTGGGATACGCGGCGACCTCGGGCACCGTGACCCTGGGCCGGATCGGGGAAGAAAAAGTGACGGCGGACGACTGTCTGCGCTCCGACCTGCACTTCTTCCACATCACGCCGTTCGGCCAGATGCGGGAACACGGCTATCTGCGCGAGCAGGCCGGCTTTGTTGCTGACATCCGCGTGCGCCTGCTGCCGTTTTTCGGCAACGAGGGCGAGCTGCTGATCGGCCTTGCACGCCTCCAGGGCGGCGACAGCGTCAGCCTGCTTTTCCAGGTGGCAGAGGGCAGCGCCGATCCCGACCTGCCGGCCCGGCCGGTGTCGTGGTCGGTGCTCTGCGACAACTACTGGCAACCGTTCGGCGAGCAGGGGGTGGTGCGGGACACCACCAACCAGTTGCTGACCAGCGGCCTCATCACCTTTGTCCTGCCCGGTGGGGCTACCACCGGCAACACCATCCTGCCGGGAGAGCGCATCTGGTTGCAAGGGGCCGTGGCCCGCGACACCGCTGCCGTGGCCCAGTTGATCGAGGTGGCGGCCAACGCCATCGAGGTCCGCCAGCCCGGCGCCGAACCGATCCTGACCGATCCCGTGCTGCCCGCCGGTTCGATCAGCAAGATGCGCACCCAGCCCGCGGCGATCAAATCCTGCCGCCAGCCCTACGCCACCTTCGGCGGCCGGCCGGCCGAGTCGGCCGAGCATTTCCGCAGGCGGGTGGCCGAACGGCTGCGCCACAAGAATCGCTGCGTCACGCCCTGGGATTACGAACGGATCGTGCTGGAGGCCTTTCCCGGCGTGCACCGGGTGAAGTGCATCCCCCACGCAACCGGCGACTGCTGGCTGGCGCCGGGCAATGTGCTGATCGTGGTGGTGCCGGATCTGAACAACCGCAACGGCGTCAATCCGCTCGCGCCCAAGGTCGATGCCGACACGCTGGCGCGCATCGCCGCCCATGTCGGCGCCCGCAGCGCCGGCCAGGTGACGGTGCGGGTGCGCAACCCGCGCTACCAGCAGATCCTGCTCGACTTCAAGGTCCGCCTGCGCCGGGGCTATGCCTTCAACACCTACGGCAGGGAGCTGAACCGGGCCATCGTCCGCATGCTCTCGCCCTGGGCCTTCGGCGAGGCGAACCGCGACATCGGCTTCGGCGGCACGATCTACAAGTCGGTGCTGCTCGACCGGATCGAGGAGTTGGCCTATGTCGATTATATCGAGGAACTGCGGATGGTCAGTGCCTTCGGCCCGCCGCCGGCCAGCGCCGTCGATGTCGACGAGGTGCGGCCGCTGGCGCCGGATGCCATCCTGGTGTCCGCCGAAGGCCACCGCATCCGCGAGGCGTGATGCCATGAACCGTTCCCGCGCGCAAGCGCCACCGCAATCCGACAGGCCGAGCCCATGTCCATGCCGACCATGACCATTCCGAAGAAGCGGACCGGCGAACCGGCGCTCGACCAGCGGCAGCTGTTCGCCATCGGCCTTGCCCATGTGCAGCGCCTGGCCCGCCAGGTATGGACCGATTACAACGTCCACGATCCGGGCATCACCATCCTGGAACTGCTCTGCTACGCCCTCACCGACCTGGGCAGCCGGGCCTCGCTGCCGCTGCCCGACCTGCTGGCCACCGAGACCGACAACGCGGCCAACATGGCCGGCCAGTTCGTCACCGCTGCCCGGATCCTGCCCAACCGGCCGCTCACCCAGCTCGACTACCGCAAGCTGCTCATCGACATCAGGGGCGTCCGCAATGCCTGGCTGCAACCGGCCGGCCTCACCTATTACGCCGATACCGTGGTCGGCCAACTGCTGCGCAGCCATCCCGGTACGCCGGGCATCGAGCCCGTCCGCCTCGCCGGTCTGTACGAGGTGCTGATCGATTACGATTCCAACCTGCTGGAGGAGCAGAACAGGGTGGAGCGGGAGGTGCACCGGGTGCTGCACGCCCACCGCAACCTGTGCGAGGATTTCATCGCCTTCCGCAGGGTCGAGACCCAGTCGTTCACCCTGTGCAGCGAACTGGAGCTGCATGCCGATGCCGACCAGGCGCAGGTGCAGGCGGAACTGCTGTTTAAGGTGCAGGAGTATCTGGCCCCGCCGGTGCGCAATTATTCCCTGGAGGAGATGCTGGCCCGCCGCCGGGACGACGGCAGCCCCTCTACCATAGACGAGATCTTCGACGGCCCGCTGCTTGCCTGCGGCTTCATCGACGATGCCGAATTGGCCGCGGCCGAACTGCGCACCGAGATCCGCCTCTCCGATATGATCGGCCTGATCATGGACATCGAGGGCGTGGCGGCCGTGCGGGAGATCGTCATCCAGGCCGACGGCGAGAAACCGGCGACCAATCCCTGGGTCGTTCCGGTGGCCGCAGGCAAGAAGGCCCTGCTGAACAGCCAGCGGACCCGGCTGGTGTTCTACAAGCGGGCCATGCCGGTGGTGGCCGATCCGGTCCGGGTGCAGGCGCTTCTCCAGGAACTCAACCAGGCGCAGACCGCGCAAACCGACCGCGAGGCCCCGTTCGATCTGCCCCTGCCGCTGGGCACCTTCCGCGCGCCCGCCGCCTACCATGCCGTGCAGAACCATTTTCCCCGGCTCTACGGCCTGGGCGAGGACGGCCTCAGCAGCGCGGCCCCTGCCGGCCGCCGGGCCCAGGCCTTGCAGCTCAAAGGGTATCTGCTCTTTTTCGATCAGTTGATGGCCGATTACCTGGCCCAGCTGGCCCATGTCCGCCACCTGTTCTCCCTCGACCCGGCCATGCTGCGCACCTATGCCCATCAGGCCGTGACCTCGTTTCGGGACTTCGACAAACTCTACGGCGAGGCCGATGCGGCGCAGATCCGCCAGACCATCGAGACCGCGGTCGAGGACCAGGGCGATCGGCAGGTTCAGCTGGAGCGGCGCCACCGTTTCCTCGACCACCTCATCGCCCGGTTCGCCGAACGGTTCACCGAGTACGCCCACCTGATGTACGCCGAGTTCGGCGCCAGCGCCGAGCAGCTCGTCGCCCACAAGTGCGCCTTTCTCCAGGACTACCCGCGCACGTCGGCGGTCAGGGCCCAGGCCTACGACGCCAGCCTGCGCCAGGACGCCGACCTGTGGAACTCGGACAACATCTCGGGCCTGGAGCGGCGCCTGGCCGGCCTGCTGGGCATCCGCAATTCGCAGCGCCGCAATCTCGGCGACATCGCCTTCGATATCTACGTCGAGGTGGACGACACCGAAGGCGACGAATTCCGCTTCCGCGTCCGCAACCGCGAGACCGGCAAGATCATCCTCAGCAGCAGCACCCGGTACGCGACCTCGGTGCAGGCCTGGGCCGCCCTGCGGCTGGCCATTTCCTGGGGGCAGCTGGGCAGCAGCTATCAGCGCAGGCAGAGCGTCGACGGCCGCCACTATTTCAACGTGATCGACGACCAGGGCGAGGTGATGGCCCGGCGGATCGAATACTTCACCGATCCGGCCCGGATGGAGGCGGTCATCGCCGAAACCGTGGAGTATCTGCGGGTCAACTACAGCGAGGAGGGGATGTACCTGATCGAGAACATCCTTCTGCGACCCAGGGAAGGCGGCGGCGTGCCGGACCCCTTCCTGCCGATCTGCGCGGCGGCAGAGCAGCCGGACTGCGGCGGCTACGACCCGTACAGCTACCGGATTCATGTCGTCCTGCCGGCCTATGGCAGCCGCTTCCAGTCGATGGCCTTCCGGCGCTTCGCCGAGGAGGTCATCCGGGCGGAGACGCCGGCCCACATCCTGCCCAGGATCTGCTGGGTGAGCAAGGAGGACATGGCCCGGTTCGAATCGGCCTACCGCGACTGGCTGCTGCTCAAGTCCGGCCGCGAGCGGAGCCGCCGGCATGAGCGGCTGGTGCGGTTCATCGGCGAACTCACTGCGCTGCGCAATGTCTACCCCCGGCAGCGTTTGCACGAATGCGACGCCGACGAGAGCCGGGAAAAATTCATCCTCGGGCGAACCAGCCTGGGGTCGGAACCAAGCGGGGACGTCTGAGCATAAAAACGGCGAACCGAACGGGACGGCGGCAGCGGCGCCGATCCGGTTGAGAAGGAGAGGGGCATCATGGCAGGGATACATCGGAGTCTTGAGGCGATCGCGGCAACCTACGCCGTCTTCGAGAAGAATCAGGTGCTGAGCCACGAGGAGCTCAACAGCGTGGCCGCCTATCTGGACGACCAGGGGCGGATGACGCGGCTGGCCCTGCTGGGGGCCGGCATCGTCTGCGGCCTGCAGCTTGGCCGGCGCGGCGACGCGGTGGTGCTGGGGCCGGGCATCGGCCTGACCACCGACGGCGACCTCGTCTGCCGCGGCGGCGAAACCGTCTACCAATGGTTTCGGCCCTACGACGCCACCCGGCCGGCGTACGCGCCCTTCTACGTCGGCGGCACGGTGCCCGGCACCATGCTGCCGGTGTTTGAGCTGACCAGCACCCAGGAGGCCGGCGAAGAAGGGCGGCCGGAGGAACTGAGCCGTTTCACCGACCGCACCGGCCTGAGCCTGGACAACCTGGTCGGCGTGCTGTTCATGGAAAGCGCCATCACCGAGTTCGACCTGTGCACCGGCACCGATTGCGACAACCTGGGCCAGGAATGCCGCCATGTCCTGCGGCTGCTGGCGGTGGACCAGGCCCTGGCGACCGCCCTGCGCGAGACGGTGGTCACGCCGCAGCAGGCCTTCGCCAAACTCGGCGAGCTTGTCGCCACCCGGCCGGTGTTCACCGGCGCCACCAACACCCCCAACCTGCTGGCCCAGGCCTTCCGCACCGCCTGCGCCGGCATTCACGCCGGTCTCGCCGCCGAACTGCCCAAGCTCTATCCGGCCTGCGCCCCCTTTCTCGGCGATCTGTTCGCTGACGGCGACCCGGCCGCCTTCTGGCTGCTGCAACTGAACAGATGGCGCGATTATTTCGCCGGCACCGGCCGGCACATCCAGTACTACTACGATTTTCTCAAGGACCTGGCGGAAACGTGGAACGATTTCCGCTACGAGCTGGCCGGCGAGCGTACCTGGTGCTGCCCCGATCCGCAGGCCTTTCCCAAGCATCTGCTCCTCGGCGCCTTCAGTCCGGCGGCCGGCCCGGACACCTTCCGGACCGCCTTCTATCCCTCGCCCCTGGTCAGCCGCACCGCCGTACAGCTGCATCACGCCCGCTTCCTGGCCGGCAAGATCGACACCCTGATCCGCACCTTTGCCCTGCCCGAGATAACGGACATCCGCGTCACTCCGAGCCGCGGCGAGGCGACGCCGCTAGAGGAACGGGCCATTCCCTGCTATTACCTGGCCAACATCGCCCCCCCCATCCATACCCAGTGGAACTTCCGCCTGCAGGAGCGGGGCCTGGCCGCGACGAACTACTCGTACAACGCCGGCCTGTATGGCGCCACCGGCGCGGCCGCCAATCCCCTGGCCGCCTCCCTCGGCCGCTATCCCTTCTTCCGGATCGAAGGGCATCTGGGCCAGCCGGTGGCCACGGTGACCGCCGTCCTGGAAAGCCGGATCAAAAGCGCGAATCTGCCCTTCGCCGTGCGCGCCATCGCCCTCAGCGCCGACCGGACCAAGGTGGTCAAGCGGCCGGGCATCCGCTACACCGACCTGCACCGGCTGCATTACCTGTTCCGCCAGGATGTGAGCCGCCAGTTGAGCGACGCCATCCGCTTCAGCCAGAACTTCAAGCAGAAGGTGGACAAGGCGGTGCGGACCAATGTCATCGCCAACCAGGCCGACGATGCCGGGGTGACCTACACCGGCTACGCCAAGGACAAGAACACCGAACTGGCGCGCAGCGCCGCCAAGGTCCGCGCGGTGCTCAACCGCACCTATTCGCAGTACAAGGCCGACACCACCTGGAAGGCGAACGTCGCGCCGGCCCTGGAGGCGGCCGGCCGGTTCAAGGCCCGGCTGACCGAGGTGGTGAAGACGGAATTCGCCACTCCCTTCGACGCGCTGATCGGCAACGACCGGCTGCAATGGCTCGACTGGCTCGACGACATCATCAAGGGCAGGGACGAAAAAGAAGACGACCGGCTGCTGTTCGCCCCCTTCCTGGCCGAGTATCCCGGCATCGAACACGCGGGCGGCGTGCCGCGCGGCGGCACCTTTGTCCTGGCCTACGACGAGCAGCAGCAGGTGGTGGCCGACTTCATGCTGCCCTATTTCTGCTGCGAGGCGGCCGAGGAGGAACCGCCGCAGCCGCCGTTCAAGAAACCGGGGCTGCGGCCCGGCTGGGTGGTCGGCAACGGCATCACCGTTCTGCCCTCGCGCACCGAATTCATCCGGGACACATTGAATGTCTTCCGGGACGATCAGGTGAGCACGCTCATCCGGGACAAACTGGTCGGATTCAAGAGCGAGCATGTCGACACCCTGCGGGATAAGATCGAAACAAACCTGACCGCCAGGATCGATGTCCTGCAGAAGGATTATCTCGGCACGGTCAGGGAATCGGCCAACCTGATGGGCAACGCCCTGATTGCCGGCAAGGGGCAGGCGGCCGGCATCGATAAGGGCGCGGCGAGCTTCAGCGACAAACAACTGGAATCCATGGTCGCCAATGCCAGGGAAAAGGAGGCGGCGGCCAAGTACCTGGCCGGGAAAGCCACGCAGCCGGGAATCGAGGAATCGCAACGGGTTATCTACGAGCAACAGGCCAAGGAGGCCGAGAACGATCTGGCGATCGCCATAGCCGATGCCACGAAGTATATCGCCGATTCCAAGACCGATGTCGCGGCCGGCAGCGAAGGCATGGCCGCCATGCTGGCCCTGAACAGCGGCCTGGCCACAATCAAGGACGAGACGGCCAAAAAGACGGTCGACAACCGGTTCAGCGCAATCAAGGCGGGCGCCGCCAGCACCGGCCTGGTGGTGGTGATGGATGCCATGACCGCAGCTAAGATGCGATGAGGCGGCAATGAACAGGCCCGCATCCGGCGACCATCGCATCCGGTCCCTGCACTGGCGGGTGGCGGTTCCCACCGCCGGAGAGGCCTTTGCCTGGCGGTCCTTTCTCCATGCACAGGGAACGGAACTGCTGGTGCAAGCCTTGGCGCAACACTGCGATGCGGCAGCCTCCGACGGCGAGGTGCTCCGCATTCCCCGGCTGGAGCTGCGCCTGCGCCTCGGTTCGCCCGATGAGCTGGCAACCCTGCTGCCGGAGGCGATCCGGCGGGAATGGGATCGTCAGCTCGATGCAGGGCATCGCGTTGCCCGGCTGGGGCCCGGCGAGGGGACGCCGTCCGCCATTCCGGCTGTCGACGATCAGAAACTGGACGATTTGCTGCACTACCTGCGCACCGGCTTTCTGCCCTGGCGGGCGGCGGTCGGTCCGGCCGAGGAGATGATCGGTATCCTGGCCGCTACCCTGCATGACCAATGGCCGGCGGTGCTGGCGCTCCTGCGCCAACAACGGCAGAACGCCTCCTTCCTCTTCCGTCTGCTCCACCTCGTTCCGGATGCGGAGCGCGGTGCGGTGCTCGCCGCGTGCCTCGACCTGCTGCCCCAGGGGGAGGGGAGAACCACTGCCGAGGCATGCCTGGCCGTGCTGCGGGACGAGGCGGCAGGATTGAGCCGCCATGCCCGGCTCAGCCTGACGGCCGCGGTGCTGGTTCCTTTGACCGGCGATGCGGAGCGTCTGACCGGGCCGGCCTTTTCCGCCCTGCTGGCGGCCTCGATCGCCCTGTCCTGCGATCAGGCGCTGGTGGAGCGATTCCTCGCCCTGCTGCCCGAGGCGATCCGGCGGGAATGGGATTCTCCGCCCGACCGGGATGACCCCGGTGCCGGACCGGAGGGCGGCAAAGGGACCTTGCCGCTCACCGTCCCGATAATCGGCGGACAGGAACGGCCCGATCCGGTGCCCTCTCTAAGCGCCGAGTTCCCGTCCTGGCAGGCAGTGACCGGCCGGACCGGGGAGGCGGACGACATCTCGGCCGTCCCTGCACCGCATATGGACAGCGGACGCGATAAGGCGACCGGGCCGGATCTCTATCCGTTGCGGGTTGGCCAGGCGGGCCTGGTTCTGCTCCATCCCTACCTGGGCCGGCTCTTTGTCCACTGCGGCCTCATGGAGCCGGGGGAGAAGCGGCTGGCGCCGTCCGTCCTGCCGCGCATGGCCGTGCTGCTGCACTATCTGGCCACCGGCCGGGACAAGGCGATGGAGTTCGAACTGGGGCTGATCAAGGTCCTGCTCGGGCTCGATCCGCCGGCCCCAGTGCCGGTGTGCGAGGACCTGCTGGCCGAGGCCGACAAGAGGGAGGGGCAAGCCCTGCTGGCCGCGGTTGTCGGCCACTGGAGCGCGCTGCAGAACACCTCTCCCGAGGGGCTGCGCGCCTCGTTTCTCGAACGGCCGGGACTGCTGCGCCCCACCGGGGACGGCTGGCAACTCAACGTGGAGCGCAAGGGCAGGGACATCCTCCTGGAGCGCCTGCCCTGGAGCATTGCCCTGGTCCGGCTGCCCTGGATGCCCCGGCTGCTGCTGGTGGAATGGTGAGGCCCCATGCGCGACAACGCCCGCGATCTCGAACAGGAACTGGCATGGTTCGCCCAGATGCTGGACGCCCGGCTGGCGGCCTATGTCGGGACCGGGGCCGACGCCCGGCCGGCCGACGACATCCCGCCGCCGGACCTGAGCGGGAGCACCTCCTGGTACGCCCGCTTTCTCGGCCACTACCAGCTGTCGGCGGGCGAACGGCTGGTGCTGCTGCTGGCCCTGATCCCGCATATCCGGCCCCAGCTGCTGGACGTGCTCTGGAGCAGGAACCAGGCGGTCGACCGCGGCTTCACCGAGTTCGGCGGCGTGCAGGGCGCCAGCCACGGCGGCTTTCTCCCCACCGGCGAAACGGCAGCCTTCCTCCTGGCCGGGGACGACCTCGCCGCCCGCTTCGCTCTGATGGGGCTGTTTGCCAGCGACCATGTCTTCGCCCGCCACGCCATCCTGCAACTCGCGCCGGTGGCCCCCGGCGAGCCCCTGTTGAGCGGCGCGCTCACCCTGTCCCGCGAATACGTGGCCTGGCTGACCACCGGCACCGAGCACAAACCCAATTACAACAGCGAGTTTCCGGCCCGGCTGATCGGCACCCGCCTCGACTGGGACCATCTGGTGCTGCCGTCGTTTACCCTGACCCAGTTGGAGGAGATCAATCACTGGCTCCGCCACGGCCGGCAACTGCTCTACGACTGGGAGATGGACGCCAAGCTGCCCCCCGGCTTCACTGCGCTGTTCCACGGACCGCCGGGCACCGGCAAGACGCTGTCGGCCTGCCTGCTCGGCAAGCATTGCGGCTGTGACGTCTACAAGATCGACCTCAGCATGATCGTGTCCAAGTACATCGGCGAAACCGAAAAGAACCTGGCCCGGATTTTCGACCTGGCCGAGCACAAGCAGTGGATTCTCTTTTTCGACGAGGCCGACGCCCTGTTCGGCAAGCGGACCAGGGTCGACGACGCCCACGACCGCTACGCCAACCAGGAGGTCAGTTTTCTGCTCCAGCGGATCGAGGAGTTCAACGGCGTGGCCATCCTTGCTTCCAACATCAAGGCCAATATCGATACGGCCTTCCTGCGCCGGCTGCATGCGGTCATCCATTTTCCCATGCCCAAGCCGGCGGAGCGGTTGCGGATCTGGCAGGGGGCCTTTCCGGCGAAGGCCCGGCTGGCCGAGGCCGTCGATCTGGAACGGATCGCCGAGGCCTACGAACTGGCCGGCGGCGCGATCATGAATGTGGTCCGCCATGCCTCCCTGCAGGCGCTCAGCCGCGACAGCGACACCATCCTCCCGGATGACGTGGAAGAGGGCATCCGCAGGGAGCTGCGCAAAGAAGGACGAACCGTCTGAGCCGGTTTGGGCCGGCCGACGGGAAACGCGAGGCAAAGGCAGTGGATATACCCAGGCAGAAAATCGTCAACCGCATGCCCCAGGTCAAACCGGCGGCCGTCTCGCTGCCGGCGGCCGCCCTGGTCCGGCCCAGGCCGGGCTCGGCCCCTGCCGCCGCTTCCTTCGCCGCCGTCATGGCTCAGCCGAACCGGGCATCGGCCGCCTTCTCCCTGCATGCCGGCCTGCGTACCCCGGCACTGGCGCGTTTCGGCGGCATCGGCCCGGCGGCCCGGAACCAGCGACCGCTGCCGCAGGCTGCCGGCAACGGCCAGCAGCCGCGCCGAACCGAAGAAGCTCCGAGTGAACGGACGCAGGCGACCGCGCCGGCCCAAACCGCCCCCGCCGGTGCCGCCGCGCCGAGCCGGCAGGACGAGGCGGAGACGGCCGCCCGGATCGATTCACCTCCCGCGCCCGCCCGCGAGGAAACGCCCGCCTCCCAGGAGCCGGCCCCGGCCGACGACGGCTGGGCTGAACGCAACATCCCGACTGCCCGACCCGAAAGCGCCCCGAACCCGGCCGAACCTCCTCTCCCGGACCGGATCGGGGCGCCGACGGCTCAGGCGGAGGCGCCGGCAAGTCCGGCCGCCGAGCCGCTGCCGGCAAAGCCACCGCCCCGGAGCGAAACCCCGGAAGCGGCCGCTCCCGCGACGGAGCTGCTCGGCAATCCGCAGATTCCGCTCGCCGCCGCCGCTGCCGAGAGCCTGCTGCGGATCGAGCGCGCCACTGCGGACGCCGCCGCCCGGCTCAAGGCGGACGCCGCGGCGAAACGGAGCCAGACCTCGGCGCTGTTTACCGCGAGAAGGCAGGCCCTCGCCGCGCTGGTCAACGGCGGCATCCGGACGGTGTCCGACACGATCGGCCGCTCTTACGCCCTGGTCGCGGCTTGGTTCCTTGCCGGCGTCGATGCGGCGAGAAACGGCCTCCTGCGTCTGGTGGCCGTGGCCCTTGCCACCGGCATAGCCGTTGCCGCCAGGGTGCAGGCCCTGATTATGGGAATGGTCGCCGGGGTTGCGAGCGGTGTCAACACGGTGATCGAGCAGGTGCTCGGCATCGCGCGGCTGGTGCCGATTCCCCCTCTTCCGGGAGCGGGCCGGATACGCGCTACGGTGCTGCGCGGGGCCGGCCGGATCGCCGGGGTCATCCGCGGGGCGCTCACCCATGTGCAGCGCTTCGCCGCCCTGGTCGTCGGCTCGGTGCTCGGTGCGATCATCGCCCTGGCCAGTCGTGTCGGCATGGCCCTGGTCGCCATTGCCACCCGGCTGGCAAGCATGGTGCGAACGGTCGTCACCGCGGTGGTCCGCGCCCTCGACACGGTGAGAGGATGGCTGGTCGGCCGGATCCGCTGGCTCGCCGGCCAGGTCGGGGCCGTGCTGAGGCGCATCGAGGCCCAGGTGCACGACTATATCGACCGGAGCGAGCAGCAGGCCCTCGACGAGATGACCGCAAACAGGCGGACCGCCCGGATGAGCATCCTCCAGATTCTCGCCTTCTGCTACCTCGGGGAGGATTATCCCGACGACGAGGCGGACAACGACCTGCTCGACCGGGTGGACAGCACCGCTTCCAAAGAAGAGTTCGAAGGCGCGGCCCGGACGGCGCTGGCGCGCACCGTTGCCCGGACCCTTGCCGCCCACGAGCAGACCCTCCAGCGGTTCAGGCGGGCCACCGCCAGCCTGATCGTCATGGCGGTCAGAATCGTCCTCGATTTCCTTGCCGGCATCGGCCGGACGATTGCGCAGGCGATCGGCACGGCCGTGGCTCACGTTGCCGCCGCGATCACCCGGTTGATGGCGAGCTTCGGCGTCCTGGCCGGGCAGATTGTCGCCGGGGTGGCCGCGCTGATCAGCCGGGTGGGTGCTCTGCTTGTGCGGGTGCAGGAGGTGGTGGTCGCGGTGGCGCGGTCGCCGCTCACCGCTTTCAGCAACCTGGCGTGGTCGGTTGTCGGGCTGGTGCGGAGCTTTTTCCAGCGGGTGGTCCTGCGCCTGGTCGAGATGCTGCGCTCGGCGGTCGGCTCGGGAAGCGCGCCCGATCCCGACTCGCTCACCAGCGGCTTCGCCGCCTTCGATACGAGCCGCCTGGCCGCCGCCGCCCGCATGGCCTCGCCGGCCGCGGCCGTGGTCCCGGTCCTGGTCGGCGTCGGCATCGTGATCAGCGAGGCCACCGTTGCCCTCATCCTGACGATCCTGTTTTGGGTGGGGGTCGTTTTGCTGATCATCCTGGCCATAATCTTGCTGGTCCTCCTCATCCGCTGGATTATCGCCAGGGTGCGCAGCATGCCGAAGGCCAAACCGCTACCGCGCGTTCGGCCCCGGCCCCGGCGGCGGCGCGGTCCGCGGACGCCGCTCCGCTGGAATCCCTCGCTCTCCTATAGCGTGGTGGTGGGCTCCGGCGGGCTGCCCGGAACGCTCGATACCACGGGCCGTTTGCCGGCAAAGGCGCCGCTCCACGGCCATCATGTCTGGCCGAAATTCGTCGGCGGTCCCGCAGTCCAGCCGCTGATGTCCATCAGGGACAGCGTGCACCTCGGCGTTGTCCATCCGTCCCTCAACAGTTTTTTGGTGTTGACGGCCAGGGGTCTGGGACATACGATTTCGACCCATACCACGGACCCCAGGAATATCGCCTTCGTTGCCCACCTCCGCCGCGATCTCCTCGATCGGAGCCTGTATTCCGCAGGCATGGCCGGGTATTACGCGGGCCTGAACGCGATCACCCGCCCCGCGATTCCCGCCGCCGCCTATCTGCGGGGCATAACCTCTTCCTTCCCGCGGATATGAGGCCGGATGCGCATCCGGCTGCGGCCGGCGGCGACGACCGGCGATGGTCCGGGCAGACGATGTGAGCAGATGAAGAAGAAAACGCGAACCGGATACGAACAGAGCGGGCCGACCCCCATGCGGGAGATGTTTGCCGATGTCTACGCGGCCAAGCAATGGGGCACGCAGTGGCGGCTGTTCCGCCTGCTCAGACAGTGGCCCGAAGTCGTCGGTGCCGAGGTGGCCCGGCTGACCGCGCCCGCCTTTTTCCGCCGGGAAACCCTGTGGATTTTTGTTCAGGATTCCGCCTGGATGCACCATTTGCAGTATGTCAAGACCGACCTGATCGCCCGCATCAACCGCCATCTCGAAGGAGAGCCCGTCACCGATCTCCGCTGGCAGCTCTCCCCCCCGCCCCAGCCGCAACCCGAACACCGTTCCCCCGATCCACGGGCGATCGACCCCGAGCGAGAGCAGTCGTTCTGCCAAATGACCGAAGCCATTGCCAACCGGGAAAGCCGCGAGGCCCTGCAACGGTTGTGGCGGCTTTTTGCCGCCCACGACGAATAGCAGGCCGCCCGGCCGCTCCCATCCATTCGCCTGCCGGGACAAAGTTAATCCCGGCCGGGTGCTTTTTTTGCGCTTTGCCCGGAAATAGGCTATGGTAGCGGCGGATATTTTTGTTCCGATCCCCAGATTTTCCCGATACGGCAATGAAACTCGTTGAATTGATAGGCAATACCCCGCTGGTCGAACTGAGCCGGCTCAACCCGGCCGCCGGCCGGGTGGAACTGCTGGGCAAGCTCGAATCCCGCAATCCCGGCGGTTCGATCAAGGATCGGGTCGCCCTGTCCATGGTCGATGCCGCCGAACAGAGCGGCGAGCTGACCCGCGACAAGATCCTCCTCGAAGCCACCAGCGGCAACACCGGCATCGGCATGGCCATGGTGTGCGCCGCCAAGCAGTACCGCTGCCAGCTGATCATGCCCGAATCGGCCTCGATCGAGCGGCGGCTGATCATGCAGGCCTATGGCGCGGAGATCATCCTCACCCCGGCCAAGCGCGCCACCGACGGGGCCATCGAAAAGGCCTACGCGCTCGCCCGCGAACACCCCGACCGCTATTTTCTCGCCGACCAGTTCAACAATCCGGCCAACTGGCAGGCGCATTACCGCAGCACCGCCCCGGAGATCTGGGAGCAGACCGGCGGCCGGGTGACCGACATCGTCGTCACCCTGGGGACCTCGGGCACGGCCATGGGGCTGTCGAAATGGTTCCGCGACCACCACCCGGAGGTGCGGGTGATCGCGGTGGAGCCGTTTCTCGGCCACAAGATCCAGGGCCTGAAGAACATGAAGGAGTCCTACAAGCCGGGGATTTTCGACAAGAGCCTGCCGCACGCCATCGTCAACGTGGCCGACGAGGACGCCTTTGCCACGGTCCGCCGCCTGGCCGCCGAGGAGGGCATTTTCGCAGGCATGAGCAGCGGCGCGGCCATGTTCGCCGGCATCCAGCGGGCCGGTGAACTCGACGGCGGCTGCGTCGTGGTGATCCTGCCCGACGGCGGCGAGCGCTATCTGAGCACCACGCTCTTCGTCCGCCGGGAAAAGGTCGAGGAGGAAACCGCCCACCTGCGGCTGTTCAACACCATGACCCGCAAGAAGGCGATGTTCCAGCCGATCCGCGACGACCGCGTCACCCTGTACGCCTGCGGGCCCACGGCCGCGGAATCGCCCAACCTGGCCCACTGCCGCCGGTTCATCGTCGCCGACCTGATCAACCGTTGCCTGCGCGCCAACGGCTATGCGGTGGAATTGTACATGAATTTCACCGATCTCGACGACAACACCATTACCGGCGCCATCAAGGCCGGCGCCGATCTGCTCGCCTTCACCGGCCGCTATATCGACGAGTTCAAGGAGGCGGTCGAGGTCCTCAACGTGGAAAAGGCGGCAGGCTACCCGCTCGCCTCCGAGCATGTCGGCGACATGATCGAGATCGCCCACGACCTGATCCACAAGGGATACGCCTACGAGAAGCTGGGCTCGATCTACTTCGACATCTCCAAGTTCAAGAAATACGGCCGCCTGTCCGGCATCGACCTGAGTAAGATCAAGGTCGGCCAGACGGTGGACCTCGACAACTACGAGAAGGACAACCCCCGCGACTTCACCCTGCTGAAGCGCTCGACCCTGGCCGAGCTGAAAAAGGGCATCTTCTACGAGACCGACTGGGGCAACGTCCGGCCCGGCTGGCACATCGAATGCTCGGCGATGTCGACCAAGTATCTCGGCGAAACCCTCGACATCCACACCGCCAGCCAGGACCTGGTGTTTCCGCACCACGAAAACGAGATCGCCATCGCCGAGGCGCTCACCGGCAAGCCCCTGGCCAATTTCTGGCTTCATTCCGGCCAGTTGCTCAAGGACGGCCGCAAAATGGCCAGCGACACCGGCAACGTGGTCACCCTGCGCGAGGTGCTGGCCAAAGGCTACAGCGGCCGGGAGCTGCGCTTCATGCTGATGGGCGTTCATTACCGCAAGCCCCTCCTGTTTTCCTACAAACGGCTCGACGCGGCCCGGACGGCGCTGCGGCGGATCGACGAGTTCACCCGCAAGCTCCTCTGCCTGCCCGCCGGCCTGCCCCATCCCGAGGTGGCCACCTACGTGACCGAGTTGGAGAAGCGCTTTTTAGAGGCGGTGAACGACGATCTCAACATCTCCGGGGCCATCGGTGCATTGTTCAATTTCATCAAGCAGGCCAATCCGGTGCTCCAGGCCCGGCAGTTGGACAGGGACCAGAAACACGATGTCCTGGAAGCGCTGCAACTGATCAACGGGGTGCTCGGCGTGCTGCGGCTGGAGCATTGCCCGCTGACGCCGGAGATCGACCGGCTCATCCGCCAGCGCGAGCGGGCCCGGCAGCTCAAGGACTGGACCGCCGCCGATTCGGCCCGCGAGGAACTGCTGCGCAAGGGCGTCACCATCCACGATACCGCCGCCGGCCCGGTCTGGGAGCGGGTCGACGGGTAATTCATTTCCAGGTCAGACAGGACGCGATCGCGCAGAGAAATCTGGCGGAGGATGATGGGGCATTTCGACCAAAGGGAGGAATCTCCTTGTTATGACGAGATTTCTCCTCGCTGTGCTCATGGAAATGACCCAAAAAACATATCGCATTTTTGAAGTGGAAATGGAAGAAGACGCGCGGTTTGCGGAGGCCGGGGCGCGAACCATCGAGCTCGGCCGCCCTTGCGGGAGACGGCACGCATAATGGTTGCGTTCGCGGCACTTCCCCGGTACAGTGCCAGCGCGAATAAGCGCCAGTAGCTCAGTTGGATAGAGCAACGGCCTTCTAAGCCGTGGGTCTGGGGTTCGAATCCCTACTGGCGCGCCAAAAATCAAAGGTTTTTCTTTGGAGTCGAGAAGGTTTCTTCTCTGACGACAAGGAACCTTTTTAACACAGAAGCCCCTTGGGGAGTCGGGAAAATTGTATCCTGCCTCCTTAAGGGGCTTTTTTATTTTTTTAAGACTGAAGCGACGCACTTGCTTCTTGGCCGATCCGGCCGGGGGGTAGGTGCGTTTTTTTTTGGGATCGGCCCGGAGGTGACACAACAGAGGGCGCTAACTGAGCTGTAGAAGCAAAAAGGCCGCCGGTGTTCGCGCACCCACGGCCAATCCGGAAGTCTTGAGACTTCTGTCAGGAGGGAAAAGTGATAAACCTCCTTTATTCCTGACAGATTACCCGAAAAAAAACGGGGTGTCAAGTACATAGGGATATTTTTTGCTTTTTCCGCTCGAATAGGAAAAGTGAAAATATGGAAACAATTTCGATTGGTTATGACTGGAAGCAAATTGCAAAAACTGAAAGATATATGAAGAAAATGATCTCTTCCATAAAGAGGCCGTCCGGCCGAAGAAAGTATTCCGATGGGCTACGTGATGCGTTCATCCTCATCTTTAGATGCACGCACGGACAGGACTTTACGTTTGTAGGCCTTAAACGCCTGGAAGAAGAATTTGGGGTACATCCTCGGACCATCGAGCGATGGCTAAAAACGCTGATCGAAGATGGTTGGATAGCTAGAGGCGTGAAGTGCATTGATGGATATATGCGCTGTGGTTTTTACCTGCTGGCGCATCCATTGCTGCTGAATTTGTTAGAAAAATTGAATCTTCCCTGGAGAAAACACAATGAAGAACAAGAAGCTGATCAGATTAAAGCGGGAGGCCCCGAGTCAGAAATATCTGACGGTTCCGGCGAGCCTGATCACGAAAAAAATGGATCGGTACGAAAAATTGATGAATATCGCGCTGCTCATGCGTGCAGCGAGGAAGACAGAAATTCATCCTGCGCAGCAGGGCATGGTGAAAGCCTTGGAAAAGAAGGTCGGCCGTCCTTTGGACGACATAATCGACGACTTCCTGGAGCTGGAGTTCATGGGGGTATTCGAGTTTTCCGAGGACCGAAAGACAATTCGGCTCCTAGAAGGCGATGCGCCACCTATGCCAATCTCCAAGCTGATTTAGCCCGGCAAGTTGTCGGCAACTTGCCGGACCGTCTAACTATAAGGAATGGTTTTAATGTTCCCCCCTTCCCCCCCGAAAAAAATTTAGCCGCTTCTTCTCCTTCGGCCGCCTCTGCACCAGGAGAGAATGGAAAAATTTTTATCGAGCCAGAAGTTTCGGCCGAAGCGCCGGCAGCAGCCCTCTTTGAAATCCCCCAAGATACAGCTTGGACCGAGGCCAAAAACACAATCTGCGCCTCCTCCCCCCATCTTCGGCCGCTGCTTGATCAGCTCGCCTCGCGCCGCTTGGCCGACGGCACGCTTTCCCTGGATGGCCCGGCTGACCCGGTGACCAACATCATCGAAAGGCAGTATGGTCGGCGCATAGCCGAGGCCTTGCGCCAGGTCGGCGTGGATCGGCATCAATACGGCGTATGGCCGCCCGAGCTGCGCCAGCAAATAGAGGCCCGCGACCAGGCCCGCGCGGATCGGGAGCGGATCAGAGAAGAACGGCAGCGGCAACAGGCCGTAGCGGCCAGGGCGATCCGCCTGGCGCAAATGACACCTGCCCAACAATTCGAGCAACTCGAAGCGGCTTATCCCGCCGGCAAAAGCGGTTGGTGGGCAAAGCAAGTCTTTCTCCGGATGCATAAACGCGGAGATATTCCTGCACTTCCTGTGCTGTTGTCGGCACTATCCCGCCAAAAAGACAATCCATCATGGCAACGCGATAACGCCCGATGGGTCCCGAAACTCAACAACTGGCTAATTCAACGCCAATGGAGAGAAAAATGAAAAATTACAGCTATCAGATTGATCCGCGCCCTGTTGAAGTCGGTGGCGGTTGGCGTCTTCGCTTGCTGGAGAACGGAAAAGAAGTGGGAGGCGGAGTTTTCCCACCGATTGAAGGATTTGGCGACGAGCTTGGATTACAAATAGCTTATGACGAAGCCATCTATGAGGCATCACTTTGGATTACAGAGCAAAAAAACAGAAGACACAGTGAAATATCAAGATAACAGGTAACTGAAATGAGTAAAAGCAAAGATAAAGACGACATTGCTTTTATCAATATGAGATATGGAATGAAATTCAATTCTATTCTCACGATTCCGTCAGATGTTTGGCGAAGTAACTTGTCAATGCATGCAAAAATTCTCTATATTCTCATAAGTGAATATGAGATTGATACAAGGCATTGGCGAGGTAGTCGTTATGAATGCAGAAAAATTATAAACACTGAATCCAGTGATTATAAAATGAAAATGTCTGTTAATGACTTCAACTATTATATAGGTGAAATGGTCGTTGATTATATTTCTTCATTGGAGAAAAAGTCTTCTGAAAATTTATTAAAAAAATCTGCGCAAGAGCTGATTGAAATGGAACTCGTAAAGGTATCTAAATGACAAGAATGTATGGGAAGGCTCGGTTAGAATTTTTTTCGATAAAAGATGAGTTTGTCGAACTTCGTAGTAAAGGATGGCTGATCCGTCCTATATATAGAAAATTTCTGTCTGAAGAAAAAATTTCTATGAGTTATCAATCGTTCTGGCGTTATGTCGACAGGTTTGAAAATCCAAACAAGAAAGATCGGAATTTTGATCCTGTAACTTTGAAAGATAAGAAAAAAGAGGACTAGAAATGATACATTTTATTTTGCAAGGCAAAGGCGGTGTCGGGAAAAGTTTCATATGCGCTGTCCTGTACCAGTATATGGATAACAAAAATATGAATGTTGTTGGATTTGATACCGATCCTGTTAACACTACATTTGCAGGCTATAAATCTCTTGGTGTTAAAATCATCGACATAATGAGCGGAGACGATATAGACCAGAGAAAGTTTGACAAGATGATTGAAATAATTCTAAAAAATAATGATGTATCCAACATCATTATAGATAATGGCGCATCAAGTTTTGTTCCTTTGGTGTCATATCTCAAGGAAAACGATGCGCTACAAATGATAAAAGACGCTGGACATGATGTTCAATTGCATACAGTCATAACAGGTGGTCAAGCAATAGGTGACACATTGGCCGGGCTTAGTGTGTTGGCAACAAATTTTCCTCAGTCAGATATTGTTGTTTGGCTGAATCAGTACTTTGGCAGCATTGCATCACCCGCAGGCGATAAAAATTTTGAAGATTTCAAGCTATACAAAGATCACAGTTCGCAAATCCGCTGCTTGGTTCGCATTCCTCAACGCAAACAATCTCTGTTCGGCAAGGACATCGAAGAAATGCTGTCCCGTCGCCAGACATTTGAAGAAGCAATTAACTCTGACGAAGTGCCGGTCATGACCAAGCAACGCCTGAAAATATTCTGGAAGGAGATGTGCGCGGAGCTGGATCGGGCGCAACTGGTTTGAGGAATCCAAGGACAAAAGAGCAGCCATGAAAGAGATTGAGAAACGAGCGCAAGCACCGGTGGTTGAAGTCCAGAATGGCCAACCGGTGACAACTACGCTGGAAGTCGCCAGGTATTTTGGGAAGCGGCATAAAAATGTGTTGCAAGCAATTGAAACTCTTCTCCCGCAACTGCCGGAAATCAACCGGCTGAATTTTCAGCCCGTTGATTACACCGACGCCAAAGGAGAAAACCGGCCAACTTATCTGCTCACCCGCGACGGCTTTATTCTGCTGGCGATGGGATTCACGGGACAGAAGGCTCTGCAATTCAAAGTGGCCTACATCGATGCCTTCAACGCCATGGAAGCGGAGATACAAAAAGACCGGCAATGGGTCTCCGGCCTGTCCGAATCCCTGGAGCGGATTTGTCCGACGCCGGTTCGTGAAGAAACCACCGTCCGGAATCAACGAGCCGTGAAACTACTACGGGCGATGGCAGCCTATTGGGCGCTACTCGAAGACATGCCGCAGGAAACGGCGGAGAAAGCTGTCTGCGCCGTGGGTATGCTCAGGGAATTGGACGACTTCGATTTTGACAAGCACCTGCTTGACCCGATGTACTGCTTTCTCGAACAGGTCATCGCCCGCCCCAGCTCAAAAGACGGCCGGCCGGCAACTGAACAACAGATCGACACCATCGAGCACCTGTTGGACGCCTGCGCCCAATACAAATATTCGCGAGACAGAAATGTCTACGACCTGCTGAAGTGCGAGTACGGCATCACCACCGAAGACATTCTAAAGAGCAACGCGGGGCAAGCAAGACGGATTGCAGGCCTCGCCTACAACTTGCTGTGCCGACACGAGACGCTGACCATGGTGATCGACAAAATCAAAAGCCGCGCCGGGGATGCCATCCGCAAAAACCAAATCGAGAAGAGCAATGGACGATAAGGCTATGACTGAGAAAAAAATTTGCGGCGCTGGAAATGGCGAGACGACTTTTAACTTGCCGAACATTGGCCTTGGAACAATGCGCACCTCCGCAACTTATGCCGCCCTGTTCATCCTGCTTGAGGGTGACCGGGAAAATCAAATTGACGTTCTCGACAGTGTAATGAAGGCGCTGAACATCGCCCCGGAAGAGATACTGCATAACCGCAAAATGCCTGATGTCTGCGACGAAGCAGCTTGGCGGAAGTGGAACAATAAAAAGGAAGCCATCATTGCCCTGAATAATCGATATTGAAAGGGTGCTGCTATGGAAAAAGAAAGAAGAATAACAAAGAGTTCACCACTCTGCTCCCGGCCAAACGGAAGGAGTTACTTCGAGGTGACTTGTCCGTGGTGTGGCACTGTAGCGCGCTGCTATCGCTGGTCGATGGCGGCCGTGGGCAAGCGCTGTCCCGGTTGCGGAGCGATGCATTCTTCAAATGGAATTTCCAGGAGGACCAAATGAGCAAGAAACACGTCCCGCTTTGCGCAGGCTGCGGCATAGACCTGATAGACCTGCCGCGCCGAGCTGAGAAGACAAGCCTTTGTCCATAGTGCGAGAAGAAGATTGAGAACGGCCAAGTGGCTTGGTCGTCCTCCAAAAAACAAACGGTCGAGCCAGCAGGTGACGACCGGCAACTTTCTTTGTGGTGACCCCATGGAAGACAACGAAAAGACCTTCGACCCGCCGGCAGCTCCGATCCTGCCTGACGGGATTGGTTTGACTCATGACCAGGTGGCCGAGTTGTTGGTGTTGCAATGCAAACTCGAAGTGTCGCCGGATGACCCCATGATGATGATGGTGACACTCCTCAATGCCTACCTGCACGAGCAGGACAAACTGTTGCAGCGCCACAACCAGGCGTTGACGAGCATCTTGTCTGCTCGGACTGACGGATACGTCCAGGCCGTGGAACAAGTCTCGAACGACCTGAAAACCAGCCTGGCCTCCTCCACGGTCGAGGGCATCCAATCCACCTACAAGCAGTTCCGGATCAGTTCAATCTGGTTGGCGGGGATCATCGGCGTCTCTGCCCTGGTCAACGTAACTGTATTTGTCCTGCAGGCGGTGTCACGATGAAAAAGGACCTGGAAACCTTGGAAATACAACTCCCGCCCGAAGTGGCGGCGGAGCTACGCTATCTCGTGGAACTGCATGAGAAACACGGAGCCCCGAACCCACAGACAAGCGTCGAATCCCTGATCGTTGAGATGATGGGAATCGTCGCGGCCGGGAGCCGCCGGCCGTGCTCGTGGGAGCGAGGAACCTTGGCGTCAGCAGGGTTGGTGGCGAACTGCGACGAACATCGTCGTTATCGGCGCGATTATGGCCGGCCCGCTCAAAAGCAGGAGCCGGAACGATGATCGACAGCCGCCTGCTAAACGCTCTGGAGCACAATCTTGGCTCCAGCATCATGTGCGCCCTGAACGATCCGGACGTGGTTGAAATCATGCTCAACCCCGACGGCCAGGTATGGGTCGAGAAGCACGGCCAGGATATGACAGTGCTCGGGACCATGTCGGCCGAGAAAGGCCGGTTGATCCTGTCTCTCGTCGCCAGCGGCCTCGACACGACGGTGACCACGGAAAACCCCATCGTAGAAGGCGAGCTGCCCCTGGACGGCTCGCGGTTCGAGGGCTTATTGCCCCCGGTCGTGGAAGCTCCCAGCTTCACGATCCGCAAGAAGGCATCCAAGGTCTTCAGCCTGTCCGACTATGCCGCTCAGGACATCATCCCGGCCCATATAATCCCGTTCCTGGAAGCACAGGTGTCAGCCCGGATGAACATCCTCGTGGTGGGCGGCACCGGCTCGGGCAAGACCACGCTGGTCAATGCACTCATCCGGGTCATTGCGGATCAGTGCCCGAATGATCGGCTGTTGATCCTGGAGGATACCGAGGAACTCCAGAGCAAAAGCCCGAACACCGTCTTTTTTCACACCTCGGATCATGTAGACATGCGCCGCCTGGTCAAAGTGACCATGCGCTATCGACCGACTCGAATCATCGTAGGTGAGGTCCGAGATGGCGCGGCTCTCGATCTGCTCAAAGCATGGAACACCGGCCACCCTGGCGGCATAGCAACTGTGCACGCCAACAGTGCGGCCGAAGGACTGGACCGACTGGAAGAGCTGGTCGCGGAGGCGACGCCGGCGCCCAAGCAACGGCTCATCGGCAACGGCATCGACCTGGTGATATTCATCGAACGCGCACCCGGTGGTCGCCGGGTGTCAGAAATATTGCGTGTCAATGGTTGGCACGCCGAATCTCAATCGTACCGGATGGAGACTGTTTATCATGCTTGACTCGCTTAAAACCAACAAACTGCTCGTGTCCTTCATCGTTGCCGCCGTCGTAGTGGCAATTCCGGACCTCGCCGCTGCCGGTGGCATCACGGAATTTTCCGATCCGCTGGAGAAGGTCGCCAGCACCGTCACCGGCCCGGCCGGCAAGTGGATTTCCATTGCCGCCATGGGCATCTGCGGCGTGATTTTCATCTTAAACAAGGACGATATGAGCGGCGGCTTCCGAATGCTGCTCCAGGTGGTATTTGGGGTCAGCTTTATCGCCTTCGCCGCCAGTATCGTCAACTCGGTGTTCAGCTTCTCGGGAGCGCTGATCTGACATGAACACCGTGCCCATTCATCAATCCTTGCACCGTCATAGCCTAGTGTTAGGCGCTGAGCGCGAACTGGTGATGTTCAGCGCCCTGATAGCCTTTCTTGTGGGCGTCGGCGGCATGACCGGCATTGCGGCTGTCAGTGCCGCCGTGTTTTGGCTCTCGGCGGTGTTTGTCCTGCGCCTGATGGCGAAAGCCGACCCGCAGATGTCGAAGATCTGGATGCGGCATATCCGGCAACAGGACTTCTATTCGGCCCGCAGTAGCCGCTGGCGGCGACAAGGAGGTTTTCGATGCTGATCAAGGACTATCGCAGCCAGGCCAAGGGCCTGCCGGACCTGCTGCCCTATGCTGCGCTGATCGCGCCGGGCGTGGTGCTGGGTAAGGACGGCTCGTTCCTCGCGGGCTGGAAAATCAGCGGTCCGGATACAGCCAGCTCGACGGATGAAGAGCTGGCATGGATGGCCCGGCAGGTGAGCAACGGCATCCGGTTGCTCGGCACCGGCTGGATGCTGCATGTCGATGCGGTACGCCTGCCGCATCATGCGTATCCGCCGGAAGACTCCGGACACTTCCCCGATCCGGTCACTCGCCTGATCGATGAAGAGCGGCGGGAATATTTCGGCAGCGGCCTGTGCTACCGAACCCAAACAATCCTCGTGGTGACTTATAAACCCGCCCTGCAGGTTGTCAAAATGACGCAGGCCATCCAGACCGGCGGCACCGCCGTCGGCGGCATGGAAAAAGCGCTGGAGCACTTCCAGGGCACCCTGGCCGAGTTGGAGGATATTCTGTCCTCGGTGGTGAGGATGGAGCGCCTGACGGAGACGGAAGAAATGGGTGTGCTCTGCTCCAGCCTGCTGTCGCATCTCCAGGGGTGCGTCACCGGGATTTTTCACCCGGTGCGTGTGCCGTCTAGCCCGATGTACCTGGATGCTATCCTTGGCGGCGTCGACCTGACGGCCGGCCTGCGGCTCCGCCTGGGTGATCGCCACCTTGCCGTGCTGTCCCTGGATGGCCTGCCGCTCGAATCCTACCCATCCATGCTGTCGGCGCTTGATGGCCTATCCTTGCCGTATCGTTATTCGACGCGGTTCATTTGCTTGGACCAGCTTGACGGCACGCGGGAAATCAATATGTACCGCAAGGGCTGGCAACAACAAATGTTTCGTTTCATCGACAAGTTTCTCAACAACGCCAGCGCCCGAATCAACCGCGACGCGGCAATGATGCGAGACGATGCCGAGGAGGCTTTCCTGGCAGTGCAGAGTGGCTTGGTCGGTGTCGGCTACCTCTCGCAGTGCATCGTCCTGATGCACGAGGATGAAGACGAGCTGACCAGCCAGAGCCGCGATCTCCGGCGGCTGATCCAGACGCTCGGTTTTGGCTGCCGACTCGAATCAATCAACGCCCTGGAGGCTTGGCTGGGCTCGCATCCGGGTAACGGCTGGGCGAATGTCCGGCGGCCCCTGGTCAACACGCTCAACTTGGCGCACCTGCTGCCGCTGGCAACGGTCTGGACCGGCCGCCGGTATGCCCCCTGTCCGTTCTATCCGCCTCGATCCCGGCCGCTGGCGGTCCTTGCCACGGACGGCTCGACTCCGTTCTGGTGCAACCTCCATGCCGGCGATCTCGGCCACACCTTGATTTTCGGGCCGACGGGTGCCGGCAAATCTACCCTGCTCGGCCTGCTCGCCGCGCAGTTTCGAGCCTACCCGCACGCATCCATAACAGCGTTCGACAAGGGCGAAAGCCTCTTGCCGCTCTGCCTCGGTGCCGGCGGCAGCCATTTCAACATCGGCGTTGATCCGCTGTCCTTCGCTCCCCTGCAAAGCATCGACAAGGAGGAAGAATTTACCTGGGCCGCCAACTGGATCGTCACATGTGCGGAGCTGCAAAAGCTCGTCGTCCTGCCGGGCCACCGCAACGACATCCATCAAGCATTGTCTACCCTGCGGCACAATCCGCCGGAAATGCGGTCGATGACCGATTTCTGGCATGTGCTCCAGTCACGCGATCTGAAGGAAGCGCTGAACCATTACACCAACCAGGGGGCAATGGGCCGCCTTCTCGACGCTCAGGCGGATAACTTGCAAATCTCGCAGTTCACAGTCTTTGAAATCGAATCCCTCATGGAGATGGGGGAGGCCAATATGCTGCCGGTGCTGCTCTACCTGTTCCACCGGTTCGAGCAGTCGCTCAATGGTCAGCCGGCCCTGCTGATCCTTGATGAAGCCTGGGTCATGCTGGGCAACCCGGTTTTCCGGGAAAAAATCAGGGAATGGTTGAAAGTCCTTAGAAAGCGGAACTGCGCGGTGGTCCTGGCAACGCAAAGCCTGTCCGACGCGGAACGCTCGGGCATCGTGGACGTGCTTGCCGAATCCTGCCCGACAAAAATCTACCTGCCGAACCTCACGGCCCGCGAGAAACAGCATCATTTGTACCTCGACCTTGGCCTCAACGAGCGCCAGGTGGAGATCATCGCCAACGCCACCCCGAAGCGTGACTATTACGTTGTCTCGCCCGAGGGTCGCCGCTTGGTGCAACTGGCGCTCGGCCCCCGCACACTCTCGTTTGTCGGAGCCTCAGACAAGGAAAGCCTGAGCAGAATCAAGGAACTCTCTGCTCAATACGGCCAGGAATGGCCCGCTGTCTGGCTCAAAGAGAGAGGGTTGGTTGATACCATTTGCGGTGGCCGCGGCCAAGTGTCCGGAGCTGCTTTTGATACCAATTCAGACCCGGCGCCGCTCCGATCGGCAGGCCATGAATCTGATGAATGGTATCAGGACTCCAAGAATGAGGGAAAAGATAATGGATATTGAGAGACAGGCCATAGAACGAACGCTGCACAATCTGCTCTATGTCTGCCTGTATTCCGGCAGGTGGGGCGAGGGTATTCATAAGGTGATGAACGAAAATAGAAATGTCATGCGTGAAATCTATAAAAGACCAGACACCAGGAGCAAATTTATCTGGATGGAGGATGTCATAACCAAGCACGACATTTTCTTTGAAAGTCTGCTTTCCGCTTTGCGTCCTACTTTCCCAAGCGCCGGAAAAGATACGCATTATGGCGAAAATGGAATGCCGCTGACCCCCTGGCCTGGGCGCAATTACGGGCCTGCTGAAATTATGTGGACGGAAACGTGGGCGGAAATCTGGGATTGCCAGACCCGTTCCCTGGGAATCAATGACTTTTGTAGCAGCGTCATGACCGACCCGACCTGCCTCAAGAGTTGTTTTCGCAGGGTTATGAAAGTGTGCCTTTGGTCGCTGGATATTCGCCTGGATGAAAACCGGTACATGCTGGAAACCCTGCTTGCCAACCCGGACGCATTGGAAGGATGGGTGCAATGCCAACTGGAGAAGGTCGATTGGTTCCTTCTGGATGTCTGGCAAGCCCTGGAAATGGATGAGCAATACAAAAAACATTCAAACTGGAGCCCCGGCTTCCGCCCCTGGCCAGGCGATAAACAAGAGCATGCCGAGGGGTTGCTTCGGGAAAGGTCACGGCAATATCAAGCCAAGCCACAACAGGTCAATATGCGGAACTTCCTCATACAACAAGGGGTAATTGATGAGCCCCGGCGAACCGTTGGAGTTCAGGAACATATTCAAGTGGGCAAGCAAGAGGAAAAACCTTTGCCCCGTGAACCAGAAGCCAGATAGTGCGGGTGTTGCCATGGTTAAGCCGCAGGGAATCGTCTCGGATATGGGCGACTTCCGCCAGAGGAACAGGCGCATCGGCCCCTTTGGCGAAATACAAATCTGTCCATCCAGACTGGAGTTTGCGGTCGGCTACTAATGGCTGGCTAACGTCTACAAGGTGTTTGTCCCATATAGCAAAAAAACGCTCCGTTTCGACGAAAACAGCTTTGTGCCCGGATTCCTTCTGTTCCGGGTAGAGCCTCATGTAGACGTATCGTGCACCGTATGGCCGGACAGGAATTTTGTAAAGCTCGATTATTTCAATGCTCAAGGAAATATCTCCTTCGAAATGGAACAAAGAGGAACTCCATGAAAAAACTACCGATCATTGCCGCTGTCTCCCTGACCCTGAATATCCCCATTTTTTCTTTTGGAGAGACGGTCTATTGCACTAACTGCTCCACAACCGCGCTGCAAGCCCTGGATCGGGTCACCAATCTCTCACAGTTGACCACGCTGACGAACCAGTACACCGAGGCAATCACGCAGACCGCCCAGCAGATCAGCCTGGTCCAGCATGCGATCCAGAACACGATGCAATTGCCGCAGGCAATGCGCGGCGAACTTGCCGGGCAAATGACGCAGCTCGCCAATCTGACCAATCAGCTCCGGACCCAGCGCGGCGACTACACAGCCCTCGCTCAGGTCTTCAACAACCTCTTTCCTGCGCAGTCGACTTTCTCAAACCTGACGGCCGCTTCGTCAGCGGAAGAGATCGACGCGGCCAACCAGCAATACCGGGAACATCAAGACAAATGGTCGGCGGCCGTGGATGAAGCGAGCCTGTCGACCTACCAGCTCACCGGCCGCCAGCTCGATGACCTGGCGAACGCCGGCCAGCTCGACTCCTATGTGCAGAGTCTACTGGATAGCCCGGACGGGCAGATGAAGGCCATGCAGGCCGGCAACCAACTCGCAGCCCTACAATTGCAAGAGCAGCGGGAGCTGCGGGAGTTGGTTGCCACCAGCACCCAATCGGCGCTGGCCGCTCAGATGAAGGCGGAGAAGGAGGATCAGTTGGAGCGGGAGCAGTGGCGGGAGGCCATGCAGACAACCATCCTGCGTGCATCGGACCATCTGGACGATCCGCTCCCGTGATTTATCAGGGCAATGGTTTGTCCAAATTGTCGGGCTTTCTCAACATTTCGGTACTAAAGGCCCCTCGCTGTTCAGCCTCAATCTGTTCTTTGGTCTTGGTTTGTTGAGGCTGATTTGCGGTGACTTGAGATTGTGGGGCCTCGGTCTTGTTGTTGTCGCAGGCGGCCACCAGGCCGAGGACTCCAAGTAAACAAAGAAATGAGAGGAATTTTTTCATGTTGAAACGCTCCTTTTTGTTGTGCTGTCTTTTTATGGCGCTACTGGCTCCAGAATGCCAGGCAGCGGTGGATAAAGATGTAGTTACTCGGCTTGCTAACCAATTTTATACAGTTTCGAGAAGTTATGGGGCTGTCCTGGAACAGTACGCCCAAGGCTTGTTCAAGTGGTGCCTGATCCTGGACGTGGCCCTACTCGGAATCCGCGCCGCGCTCGGTCGCCAGGAAATCGGCGACACCATCAAGCAATTCATCTTCGTGCTGCTTTTCGCCGGTTTCTGCCTGGCGGTCATTACCCATTACCAGGAATGGACCGGCAATATCATTAATGGCTTGAAAGGGATAGCCACGACTCTCAGCGGCGAAGACCTCACCCTGTCGCCATTCAAAACCGGCTTCGAAATCGCTGCTAACATTCTCGAAAAAACCAGCAGGTGGGATCCAATAAAAAGCCTTGGATACCTGATTGCCGCCGTCGTGATTATGACCTGCTTCGCGCTGATAACAGCACGTATCTTACTCGTCAAATGCGAGGCCTACATTGCCATGAATGCGGCTGTGTTGCTGTTGGGCTTTGGCGGCTCTGGCCTGCTCAAAGAATACGCCATCAACACCATGCGCTATGCCTTGGCCGTGGCTTTCAAACTGTTTGTCATGCAGTTGGTTCTGGGCGTCGGCATGTCCTTCGTTCTTAGCTTTAGGGCAACCTCTGCCGCCACTTACGAGGAACTGATTGTCGTCATCGGCAGTGCGGTGATCCTCCTCGTCCTCATCGACAAGATACCCGAAGTCTGCGCCGGCATCATCACCGGCTCGCACCATGGCGGCGGCCAGGGCCTCGGCGCTGCCGGCAGTGCGGTGGCCGCCGGCGTCGGCGGCGCTGTAGGTGGCGCGGTCGGCGGTGCTGTCTCCACCGGGCGTGGCCTGGCTTCGATCAAGGCCGCGATGGATGTTGCCGGCCCGCAGGGCTCCGGCGGCAAAACCGGCTGGGCACGCGGCGGCGAAACTCTCAAAAACCTGGGCGGCGCGTACAGCGCGGCCCGGCGGCAACAAAATGCCTGGGGCTCGACCGGCCAGCGCATGAACTCCATCCTCAAAGACCAACGGGATGTCTCCAGGGCAACGAATGCGCCTGCGCCGCCCCAACAAGAGACCCCGAAAGTGGACCCACAGGATTAAGTTTAGCGGAAAACCACAGAATTTCCAAGAAAACAGGTGAATGGAATGACTTTTTTGAAATCAAAACGAGCATCCGGCCATAATGACCGGCCGCCGGCCGTCTCCAACCCATACCTGGCTGCCAGGGAGGAATGGCTGGAACGGTACGGCAACTACATCAGCCGGGCAGCACAGTGGCGGGTCGTGGCCTTTTCCGGCCTGGCGCTGCTGGGCATATCATTGGCTGGCAACATCATGCAGGCCAGACAAAGCAGTATCGCCCCCTACCTGGTCGAGATCGACAAGCTCGGCCGAATCAACAATGTGACCCGCCTTGAACAGAGGGCAGCGGTCCCGCGCAACCTGATCCAGGCGACGATCTCGGAGATGATCACCAACTGGCGCACCGTGACGGCCGACACCGAGTTGCAGCGGCAAATGATCGGCCGCCTGGGCAACGTGGTTGCCGGCGGAGCCAAGGGCGTCCTGAAACAATGGTTTGAGAGCAACAACCCCTATGAAATCGCCAAGTCCGGCCGGCTGATTCATGTGGAAATCAAGGGCTTGCCGCTGCCGGTGAGCGATACGTCTTACCGCGTGGAATGGACGGAGACCGTTCGGAGTCACGCGGGAGCGCTGCTGGAACAGCAATCCTACGAGGCCACCATGGCTATCCAGTTGATGCCACCGGAATCGGAGAAGGTCATCATGGTCAATCCCGGCGGGGTCTACATCACGGACCTGGCCGCGTCAAAAGTCATCAGCAGGTAACCAGGGTATGACTGACTACAGGAAGACCTTGTACGAGATGTTGAACTCTTCTCCGATGCGCTTTGCCATGTCCACGGTGATGTTGCGTTTGCCTTTTTCCATCTCGGCGACATGGTGCTGGCGGATACCGATGCGTTCGGCAAGTGCCTTCTGGGTAAGACCTTCCCGCGTGCGGAGGCCGCGTAGGGCCGTGCCGGGGTGTGCCTCCGGGAAAACTTCTTCCGCGCTGTACAGTTCTTCGCCGTGCTCATTCAGGGGCCGGGAAAACGTAGCCAACTCCAGTACGGAGTCGATGGCCTTGCGCAGGCGGACGGCTTCCGAGGTCGGCACGGTGAAGGATATTTCAGTCAATTCGCCGGTAGTCCGCATTCTCGTGTGTGCCAACATAACGCACCTCTATCAGTTGAATAGTTCTATCAATGACCTTCCAGACGGCCACATACCGGGGCTTGCCTTTATTCAAATGGCAATGATGAACGTCTTTTTTGCCGACAATCCTGCCGTAATGCGGCCAGTGGCCGCGTTCCGGGCCACCGGCCTCCAGCTCGCGGCGCAGGGTGTACAGGGCCGCCGCAATATCTGCGGGGAGCTTGTCTTTCTGTTTACGGGCCTTGCTCGTGAATTTGACGGTCCAGGTATCCATAAAAATACAATACCAGATTTAGGTATTTTTTCAAGGTAAAAAGGAGGAATGCATGAGAAAGACATTATGCACAGTAATTTTTCTTGCCTTGGGGTCGCCGGTCATGGCCGCCGCGCCCGGAGGGAGCCCGGTGGCTGTGAATCCGGATACGATGCTCAACCCGATGCCCGTTCAGCTCTCGCCTCAGCAGCGCGAAGCGTTGCAACTGGCGAACAAGGGCGGCGGTACCACCGCGCCCTATGTCGCCAGCGGCGGCAAGCTGGTCTATGTCCACGGAGCCAGCACGCCGTCAATCATCGCCGCGCCGTTCCAGGTATGCGACGTGGAGCTGGAGCCGGGCGAGAAGATCAATGAAATCGTGGTCGGCGATTCCTCGCGATGGATGGTGGAATCGGGCCTGGCCGGAGATTCCACGCCGCATCTGTTCATCAAGCCGGTGGACGCCGGCCTGGAAACCAGCGCGGTCATTACCACGGATAGACGCGCCTACCATCTGCGGCTCATCAGCCAGAAGACAGGGCACATGCCCTATATCGGCTTTGTCTATTCGGAGACAATCCGACGCCAGGCCGAGCAAAAGAGCCAGCAGGACGCCAAAGAAAAGGAATGGCGCACCACCACCGACGCCGGCGGCCGTCAGGTCGATCTCGCGAAGCTGAATTTTCGCTACGACCTCTCAGGGGATCGGCCGAGTTGGCGGCCGGAACGGGTCTACGATGACGGCCTGAAAACGTACATCCAACTTCCGTCCGGTGTTCGGGCCGGGGAAATGCCGGTCGTGCATGTCCGCAAGGGCGGTGAGTCCGTATTAGTCAATTACCGAGTGGACCCCTCGACCATGGCTATGACGGTTGACGGCATATTCAAGGACCTCTCCCTGATCGCCGGTGTGGGAGATAGCCAGGAATCAGTCGAGATCAGGAGGGCCAATTGATGAAGCAGATGATCGCTACGCTGCTGGGCGTGGCCCTGCTGGCCGGCTGCGCTCATCGAGACAAAGGCAGCTTTGTCAACGGCGAGGCCCTGCAAGTGGGCACGGCAGCGGAATCTATCGCCACCGATGCCACATCCGCAGTTGTTGCGTTGTACCCGCCGGGGAAAACGTCCATCCGGCTGCTAGTCGCCGGAAGCGACAGCTTCTCGGCGGCCTTTGAACAACACCTCCGGGCACGGGGGTTCAGTATCGTCCCATCTGCCCCCGGCACAGCTCCAGCGGGACTCCAGGTGTCTTATGTCCTGGATCGCCACAAGACGGATGGTTCGTTGATGTTGCGGCTCCAGTTTGCGGACGACAGCGGCAAACGAAAGATGATGCGTTCCTATACTGCCGCCGGCCAGGCTGAAGCGGCATTTTCAACGACTGGAGGGGTTTGGTGAAAAAACAATATCAAAGATCAGTGGCCGTTTTTGTCATTTCATGCGGCGTTGGAATCGCCGCGCCCTCCTTTGGGGGCGACCCCAGCGCCCCGCTCGGCAGTTGTACAGCCAATTCCGACGAATTGAATTGCGTCGCTTTAGACGATCTGCCCGCCGCTCCGGAAGTGCAGCAGAAAGACCTGGATGCTTTTGATCTGCCTTCGCCGCCGGCAGTGCAGGAAGAGAAACCCGTCAAGCCGGCCCATGGCAAGGGAAAGGCCGCCAAGAAAGCCGGCACGGCACAGAAGACTGCGGTGGCGGAAAAGCCCGCGAAAGGCCAGCCGCCTGCTCCCCCGAAACCGGCCGCGTCAAAAACTGCATTGCCAGCAAGGGAGACTGCTGCCGCCCCGATTTCGGCAAAAGAACGGCCCCCGGCGCCGACAACCAAGGCCAAGGAACAAGAGACGGCGGATCGGTCATCCAGTCCTCCAGCTCCACCACCGTCGCCGGCCCCGGCATGGACACTGAAAGCAGGCGAAACCGTGGGGCACGGGTTGCAGCTATGGGGTGATCGCGCTGGCTGGAAAGTGGTCTGGAACCTGACCAAGGACTGGTCGGTGCCGGCGCAATCAACCTTTCACGGCGATTTTCGCAGTGTGGCCACCGAGGTACTGCAAACCCTGGCCTCCAATGGGGCACTGATTCGTGGACAATTTTACGAAGGCAACAACACGCTCGTGGTCACCGGTCCCGGTGACTCCGCGCAGTAAGCGAGAGGGATTTATGAAAAAAATTATTGTCGTCATGGTCGCCGCGCTCCTGCTGACGAGTTGCGCCACAACGAAACAGGCCGCCGGCCTCAAGCGGAACGCCCTGGGCGATATTGAATCGGCCGAGGCCAAAGCGGCGCAGACCGCGCCAGTGGTCACGAGCACGCAAAGCGCCTATCTGCTCGGCGCACAAGTGCAGGTCGCCCCGCCGCCGTCGCCGGTCCTTGGCCGGCACGTCACCTATCATTCGACCAAGCCGGTTTCGCTTGCCGATGTCGCCGCCTGGATCAGGCAGGAGACGGGCCTGGTGGTGGATACCATCGATGCCCAACAAAGCAGCAGTACCGCGAGCCAGGCGAATGCACCCACCGGCCCGGTGCCCACGGTCATGCCGCCGCTGCCGGCTACGATGGGCGGCAGCGGCAGCCCTACGACCGTAAGCAGCAATCCGGCCCGTTCGCTCACCATCAATTACGAGGGACCGCTGTCGGGTCTGCTCGATGTCGCGGCCAACCAGTCGGGCATGTGGTGGAAAATGACCGACGGACGCTTGGTGTTTCGCGCCACCGAAACCAAGACTTTTTATTTGCCGGCCATTGCCCGCGCTTCGACAGGAAATAGCCAAATCAGCGCCACTACCGGCAACACCGGCAGCAGCAGCAACAGCGTCAGCAGCACGAGCGGTACCGGCTCGACCGGCAGCATGACATCCTCCGGCGGTGCCACCAGCACCAGCACTTATACCGTGGATGTGTGGGCGGACCTGGAAAAAACCGCAAAATCAATCAGCGGCGGTGCGCAGATCGTGGTGAACGCCTCGGTCGGCAGCATCTCGGTGACGGGCACGCCTGCACAAGTGCGCAGCGTGGAGGAGTGGACGAAGAGCCTGGCCGACAACCTGAGCCAACAGGTAGCGATCACCATCCACGTCTACAACGTAAAGGTGACGAATGAAGACAATTACAGTTGGAACCCGTCCGTTATTTTCAACGATCTTGCCCCTAAATACGGTTTTACGCTGGCCGGTCCCGATGTGCCGGCTGCGGTTTCAAATACCAACCCACTGAACTTTACCGCCAGCGTCTTGGAAAACGCCACGGGCAGGGCCGCAAAATGGAGCGGATCGCAAGTGGCCGTTGCCGCCCTGTCATCGCTTGGCGAGGTCACCGAAACGCTGCGGCAAACCGTGGTCACGCTCAACGGTCAGCCGGCACCGATCCAGGTGGCAAACCAGCTCGGTTATCTGGCTTCCACGACCGCGCCGGTCACCTATACCGGCACCGGCGGGGCAACCGTGCCGCCGTCGCTCACTCCAGGCACCTTGACGACCGGCTTTACCGCGATGTTTTTGCCCCGGATCGTCGGTGGCAAGATCATGCTGGCGATGAACCTGACCAGCAGCACGCTGAACAGCATGGGCAGCGTCGAAAGCGGTGGGTCGAGCATCCAGACACCAAACGTGGACGTGTCCACGTTCCAGCAGGCCGTCAGCCTGACCCCCGGCGACTCGGTGCTCTTGACCGGGTTCACCAAAGATAACGGCAACACCTCGCAAAATGGTGTGGGCACCCCGAGTTTCTGGGGCCTCGGCGGCGGAATCGACAGCACCGCCGGCAAGCAGATGATCGCAATTGTCATTACCGCAAAGGTGGTCTGAGATGAAAAAAACGATAGCCACATCAATCCTGATCGCCTTGGCAGGGACGGCACATGCCGAATCTTCGCTGTACGAGCAGTTAGACTCCCTGCGTTCTCAGAACGCAATTTTGTCCGAGACTTTGAAAAACAAGGAAATCCAAAGCAAGATTGAAAATCTGGACGCAAGAAGCGAAGCATCCGCGCCGGTGGCCACCGGCGACTTTTCCCCGTCATCGATGCCTTCGGCCTCTTCCCCGGCCTCTGTCGAACCGGCACGGCCGCCCCAGGTTCAAATGGTTTCAGGCGTCGGCGGAGCCTTAACGGCTCTGATTACCTTGCCCGGTGGTGGAAGTATCGCGGCCCGGATCGGCACCCGCATTCCGGATACCGGGGTTGTAAAGTCCATTTCCGCTCACGAAGTGCTCGTGGTCGGAAAGAGCGGCCTGGTCAGCCTGCCGTTTGCCGGTGAAGCCGGGAACCAGACTACTGCTCCCCGGCTCCAGCCGTTTGGAGGCCGCTGATGGGTGCTCAAATCGTGGAGCTGGGCAAGCGGCGGTATCTGGCCGGGATGCAATGGACCTCGTTCGAGACCGCGCCGACAAAAAAAGACCTGCTTGAGGACGCCGAGCGGCTGCATGCGTCCTGGGCATGCGTCCGCTTGGGCGAGGATGCCATCCAGGCCGGATTCTGCGAACCGGTGGTGGGAACCAAGCCAATCAAGCTATACAGCCTGGCGGCAATGGTCGCGGATTCCCGCCGGCAGCCGTGGCTAGGCATCTTTCGCGTCAAAGAAGGGCTGTGGTGGTATATCGCCGTCCGCGATGGGCATGCCATCTTACCCGACGGCGATGTGATCGGCGGCGAGGACGAGATTCGCGCCGCCAGGGATCGGCATTCCGGCTATACCGATTGGGAATATGTCGAGGGCGATATTTCCGATCTGCTGACCACCATCAAAAACTCACCGTGGATCAAGCCGTCGCCGGTCCGCGCCCTACACGGCAGCCCTCTCCCTGTTGTGCCGTTGGCGTTGGCCGCGTTGTTGGCCTGCGCCGGCATCGGCGGCTATCTCGGTTGGCAGCATTGGCAAGCGGTGAACCGACAACGAGCCTTGGCGCTCGCCAAGGCAAAAGTACAGACGGCCGCCCCGGTGTCGCCACTCTTGACACTCCCCATGCCCAACGCCTGGTTGGCGGCCTGTGGCAAGGTAATCTCCGGCTTGCCTCTTTCGGAAAACGGCTGGTCGCTTGACAAGGTGGCGTGCCGCGCCGATGCCGTGGACGTGCATTGGCTGCGATCACCAGGCGCCGTGGTGTCGTATCGTCCTGCGGGCATCGTGTCGTCCAACGGCGATGCCGTGGATCAAGTCGTTCCTCTGGCCCTTGAGAAAATAGGGAAAGAGGATGCAATCCAGCTTGCGGACGCCAAGCTCCGGCTGCAAGCCTGGGCGCAAGCGGTCGGCTTTACCCTGGTTGTCAACGATCCGCCAGCGCCCTTGCCGGGCGCGCAGCCCACAAATTCTGATGTTCCACTGCCGCCACCTCAATCCATGGTCACGCTTGATCTCCCTGTATCGCCATTTGGCATGAATTTCGAGATACCTGGCTTGCGCTGGTCCGCGCTTACGTCTACCGCCTCGGGCTGGCATCTGGAGGGCATATTGTATGGGAGCCGCTAAAGAGATTTTACCAATTCCCGAATCGCTCAGGGATGTGATCGCCTTCGATCACGAAGAAAGTTCGGTCTTTGTAGACAAAAGAGCCGCCGGCAATCCGCTTCTGCTTTCGTGGCAATCGCGCAACCGGGCTAAAGGCGTGGTGGTAAAGATTGTGCCCACGGATGTGGATGAAGTTTCCAAAATGCGGGCGTCAGGGTTACGGCCTGCCGCTGAGGCGGACACGGAAACGAACATGCTTGTCCGAGGCGAGGCGTTGGAGATTATCCAGCAGGCCGCAGCTTACGGCGCATCCGATATTCATTTCCTGATGCGGGGCACCTTCGCGGAAATCCAGATCGTGGTCAAGGGCGGCTTGCGCGTTTTGATGCGCCGGCAGCACAGGGAAGGAGCGGCTTTGGCCAGGGCCATCTATCAAGGCATCGCTCAGACCCGCGAGGCCAGCTACAACACTCCCGATTTCCAGAATGCTCAAATATCCGGCGCCGCCCTGCCGCCGGAATGCGGCGTGACCTCCATTCGTATCATCCGGGGGCCGTGTTACCCGCAGGCGCAAGACGGCGCCTTCATGACGCTGCGCCTGCAATACTCGGCTGTGCCCCCCACCGATCCAGCATTGCGGCCCTTGGTGGTGCCGCGCCGGCCCAAGGGGGAGTTTCGGGTCGAGGCCATGGGATACACCCCAAAACAGGTCGAGAAGCTGCGGTACATGATGAATGCCCCCAACGGCGCGGTGATTTTCACCGGCCCGACCGGCTCGGGCAAAACCACAACCATGTACGAAGCGCTGCGCGAGATCGCCCGCACAAAACCCGGCCGTCGGCTGGTGACGGTCGAGGACCCGGTTGAGTATCCGATGGAATGGGCGGTGCAAATGGCGGTCACCGGAGCCCGCAACGATGCCGAGACCGGCGCGGCGTTCAGTGACCGCTTGCGAGTCGCTCTCCGCATGGCCCCCAACATCATCCTGATCGGCGAGCTGCGCGGGCCTGACGTGGCGGTGTCGGCCCTGGAGGCGGCTGTCACCGGTCATCAGGTCTGGACCACCATGCACGTGACTGATCCCTTTCTGTTCGTGGATCGGCTGGAGCTGATGGATGGGACCAGGCTCGCCCGGCGCGTGTTCTGTGACCATAAAATCATTCGCGGCGTTGTCGCGCAACGCCTGTTGCCCAGGCTTTGCCAGGATTGCAGCGTGCGGCTTCAGGATGCTCCCGACGTGTTGCCGGCGGCCATGGTGGCGGCCCTGGCCACCTGGGGCGATCTCGGCCGGGTCCGCATGAGAAGCAAAGAAGGGTGCCCTCGATGCGGTAAGGAAGGATCGGTCGAACGCTTTGCGGTGGCGGAAATCGTGGTCATGGACGGCGCAATCATGCGCGACTTCGTGACAGAGGGCTCCGAGATCGCCCGCAACAATTACCACGCCCGGCCCGACGCTGACCCTTCCATGCTGGAAGCCGCGATTGGGCATGTGTTGGCCGGTGCGGTAGACCCTCGGGATGTCGAGGATTGCGTGGACATTATCGAGCCGAGGGACGCCCATGTTTAACCTCCGGCTGTCGAAACAATTTGTGGAGGCGATGGACCGCCTGGCGTTCTCCTGGCCGGTCCGCGAAGCCTTGTACCGGCATTTGTCCGCACAGATCAGCAACGGTGTCACCATCGAGGCCGCGCTTGATGCGTTTCGGGCAAGATTGCTGCGAAACAAGAGAAAGAGCAGCGCCGGCATTGTCGGTTCAGTTGCCCGGCGGATGCGTGACGGCGCAAGCCTGGCCTCCGCCCTCGGGGCGTGGGTGCCGCAAGACGAGGCGAGCCTGATTGCCGGCGGCGAGTTGGCCGGCAATCTGCCGCAATCCCTGGAGTTGATCATTGAATCAACTCGCAGAATCGAGGCCGTGAATCGTGCACTCAAGGCCGCGATGGTCACCCCGGTTTTCTATCTGCTCGCCGTGTACTTCACCGTTTGGGCCATCGGCCGGTACGTGTCGCCGGCATTGCAGCAGGCATTGCCGAAATACAAGGCCAGTGGCCTGATTTATGGCCTGTACGTAGCCGGCGACCTGGCGAACAGTTTGTGGGCGATTCTGCCGGCCGCAGTTGTCGCGTTGATCGTGGGCGCGGTGATCAGATCCATGACCCTGTGGACAGGCCGCTGGCGCATCATGGCGGAGCGCGTCTTTCCGTATTCGTTTTACCGCGATGTCCAGGGGTATCGCTGGCTGATGAGCTTTGTGGCGCTCCTCCGCGCCGGCATGCCCGACACGGAAATACTGTATCGGCAAATGCCCACGGCCACGCCGTGGCTCAAGGAGCGGCTGCATTTTTTATGGTGGCACATGAATAACGGCAGCTCCTTGCCGGTCGCGCTGATGTCAAAGGGCAGAGGTGGACAGCCGCCCTTTGGTTTTCCCAATCCGGATATGGTTGACGATATAGCTTCAATAGCCGGATTTGCTGATTTTTACGAACGAATTACAAAGCTGACAATGCAATGGGCCGATGAAATGCAGCGAATTACGCAAGCCCGAATCAAGGCATACGGCATTGTCATGGAAGTTCTGATGTATGCCGTTATCGGCATGCTGATGATGGCAATTAATTCCATGTCTGTCCAACTCGGTTCGATTTCAGTCTAACAGGCATTCAATCAATCCAAAAAGGAGCAAAAAAAATGAGTGAAATTCTTGGAACGCTATTCAAGTATTTAATGGTAATTTTGGGTGCTGTTGCAGTCGTTGCTCTCTTCTACATGACCCTCGGTCAAGACAAAACACACAAAGCCATAAGTTCAATCACGCAACTCCAGGCGAACACGCAAGGGTTGTTCAGCACGCACACGTCGTTTACCGACTTGAGCAGTGCAGTAGCCATCACCGCCGGCCTGGCGCCGCCCGACATGATCAGCGGCACCGCGCTGATAAACCCCTGGGGCGGCGCGGTCACCATCGCCGTCAACCCGTCGGTGTCATCGCGGTTCGACATTACCACGACCAATATTCCGGACGATGCCTGCTCCAAACTCGCCAGCATTTTGGGCGCTGCCGGCAGTTCTGCCACCAATCTGGCAGTGAACGGAACGGGGCTGACATTGCCGGTAAACATGGCCGCTGTCGTGACTGCCTGCAATGCCACTACCAACTCGATCACTATTACTTCCGGTCGATGAGCATGCTACGCGACCTTGTTTTTTCCGATCTCTTTGTCACCGACTCGCCTTTGACGAGTTGGTGCAAAGAGACGCCGGACACCCTGACAGTCACCGCTATTCCGCCGGAGTTGGGATCGGAGTTGACGGAGCTGCGCAAGCAGCTTGAAACCGCCTCCACCAACCCCACCTTCCGGGTTGATTGGGGCGGTGACCTCAGAATGAGGGTTGCGCGGGTTACGGTCGCGGACGGCCAGTTGGTTTTTGTTTGCCGTCGCTACCGGCCCCTGCCCGGCTCGCTAGTCAGTTTGGGTGTGCCGCAGTCCATTGCAGACAAGCTGCTCGATCCCAGCCTTAAAGAAGGCCTGGTTGTGTTTATCGGCAAGGCCGGGTCGGGGAAAACAACATTGGCAACGTCGTTTATCCGTGAACGACTGGCGGCCTTCGGCGGGGTCTGCTGGACGATTGAAAACCCGATAGAGCTGCCCTTGCAGGGTCAGCACGGCAAGGGCTGGTGCTATCAAATCGAGGCTTCCAGCGACGATGAAATCGGTCCAGCGGTCCGGCACATGCTGCGCACGACGCCCAATATTATTTTTATCGGCGAGGTCCGCGACGGCTTGGCGGTACGCGAGGCCATTGCCGCCGCCACCAGTGGCCACCTGGTCGTCACGACCTTTCATGCCGGTGATCTGTTGACCGGGCTTGCCCGGCTGTCACGGCTGGCGGGTGACGATGCGGCAGCCGCGCTCGCTGATGGGTTGCGGGTCGGAGTTCATCTGCGCCTTTCGCATGCCGAGCCGGGCAAGCCCTCGCGGATATTGTCGGTCGAACCTATCTGGATGAGTGGCCAGGTCGCCGATGGTCTCCGTTCCATCGTCCGCGATGGCAACTTTCACCTGCTTAAAAGCGAGGTTGAGCGGCAACGCCGGAACTTCGTCATGGGTAAGTTGCCGTAAGGGAGGGGAATATGGGATTTTATTTGTGGCCGTTGATGGTGCTGCTCTTTTTCCTCAGCCTGGTCGGCATTGAGCGCCACCGTTCCGTTCAGTCGGCGCCCGCCTCGGTTGTGACGCAGGCCGTGCAGGCCGGGGAGGCATTCGTTGCCTACCGGAACGCGGTGATGGCCTACCAGGACCAGCACCAGAGTTTTGTCGGCACGGTGCCGGCAAATCAACTTGGTGGCCAGTTCTCCGCTGATTTTCTAGCCGCCGCTGGCAATGCTGTCACGGCCACCGGCGCCACCGGGCGCATTGTCACCTGTTATGCGCTGCTGCCGGCAGGCGCAATCGCTACCGTGCTCGATGTCACCGACCATGACGCATCGTTTGGTTTTGCATCCGGTGCCACCTGGACCAGTCTTACACCGGGGACCACGGCCCAGCCGCTTGCGGTGGCAGTGCCAGATGGAGCCGTCGTTTCAATCCTCCAAATGGGGAAATAATCATGAGTGAAATTCTAGGAGTAATGTTCGCCGCCCTGATCGGCATAATGATCATTCCCACGTTTGGGCATTATACGCAAATCAGCAATGACAATGCCCGCGCCGTGGCTACCGCACAGCAGCAACAACTACTGATCACGGCCGCCACCGAATATATTCAGCAGAATGCGACTGCTATCCAGTCGCACGCTACAGCCTCCGCGCCGGCCGTTATCACGGTGCCGATGCTCCAGGCCACCGGCCTTTTGCCCAATTCTTTCGGCGAAACCAACCCCTATGGCCAGACGTGGCAAGTGCAGGTTTTGCAACCGGTCACCGGCCAGTTGCAAGCCCTGGTGATGGCCACCGGCGGCGCGGCCATCGCCGACAAGCAAGCGAGCAAGATTGCCAGCATCGTCGGCGCTGCCGGCGGCTTTGTGCCCCTCAACGACAGCGCGTTGTATGCGCCGGATAAAGCGTATGGCTCTTATGGCGGCTGGTCGCTCTCGACAGCCGGATACTCGCCCACGGCCGGCACTCCTGCGGCCATGGTGAGCTACACCAACTCGGCCGCCGAAAGCAATTATCTGTACCGCAACGCTGTCCCTGGTCAGCCGCAACTCAACAGAATGAACACGGCGCTCGATATGGGCGCCAACGACATCAATAATGCCGGCGCGGTCAACGCTGCTTCGGTCACCGCCACCGGCAATATCAGCGCGGGCAATGGACGTGTCGTTGCCCGTGACCAATCGGGCGTAGGAGGCTCAATTCAACTCGTCGGCGCCAACGGGCAATCAGTGCACGTGGAAAACATCAACGGCACTTTGCGATTGATGAACTCTGCAAGAACCGCATCTACGCTTAGTGTTGATCAATCGGGGAATCTCAACACAAATTCTGTACAAGTGCCCGCCGGAAATAACATTCGAGTAGGTTCATCGAGCTACTACGGGGACGGCTCAAACAGCGCAGTAAGGCAATCCGGCACTTTCTATGTCCAGCATTATGATGGTTCCCGTGCCAATATCTCTAGTGGCGACATCAATAGCGGCACCGTGAATGTCGCTAATGAGACTTGGGGGTTAATTTTGCGCAATGGATCATCTGGCGACAACAGCGCCGCACAAAATGCCGTTGGTTCGGCAAATCTCAACGATATCTACCTGCGATCCATAAATAAGTGGATGAGTCAGTTGAATAACCAGGCGGCGCTAAAAGTGTCTACTTATGGCACTTGTACGCCCGGAACTTACAATATTGGAAATCATATATATTGTGCGACTGGTAATTCCGCAGGAAATGCTTATGCGTACACTATCCCTGTTAGCTATGTAGGGACAAACTCTTTCGGAAGCCAAGTATATAACTGGCAGTTTGGAAGTTTTAGTAATAACTGTCCGACAATGACCTGTTTTGATCAATAGTTTAAGCGATGTTAAGTTATTTTATTATTTTGTCGTTGTTTGTTGCTACGACTGCAAATGCCGATTGTTTCGACGCTGCCGCAGCATATCAGGGGATAAACGCCAACGTGCTGAGAGCAATTTCAAAAAAAGAAAATCGTCGCTGTGACTCAACAATTAGAAAAAACAAGAATGGTTCTGTTGATGTTGGCTGCATGCAAATAAATTCTATTCACCTTAAAAAATTATCTTCTTATGGCGTTACTCAAGGCGACCTTGCCGATAGCGATCAATGCAAAAATATCTATGTCGGCGCGTGGCATTACAAGAGGATGATTGCGAAGTACGGAAACACATGGGCCGCAGTAGGTGCATACCACAGTGAAACACCGCATCTGCGCGATGCCTATGCAGCAGATGTCTATCGTATTTGGTTGCAGTTGAAATGAGGAAAACGATGGAAAGTCCCAACAGCTTGAAGCCTCCGAAACCGGAAGTCGCCCGCATGAAAAAATGGCCCTTGGCCGTGGTGGCCTTGATGCTGATCGGCCTCAGCAGCGTCCTGTACTACAGCGTCAACAAGCCGCCGGCAGAGAAAGCGCCGGAGAAAAAAACAGAATCGGCCGTTTCCGGCAGTGGGCTGGCGACCGTGGAAGGGCATGGCTTGGCGTCTCTTCCCCCGGACAGCCCGGCGGTGGTTACACCGCCACCCCCGACAGGGGAGAAAAAGGATAAGCCGCTGGTCGTGGTCCGCGACGATCAAGAAGCGCACCGCGATGAGCTGCGCCGGCAGCAAGCCAAGGAGCAAGCCTACATGACCGCGCTGACCTCGCCGCTTCTGGCAAAGCGGAGCACCGCTGCAAGCACCAGCTCCACCGAAGCACCGGCAGCCCCTCGAATGGCGGTGGCGCAGCCCGCTGTTGCGGCCGTCGAGCCGTCCGCATCCTCGCCGGAAGGATCAGCCGACCGGGAAAAGGAGCAATTTCTTGATCGGGCGAGCGCCGGCAAAAACGACTGGCTATCTCCCTATACCCGCGAGGCGGGCCATCCTTTTGAAATCAAGACCGGCACGGTGATACCGGGGATCATGGTCAGCGGTGTCAACTCCGACCTGCCCGGCCACCTGATAGCACAGGTGGCGCAGAACGTCTACGACACTGCCACCCACCAGCATTTGATTGTACCCCAGGGCGCAAAGCTCTTCGGTCGGTACGACTCCCGCGTCGTGTACGGCCAGGAGCGCGTGCTGATCGCCTGGAACAGATTGGTGTTCCCGGACGGCTCCGCCGTCACCCTCGGAGCCATGCCCGGTGCCGACATGGAAGGCTATGCCGGTTTCCATGACCAGGTGAATAACCATTACTGGCGTATCTTCGGCTCGGCGATGCTCATGAGCATGATCACCGGCGGCAGCAGCTATGCTATGGATAGCGTCAGCAACAGCGACGAGGACAGCAATAAAACGACGGTGCAGGATGCCATGGCGTCAGCCCTTGCCGCGCAAATGGGCCAGACGACCATGAGCCTCCTACAAAAAAATCTGAACATCAAACCGACCCTGGAAATCAGGCCCGGCTACCAGTTCAACGTCATCGTGACCAAGGACGTCGTATTCCGGGAGCCGTACCGGGGTTGATACCACTCGTCAGATCCATGGCCGGCCGATCAGGCCGGCGCTGAGATCAAAATGGTATCACCCAGGGCACCCTCGCTGCTCCGGACCAACTCCCTTTTGATACCAAAACCATTCGGAGAACATCATGCCCGAACAACTTTATGGACATATCCAGCGAACTGCCGGCAAAAGCCCTTGGCGTTGGGTCGTGTTGGTGGGCCTGCTGATGTGGGCCGGTGCGGTCCTGATGTGGACCATGCAGCGCATCGGTACGATGTACGGCCATCACGAGACCCTTGGCCGGCCGTTTCGGGCGCTTTCCCGGTGGTGGTATGCACCCTGGGAGATTCTGCACTGGTCGCCGGTGTTGACCTCGCCCGAGGTGGAGCGGATCACGGACCAGGGTTTGCTGTTGTTCGCCACTCCTCTCTTACTCGCCGGCATGCTGTACGCCTACAGCATGCAAATGCCCAAGGGCCGCGACGATCTGCATGGTACGGCTCGCTGGGCAACCCGCAAGGACATTGAGCAAATGAGCTATTTCGCCGGCAAGGGTGTCTACGTCGGCGGCTGGTGGGACAAGCAGAAGCGGGAGCAGCTCTACCTGCGGCACAATGGCCCGGAGCACATTCTGTGCTTCGCTCCGACCAGAAGCGGCAAGGGTGTCGGCCTGATCCTGCCGACACTGCTGGCCTGGGAGCACTCTTCTGTGGTCCTGGACATCAAGGGCGAGAACTACGCGCTCACCGCCGGCCATCTCAAGAGCCAGGGGCATACGGTGTTGCGGTTTGAGCCTTCCGATCCGGAGGGCACGGCCGCGAACTTCAACCCCCTGGAGGAAATCCGGCTAGAGAGCGAACGAGCCATAGCCGACGTGCAGCAGATCGCGAACATGGTCCTCGACCCCGAGGGCAAGGGTCTGACCGATTACTGGAACAAGGCCGCGTTCGGCTTCTTTGGCGGCGTGCTCCTGCATTGTCTACTGGTGACCCGGCACCGGGAGCACCGACCGGCCAGCCTGTATGACGTGTCGGTGATGCTCGAAGACCCGGACCGCGACGGCGGCCCGGCGGCGCTGTTCGAGGAAATCATTGATACGGACCATGCGGTTATGCTCGCCGATCTGTATCCCGACGTGTCGCCGGATCAAGGCCGCGCCGCCCATATTTTCTGTGCATCCGCCGCCAGCGGCATGCTGGCTAAAGCGGATAAGGAAATGGCCGGCGTGGTCTCCACGGCCACAAGCAACCTGGCTTTGTATCGAGACCCGGTTGTCGCCCGGAACATATCGACCTGCAACTTTCGGATCAGCGACCTGATGAACCATGAAAAGCCCGTCAATCTGTACCTGGTTATTCCTCCTGGCGACATTGCCCGGCTGCGGCCGTTGTTGCGTATCTTCATGACTCAGCTCCTCGGCCGGCTGACGGAAAAAATGGAGTTCGCCGGCGGCACCAGTGCGGCGGGCTATCGGCATCGGCTCTTGTTGATGCTGGATGAGTTTACCAGCCTCGGTCGGCTGCCGATCATCGAGCACGCCATTGCCTACATGGCCGGCTACGGCGTGAAGGGCTACTTCATCGTCCAGGACACCAAACAGTTGAGCGCGGCCTACGGCCAGGACAACGCGCTCATGGCAAACTGCCATGTGCGGATTGCCTACGCGCCCAACCTGCCGGAGACGGCGGAATACCTTTCCAAACTGACCGGCACCACCACGGTGGTAACCAAAAAGGCTTCACTCAGCCGGGGGAAGGGCGGCGGTTCCCGGTCCCTCAGCGTCTCCGAGACCTCACGCCCGCTGTTGACTCCGGATGAATGCCTGCGCCTGCCCGGTCCGCAAAAGGACGCGGCCGGCAAGGTCACGGCTCCGGGCGACATGCTGATTTTCACCGCCGGACAGCCGCCGATCTACGGCCGGCAAATCTTGTACTTCCTGGACCCGGTGTTCTCAGCTCGCGCGAAAATCGCGCGGCCGGCGGTCTCTGATCGACTGACCGCCACCATGGCCTCGGCGACACCCACGGGCGGCAGGGGGATTACCAAGGACGAGTATGAAAAGTTTCTACGCAGTTAGCCTCGTGCTCTCGGCCGTGATGCTGTGGGGCTGGTATGCCGGCTACCGAATCAATATCACGGCATCCATGCCGCGTGGATTGTACCGGATCGCCTCCGGCCCACCTTATCGAGACGCCTTTGTTTTTTTTTGCCTGGAGTCCTCCAGCTCCGCTGCCGGCATGGCTCGGGAGCGCGGCTACCTTGCCGCCGGTTCCTGTCCGTCGGGCTTGCGGCCGTTGCTCAAGCAGGTGGCCGGCTTGCCCGGTGACCGGCTGGAAATGGATGATCACGGCCTGGCCGTGAACGGCCAGCGGCTTCTGAACAGCCGCCGTGCCGAAACCGACAGCGCCGGCCGCAGCATGCCGGCCGCGTCTCTGATCCCCGGCGTGATCCCGCCGGGCAAGGCGCTGGTGCTGTCGAGATATAACGCTGGCAGTTTTGACAGCCGGTATTTCGGCCTGATTCCGCTTGCGGCGGTCCGGCCGGTGCAACCGGTCCTTTTAACTCAACCATAGAGGAAATCATGACCAAAGAAACAGACTATCTCGCAGCAGCAGCCCGCACTGTAGAAATGCAGGCTGTGGATAACCCAGGCATCGGCATCCCTGCCGATCCGGACGTTGCCGATTTTATGGGCGCGTTCCCCGGCGACGAGGACCCGGCCGACATACTGGAAGCCCAGTTGGAGGTCGAGCCCGATGGAATCTAAAAAAGAGCGTCAAAGCGTTTCCGAACGGTTTGCAGCGCAAATCATTCAGGACCTAAAAGAGGGGACCGCGCCCTGGCAAAAGCCGTGGAAAGCCGGCGAGTATCACCGGCCGATGAATCCGGTGACCGGCACCGTCTACAAGGGAATCAACGCCGTCATGTTGAGCCGTGGCTACGCCGACCCCCGATGGATGACGATGCGTCAGGCCAACGACCAGGGCTGGCGCGTCAAAAAAGGCTCCAGAGCTCAACAGGTGGTCTTCTGGCAGTGGGAAGCCAAACAAAAAGTGCTCGATGCCACCGGCAAGCCCGAGTTGGACGGCCACGGCCAGGAAAAAACGGAGACGGTCAGGCTGGACCGACCCCGACTGCATGTCTATCCGGTATTTCACGCCAGCCAACTGATGACGTTGGACGGCCAGGACATCCCGGCATTCGAGCCGCAACCCCTGGGCTGGGTGCCGGAGGACAAGGGAGAGGCCATCCTGGCCGCGTCCGGGGCTTCGATCACCCACGATCAGCAGGACCGGGCTTTTTATCGGCCGTCGACCGACGAAATTCATTTGCCGCCGAAAGAAAGTTTCCCGGATGCAGGTGCGTATTACAGCACCGCGCTGCATGAGCTCGGCCATTATTCGGGGCATCCCTCCCGGTTAAACCGGGAGTTTGGCCCGTATGGCTCCGAGCAGTACGCCCGCGAGGAGTTGCGAGCTGAAATCTCGTCCTGGATGCTGAATCAGGAAGTAGGGCTGCCGCATTTGCCCGAGCAACATCTGTCGTATGTCGATAGCTGGGTAGCGGTCCTGCAAAAAGACCCCTATGAAATCATGCGGGCCTGCCGCGATGCGGAACAAATCAAGGAATATGTCATGGGCTTGGAACAAGAACAGCAGCAGGCGCAAACCGTTGGATCCGTCCATCCCTCTGCTACCAGCACGGCCCCGTCGAGCGGCGATGCCAGCCAATCAAATCAACCACACCAGGAGACCGACAATGGCGTGCGGCTGTACCATGGCGGCAACGCCGGCCTTTCAGAAATAAAAGGTGGTTTCGGCCCTGGGAACCCCTTTGGCGGCCTTTTTTTTAACAGTAGCCGGGAGGCCGCGGCAAGTCATAATGATGGACACATGTATGTGGTCGATATTCCTAAATCACGTATCTTGACTCAGCACGATCTTTCCTATGAGATTGACGCAGAAAAGGTGGAAACGGCACTGCGCGACGCAATGCATTGGATCGAATCATCTGAAGATTACGATGTTGCGTATGAAGCCGTGATTGACGACCGCACTGACCGTATAGATGACGACGATTTGCTGCGTGTTTTCAGGGAGGACACGGTTGGAGAGGCCACATGGGAAGCCCAACGTATTCGCGGCGAAGTTGCGAGACTCCTCGGTTATCATGCCGTAGCAATGAGTGACGAACATGGGACATCATATTTGGTGCTCCCAGGGGTTGAAGTGAGGGCAGAGATCAGAGAAGACCAACAGGAGGCCGACACCCGCCAAGGGTTCACCGTCGATGGCCCGCAACCAGAGCTGGGACAGTCGGACTTTAAGGCCGAACTGAGCCGTTTGCTCAAGCTGTCTACACTGGCTCCCGCCAAGTACCTGACGACCGCGCCGGCAAGGGACAACGAGCATGCCGCTGTTTTTGCCGATGGCCGGCCGGTGATTCTAACCGGTTGGACTGATAACCCTCAATCGCTGGAACAGGCGGTTGCCCTGGCCCAAAGTGACCAGGCCAAGGCAATTCTTGTGGCAGCCGGCTACAGCGAGCCGATTACGGCAGACATTATTGCCGGCCGTGATGTGCCGTGGAACGAGGAAGAGGCTGCTATTGCGACAAAGCAGAGCGGCCAGGTGGAACCCGGCGGCAATGATGGCCTTCTTGTGGCGGTGGTTCTGAACGATCCGCAGGCCGCTTTGACGACAAACTTGAGCATTACCACGGAAACAGCCCGCATTCTGGACCCGAACGCGCCGGAACTTGACGACGGCCGAAAATTGGCGTCGTTGGCACAGGCAAAAATGGAAGCGCTTGAAGCCGAACCGGCTTCACCGGAAGAGAGACGCCAGATTTTGGACAAATTGGCTCCCCATTTTTCGTCTCGCAATGTGCTGGTTTTTGACGGCGAGCAGAGGCAAGGGACGCTTGATGCCCCAGAGATTGCCCAGGAAAAAACTATCCTGAACGTGCCCTACAAAGAGAAGGACACGGCCAAAGCCGCCGGCGCGAAGTGGGACCGTGAGGAAAAACGCTGGTACGCGCCCGAAGGGACGGACCTTGCCCCACTGCAAGCCTGGCTGCCTTCCAAAGAGCCCTTGCCGCCGCCGGTGGCCGTCTCGCCTGTCGATGAGTTTGCCCAGCGTCTCCAGGAGGCCGGCTTGATCCTCGACGGTCCGCCGATTATGGACGGAGAGGTGCACCGGGTGCCGGTCGAGGGCGGAAAGCCAGGTGCGAAAGACGGAGCGTATTGCGGTTATGGAGACGGCCGGCCGGCCGGTTGGCTCCGGAACTTCAAAACCGGTGAACATACGATGAAATGGTATTCCACCGGGCACACATTAACCGGCGCAGAAAAAGAATCTCTGCGCGAGACGGCGCAACAGCGCGTGGCCGAACGCAACGAAGAACGACAGCAGGCGCAAGAGCGCGGTATGAAACGAGCATATGCCAAGTGGATCAATGCTGTGCCCGCGCCAGCGGATAATCCCTATCTCGCGAACAAGGGAATAGGGGCTTTTGCCGGCGTCAAGCAGGATCACAACGGCAATCTGTTGGTGCCGGGATACGACTTGAAAACCGGCCGCATCCAGACTGTCCAACACATCATGCCGGACAGTCGCAAGCGGATGGAGAAGGATTGCCCGCAGAACGGGGCGGCCTTCCTCATCTTGCCGGAGGATATGCTGCTCAAAACAGCGCCTGTGAAAGAGTTTCTGCAAGGCGAATATGCCGGCTCCATCCTGGTGGCCGAGGGCTACGCCACGGCCGCCAGCCTGCACATGGCTACCGGCAAGCCAGTAGCAGTGGCGTTCAACGCACACAATCTTGTGGCGGTGGCGGAGCAGTTGCGGGCACGTCATCCTCAAGCCGAAATCACGATCTGCGCCGACGACGACCATCATCTGAGCAACAACGTGGGCCTGGAAAAAGCCAGGGAAGCGGCCCAAGCAGTTGGCGGCAAACTCACCATGCCAAACTTTTCCCGTGAGGAACGTGCGAACAAACTCACGGATTTCAACGACCTCCATAAATCGCGCGGCATCGATGCCGTGGAAAAGCAGGTAGTCTGGCCCCTTCGCGTGCAGGGAAGCCATAATCAGGGGGCTGAACGATGAACCGCATGGCCGCAGCTCTGGTGGCCACCCTGATTCTTTGGCCGGCGTGGGGGCGGCCGTCGCCCCCACTCGCGCCAATGTTTGACGCGGCGGCAGCGGCCGTGGATGTACCCGCCGACGTGACGCGAGCCATTGCGCACGTCGAATCCGGCGGGTCGCCCTGGGCGCTCAACATCGAGGGCCGGAGCTATATCTTTGACTCCAAGGAAAAAGCCCTGCGAACTGCCAGAGCTGCGGCCGCCGCCGGCCAGTCGTTCGACTCCGGCGTTATGCAGGTCAACAGTCAATGGCTGCGGAGATATGGCATTCCGCTCGAAGCAGCCTTTGACCCGGAGGCCAATATTTATTTGGGCTCCTGGATTTTGAAGCAGGAAATGCAGCGCCTCGGCCGTACCTGGGACGCGATTGCCGCTTACCACTCGCCTGATCCGGCCAGAGGCCGAAAATATGCCGAGCTGGTTAAAGCCGCTCTGGCCCGGGGGCCGGTTACCCGAGCCGAGGCGGTAAAGAAACCAGCTCCGTCTGTTGCAGTGCCATCGCCGGCCGCGCCGGTCATCCTGACCCGTACCACCTCGTCATTGGTGGTCGAGCGCCGCGCCGGCGGCCAGGTCGCCCGAGAGGAAAAAAAGGACAGTCCCTTCGTACAGCGGTTGCGGAAATCATGACGCGGGAATGTTTGTTAAAGCGGATCGCCTATTTTGAAAGGCGGATGAAAGAGACCATCGCCCGGCAGCAGGACGCCGAGGGCAAGCGGGCTTATGCCGGCGCTCGGAGCAAATGCCAGCAAGCCAAGCGCATGCTGCTTTGTCTCGACGCCACCGGCTCCGTTGCTGGGTGGGTCAACTATAAGCTGGATGGAGAGTGAAAGATGGAAAAGACCCTATGCGGTCGCTTTTCCAGGGATCATTTTGATTCCCAAGGCCCGAATGACCTTTGCCACCGTCGCATATTCGGGGTTGCCCTGGCCGGAAAGGGAGCGGTACAGGTTTTCCCGATTGACTCCGGCGCGTTTCGCCACCTCCGCCATTCCTCTTTTTTTTGCCAGAAATCCCAAGGCAACAAGGAAAACGCGGGGGTCGTCGTCAAGAAAAGCATCGGCGAGGTATTGGTTAATTTCTTCCTGGCTCTCAAAGTAGTCAAAAGGATTCCAGGCTGTCGTTTCAGTCGTCATTTTTCATTCCTCCAAGTTCCGCAACGTGGCAATCGCCCGCCGAAGGTCCGCCTTCTGGCTGGTTTTGTCACCGCCACCAAGCAGCAGTACAATTCTCGCTTGCCGGATTGCGTAGTAAATCCGGTATCCGGGGCCAATAAAAAATCGCAATTCAGACACGCCTTTTTCAAGACTTCGATGGTCGCCAAAGTTGCCGGCGGCCACGCGGGTAAGCCTGTTGGCTATTGCCAATACGGCCTGCCGGTCCCGAAGGTTTTGCAGCCACTCGTCAAAGATTTGCGTCTTTTCTATTTCGTATTCCATATCGATATTTGTAGCGTATACGCTACAAATTGTCAACCATTAAGGAGAAAATAAATGAACCTCGTAATAGTGGAATCACCCGGCAAGATAAAAAAAATTCAATCATTTCTTGGGGCATCGTTCCGGGTCATGGCAAGCGTGGGTCACGTCCGCGACTTGCCGGAAAAGGAAATAGGCGTCGAGCCGCCTGATTTCCGGCCGCATTATGTCCCGACGGATCGCGGCAAAGATGTTTTGGCAAAATTGGCATCTGCGGCCAAGGATGCCGAAGCCGTCTATCTGGCGACCGATCCGGACCGGGAAGGTGAGGCAATCGCCTGGCATCTTGAAGATGCCCTGCGCCTCAAAGGAGCAAAGCGGATCACTTATACCGAGATCACCGACACGGCGGTCAAAGCCGCCCTGGGCAACGCCCGGAGCGTCGACCGTGACCTGGTGGCCGCGCAGGAAGGCCGCCGGGTCCTGGACCGCCTGGTCGGGTACATGGTTTCGCCGGTGCTGTCCCGGCAGGTTGGGGAACGCTTCTCGGCCGGCCGTGTACAGTCACCGGCGGTGCGCTTGGTCGTGGATCGTGAACGCGCCATCCGCAATTTCCGCGTCACGGTGCATTACGGCGTAGAACTGACGTTTGAAGCGGCCGAGCATATCACAGACGGCTGGAAAGCAGCCTGGTTGCCAAAACGCGGTTGGCTGGCCGAGGGAGAGGAATACATCCTCGACAAGGCTATTGCCGCCCAGGTTGCCGCCGTCAGTGCCCTGGAGGTGTCGGATTGCCAGGAATCCGAAAGCAAGGCTGCGCCGCCTGCACCGTTTGTCACGTCGACCTTGCAGCAGGCGGCCAGCGCCGCCTTGAAGATCAACCCGAAGCGGACAATGGAGCTGGCGCAAAAGCTTTATGAGGCCGGCCATATTACTTATATGCGCACCGACTCGCCGAACCTCTCGGAGGAGGCTGTAGCAGCGATCCGGAGCTGGGCTGGTCAGCATGACTATCCGCTCCCGGCCAAACCGAGGGCCTGGAAAAGCAAGGCTGGGGCACAGGAAGCTCATGAGGCGATCCGGCCGACGCATATCGAGGTAGAGGAGGCAGGGGAGACGGAGGAAGAAAAGGCGTTGTACCGGATGATTCGGTTGCGGGCCATTGCCAGCCAGTTGTCGGACGCGGTGTTTGCCGTGCGCGTGGTGACGCTGACGGGCACCGTGGACGGTAAACAGGCCGTCGTCTTCGAGGCAAGGGGTCGGGCTTTGATCGAGCCTGGCTGGAAGGCGTTGACGGCCAAGGACGAGACCGACGAGGACGACGAGGAGCCTGAAAACCAGGTGCCGCAGGTGGAACCTGGCCGCCAACTCTCGCCGCAGGCAGCCACGGTGTTGACCAAGAAAACCAAGCCGCCGGCACGATACACCGAGGCCGCGCTGATCAAGGAGCTGGAGCATCGCGGCATAGGCCGGCCATCCACTTATGCGGCCATCTTGGACAACATCACCGGCCGAGGATACCTCCAACTGGAGAAGCGTCAACTGGTGCCCACGGCCAAGGGTGAAAAGGTTGTGGATTCCCTCGTCGATTACTTCGCATTCCTCGATTATGAGTTCACGCGCCAGATGGAGGAGGACCTGGACCGGATCGCGGAAGGCCAGGTTCAATATCTGGCTGTCGTCTCCGCCGCCCATTCCCAGCTTGATCAAGAGTTGGGGCAATTTGTGGTTAAGACCTCGCCGAAATGCCCGGATTGCGGCAAGCCGCTCCGGCACATGGTCAAAGCCGACTCCAAGGACAAAAAAGGGTACAACTTTTGGTCGTGCTCGGGTTATCCGGATTGCCCGGCTACCTTCGCCGATGCGGGCGGGGTGCCTGGCGACCGCCAGGAAAAAAAGGCTCTGGAGCCGAGTGGTTTTGATTGTCCGAAATGTGGCAAGCCGCTGATCCGGCGCACAGGGACCAGCAAGGCGGGCAAGCCTTATGACTTTTTCGGCTGCTCGGGCTTCAAGGCAGGATGCAAGGCTTCCTTTGATGTCAAAGAAGACGGCACCCCGGACTTCGAGAAGGCGGAAAAGAAAAAGCAATCATGAGTGGCTACCTCGGCAGCAAGGCGGCATTGGTATCAATCAAGCACCAGGTCCTCAACCTGGCCAGGCAAAACTGGTATCAAAACCAGCTCCGGAGGCCCCGCCCGGGAATTTCAAAAAGACCCCAATGGAGCCAACACGCAACTAAATCATGAAGGCCGTCCTCCCGTTGCGCCCGCGTGAGTACCAACACCTGACTGCCGAGCAGAGCTATTGCCAACCGTCCGATTCCTTTTTCTCCGGTAATCGGACGACGTTTCATGCCGTCAGGACGGAAATGGTTTGAAGAAGCATCCCCAACCTTGCTTTCGGTACCGAGAACCAACCATTTTTCTTCAAAATCATGGCGGGTCATCCCAATACCATCATCCCTCACTATGATAAAACCTTTATCCTTTGGCCCGGAATCTTCAAAATAATCCACACGCACATGAGCGGCATATGCATCATGGGCATTTTTGAAGAGTTCGCTGAGTGCATTCTGAATGCTGGCGTGGGCAGGTCTTAATAAGAATTGTGAACAGGCTTTGGGCCTCGCCCGATCCGAAAAAAACAGTGGCTGGGAGCGCTGAGCCGAAAGGTTTCACATTTTCACCTTGTTGGATAAGGTGCGCCCAGCCCTTCGGCCGCAATATCCATCTGTGTCAGCGCCTCTTGCTGCACAGCTTTCATTTCTTTCACGCAACGCTGTGCTGTTTTGCAACTCATCCTTTCCAGTATGCCAATACACATCTCGGCCAGTTCCATTTCCCTTGCTGCGGCGCGATAGTCGTTTAGATATTTGCGTCGCTGTTTGGCATTTTTTGCTTGTGTGGGCAGCGCCCCCGAGTCATCGTCTTCACCTCGCAACCATGGTATGGATACATCAAAATAATCGCTCAATTTCACAAGGGTTTCGTCGGTAGGACAACCCAAGCCCGCAAGATACCTGTCAACGCTATTTCGGTTTATTCCTGTCAATCGACAGAATTCATTGCGGCTAATTTTTGCCGGTATGTGCTGCCTCAAGAGTTCAACGACTCTCGGATAAGTTTCCTTCATGCATCACCTCGCATCACGCGAATCCTCGCCACGCAGCCAATGTACAGACACTCCTAAATAACCTGCAATTTTTTCAACAAAATTCTCTCTAAGCGGCTGTTTTCCTGTAAGCACTCTCCCTATGTAGGATTGGGAGAAACCTGTTTGTTCAGCAATTTTTGCAAACAATCCATGCCTCCCCCATTCTTCGTTTTTCCGGAGCATGTTAATTATTTTTTCCAAAACAACTATTTGATTTTCCTCGTTATTCAAAAATTCCGATAAGGATAACTCGGTAATGCGGCTGTTTAACTGCTCATTGTTTTTCGCCTTTTCCCTCATCGGTTCTTTGTCATTTTCTGCCGCATTATGGCGCCCCGCACGGCGAAGATCGTCAAGAACCTTTTCGTTGGTGCGGCCAAATAGGTGGGCTACCAATGCGCACGGACCCGACATGATGAGTTCGTCTTTATTGTAGACGATCCATCTAATGGTTGCCTGATAACTACTATCATCGAGACGCTTTTTTGCTTCCTCGTATTCCTTCGGATCATCGCCACGTAGCCAAGGCACAGATACGTCAAAATAATCGGCCAACTTTCTGAGGTTTTCGTGCGTTGGCTCACCTATCCCTTTGAGATATCGCTGAACGGTTGACAGGGTTAGGCCTGATTCCCTCGCCACAGCACTTTGACTCTTTTCACCAACAGCTTTGGTTAAAAGGTCCACGACACGCTGAGGAGTTACCCCGCTTTTGCGAGCCATTATTCACTCCCCGGTTTTTTGTAGACAGTTGAATAATTTTTTGTCCGCCTCAATTTTGAGCGCGACCGCCTTTTTCAGCCGGGACAGTTCGGCTTCGAGGTCTGCGACTCGCCGGGCATTCCGGTCTCGTGCTTCGCAAACCTCCTCGAACCGCTCCACGATGTGGAGTAAGGCTTTTTGCTTGGTGATCCGTTGTTTTTCGCAGATTCTTTTCAGAATCTGCTCGTGATGTTCATCTGTCCTACAGGTAAAAGCCATGTCGTTTCCCTCCGTTTGGTATCAAAAAGGAGCTGGCCAGGCGCATCGAGGGTGCCCTGGATGATACCATTTTGATCTCAGCGCCGGCCTGATCTGCCGGCCATGGATCTGATGAATGGTATCACTCGCCCGCTGCTAGCGGGGTTATTCTTCCCCTGAAACCAAAAAAATCCCGTCGCAATGGGTGATGATGTCCTTGCCGTCACCGCTCCAGGTCAGGGTGTGCATCACCCTGCAGAAGCACTTTATTGCTTTTTCCGAACCGAACCACATTGAGTTCGGACACCTTGCGCAGACCGTTGGCACAGATTTGTTTAATGTGAGCAAGGTAGGACTGCTTATAGATGGGGTTGTTTGGTCGAGCTGGTCGTCCATTCGGCCCTCTTTCGATGGTGTTTCCGGTTACTGAAATTCGCTTGCCGAATTTTGCGTTAGCATAAATTCGTGCGGCCTGGTCCTGCCCCTGCGAAAAATACAATTTCTTGCCGGCATCCCGGATGGTGCCACCGTTGGGCAGGGTAAAGATGACCACGCCCCGGTTGTCGATATCGTGCCGTACCCCGGTGAACAAGGGGCTGGTGTTCTCGCCCACCTGCTCCATCGCCGCCAGTTGCTCCATCCTGTTGATGGCCGTCAAGGCGGCCTTGTGCTTCCAGCCGAGGGGCATTGCGGCAATCCGCCGCTCCTTTGCCGCCCCGGCCAGTTTGATTTCGGCGCGTCGAGCCGCTGCGTCAGTCTGCGGCTGCGGTTTTTCTGGTTCGGTTTTTTGCGGCCGAGAGCGCAACACCGCCAGAGCAGTTTCGTTGCCCTGGTCTGCCTGCCATTTAAGGTATCCGTGCCAGTCGTGGAACGGATACTGTTCACGCACCCGCTTCAAGGAATCCCTCCCGGCTGCCTGAGCCAGCAATAAGGCTTCACGCTCTTGCAGCCGCAAAGCCTGGCAAATTTGAGCCCTGGTCTGGCGCGACATGATGCGCTGATTCTGTTCCTTTCGCCGCTCGGCTGCTCGCTGTTTGATGTCCTGCATTGTCTCCAGGGTATGCTGCCTGGCGGCTTTCAATTGCTGTTCGCGCTGGTCGATTATGCCCTTGAAATCGACATAAAGCGCATCCCGTTCCGCTGATCGCGGATGCAGCGGCCGGCGGTCGTAGTGCTCTTTGGCCACCGGCGAAATCGCGGGTTTTTCGTAGTCGCCCAACCGGGTGACCAAGCGGGTTTTGGTCAAACTCCTATCCAAGGCACTTGCCTTGATACCCTCCTTGCCGCCGGTCCGGACCACGGCCAAGCCGTTGCCCTGCGGTTTGATTTCCATGCCATACCGGCCAAAGACGGCGTGAACGTCTGCCCATGTCGTCGCGCCTTCCAGGGCTTGCAGCAGCTCCGCCTTGCGCTCCAGGGCGTAGGACTGGAACGACTGCTCGCCGGCGTGAGCCTCCATGGCGGCAGCCCGCTGGTCGATCTGTGGCTTTTGCCAATCTCGTTCCTCAATGCCGTTGTCAACCGCCAGACCGAATTGCTCCTCCATGGCCCGGCAGGCGGCATCCCGCTTCATCTGGTCAAAATACGGCTCGTTGATTGTGAACTTATCCGGGCGAATCAGGTTGTAGGCAACATGCAAGTGCAGATGGTTGGTATTTTTATGAACGCCGCAAACTCGCTGGTGGGCGGATAGTCCAAGGGCATCGGCCATTGCCCGCTCGATTTCCCGAAATGCTCCCGGCGTCAACTTAGATTCGTCCTCTGGCCGGAAGCTGACGATGAGGTGATAGGTTTTGTCGTTCTTGCAGCGGGTATTCATCGCCTGGGTTGCCTCGATTTCAATCAGCGCAAGATCGTAACTTGGAGCCTGGCAGCCCTCGTGCCAAGCCAACAAGCATTTTTCGCCTTCATGGCTCGCATCCCGGCAATAATTTCCTAGCCGCCGGAAGTCATGTTTTTTCGGGTGTCCATCCTTGCCTTTCCCTGCGGGAATGCGCATGGAAATCATGGCGTTTCAATCCTCCGATCTCCGATGCCGTTATCAGGCGCTCTTCCTCTCAATATCGCCTTCCCGCCCTTGGCTACCAGTTGGCCCGCCTTCTTCACCGGCCACCAAATTAATCGGAAAATTCCTTTGATGGTCGATTCAATTGCCTCCTGAATCATTACCAGGACAAATAAAAAGCCAAAGATGATCCATCTGATAGCTAGGGTGATCCACCTGATTACCAGGCCGACGACGGCCAAGCCAACCAGGGCAAGGAAACATGCCCAAAGGAGCTTTCCCCATAAAGGCCAGCTATGGGTGTCGCAGAGAGTCTTGGCTACCCGTTCCAATGCCGGCAGGCTCGAAAAAAAATCCATCATTTTCCACCCCTCCTGTTCCTGTTTGAAAACTTTTCCGCCACCTTGTCGATCTGACGAACCACTTGTTTTTGGCTCTGCTCGATCCCGCGCAAGATCGGTCGTAGTTCCTCGGCTTTCCCCGTCCCTTCCGACAATGCCATTTTGAACAAACCGCCCAAGCGGCCAAGATCGGCGTTCGCCCTGAGGAGTGCGAGCACTGCCTGTTGGTCCGCCGTAGATCGCAACTCCTCCTGCGCCAGACAAACTCGTTTGATAAACGTTGACACTGACACCCCGGCCTGAGCGGCCGAAGCGACCACTTGGTCGTATTCCCCCTGGGTCAGGTAGGTTTTCACGGCTTTCAACTTGCTGGGCATTTGGGCACCGTTCCGGTGGATGCTGTTTGCGTTGAGCCGAAGGCGAATAAGCTGCCCCCGGCGGGCAGGCGTGAAGTGGCCGGTAGGCCCACTTCACACGTCCTGCCCTAGAAACACCGTATAATGATAGTGCCATGTCCCTGCAAGAAACGCAAGAAATTATATGATACTTACATGTTTTTTTGTGTAGTTATGCGACAAAAACAGCATTGAATTATTGTGGCTATCGTGTAAATTGACAGTAGTTGTGTCAAACCGATGCGGTTTCATGTGATCAGAAGCGGTTTTGGAGAGGAATTATGGGTGAAGGTAGAAAACTTGAAAAACACGAGGCGAGAGTGGAATTTTACGCGGTCGAAGCCGAAGTGGTCGATCTGATCGAAAGAGGATACGGCTACACCATGATATACAAAAAATTCTTGCAGGAAAAAAAAGTCACGATGTCCTATGTGACTTTTTATGGATACATATCAAAGCGGATCAACAAGAAAGATGTAAGAAAAAAGAAAAATCAACTCCAAGAGAGAAAAATTGAAAACCAGCCGGCGGCGGCCATGGAAAAGTCGAGTATATATATTGAAAAAGACCCTGATAAGCAAAAGAAAGAATTTATGTAAAATTCGGTAAGTTAAATGTACATATTTAATTTTTCGATAGTTACCGACTTTGTCTTGTCGTCAAGATGAGCATATCTTTTTGTCATTTCAAGTGTCGTGTGGCCTAATAACTCTGCAACAACCTGCAAGGGAGCACCACTTTGAACTAGCCATGACGCAAAAGTATGCCTGAGGCTGTGAAAAACAACCTTATCCCTTCTGTCTGTAATATTTTTATTAAATCCAAGATTGTTAACGATCCTTGGGAAGGTTTTACTAATCCTTTTTAATTTTAATCCATTTCTATCGGTAAAAACATAATAATTATTTTTTATTTTAATTTCACTTAACATTAACTCTGCTGATTTTGGCAAATAAACAGTTCTGTTTCTATCATTTTTGGTATCTATAACTCTTATAGATTTGTTACATAAATTAACATGCTCTCCTTTTATATTGAAGATTTCTCCTGCTCTCATTCCTGTTGATATGCTTAACAATGATATTTGCCATGTTTGCAAGCTATATTTTCTTGTTTCTTCTAACAATAAATGAGCCTCATTTCTAGTTAGAAATCTTTGTCTTTTATTGTCTGGCACAGGCTGTTTGACGCAAGATGCTGGGTTTTCTCCTGGAAATATTTTCCATTCGATCAGTGAATTAAAAATTCTTCGAACTAAGCCAACAATATGATGTATTGTTTGCGGTGCTAATCCTCTTTCTAAGAGATCACTTTTCCAGATCATAAGCATTATCGGTGTGATTTCTTGCAAGGGGATATTTCCTAAAGCTGGGAGTATATGATTGATATATCGACTTTTTTCTGTGCGGGCTTTTGATAAAAATTGAAACCTTAATTTCCACACCAAATTCCACGCATCGTTAAAATTAGAATTATCGTTTAGCATGCCCTTGACGCCCCCTGGTTTTTCCGGTACAAGATAGATTATCTAAGTACCATCATGTAATCAAGGGGTTGTTTTGGTAAAGATGTAAAAAAAATAGACACATATATGACGTTGCAATATTTGCGACGGAAAGGATTTTGTTGCCCGTTCTGTTCGTGGCCTTCTAAGCCGTGGGTCTGGGGTTCGAATCCCTACTGGCGCGCCAAAAATTCAAGCACTTAGCGGATGATGGCTAAGTGCTTTTTCTTTTTTCAGGCTGCTGGGTAACGCATGGGTAACAAATTGAAAGAACGTCGCCGGTAATCCGGTCGGGGAATCGTTACGCTGTAACGGTGGCCGCTCAAAGAAGGGGGCCACGTCCGTTGTGATCCCAAAGGTAGGAGTGGAATCCGTTTCCACTCCCAGGGTCATGAAGTGATCCTCCGTCACTTTAAGCGGGTGGAAAAACCATTTCCCCTCTTTTTATGGCATCCGAAAATTCCGACGATCCAAAAAAGGATCGCGAACGTTGGCGCCTTTTTTTATGGACCCTGAAAACTCCTCCCCCTTTTGGGTGAACGAGACAAAATCACGGTGTTCGGTGGCTGGGCTGAGAAGTCAGCCGACATGAAGGGTGTCGCGTTTTGCGCCCCCCTTCATAAAATTATGAACGGGTTCAGGGGCGAAACTATGGGCAATTACCATCCTGGCCGGTAATTCTGTGATTTCCAGAGAGGAATCCCCACCATAAAGTGGGATTTTCCCGGAATTAAAAGTGGGAAAATCCCACTTTGTGAAAGCCCTCCTTTTGGAGGGATTTACCAGGCGCAAAACTGCGCTGGGTTTCCAGGGGCTGGTTGACGTCTCCTTAAAATTAAAGAGACAGGGTTGAGGAGGTTGTCGCCCTTTGGGGTGAAAACCAGGAGGGGGACTCCTGTTCCGGCCTATACCGAGGTTTCTTCATTTATACGCCAGACATTATGCCGTGTTAACCTCGAGGCATTTCCCCTTAAAGGGTTCGAACCCCGAACCTTGCCGTCCTTTGTCGTGATTACAGGCTCGCCCGTTTTGGGGAGCGTTCGAACCCCGAACCTTGTTCGAACCTTACCGTCCCCTTACCATGATTGCAGTTTTTTGCAGGTTCTCCGTCCCGGTCGCCTCAATATCTGTCGGGGGGGGTAGAGGTGCGCACCTCGCTGCGAACTTGTGGTTTTCTCCGGCAGTCATGGGCTTTGCTGCGGTTGCCTCGCAGCCTTAAAAGGTTGCGAACCTTGCGGTAACCTTGGGGTTGAATCCGCCGTTCCCCTTTTCGGGGGAACCCGTAATTGCGATGAAATCTCGACCATCAACAAGCCGAGCCCTCTCCACCTGCTTCTTGATCCAATGGAACTTGCAGCGTCCATTCGAGTAGATTGCCCGCTGCTTGCAGGGCGTGCCCTTCCGGGTCTTGGCAAGGCAAAACTCCTTGGCGGGTACCAGGGCATCAAGCTCCGCTTGCCGCTGCGCCCGGAACGCTTCTTCTTCCCTCTCGACCTGTTCGCGTGTCGCCGCCAGTCGTTGTTTGGGCGACGGAAACTTGATGCACGTGACTATCATTTCTTTCCCCCCTCCAAGGGTGCGGACCAGGGTGTTGCGGTCGTCGCAACATTTCCTGGATATTCGTTGCCAAATGTGCAACGTCAGTTGATTGCCGATCTGTGCGAGCCGCCAGGCTTCCCTTGTGTCGAACTGACCGGCAGGTCAATCACGCCGTCCTTGGTGATCAGCCGGCTCGCGGTGACCAAGCCCAGGGCTTCGGCGGTTTCGACCAACTCCCCCTCGAGGATGTTTCGCAGGTCGTGCAACGCATCCATCGCCCCACCCTCGTTACCCTCAAGACCGGCAACGAACTCCTCAACAAGCTCCAGGGTTTTCCACTGCTCGCGATAAATTGCATTTTGGATTCTTCGTTTCGTCTTAGTCACTTTCTACCCCTCTGTTGTTGTGTTCAAAACGGGTCGTTCGGTCCCGCCGTGTACCCTTCGTTGCGCCGCCCGGATTTGACCGGTGGCGCCTGCTGCTTGCGTTCGTAGCTGACCTTCTCGCCATGCAGTTCCACGCCCCAGGCCTGGACGGCAAAGCTGTTGCGCCACTCGCCGGTGGACTCATCCTTCCAGGAAGAAACCGAAAGGCTCCCGGTCACGCTCAAGCGGTCCCCTGCGTTTGCCCTGGCAAGCAGGTGCTCGGCCACGTTGCCGAACGCCGTAATCCTGAATCTGTCCTGCCGAACCGTCAGGATGACTTCCGCCATGGGTGCGCCGGTCTTGGTGGCGATCCGCCGGGTTTTGTCGGTGGTGCCGGTCAGCCGCACTTCGTTTTGATCCTTCATCGTCTTGCCTCCTTGGCCGCATGTGGGCAGCCGGTCATTGAATCGATCCGATTCCGGCGCCAGTGGGTTGCATCGGTCTCATGGCAGCACCATTGCATGGTGCCCAGGTCGGGCACGTCAAGCCGGTGGTAATGCTCGCACCGGGCGTTGCACCACTCCGGCAGGGTGGGCCCGGCACCGTTCATAACTTTATGAGCGGACACAGCCGGGCATTCGGTCATCATATCCAGCCGCCGCCATGCACCGGTGACAGGATGCACGCACCCGGCAACCTCCCCTTCGTTCGCCAGGGGGATTACCTCCAGGCCGGGGCAGTTCGCCCGGCACCAGGAGGGAACGGTTCGGGTGGCTTCGTTCCCCCGGTGATTACAGGCTCGCCCGTTCCGGCGAGCGGGGCTCAATAGGTCGATGATCTCGGCCTTGTGCTGCCTGATCCGGCTCTTGATGCCATCGCTGACCGGCTGACGGGCCTTGTAACGGAGCTGCCCGCCCTCGACCCAAAGGATGATCCCAAGGGATTCGGCGGAACGGAGCAGAGCGGTTGCGGTCTTCATAGGGCCCCCTCCTCGGCGAACTCGTTGGACGGGGTATAGATCGGCTCGCCGGTGCGGTAATCGATCCGGTCCCGCTTCACCCGGTCGGGCAGCCCGGTCCGGCCATACTCGGCGTTGACCGCCTTGCGCTGCTGGTCGTTGACGAACCGCCAATCGCTGACCGGCAGGATCTCTGACCGCCCCGTGATGACGAAATCCCGCTCCATGCCCTGGATGGAGCGCATGAAGTCCACCGGCTCCTTGCACTTGGTGATCTTACATGTGAAGCCGTGAGGCTCGTTCCGGTCGAGGTTGATTGCCAGGCGGGGTTTCTCCAGGGTCATCTCGCCGCCCTTGGCAAAGGCGTGCCCCTGCTTCTTCTGCATCGCCACCACGGCGACGCCTCCTTTCAGGCGCCGGTGAATGTCGGCGATGAACTTGCCGGCCTGGAAGAAGTCCTCGTTGACCTCCAAAAAATCGATGAAGGTCACGCCGTCCGGGGCAACCAGCTTATCGAAGCTGTGGGCACGTTCGATGAACTTCACGTGAGGCCCCCAAGTGGAGGGGTCGTCTCCGAATCCCCTTATCCTGGTTACAAGCTCTCCGGCGCTCATTTCGCTGTTCAGGTACACCATGGGGGCTACATCTAATCTTTCGTTAGAAAGATGTAGGGGTCTGTTGGGGTATATGTGTGACGCAAAAAAATTCCGGACAACTGAGAGCAAAAAGACCGTTTTGCCGGCGTTCGAAGCACCCGAAACGAGGATTATTCCGCCCGGTCTGACAACTGCGTTGTCTGAAATCTCTAATGGTAACGTGATGTTAAACGGGCAGGTGCTTGCGGCAAGCAGGTCCATGGCTTCCGGCTCGCCCTCCACCACCTCCCACCACCCGCGTTTTCCATCTATCTTTCTGATTTTTCCTTGTTTTTCGTAGTAAGAAAGCGCATCGCTGATGGTCTTCTTCTCGCGCCGGTCATTTGCGCAAAGATCTGAATATACGTTCTTTGTTTCAAATGGCGCGGGGTCGGATTCGATGAACGCAAGAACTTCACCGGCAAGCGTCCGGCTTTTGCCCGGAGAATATCCGGAAACTGTCCGAAAACCGTCCGGAGAGTGTCCGGAAGCGTCCGGAAGTGTCCGGTTTTGTCCGGAATGTCCGGAATTGTCCGGAACTCGCAAGGACTGAGCTGCTGCCTTGAAATCGCCGTTGAACTTGCAATATGCGTAGAAGGCGAACTTGTCCAAAGGCTTCTGTGTAGGAAGACAACTGCTTGAACTGAAAACGAAAAGTCCCTGGTCGTTCAGGGTGGCCGAGGTGCTGCCGTCGTTCTTCCCTGGCCGGGTCCAGTGCTGCCGGTCGCCCATAGTCCTGACGTAGGTCCAGCCTTCAGCCTCCAGGAGAGCCCGCCAGTCGGTTTCTCGATTGAATCTATCCCCTGGCCTGTTCCCGGTGCCGTGCTCGGTTCTAAGGGGCTGCGGAGGGGCTTGTGACCCCGCCTCGTCAAAAGAGCGGGCGATTCCATGGAAGAAGGTCGCGTTCCTCTGGTGCGAGCACAGGAAGGCTTTTGACGCTTCCATGGAGGCTGTACCCTTTGGAGGGCGCCACCAGGAAATACCCTCCTTCGCCTCGGGTCTCGATGAGCACGTCCTGCCGGGGCTTGCCCTGGTCGTCCTTGTAGCGGGCGGACATTGCCAGCTTCTGGTTCCCGCCGACCTGCCCGGAGCACCGGAGCAGGATGTGATAGCCACCGCTCGGCGTGTGCTGCCACACGGTCAGTTTACCGCGCAGGGCCGGGTTGACCGATTCCACGGTATCAAGGAAAGGCTGGAAGAGGTCGGGCTGGTCGAAGTCCAGGCATTCAAGATTCCCGGAAACGGCGCCGCCCATCAGGGCGACCTGGCGCCCGTTGGTGAAATGCTGCCGGGCCTCTCCGGTGGACATGCGCCGCTTCTGGAAGGGCTCCCATTTAATGGCGGCCTTCTTGCTGTCGGGCTGGATCGGGATAATCGAGATCCCGGTGGTCAAGGTGGACGCCAGGAATTCCCCGAAAGTCTCAATCATGGCGCCACCTCATCCAGGAGGACCGTGGCGCAATCAACCAACTCGCTTGAGCCATAATAGGGCGAAGCGAGTTGCCGGTCGATAAAGCGGGCGAGGAGGCGCCGCAGGAGGCGGCTTTCAACGCGGCTGAAAAACATCAGGAGGACTTTTGTCATGCCGCCACCTCCCCGCGCAGGATATACCGAGCTACCCTGTGCCACCCGCCGGCGTCTGACAATTCGTCCGTCCAGACGGTTTCAATCGGATGACCTTGCCGCCGCAGCTCCATGACCCGGGCGGCCGGATGCATGACATCGAGCGCCCGCCTGGCCTCTAGGGTGGTGAGACTGTCCCTCCGCAGCCATGAAAGAATCCTGCCCCGTTGGGCTTCCGCCGATTGACACGGCGCCGAAATGTGGGTATTTTGACGAAGAAGGTTTTTCCCGGCCTTCGGATTTTGCGCCCCTCTGCCAGCTCGCAACCGGCAGAGGGGCTTTTTTGTTTTATCCATATCAGGCTACCGCCGTTTGCGCTTCAGTGGTCGAGCCAAATGTCCTTGCGGCAAGAAAGGCTTCCAGGTCCGCTTTTCTGTACCTGCATACGCGGTTCAGTTTTACAAAAAGCGGCCCTCTCCCCGACCAACGCCATTGTTCGAGCGTTGCCGGCTTGACGCCCAGGTAGGACGCGGCGGCAGGGGTTGTGAGAAGTTGATTGAATGAATGGTCCGGATGGGTGGTTACGGTCTCGTGTACTGATTCCATGTTATCCTCTCAGAAGTTTCGTGAAGAATGGTGTTGTTCTCTGAGCGGATGGTAACCTTTTGCCAGGGTGAATCAAGAAAAAATAACGGAATTACAGTATCTTGAATTGAAGATTGAGTGGAAAAAAGAATGGAGCTTTTGACCGTTACAAAAATTGAAAAAGCAAGTGATATCCAGATGTTGGTTTGATTTTGTGCAGGGTAAACCGAATGGAAGTTTGAGTGGAAGTTATTTTTTGTGTCCCCTGGCACATTGGATGACGGCGGCCCTGTCAGCTGTGAGGGCCTGGCGGACGTTGCGTCCTCGCGACGGGGGAAGTATGTCGTTGTCCCGAAGGATTTGAACAACCTGCTTTTCCGTGTACGTTTTTTTTCGATTCACATTGTTGTTGAATAGTTTTGCAAGTTCTCGTGCCCCCTCGACGGGAGGCTCTGCTTGTGTGGGTGGGCTCAACGACACCGCCAAGTCTTTGTCGGTCAAGCTGACCTCTGTCGGAGTCGGTTGCGGCTTTGATACCAAGCTGGGTGCGTCTGCGGCGGCAGGCTCGACACCTCCTTCGGGCATCTCCTGCTGTAGCAACGCCCTTACCTGCACCAGCTCTCGCCTCAACTCCTCAAGGCGTGCCTTCTTCTGTATAACCACGTCGGCAGTTGGAGCCCCTGCAAGCTCAAGTTCCCGTATTTCTTCCTCAAGCTCGTATTCCCTTGCCGCCAAGTTCAAATAGTATTGCCGATCCTGCTCTATGGCCGAATCGTGCTGATAGTCCCACTGACGCGCCGCGTCATGCCGCTGTTCGGGGGAGAGTTGGTCCCACAGTGCCAACAGCACCGGGCTCTCCTTTATACGCTGGCGCTTGGCTTCCGGAAGTTCCTCCAAAGGTTTACCAAACCAGCCTTCAAGGGCCAGGGTCAGGCTGGGAAAGATACCGTCTTCCGCTTCGATCTGCTCCACTTCTCGCATTTCGAACAGGGCGTCCAGCAATCTGGATAAATTGCCTGAACCTATTTCGCAGTTGTGACTGTCGGTGGGGTGCATATCCAATAGGCGTGATTCAGCAATCTTTGCGCCAATAAAGGCTTTCGGCGTAATGCCGGGCACATTCCCCCAACGTTCGATCAACGCTTTGCCCGTGATGAACCGTTCCGTCGGCTTGAATCGGTCTATATCGTCCTTCCGGAACCAACAGGCATTGAGCAGTGACATATAATCAGGCTCACCGAGGTGAGAGAAAAAGGAAAATGGTGGGGGTGGATTCAACTCGTTGGCGTTTGTATAAGCAGCGAGCCCGCCATTCTCCGGCTCCAGAGATACCCACGCGGCCAGTTCTACCGGGGTTGCCTGTAATCGTTCCGCCAGGGCCTTCAATGCCTTGGGGTAGGGGATAAACCCGCTGCCCTGCTTCTCCTGAATTTCAAGGACATCATCAAGGAGAACGAAAATATCATCGAGGCGCAAGGGGAACGTTTCCGCCTCGATAATCTTCCGGATGCTGATTTCAGGCTGTCCTGGATCGTTCTCCGACCGCTCAATTTTTCCGAAGATGGCTTTAACCCCGATCGGTCCTTCCTGCTGATAAAGGGCTTGAATGTCCTCTGGGACAACGAGCACCTCTACAGCCTCCCAACTTGGGATCTGATCATTGCGCAGTTCGTGACCGTCTTCCCTCCATTCGACATATTCATGCAAAAGTTCCCCCTTGTCGTTGCGGTAGTACGTTTTGGCGAAGATGTCGCGAGTATTGTTGACTCGAAGCCTGGCCTCGAGGTCTCTGTTGATTACTCGCCGGATAATATCGTGGTGGTCCAGGTCGACGCACTTCCAGTTGCTCCCCTTGCCATTCAGGTACAATTTTTTCGATTCTGGGGTTATTCGATTCATTCTTTCCCCTTTCAAAGAATCCCTTGCCTGGTAAACCAAGCACGGAAAGCCGCCAAGGGAAGCGGCCTTGTCGGGCGGAGTGATCAGCAACGCCCTATCCGTGCCTGAAGCCGTGGTCTACAGAAAAAAACTTATCAATCAATGGATGGGGGGAAATTCAGGAATGGCTCGCTTCATAAATTCGTTGAATAGCGGCACGGTAAAAGCCATGTCGCCATGCGAAGGGCTGTAGATCATTCCTTTCTTGATGAGAGACGAGCGGACAGGGCCCACACTGTTCATTTTCATCCCCAGAGTATCGGCAATGTCAGCCGTTCTGCATGGTCCTGCTCCGAGTTCAGCCATGGCGCGCAAATAAGTTTTTTCGCGAGGAGTTAAGCGGTTGAAACGCACCCGGAAAAAGTTTTCGTCAAGGCGACGTTCAACAAGGTTGGTGGTTTCTCGGACAATTGCAGCGGTAATTGGGGATTGTTCCGCCTGGTTCCATGCCTGATAGCCCCACTCCTGGAGAAAGTAAGGATATCCTTTGGTAAGGCGGAAAATTTCCTGGAGCGCGGAGTCATCAATGATTTCGCCGGCAGTCTCGATGGGTTCCTTGACAGCCAAGATGGATTCGGTTTCTGACAGCGGTCCGATATCCGGGAAACTGAATAGCCGCTCGGCATAGGATTTCGATTCGCCGGCGAGGCCCGGCAGTATGGGCAAACCTGCCCCAACAAGCACCAAGGGGAGTTGTTGCTGCTGCATCTTATGCATCGCCATAATGAGCGCGCTGAGTTCGGGCGGGCGGAGATATTGGATTTCGTCAATCAATATGGCAACAGGTGTTTGCCGTTCGTCGGCCGCCTCTGCCACGGCGAGAAAAAGATTGGGCATATCGATTTCCAGGTCGCCGCTGTCGGCAGCGCCCTGCTCGGGATCTATATCCAGTCCGATTTCGTACCCTTCAACAGAGATTCGAATTCCTCTGATGAAACTTTTGAGCACGGCAAGCCCTCGCCGCACTTTATTGCCTGCCCCCGCCATCCTGTCGAGTTCGAAGAGAAGGCGCCGCAGTTGGGGAATCAGGAGCAGCGCCAAGGACTTGTTTTCATGAGCTTCAATGGAGATGGTCCGATACCCCTCCTTTGTTGCCATACGTTCCATCTCGTTCAGGAGCACGGTCTTGCCTACCCCGCGCAAGCCTGTCATCAACAGGCTTTTTTCTGGTCGTCGTGCTTTGATTCGTCCAAACAGCACTTGTGCCTGTTCAAGAATTGCATCGCGGCCTGCCAATTCTGGGGGCGGCGCTCCGGCCCCAGGGGAAAAAGGGTTCGTTATTCTATCCATCATGCAACCTGTATCGAAATATACTAAAGTATACGGTGTTCGACGTATACTACCGTATACTACCGTATACTTCGATATAATTTGCTATAATTTGTTTCCTTTGCTGCCTGCATTCACATTTTGCTGTTTTTGTGTCTGTTTTCCTCGATGCCGACTTGGTTATAGAAACACTCGGTAATCGACCCGGAGCATCGCCGCCAGCTTCTTGGCGGTTTCCTTGCCGATGGTCCGCTTGCCATTCTCCATCTCGCTGATATGCCGCTGGGGAATGCCGGACTTTTCCGCAAGCTGGCGCTGCGTCAAGCCCTCCCGGTGCCGGGCGCCGGCCAAGTAGGTGCCGGCCTCGTTCTCGACCAGGCCGGGAAAGTCCTCCCTCCAGGATGCACCGCCCGCATCCCCAACGGCGACAAAGCCCATTTGCCGCAAGGCTTCAACCGCATCGTTCCGTTTGTTCTCGGGCCCCTTGAATCTCAACTCGATTTCAGTAGGGCGCTTTTTCGTGGGTTCCAGCATAGACAACCTCAACAAGTCGGATCTCTTTATCAACCACCTGCCAAACGGCAACATAGGTGGGCTTCCCTTTCTTCAGGTGGCAATGGTGCATGTCCTTGCCGAGCTTGCTGTAATTCGGCCAATTGCCACGCGCCGGGCCGTTCAATTCGATCTCCCGGAGAAGGAGCGCAAGGCTTTGGCGCACCCTGTCCGGTAACCTTGGAATGCTCTTCCGCGCCCTCGGGTGGATCGTGACTTCCCAGTTCATGAATTATACCAATTAAAGGTATCAGAGGCAAGGGGCAGCGTCATTTCTTCCCTGCTCCGCCTGCCGACCTCAGTGGCACAACCTTTGCCGGTTGTGGCTTGGTCGTCAGCTTCGTCCGTTCCAGGAGCGTGTCTGTTATCCGTTGCATGGGTGCCCGTAGCCGGTCCACGCCAAGAATGATATAGCCGCCGGTCACGTCGCTCAGTTGCTGCCGGTGATTCAGCAGGGCTTTGATCGTGTAGCCGGAGAGGTCGAGACTTTCGGCAACGGTGGCAAAGGTGCGCCGCAGGTCGTGAGGCGAGAACGTCACCCCGGTCGTTACCCTGATTTGTTCAATTGGTCGCTTAACGTTCTCAATGCAGCCAGCCTTCGTTTCACCTGGAAAAACATAGGGCGATTCAAGCCGGGATTCCGCCAGGGCCAGCCTGTTGGCCGCAGCCTGCCGCTGCTTCTGGGTTCTCTTTTTGGTAGAGAGAAGGGCCGATTTTGCCGCAGCAAGTTCAGCCGCCAGACCTTCTTTGCGGTCATACAGGAGTTTCCATAGGTGGTCACTCAGGGGTAGCGTATGCGGATCGCCGTTCTTGGTGTCCACGACAGTGAAACAGCGTTCGTTGAAATCCACTTGCCGCCATTGGAGGGTAGCAGCTTCCCGGCGCCGTAATCCGGTGAACAACAGAAAGATGAAGTAGTCGCGGGCAACGGTGTGTTCAAGGCCCATAACCCCTCGATACCAAGCCGGCAAATCGCTGTTCTTGATCAGGGTTCGGCGACGATCCACCTTGAACCATGCCTTTTGTCGCTTGCTGGAAAGAACGTTGACGGGGTTTAGGTAGGGCGTGCCTGACTCTTCGTCTTCGAAGCAGTAGTTCAAGACAGTGCGCAGCGCCCGCATACAGTTGTCAGCGGCTGCTTCCCTGCGCTGTTCGATCGCCTCGGGTGGATCGCTGCCCTTTCTGGAAAATCGCTGTCTTTGACGCTGGCCTGCTGCAATTTCTCGGTGCCGACTTCGCACCATGTCGCGGGTGATCTCCTGCGCAGGTCGCTCCAGCCAATCGGAGAGGTACAGTTGAAAAAGGCCTCGGCAGGTCGTCAGCGTGCGGGGTTTCAGCTTCCCCTTGTTCAGGTATTGGTCGAGAGCTTCCTGCAAGGTGAGGCCTTTTTTGCGCTCTTCCGCAGCCCGTTTGCGCGCCTCTCGTTTCGCCTCGTTTGGGTTCTGCCCTTGCCCCATATCGGCAAGAAGCCTTTCGGCCTTCCGCCTGGCTTCGGTTGCCGTGATTTTGTCCGCTGTGTCGATCCTGGTCCGCACAAGCTGACCATCGACGCGGCGCATGGCGAAATAGGTCTTCTGTTTGGCGGAAACCCGGACCCCGAAACCTTTCAAGCGGTCATCGAAATAATCGATGCGCCCTTGGGCTACATACTCCAGTTTGTCCACCTCGGTTTTGGTGATGTGAAGGACCGGCATGTTGCCCCCTAAGCCTACGGTTTGAATCTGGGTAACACATGGGTAACAGTTTTGAGAGTATCAGGCGAAACTCTGTAGAACAAGAGTAGTGTATAACTTGTTGCAAGTCAATGGATTGTGAAATTTGATAAAACGAGAGAAAACAAGAGATAGGGTTAAATTAAGAACTTCTAAGCCGTGGGTCTGGGGTTCGAATCCCTACTGGCGCGCCAAAAAAAATGAAAGCCACTTAGCTGAAACCAGCTAAGTGGCTTTTTTCGTTTTGTGTTCCTGTTGTGCCTCGGATGATTCGAGCTTTTAATTGGCAATGAACAAGAAAAGAACTGTGTGGAATGATTCCAAAATTTTACGCGAGCATACGCTCAAGTATATCTATACAGGAGATATCGTAACTCCTGGATGGAATAAGTGATTATCTATAAATAATCATGACCTTGTTCAGGACAATCATGGCGGCTGCCAATGTGTTGAGTGCAATGTACGAGAGATCTGTCTTCTCGTATCGTGGTATCAATTTGCGAAACCGGTTGAACCATGAATGTGCTAACTCAACGACCCAGCGCCGTGCCTTGAACGAAGGATCTCTTTCGATCAATTTTTTCTCTTCGCCTCGTGGGCGGATGTGGGGGATGAAGCCATTGGAGAGTACAGTATCCTCCTTGCCCACATATGCTGCATCAAGGCAGAGATTTTGCGGAGTATCCTTTTCTTTTGGCGCCACCACTCTGTTTTTCAGCAAAACG
>NZ_JHZB01000003.1 GCF_000621145.1 Desulfobulbus elongatus DSM 2908
GAACCATAGCAGAACTGACGCCTTCAAATTTCTCACGCGGCAAGGCGTTCCAGATGATTCCTGTCCTCAGGACGTACACTATTGCGGAGAAAAAGAGTCGGTTCGAATACTTCGGCTTTCGGCCGCCGCCCGGCTTACGAGTATATTCTTTTCCGGCTTCTCGCAGATCTGTGGGGATCAACGGTTCAACGATCGCCCAGAATGCATCCGAAATTTCCCAGGTTTTGATGCGTGCCATTTCTCCCCCCGTTGCTTGGTTTCAACGGATATTAGCTGGTGGCAGGAAAATTGCGAGCAAATTATTTGTGGATAAGCACTTAGCTTTTGGTCGTTGGCAATAAAAATCATTTTACCTTTGCTCAGGAGGCCTGCACATGAAAACCGAGCTTTTGAATCCGCACAACAGTGTCGTCATTTTCATCGATCACCAGCCTCAGATGACCTTCGGCGTCGCCAACATCGACCGGCAGACCCTGTTCAACAACGTCATCCTCCTGGCCAAGGCGGCGAAGATTTTCAATGTGCCCGCCATCCTGACCACTGTGGAAACCAAGAGCTTCTCCGGCAACATGTGGCCGCAGCTGCTCGACATCTTCCCCGGCCAGGAGCCGATCGAACGCACCTCCATGAATTCCTGGGGAGATGCCAAGTTCGTCGAGGCGGTCGCCGCCACCGGCAGGAAGAAGCTGGTCATTGCCGCGCTCTGGACCGAGGTCTGCCTGACCTTTCCGGCGCTGGAGGCGATGCAGGCCGGCTACGAAGTCTACGCCGTGGAGGACGCTTCCGGCGGTACCAGCCTCATGGCCCATGAGGCGGCGATGCGGCGGATCGAGCAGGCCGGCGGCGTGCCGGTCACCTCTTTGCAGGTCTTGCTCGAATACCAGCGCGACTGGGCCCACAAGGAGACCTACGATGCCGTCATCGCCACGGTGAAGGAGCATTGCGGCGCCTACGGCCAGGGGGTCGAGTACGCCTACACCATGGTCCATGGCGCCCCGGCCAGCCGGGCCAAATCTTGACCGCGGATACCGTGCAACCCGAGGTGAGCGGCGATTCCGGGCCGCTCACCGTCGTGGCGACATGGAAGGTGCAGCCCGGAAAGGAAGCTGCCTTCGAGGAGTGGCACCGCGGCCTCTCGGCGGCGGCGACTCGCTTTCCGGGCCATCTGGGGGTGAGCGTCATGCGTCCGTCGCATGCCACCGGCGAGTATGTGGTCATCTTCAAGTTCGACACCTATGAGCATCTCGCGGCCTGGCAGAATTCGGCGGAACGCCGCGAATGGCTGCTGGACTGAAAGCCGATGCCACCCGGTATCAGTCGGGCTACGGCCTGGAGTTCTGGTTCGCCTCGCCCGATGCCCATGCGCCGCCGCCCCGCTGGAAAATGGCGGCGGTCACGACGCTTGCGCTCTATCCGGTGGTCAATCTGCTCACCATCGCCCTCAACCCGCTGATCGGGGGCTGGTCCATCTGGACCGGCGGCCTGGTGGCCCTGCCCCTCACCATCATCCTCATGACCTATCTGGTCATGCCCGCCATGACTAGGCTCTTTTCCCGGTGGTTGTTCGAGACAACACAGGAGGCCACGCCATGAAACCGAGTTATGCGGATACCCTGCTCATCAACGGTCGCATCGCCACCCTCGACCCGACCCGACCCGAGGCCGGCGCGGCGGCTATCCGGGACGGACGGTTCGTCGCGGTGGGCGACGAGCGCGCCGTTCAGGCCTTCAAGGGACCGGCGACCACGGTCATCGACCTCAAGGGCCGGACCGCGATCCCCGGCCTGATCGATTCCCACATCCATGTCATCCGGGGCGGCCTCAACTACAACATGGAGCTGCGCTGGGACGGCGTGCCCTCGCTGGCCATCGCCCTGCGGATGCTGCACGAGCAGGCGGCGCGCACCCCGGCTCCCCAGTGGGTGCGGGTGGTGGGCGGCTGGTCGGAGTTTCAGTTCGTCGAACGGCGCATGCCGACCCTGGAGGAGATCAACGCCGTTGCTCCCGAAACGCCGGTCTTCGTGCTCCACCTCTATGACCGGGTCCTGGTCAACCGGGCCGGGTTGCGGGCCATGGGCTACACCAAGGACACGCCCGATCCGCCCGGCGGCCTGATCGAGCGTGACCGGCACGGCAATCCCACCGGCCTGCTGATCGCCAAGCCCAATGCCATGATCCTCTACTCCAGTCTGGCTAAGGGACCGAAACTCGGCTTTGACGACCAGGTGAACTCCACCCGCCACTTCATACGGGAGTTGAACCGCCTGGGGGTCACCAGCACCATCGACGCCGGCGGCGGCTTCCAGAATTATCCGGAGGATTACCGGGTCGTCGAGGAGTTGGCCGAGCGCGGCGAGCTGACCCTGCGCATCGCCTACAACCTGTTCACCCAGCGGCCGAAGGAGGAGTACGAAGACTTCGCCGGCTGGGCCAAGATCGTCTCTCCCGGCCACGGCAACGACCTTTACAAGATGAACGGCGCCGGTGAGATGCTGGTGTTCTCGGCGGCGGATTTCGAGGATTTCCTGGAGCCCCGGCCCGATTTGCAGCCGGTGATGGAAGCGGAGCTGAAGAAGGTCATCCATCTGCTGGTGGCCAACCGCTGGCCGTTCCGCCTGCATGCCACCTACAACGAGTCCATCTCCCGCTTCCTCAACGTGTTCGAGGAGATCGACCGGGACATTCCCTTTGCCGGGCTGCGCTGGTTCTTCGACCATGCCGAGACCATCACGGAACGGAACATGGAACGGGTCCGGGCGCTGGGCGGCGGCATCGCCATCCAGGACCGGATGGCCTTCCAGGGGGAATATTTCGTCGACCGCTATGGCGCCGAGGCGGCCAAGCGGACCCCGCCGATCGCGCGCATGCTGCAGATGGGCATCCCGGTCGGGGCCGGCACCGACGCCACTCGGGTTTCCAGCTACAACCCCTGGGTATCGCTCTACTGGCTGGTGAGCGGCCGGACCGTGGGCGGTCTCTCCCTTTACGACGAGCACAACCGACTCGACCGGACCGCCGCCCTGCGCCTCTATACCGAGGGCAGCGCCTGGTTCTCCGGTGACGAGGGCAAAAAGGGGTGGGTTGCCGAGGGGCAACTGGCCGATCTGGCGGTGCTCTCGGCCGATTATTTCCAGATCCCCGAGGAGGAGATCAAGGGGATCGAAGCGGTGCTGACCATCATGGACGGCAAGGTGGTGCACGGCAGCGACGAGTTCGCCAGACTGGCGCCGCCCCTGCCGCCGGCATCACCCGACTGGGCGCCGACCGGCGTGTACGGCGGCTGTTGCCGCCACGGCCATCATCACCATGCCGCCATGGGCGCCGCGCCCAGGATGCCGGGCCACGCCGCCGCCTGCGGCAATCCCCTGCATCAGCACACCCATACCGTGCTGGGGCCCCAGGGCCTGTGGGGGATCGGCTGCACCTGCTTCGCGTTCTGAAGGCCGACCAGAGTGTGCCGGCACTGATTTTATCGTCTGCTCACAAACAGGAGAGGAGCGCCATGATGCCACGAAAAATAAAGAAAATCCTCAAAAGCCGGCCCACCATCGAGGGAGCGGGCGTCCACCTGAAGCGGGCCTTCGGCTACTCCCAGGTGCCCGAGTTCGACCCTTTTCTCATGCTGGACGACTTCCACACCGGCAACCCCGACGAATACCTGGCCGGCTTTCCCTGGCACCCGCACCGGGGCATCGAAACGATCACCTACGTGCTGGAGGGACTGGTCGAGCATGGCGACAGCATGGGCAACAGCGGCGCCATCGGCGTCGGCGATGTGCAATGGATGACCGCCGGCAGCGGGGTCATCCATCAGGAAATGCCGAAGCTGAGCCCCACCGGCATCATGTGGGGCTTCCAGTTCTGGGCCAACCTGCCTGCCCGCCACAAGATGATGGCGCCGCGCTACCGGGACATCAAGGCTGCCGAAATCCCGGAGGTGGCGCTCGACGGCGGGGTGAGCGTCAAGGTGGTGGCCGGCCGGGTGGCCGGGGTGGAGGGGCCGGTGCGGGATATCGTCATCGAACCGGAAATGCTCGATATCGCCGTGCCGGCCGGCACGGTGTTCACCCATGCCCTGCCGCCGGGGCACACGGCATTCGCCTATGTTTTGTCGGGGGAAGGGTATTTCGATGAGCGGCGGGATGCCTTTGCCTATGAAATGGTCGGCCAGGGATGGAGCGACGTCGAACGGCGCTGTCTCTGTCAGGCGGAGACGGTCGTGTTGTTCGAGCACGATGGGGACGGCATTCAGGTGACCACCCTTGCCGCCCCGGTTCGTTTTCTGTTGGTGTCGGGCATGCCGCTCAAGGAGCCGGTGGCCTGGTATGGGCCGATCGTCATGAATACCCAAGAGGAATTGAGAACGGCCTTCGAGGAGTTCAACAACGGCACGTTCATCAAAAAAGCATAGGGAAGTTGGCCAGAAGCCGCCTGTCGGGCCGGTTTTCGTCCGGATCGGGCGGCATTAACTCGACATCGGGCTTCCCCGGAAACCGGTCCGGGAAAGGCGCGCGGGGAAACCGTGGCCGCCGAGCGGGGCGGTCACTTCCCAAGCGGATTCGCATTCCTCGCATTCGTGCTGCGCAGCCCGCCCAGCGCCTTCCTCATCGTCTTCCGGGGCAGTTCCATCTCGTCCCGGAAAAGATTGCCCTCCCTGTCGGCGTCCATTTTCTCGGACCGCCGCTGCATTGTTGCATGCCATTCCCCATCGCCGACGAGCCCGTTGCTGTCCGCCTCCGCTGCCTTGATGCCGGTACGGCGTCCCGGACGGCGGCGATCACGGCAAACGGGTGCATTTCCGCGAGCAGGTCCTATGCTTTTTGGCGCGGAACGGCTATCCTGCACAGAGGTTAGGCGGGAATGGGTGACCAGCGACCAGCGGCTGCCCGCGGCAAGGCCGTCCCCGCGCCGCGCCACGGCGGAAATGCCGCCACGGCCGCCATCGGACCAACGGAGGAGGATTCATGTATTCATTGCTCATCGTCGACGACGACCACCATGTCCTGCAGGTGCTGATCACCATCCTCAGCCAGGCCGGGCATCGCTGCCGGGGGGCCGGGAATGTCGCGCAGGCCCAGGAACTGCTGGCGGAACAGCCCTTTGATCTGCTGTTGACCGATCTGGACATGCCGGGGGAATCGGGGATCGACCTGATCCATTCCGTGAAGGGGCGCTATCCGGACACCGCCGTGGTCATCGCCAGCGTCCTCGACGATCCCCGCCAGGTTCGGGACATTCTGGAGCTAGGCATTTACGGCTACATCGTCAAGCCGTTCACCAAGAACCTGGTCCTGATCACCATCGAGAACGCCCTGCAGCGGCACCGCCTGGAGTTGAAGGATCGGCTGCACACCCGTCTGCTGGAGCGGGAGGTGGCCGCCCGGACCCGCTCGCTCGACGAGCAGCTCCATTTCCTGCAAACCCTGATCGACGCCATTCCGGTGCCCATCTATTACAAGAACCTGCGCTGCGTCTATCTCGGGTGCAACCGGTCGTTCGAGCGGTCCGTCTCCCTGCGGCGCGAGGAGATCGTCGGCAAAACCGTCTTCGACATCTACCCGCCGGACGTGGCGGAGGAGTTGCACCGGCGGGACCTGGAGATCCTCGATTCGGGCGAGGTGCAGATCTACGAACGGGAACGGCGGCATGTCAACGGCTCCCGGCAATGGGGGATCATCCACAAGGCGATCTTCGCCGACAGTGCCGGCAGACCGGCCGGGATCGTCGGCGCGGCCCTGGATGTCACCGGGCTGAAGCGGGCCGAGGAATCGTTGCGGTTTTCCGAGGAAAAGCTGCGCTCGCTCATGGACAGCCTGCACATCGGCGTGATGACCTTCAACGAGCAATGGGAACTCGTGCAGATCAACCGGCAGATGCACACCTGGTTCCCCCTGCTGCGGGAGACGGCCGGGCCAGTCAATCTCAGGGAGTTTCTCCGGCGTTCGGGCCAGCCGCACGGCGGCGAGCAGTTGGTCCCCGACGACCTGTTCCGGGTCGGCAAGGTTCGGGAGATGACGGTCACCCTGGAGACGGTCGGGGTCGAACGCATTTTCAGAACCGTCTTGTCCCCGATCCTGAACAAGTCCGGCTCGATCACCGAGGCGGTCGGGCTGCTGGAGGACATCACCGACAGGCTGGTCATGGAGCGGGATCTCAACCAGGCGCAGAAGCTGGAATCCATCGGCCAGCTCGCCGCCGGCATCGCCCACGAGATCAACACGCCGGCGCAATTCATCGGCTCCAACATCGGTTTCCTGGACGATGCCTTCCATGATGTCAAAAGGCTGGTGGACACCGTGGCCGACCGCATCGACGCCCTGGCGCAGGGCGCCGATCTCCGCGCGTCGCTCGACACGCTCGCGGCGACGCTCGCGGAAGTGGACTGGCCCTACCTCAACGAGGAAATTCCCGCGGCCATCGGCCAATCGCGGGAAGGCATCAACCGCATCACCACCATTGTCCAGGCGATGAAGGAATTCTCCCATCCCAGCGGCAAGGAGAAGGTGGAGTACGATCTGAACAAGCTCATCGAAACCACCATCATCGTCGCGCGCAACGAATGGAAGTACAGCGCCGAGGTGCAAACCGACCTGGCCGCCGACCTGCCGCCGGTGCGCTGTCTGGCCGACGAACTCGGGCAGGTCTTTCTCAATATCCTCGTCAATGCCGTCCATGCCATCGAAAGCGCCGCGAACAGCGGAGCGCGGCCCGGCAAGGGGACCATCGTCTTCACGACCAGGCGCGACGGCCCGTGGGTCGAGGTGCACATCGCCGACACCGGCAGCGGCATTCCGGAAGCCATCCAGGACCGGATCTTCGATCCCTTCTTCACCACCAAGGGGGTGGGCAAGGGCACGGGACAGGGCCTGGCCATCAGCCGTGACGTGGTCGCCAACAAGCACGGCGGCTCGTTGACCTTCACCTCCAAAGCCGGCGAAGGCACGGTGTTCATCGTCCGCCTGCCGACCGGCGCGACGGAATAGGGCACCGGTTCCGGCCGGGGCATGCCGGCCCGCGCCGGCGTTCCCCCGCGCGTGCCCGTCAGCCGGACGAGTCCTCCGACGGCTGCCCGATCCGCACCAGCACCGGTTCGACGACCCCGACCTGGGTGGCGAAATTTTTCAGCCCCTGGAGGATGGGCCTCGTGATCGTCTGGCCCTTGGGAACGATCAGCCCCCCGCTCTTGGTGAGGATATCCTCGAGGGTGACCATCCCCTCGGTGACCTGATCGACCTTCAGGCTGAGCGACTGCCCCTGGAACTCGAACTGCACGGCGGCGAGCACCTCCATGACCCGCGGATTGTAGTGCTGTTTCTGCCGGCGCATCCAGGCGACGGCCTGTTCGTGGTCCGCGCCCCTGAAGCGTTGCCGGTCGTAGTCGATGGCCGCCCTGAGGATCTGGGCGCCCAGGAGGACCTCCTCGACGTGGTCCGAGGTGACGGCCTCGTCGTACTCCTCGAAGGACCGCATCTGCAGGGCGATCATCCGGGTGATGTTTTCCAGCCTGGGAATCTGTTCGAGCAGGGCCGCGCCCACCTCGGGGTGGCGGATATACATCTCCTCCTCCTCGTCGGTCAGCGGTTCGTCGGCATAGACCTTGTTCAGCACGTCGCCGGGAAGGGAAAAACAGCCGATCTGCGACAGCAGGGCGGCGAGTTCATACTGCCAGAGGCGCGGCAGCCGCATGGCGGTGGCCATGGCCACGACAGAGGGCCTGATCCGGGAACCGGCGCTGAACGCCAGGGGATTGGCCACGCCGAGCAGTTCGGACAGCACGTTGACGCACCCTTTGAGCGTTTTTTGCAGCAGTTCCTTTTCGGCGGTGAGCAGACGGTGCTGGCGCAGGGCCAGGGCCAGGGCGGTGACGAAGACCGCCGGCGGGCAGGGCTTGGTCAGAAAGCGGAAGATCTGGCCGCTGTTGACGGCGTCGATGGCGGTTTCCTGATCGGCGTTGCCGGTGAGCATGAGGCGGATGGTATCCGGGTAGAGATCCTTGACCCTGGCCAGGAGTTCCACGCCGTTCATCCCCGGCATGCGCATGTCGGAGACGATGACCGCGAAGGGCCCCCGTTCCCTGAGGACGTCCAGGGCTTCCTCGCCGCCTCCGGCGACGTCCAGGGTGAACCGCTTGTGCAGTTGCCGCTGGATCGATTGCAGGACGTTCGGTTCGTCGTCGACGAAGAGAATCTTTTCGTTCATGGCAGTTCGATGGGGTCCAGTTGCCGGCACACTTCCAGCCAGTGTTCGAAGCGGCCGGCCTTCCCCGCCTGTTCGAGAAAGGTGGTGTCGAGGGCCGGCGGGATGTACTGCTGCTGCGGATTGAGCAGGTGGTAGATGATGTCGGCGGCGTGGACGATGAGCGGCGTGCACAGCGAGGGCTTGGGGTAGTGGGCCAGCCGATGGTGAAAGGCGGCCGCGTCCACGATCGGGCCGGTCAGGCCCCACAACCCGAGCAGATAACCGCCGACATCGCCGTGGGTGGCGGAGAAGATCTGATATTCCGCCTGACAGTGGGCGACCTGTTCGATCTGGGCCAGCTCGGTGGCCTCGATGTATTTGTCGCGGACGGTCGAGAACAGGAGCAGCTTGCCGACATCGTGCATGAACCCGGCGATGAAGGCCTGTTCGATCAGTTCCTTGCAGCCGGTTTCCTCCACGGCGATGCGCTTGGCGTAGGCGGCCACGGCGACACTGTGCCGCCACAGGGCAGCAGCGGAAAACGACTTGGCCGCCATGGGGTTGAGTTCCGAGAAAACCCCCACGCTGAGCACCAGCGCCTTGACGGTGTCGAGGCCCAGCAGGTTCACGGCCCGGGATGGGCTGTCTATGTTTTTGAAGAACCCGAAAAACGAGGAATTCACCAATTGGAGGATCTTGGCGCTCATGCCCAGGTCCTGTTCGATGATCTTCCCTATCTCGGAGAGCGGGCTGTCCGGCTCCTTGAGCTTCCGGCACAGGCGGGCGTACAGCGGCGGCAGGCTGGGCAGGCTGCCGATGCTGGCGGCCAGGGCCTGCAGATGTTCGTTCTGCATGAGATTCTGCAGGGCACAGGCGCGCTCCAGCACCTGCTTCAGCGTTTCCGGGTCCGAGGGTTTGGTGATGAACTGGTGGACGACATCCACGGTCCGCAGGATGGATTCCTCGTCGGCCTGGCCGGTGAGCATGATGCGGATGACATGCGGGTATTGCCGCTGGATGGTGGTCAGCAGCGTGGCCCCGTCCATGCCGGGCATGCGCATGTCGGAGACAATGACGTCCACGGGATGGTCCGCCATGAAATCGAGCGCTTCCTGGCCGCTCTCGACGAAATGGAGGTCCTTGTCATTGCGCATGGAACGGAAGGTCCGCTTCAGGCCGGCCAGGATGTTGGGTTCGTCGTCGACGAACAGAATGGATTTCTTGGTCATGCCGCACCGCTTCGGTGGTTGAATGGATCGCGTGCACGCGCGCGCGGCCGGGAAAGGGGCCGGCGCTGCATCATGATACACGAAAAGACCGCAGCCTTTCGCGCCCCTGGCAGGGGCGAATCTTTTCCCCGCTCCGCCCCACGGATCTGAGAAAAAATCCCTTTTGCGCATCTTCCCTGAAGCGACACGGAAAAAGCGATAAGGGCCGCACGGGACATTTGACTGCAAAGATCATTTCCGCAAATTGTACAATATTTCAATGGTAAAAGTGGCTATGAATGAAACGCAGCAATCTTGATTGGAGTATGCGCCAGACAAGCGTTGAGCAAGCGGAGTGGGAGTTCTGGTTCCCAAAATCTCCGGTTGAATCGGTAGCAGAATTCATCGAGATACTCTTGCAGGTACCGAGATGACACGCCATGAAAGGTTCCATTGATGAACTTTTTCATGTTACCGATCATGATATGCACCAAGGGCAACCAGACATGAGCTTCTTCGGGTGAAGTGACCTTTTTCTGGTGTTGGTGCTGCTTGGCCGCAACATTCAATGCAGGGAGCGCATCGGTTTACACCTTCTGGCCGGTGCGTAGGTGCCGCGTGAGAAACCTGCCGACCGTGTCTGTGCACACGCTGTCGACCGCTTGCAGGGCAAGAAACCCGGCGCCCTTTTTCCGGGTTTCCACCGCAACAAGCACTGGTCGTTTCCCTTCGGCGCCACGGCCTCTTTTGCCGGATCGTTTGCCGCCGACAACAGTGTCGTCCAACTCAATCAGGTTGGCAAGCCGATAGATGCTGTCCCGGTAGGCCATGGCTTGTCGGATCTTGCGCAGCATGGTGCGGGCTGTGATCCAGGAAACACCTAAGTGCTTGGATGCTCGCAGTGCAGAGAGGCCACCTTTATCAGAAGCCATGAGGTAGGTGGCCCAGAACCATTTGACCAGGGGAATTTTGGTGGCGTGAAACAAGGTGTCGGCGGTTATCGAGACCTGATGACGACAGTGGGCACATTGATACGTAAATGGCGCGAGGCAATAGGGTACGCGTTCATACCGCCACATGTCGGGCATTGGAATCCTTTTGGCCAACGAACCTTGGCCAGTGTTTGGGTGCATTTGCGCTCCGTACCGAATCGTTTCTGCCATTCTATCAAGCTGACTTGGGGCATCTGCATGGCAAGACTTCTTTTGGAATATCTGATTGATATTACATGCAAAATTAAGCATTATGCTGCGTTTTGTTTAGAGCCACTATGGTAAATGCTCATATTCTATGAGGCCCATGTCCCGCGCTTTCAGGATGGCGTCAGCGGCACTGCTGACGTCGAGTTTCTTATACATGACATAGGTGTGCGACTTGAACGGGGTACCGAGGTCTTTCAGCTTGTGCAGAGGGGCCAGCGCCTCTTCAATGCGATTCAGGACAGCTCAGCCACCGACCTTCACGAACCTTGAAGATGTGCGGGTCGACCTCGCGTTCTGACCGCACAATGCCTGGCGGGCGTGCAGGCGCGCCGGACGGGAACATCGCCCCACCGGCGCCTTGCGGGCGCGGGACGGCAATAAAAAAAAGGCAGGGGCAAGCGGCCCTGCCTTTTTTATCGCTCAGGAATTGCTCCCGATTTTGGCGGCGGTCACGGCGCATCCAGAAGCGTCCGCACCACGCGCAGCAACTCCTTGGGGGACACGGGCTTGTACAGGATCTCCATGTGCACCTCCAACAGGTCCTTCTGCTGAATGTTTTCCGGGGCATAGCCGCTGATGAAAACCCCCTTCATTCCGGGGCGTATCCGGTGGATGGCCTCCAGGGCCTGTTTGCCGTTCATTCTGGGCATGACCAGGTCGAGAATCAGCAGGTCGACGGTGTCCGGGTGCCCGGCGAAGACGCGCACCGCCTCCTCCCCGTTGACCGCGGTCAGCACCGTATAACCGAATTGTTCCAGCACCCGGACGTAGAGTTCGCGCACGGCGCCGTCGTCCTCGGCCAGGAGGATGGTTTCGCTGCCGCCCCGGACACGTTCCCGGTCTTCCCCGCGCGGCTCCTCCCGTTTCGATTCCTCGATGAGCGGCAGGGTGACGGTGAACACCGTGCCCTTGCCCGGCTCGGTCTCCACGAGAACATGGCCCTGATGCTCCATGACGATGCCGTAGACCACGGACAGGCCCAGGCCGGTCCCCTTGCCCATTTCCTTGGTGGTGAAGAAGGGGTCGAAGATCTTGGCCGCGGTCTGCTGGTCCATGCCCTTGCCGGTATCGGCGATGGCGATGCGGACATGCGGCCCCAGCCGGCCGAAGCCGTGGGCATCGACGAACCGCCGGTCGATTTCCAACCGCTCCGTGGAGATGGTCAGGTAACCGCCGCCGGGCATGGCGTCGCGGGCATTGGTGGCGAAGTTCATCAGCACCTGGTCGAGCTGGTGGCTGTCGGCGAAGACGCACAGCGGTTCCTTGGCCAGCCGGGTCTCGAACTGGATGTCCTCGCCGATCACCCGCCGGATGAATTTCTCGATGCGGGTGATGAGCAGGTTGACGTCGACCGGTTCCTTGCGGCAGACCTGCTTGCGGCTGAACATGAGCAGGTCCTTGGTGAGATGCGAGGCCCGCAGGCCGGCTTCGAGGATGGTGTGCACGCTCTTGCGCGCCGGATGATCCTCCTTCAGGTGTTCCAGGGCGATCTCGGCATAGCCGAGGATGGCCGAGAGGATGTTGTTGAAATCGTGCGCGATGCCGCCGGCGAAGGTGCCGATGGATTCCATCTTCTGCGCCTGGCGGAATTGTTCTTCCAGTTTGCGATGGGCGCTGATATCCCGCACGATCTCGATGATGCCTTCGATGTCGCCCCGTTGGTCGGCGACCGGTATTGCCCGGATCTCGAACTCCCGGCTGTCGTCGCGGGAGGCGAAGTAGCCGATTTCGTTCCGGTGCGAGGCGAGGCTGCGCACCACCGGACAGGACGGGCAGGGCTCGTTGTCCTTCCAGAAGACGACATGGCAGCGGGAATCCGGGGCGAGCGAATCGGCTCCCAGGGCGAACATGCGCTGGGCGGCGATGTTGGCCCAGCGGACCTTGAGGTCCGGGGAAAGGTGGACGATGCCGTCGGGCACGCTGTCGAGCAGGACCCGGTAGGCCTGCGACAGGTGCCGGTACGCCTCTTCCCGCGCACTGAGCTGCTCTTCCGCCTCCTTGCGTTTTCTCTTCTCGGCCGCCTCGTTCAGGCTGCGCTCGATGGCCGGAATCAGGCGGGCCAGGCGGTCCTTGAGGATGAAATCGGTCACGCCGGATTTCAGCAGTTCCACCGCCGTCTCCTCGCCGATGCTGCCGGAGACCAGAAGGACGGGAACATGGGAAAACCGGCTGTTGAGCAGGCGCAGGGTGTCCTTGAAATCGAGGCCGATCACCTTGTAGTCGGAAAGCACCAGGTCCCAGCCGCCGGTTTCCAGGGCCGCCGCCAGTTCCGGGCCATCCTTTGCCCAGCGCAGGGTGGCCGTCAGCCCGTTGGTGCGGAGATGGCGGGCGATGAGCAGGTAGTCGGCCTCCTCGTCCTCGATGAGCAGAATGCGCAGGGGGGTCATGTGCAGTTCCGGGGCGGTTCGTTGATGGCCAGCCAGTAGACGCCCAGCCGCGCCACGGTGTCGGCGAGTTCGGTGAAATCCAGCGGTTTGCGGACAAAGCTGTTGGCGCCGATCTCGTAGCTCCGGAACCGGTCCCGTTCCTCGTCCGAGGAGGTGAGGATCACCACCGGCTGGAATCTGGTGCGCCGGTTCTCGCGGATGATTTTCAGCACCTCCAGGCCGGACAGCTTCGGCAGCCCGATGTCCAGGAGCACGACCACCGGCAGCTCGAGCGCCTCCGGCTGCCGGAATTCGCCCTGGTTGAGCAGGTAGTCGACGGCCTGCTGGCCGTCGCGGACCACATCGATCCGGTTGGCGATGTTGGCCTTGCTGAGCGCCCGCCGGATCAGCAGTTCATCCTGGGGGTTGTCCTCGACCAAGAGAATGACCTTGTTGTGCATGGTGCCTCGTTTGCTTTGGATTGAAGGGTTCAGGGGAGATGGAAACAGAAGGCCGCGCCCGCGTCCTTGCCGCCCCTGGCTGTGATGCTGCCGCCGTGGCGGTGGATGATCCGCTGGACCGTGGCCAGGCCGATGCCGATGCCCGGAAACTCCTCCTGGCGATGGAGCCGCTGGAACGGCTGGAACAGCTTGTCGGCGTGGGCTGGTTCGAAACCGGCGCCGTTGTCGCTCACGCAGATGCCCGTCGTTTCACCGTCATGCCCGGCGGCGACCCGGATAAACGCCTCCTGGCGTCGGGCGGTGTATTTCCAGGCATTGGCCAGCAGGTTGCGCATGACCACCTCGATCATGGCCGCGTCTCCCCGGACGACCAATCCCGGCTCGACCTCCCAGCGGACCTGCCGTTCCGGCTCGGTGCGCGCCATATCCGCCAGCAGCCGGAGCGACATCTCGGCGAGGTCGATCCGTTCCCGCCGCACCTGCCCGCGGGTCGAGCGGGACAGGGTCAGCAGGCCGTCGATCAGGTCGCCCATCTTGCGGCTGCCGATGATGATCTGGTCCAGGAACATCCTGGCCTCGTCCTGGAACAGGTCGCCGTAGTCCTCGATCAGGGCCTGGGAAAACCCGTTCATCGCCCGCAGGGGCGCGCGGAGGTCGTGAGAGACGGCATAGGCGAAGCTGTCCAGCTCGCGGTTGGCGGCGGTGAGTTCCGCCGTGCGCTCGACCACCCGCCGTTCGAGATCGGCGTTGAGCAGGCGGATTTCTTCCTCGGCCTCCTTGAACCGGGTGATATCCTCGGTGAAGATGACAATGCCGCCGACCTCGTCCTCGGCGTTCATCCAGGGGCGGACCTCCCAGCGCAGCCATTGCACCCTGCCGTCCAGCCGCACGAACCTGTCCTCGTCGGCGCGGACGATCTCGCCGGTCATGCCCCGGCGATGCACGTCCTTCCATGCCTCCCCGATTTCCGGGAAGATGTCGTAGTGCGACCGGCCGATGATTTCCCGCTCGCCCAGGAAATAGTCGTCCCGCCACCGGAGGCTGACCGCGAGATAGCGCATCTGCCGGTCGAACATGGCCAGTGCCGCCGGTGCGTGCTCGATGAACAGGGTCAGCCGTTCCTCGCTTTCCTGCAAGGTCTTGAGGGCCGCCTCGGTCCGCGTCCGGGCGGCGTTCGCGTCCTGCATCTGGTTCAGGGCGGCGATGCGCGCCTCTTTCTGCCGTTCCAGGATGTTCTTCAACTCCGCCTCGGCCCGTTTCCGTTCGGTGATGTCATAGGAAATCCTGCAGAGGAAAGCGATGGCCCCGTCCTGGTCGAAGATGGGGAAAATGTTCGTGGCGAACACCTGGGGCTCGCCCCTGACCGAAAGACATTCCTCCGTGACATGGGGCGATTTCGTGGCGAGCACGTTGTGATCGTTTGCCCGGATGGTTGCGGCCGTGTCGGCGGGAAAGAGGTCGAGATCCGTCTTGCCGACGATTGCGGCCTCGTCCATGCCGAGGAGGAGCTGCACATTGGGATTGGCCAGGTTGTACCGTCCCGCGGCGGTCTTCAGGGAGAGGAGGGAAGGGGAGTTGTCGACGATGGCGCTGAGCTTGCGTTCGCGGTCACGGATGGTTTCCTGGGCCTGCACGCGCTCGGTGATGTCGATGAAGGTGGTGAGGAGCAGGCCATCGGCAACCCGGCAGGTGAAGATATGGATCACCTTCCCGGAACCATCCTTGCAGACGATGCGGTATTCACCGGCATCGATGGTGCTGTCCGGATGCGGCGCCCGCGCGATGGCCGCGTGCCATTGGGCCTGGGCCCGCTCCCGGCAGGCGGGATCGGGGTAGGCCCGCAGCCACCATTCGGTGACGGTGGGCACCTCGTCGAGGGTATAACCGAACATCTGGTCCATGCGGTTGTTTTGCGCCAGAATGGCGGCGCGGTCGTCGGCGAGCCCCATGGCCACCGGCGCGTTTTCGAACAGGCGGCGAAACCGTTCCTCGCTGGCCCGCAGGGCCGTGTTGGCGGTCTCGATCTGCTGCCGGCGCGCCCGTTCGCGTTGGCGCGACCGGTAGAGGGCCTCGCTGATGAGGCTGATGATCAGGCCGTTGAGGGCCAGCATGCTCCACTGGAAGAGATCGTGCTGGGAGGCGATGGCGAAACTGTGCACCGGGGAAATAAAGAAATACAGACTGAGCAGGCTGGCGATCGAGGTGGCGGTCAGCCCCGGACCCAGGCCGCCCAGCAGGGCGGCAAGGGAGATGGGCAGCATGTAGAGGACCAGCAGCGGCCGGTCGCCGAAGACGACGGGCATGTGCCTGCGGACGACGAACATGACCACGGTCAGGACGATGGCGAAGGCATAGGCGGTCAGGCGTGGCCAGGGACGGGCGACGAAGGCGTCGAGGGCCGCCTCCTCGCCAGGCTGCGCCGGCGCGCGGGTCTCGGGGACATTGTGGAGGGCCAGCGTGAAACAGCCGCAGCTCACCAGCACGAAGAAGATCCCCTTGGCCGTGGACAGCCACACCAGGGAGCGGACATCCATGAAGACCATGAGCAAACGGTCGGACAAAAAGATCCAGCCGAGCGCCAGCAGCAGATATGCCAGGGTGGCTTGGACAATGAATCGGCTCCGGGCGGTCTGTCTCATGGTTCCTCGGTAAAGGAAAGGTCGAAGGGGGGTGGCTGGCCGAGTTGTCGCGACAGTTCGTTGATCGTGCGTTTGAGTTCGACCATGCGCAACTCCCGGCCCACCGCGGCGCGATTGAACCGTTCCAGCTCCTCGTTTCGGCTTTTGAGTTCTTCCAGAAGGAGCTTGTGTTCGGTGATGTCGTTGCCGAGCGCGAGAATTTCGACGACGTTTCCCTGAAGGTCTCGAATCGCCCGGTTCGTCCAGGCCATCCAGATGCGGCTGCCGTCCCGCCGGACGTTTTCGTTGATGACGTACCGGTGGCGTTCCGGATGCGCGGCAATGTCGGCGACCAGACCGGAAAGGTCGTCGCCGGTGGTGGCGTGTTCGGGAATCAGGACGCCGATGTGCTGGCCGAGCAGGCTGGCCCTGTCCCAGCCGAAAAGGTGCTGGGTGTATGCATTGAAGAAGGTGATGGTACCGTCCCCGGACCAACGCATGATGGCGCTGCTGGCGCCTTCCACCACTTCGCGGTAGTACTGCTCGCTCTTGACCAGGGCCATTCCCGCCAGTTTGCGGTCGGTGATGTCCTGGATGGCGCCATGCATCCGGACAACCTTGCCGTCCACGACCACCGGATGGCCGATGGTCCGGACCCATTTGCGCCGGCCGGTCCGCGTTTGCATCTCCAGTTCGAGATCATAGGGGACGGCCTTCTCCACCGCGGTGCGGATCGCGGCCTCGATGGCGCGGCGGTGTTCGCCGATGTAATACTCAAGCCCGGCGGCGGCGCTGAAGGGGGCGTCTTCGGGCAGATCGTGAATGCGTAACGCCTCAGGCGTCCACGTGCCCTTACCGGTCGCCGGTTCGAAGGTCCAGCCGCCGACATGGGCCATCGCGGCCATGTCGGTGAGCAACTGGCTGCTTTCGAGCAACGCCGCTTCGATTTCCTTGCGGGCCTGAATGTTTTCGACCACGGCAATGAAGTAATCCGGCTCGCCGGTCGGTTTCCTGATCAGGGTGACGCCGAGGTGCGCCCAGAACACGGTGTCGTCGCAGGCGACGAACCGTTTTTCCCTGGTGTAGGATGACGTTTCCCCGGCCATCAGGCGCGCGATATGCTGTTCGTCGACCGCCACTTCGTCCGGGTGGGTCAGTTGCTGCCAGGTCTTGGTCCGCATTGCCTCCCGGCTGAAACCGAACAGGGCGCTCAAGGCGCGGTTCGCCACCAGGCAGCGGCCGCCGAGGGCGATCACGGCGATACCGACGGTGGCCTGTTCGATGGTCGTGGCGAACAGTGCCTCGCTGCGCTGCAATTGGGCGGCGGCATCGGCGAGCTTTTGCCGGACAGCGGCGATTTCCGCGATGCGGGGCGGTTTGTCGGACGAGGCGGGGGCAACCAGCGCGGCAACCTGGCTCCCCAGCCGCCGGCCCGCCTGGTAACTGCCGAACACGCTGGCGGCCGTGGCGGCCAGAATGGCCAGGGCCAGGGCGATGGCCGAAGACAACAACGGCATGTGGACCGCCGCGCGGGGGATTTCCACCGCCACCGACCACGGGGAAACCGTGGAGCGGGCCACAAAGCGCTCTTCGTCGTCCACGTCGCGCCGGCCGTCGAATCCCGGCGGGGCGCGCCGGGCAATGACATCGCCGCGGCCGTCCCGCATGGTTATGGCCCAACTGCCGGGCAGGGCTTCCTGGTCCAGCCGCGCCTGGAATTGTTTCGTTTCCAGGATCGTGAGGAGCAGATGGGTGGTTGTGCCGGCCCGTAGCCTCGGGACCGCGATGGCGATCAGGGTGTCCTCGGCGACCGGACCGACAAAGGTGTCGCCGACCGCGGGCCGGCCGCTGGCCAGGGCGGCGGGGGCGGCGGCATGCCCGGCGGGACGCGGCAGGGGCGGCAGGACGGTGCCCAGGGGCGAGCGGGTATTGAACAGCATCCGCATCGGATTGCCGGTGTCGGCGAGGATGACGTGGCCGCCGAAGCTTTCGTGGTAGCCCCGGGCCTCGGCATACAGCTCCGGCCAGCGGTCGGGATCGTCAACCAGAGGCGACATCGCCAGGATGTTCAGCGCCCGGATGCGGGCATTGAGGTGATGGTCGATGGCGGTGGCGAAATTGTGCGCGAGATCGGCGGCCTGTCGCCGGATCTGCTCCTGCTGGTTGAGAATGTTGACGACGGCCAGCCAGGCGGCCACCGCGACCGGCGGCAGCACGCTCAGCCAGATCAACCGGGCGAGAAAGACGGAGAGGGGGCGGGGTTTCATGGGGCGCCTCCGTTCCGGTCAGGGAGATGGAGGCCGCAGGGCACGGAGGTGGGCGGCGGCTGCATCCGAAACAGGAAGAGAGGCGGACGGTCTGGCGAGACGCTCTTCCTGTATGCCGAAACCATGCAACCCCCTTCCTTGAAATCGTTGTGGCCCAGAGACACGCGGGATGCCAGCGTCATCCCCGCTTCGTCCCCAGGATTCGATCATGCGTCTCCCGAATCGGGCGAGCCGAAAGCAAAGAATGCAGGCGTATGTATTTTGCTTACGCCATACAGGAAAGAAATGCAAGAAGAGGCCCGAGCAATGGCCAATGCAGGCGGCAAAAAGATTGGCAGGCGGGAAGGGTGCGGGCGCCGCGTGGTCGGCCGTCAGCGCCGGAGGCGGTCGAGGATGGTGCCGTCCGGGCCGACGAGTTCGATGACAAGAGGCATGGCGCCGACCGCGTGGGTGGAGCAGGCCAGGCAGGGGTCGAAGGCGCGGATCACCGCCTCGATGCGGTTGAGCAGCCCCTCGCGGATCGCAGTGCCGTCGAGGAAATGGTGCGCCGCCTGGAGAATGCCGCGCTGCATGGCCAGGTTGTTGTGGCCGGTGGCGATGATCAGGTTGGCCCATTCGATCAGGCCGTCCCCGTTGACCCGGTAGTGGTGGATCAGGGTGCCGCGCGGGGCCTCGGCGATGCCGACGCCTTCCAGGTTGTTGACCCCGGCCGTGGCCCGGACCCGCGCATCGAGGATGTCCGGCTCGGCCAGCAGTTGCTCGATCCGCTCCGCCGCATACAGGGTTTCGATCAGCCTGGCATAGTGCGAATGGAAGGTGCTGAGCACCGGCCCGGATACCAGCGCGCGGAACTGGGCCAGCTCTCGGTCGGCCAGTTCGGTGCCGCAGCGGGCGGCGAGGTTGAGGCGGGCCAGCGGCCCCACCCGGTACATGCCGTCCGGATAGCCGTGCGGCCGGTAATAGGGGAACTTGAGATAGGTCCAGGGCTCGACCGCCTCGGCGACGGCCTGCTGGTATTCGCCTGGGTCGAGATCGTCGCCCGCCGGAGCGCCGGCGGCGTCGATGATCCGCAGGCGACCGTCATAATGTTCCAGGGTGCCGCTATCGTTGACCAGGCCGAGGAACAGGCTGGGGAAGCGGGCGAAGACGCCGATATGCTCCTGGTGGCAATCGAGGGTCTGCTTGAACCGGTCGAGATGGGTCCGGATCAGGGCGATAATCGCCGGCAGTTCGGCGAGGATGGCGTCGCGGGCGATCGCGGCCAGCGGCGAGTTGACGCCGCCGGGCACCACCCAGGACGGATGGATGCGCCGCCCGGCCAGGCGCTCGATCACCTGCTGGCCGAACTGGCGCAGCCGGATGCCGTCGCGGGCGAACTGGGGATCGACTGCGGCCAGCCCGAAAAAGTTGCGGCTTTCCGGCGGATGGTCCATGCCCAGCAGGAGGTCCGGTGCGGAGAGATAGAAAAAGCTGAGCGCGTGCGACTGGATCAGTTGGCCAAGGTTGAGGAGGCGGCGCAGCTTGCCGGCGGCTGCCGGGATGGCGACCGCCAGCAACTGGTCGCAGGCCTTGGCCGAGGCCAGTTCGTGGCTGACCGGGCAGATGCCACAGGTGCGGGCGGTGAGCGAGGGCATCTCGAAAAAGGGCCGACCGACCACGAACTGCTCGAAGCCGCGCACCTGATTGACCTGGAAACGGGCATCCTGCACCTGGCCCGCCTCGTCGAGGAACAGACGGATGGCGGCATGGCCCTCGATGCGGCTGACCGGTTCGATGACGATCTGCTTCATGGCGAACTCCTAGGCACCGAAGCGGGTGTCGAGCCGCAGGTCGGCAATGCCCGCCAGCAGGCCGCCGAGGGCGGCGAACAGCGTGTCGGCCGCGGGCGGGCAGCCGGGGATGAACAGGTCGATCGGCACGAAATGGTGCAGCGGCAGGGCCTGTTCGTTGAGATGCGGCAATCCGTCCGCCGGAATCTGCGGCTTGAGGGGCCGGCTTTCCAGGTAAACGGCGCGGAGCATGGCCTCGGCGCCCATAATATTGCGCATGGCCGGGACATTGCCGGTGACCGCGCAATCGCCCATGGCGATCAGCAGCCTGCTCCGCCGGCGGGCGAGTCGCAGGCGGGCCTCGTCCGCATCGGTGGCGACCGCGCCCTCGATGCAGACCACATCCACCTGTTCGGGGAAGTCCTTGGCATCGACCAACGGGCTGTAAACGATATCCACCTGTGCGGCCAGGTCCAGCAGCCGTTCGTCCGTATCCAACAGCGACATGTGGCAGCCGGAGCAGCCGTCGAGCCAGAGGGTGGCCAGGCGCAGTCTGTTCATCGTCGCTCCTCGGCCCGGTTGGCCACGAGATAGGGGAGGGCGGGCCGCTTCTTCTGCATTTCCGCCACGGATCTTCCCTTTTCGGACAGGGCGCCGGTGGGGCAGACGTGCACGCACTTGCCGCAGCCGGTGCAGGTGGTGGATGTGCCCCAGGGGGTGTCGAGGTCGGCGACGATCTGGCTGCGGATGCCCCGGTTTTTCACGTCCCAGGTGTGGGCGCCCTCGATCTCGGCGCAGACCCGGACGCAACGGGTGCAGAGCACGCAGCGGTTGTGGTCGAGGACGAACCGGCTGTGGGAGGCATCCACGGCCAGGGCCGGATAGCGGCCGGGAAAGTCGATGTGGTCGATGCCGAGTTCACGGGCCAGATCCTGCAATTCACAGTGGCCGTTGGAGACGCAGACCGCGCAGACATGGTTGCGCTCGGCGAACAGCAACTGGACGATGGCCCGGCGATAACTGCGGAGCCGCTCCGATTGCGTGGTGACCACCATCCCCTCTTGGATCGGGGTGACGCAGGCGGGATGCAGCTTGGCGCTGCCTTCGATCTCGACCATGCACAGCCGGCAGGCACCGGTGGCGGAGAGCCCGTCCAGGAAGCAGAGGGTCGGAATGGCAATGCCGTTTTCTCCGGCCACCTGCAGGACGGTTTCCGTTGCCAGGCCGCTCACCGGCCGGCCGTCGATGGTCAGGGTGAGGATCGGCGTGGTCATGGCTGCACCTCCCCGTCCGGCTCGGCCGGGACCATTCGGTCGAGATATTCCTGGCGGAAATAGCGCAGTGTGCTCAGGACCGGATTGGGGGCCGACTGGCCCAGCCCGCAGAGACTGGCGTGCTTGACCAAGTCGCAGAGCGACTCCAGCATGGCGAGGTCGGCGGCGGTAGCGCGGCGCTCCTGGAACCGGGTGAGCAGACGGTGGATCTGGGCGGTGCCTGCCCGACAAGGCACGCATTTGCCGCAGGACTCCTCCATGCAGAACTCCATGAAATACCTGACCACGTCGATCATGCTGGAGGTCTCGTCAATGACGATCATGCCGCCCGATCCCATGATTGAGCCCAACTCGTGCAAGCTTTCGTAACTGACCGGCGTGTCGAGAAAATCAGCCGGGATGCAGCCGCCCGAAGGGCCGCCGGTCTGCACGGCCTTGAGGGCGTGACCGTCGGGAATGCCGCCGCCGATATCGAAGATGATCTCGCGCAGGCTTATGCCCATGGGCACTTCGACTAGGCCGGTGTGGCGGATTTTGCCGGTGAGGGCAAACACCTTGGTGCCCTTGCTACGGTCCGTGCCCAGGGCGGCGAACCAGGCGGCGCCGTTCCGGACGATCGGCGGGATGTTGGCATAGGTTTCGACGTTGTTGATCAGGGTGGGGCAGCCCCAGAGGCCTTTTTCCGCCGGATAGGGCGGCCGGGGGCGGGGGATGCCTCGACGGCCCTCGACCGATTCGATCAGGGCGGTCTCCTCGCCGCAGACAAAGGCGCCGGCACCGAGCCGGATCTGCAAGGTGAGGTCGAAGCCGGAGCCGCAGATGGCGCGACCGAGCAGGTTGCTGCGCTCCGCCTCGCGGATGGCCAGCCGGAGTCGCTTGACCGCCAGGGGATATTCGGCCCGCACATAGATATACCCCTGGCTGGCGCCCACGGCATAGGCGGCGATGATCATCCCCTCCAGCACGGCGTGGGGCGTGCTTTCGAGGATAGAGCGGTCCATGAAGGCGCCGGGATCGCCCTCGTCACCGTTGCAGATTAGGTATTTCCTGTCGCCGGTGGCCTTGGCCACGGTGGCCCATTTCAGACCGGTGGGATAGCCGGCGCCGCCGCGGCCGCGTAAGCCGCTTTCCTGGATGGAGCGGACCACGTCAACGGGCCGCATCCCGGTGAGCACGGTGAGCAGCGCGCCGTAGCCGCCCGCGGCGAGGTAGTCGTCGATGCTTTCCGGATCAATGCGGCCGGACAGGGCCAATACATTTTTGTGCTGCCGGGCGAAAAAGGGCAGGTCCGGCGGCAGCAGCAAGCGCTGGACCGGCTCCTGGCCCAGCGAGGCGACGATGGCGGCCGCGTCGTCCGGCCGCACGGTCTGATAGGCGATTTCGCCCGGCTGGATCAGGACGATCGGGCCAAGAGCGCAGAGGCCCATGCAGCCGGCCTTGCGCACCAGCACGCGATTTTCCATCTGCCGCTCGGCGACCGCGCGGCGCAGGGCGGCGATGATCGCCTCGTTGTCCGGGCAGCCCAGCCCGGCACAGACCAGGATGTGGTGGGCGAAACCGTCGAGACGCCTCTGGTGTTCGGCCGCCCGCGCGGCCAGTTCTTCACGGTGCATCGCCCAGCCACTCCTCGATGATGGCGGTCGCTTCCCCGAAGCTCTTTTTTCCGACGAGCGCGCCGTCGGGCAGGAACACCGGCGCCAGGGCGCAGGCGCCGACACAGCGGACCTCGACCAAGGAGAGACGGTTGTCCGGGGAGGTGTCGCCGGGGGCCAGGTGATACCGGTCTCGCAGCCAGGCGAGCATCTTGTCGTTGCCCTTGAGGTGGCAGGCCGTGCCGGTGCAGACGGCGAGAGTGTGCTCGCCTTTGGGCTTGAGACGGAAATGGTTGTAGAAGGTGACGACCCCGAACACCTTGGCCGGCGGCAGCCGCAACCGGGAGGCGATATGGGCCAGGGTGGTGCTGTCCAGGTAGCCGAAGGCGTCCTGGGCGGCGTGCAGGGTTTCGATGAGGGCGTCGGGTCGGCGATCGAGCCGCTGCATGACCCGGTCGATGAGCTGCCAGCGCGTGTCGTCCGCGGGTGGTGCGGTGGATTCATTGACTGGCATGGGCATTTTCTCCTCGATCACGGGAAAGGAGGAAGGACGATGGATGTATGTATTCTTATTTTTCCGATGAATGCAATCCTTCTTTTTGCCGAATCGCCTTGCCGTCGCCGGTTTTCATTCCCGTTTGGACCGCGCGTCTTCATATTTGTCATTTGTCGATAAAAATAAATACAAAAATGAATTATTTTTTGATTTGTTTGGATATATTTAAGCGAATATTAATAATATTTTATTGATTTTATGTGTCATTTATATATGTTCCAAAAATGGCATATAATTTGTTTGTGATGGGCATGTGTATCCGCATCCCCGGATGACATGGTGAAGGAAAACGAGGAATAACACTGAAAAAAGGAGGGGGAGATGAGCAGAAAAAACGATTCGGGGATGATCACCGGTTGCGGGCGAGCCGATGCCTGTCCGGCCGGAAAGGGGAATGAGCAGCAAATCTATCGGTTTGTTCAGGGAATCAAATCAACAGGGCAGGGCGGGCATGATGAGCGGCTGCCGGAAAAGGAGTGATCCATGAAGTTTGTCAGTGCGATAATCAAACCTTTCAAATTGAATGAGGTGCGGGAAAGTCTGACGGCGCTCGGCGTCAAGGGCGTGACCGTGACGGAGGTCAAAGGCTTCGGCCGGCAGAAGGGGCACACCGAGATGTACCGGGGTGCGGAGTATGTCATTGAATTCCTCCCGAAGTTGAAGGTGGAAGTCGCCATCGACGACAATCAGCTCGAGCAGGTCGTCGAGGGTATCAAGAAGGCGGCCTGCACCGACAAAATCGGCGATGGGAAAATCTTCGTCTTCGATCTGGAACATGTAATGCGCATCCGCACCGGCGAAACCGGTAGCGAAGCCCTGTAATCAGGAGGAAACCATCCATGAAAAAACTTGCTTTTGCCACCACGTCCGCGCTTGCCGCCTTGCTGGGGACGGTCGTTTGCGCCTTTGCCGAGGAAGCCCCGGCCATCAACAGCGGCGATACCGCCTGGATGCTGACCAGTACCGCCCTGGTCCTGTTCATGACCTTGCCCGGTCTCGCCCTTTTTTATGGCGGTCTCGTGCGGAAGAAAAACGTTTTGTCCGTCCTTGCCCAGTGTCTTGGCATTGCCGGTCTCGCGACCCTGATGTGGTGGGCCTTCGGTTACAGTCTGTCGTTTTCCGGCGATGGTAAATTCATCGGCGATTTCGGCGCTGCCTTCTTCAAGGGGATTTACGGGCCGGAAGGCAAGGACATCTCCTATTCGAGCCATCTGGCGGGCGTGCCCGAATCGGTCTTTGCCATGTTCCAGTTGACCTTCGCCATCATCACTCCGGCGCTGATTGTCGGCGCCATTGCCGAGCGCATGAAGTACACGGCCGTCCTGGCCTTCATCGCCGGCTGGTTGATTCTCGTCTATTTCCCGTTCGCCCACATGGTCTGGGGCGGCGGCTATATCGGCGGTACCCTGGGTGCCATCGACTTCGCGGGTGGCCTGGTCGTCCACATGTCGTCCGGTTATTCGGCCCTGGTGCTGGCGCTTATTCTCGGTCCGCGCCTCGGCTACGGCAAAGAGCCGATGACCCCGCACAGCATGGTGCTCTGCATGATCGGCACCTCGATCCTGTGGGTCGGCTGGTACGGCTTCAACGCCGGTTCCGCCGGCGCTGCCAACGGACTGGCCGGCAGCGCTTTCCTGACCACGACGCTGGCTGCCGCCATCGGTGGTTTTGTCTGGGCGTTTCTTGAGTTCATCACCAAAAAGCAGCCCTCCGTGCTGGGTTTCTGCTCGGGCATCGTCGCCGGTCTCGTCGTCATCACCCCGGCAGCGGGCTTCGTTGACGCCACCGGTGCTGTCATCTGCGGCATTGCCGCCGGCGTCGTCCCCTACTTCGCGGTCGTGACGCTCAAGAGGAAACTCGGCTACGACGACGCGCTCGACACCTTCGGCGTCCATGCCGTGGGCGGCACGGTCGGCACCCTCCTGACCGGTCTGCTCGCGGTGGAAGCCGTCAACGGTCAGGCGGGCGGTGGCGCGCTGTTCATGAAACAACTGGGAAGCGTCGCCATCGTGCTGGTATGGAGCGTGGTCGCCACGGCCATCCTCGCGTACGCCATCAAAGTCACGATAGGGCTTCGTCCGACCGCCGACGTTGAGCGTCAGGGACTCGACATCAACGAACACGGCGAAGAAGGTTACGCCGACTAGGCAGCAAGAAAAACGAGCACGCCTGCACCGGCGGCGTCATCAACCCCAGCCCGGAACGGAGAGCACACCGTTCCGGGCTTTTTTTTTGAGCCGATGCCAGGGTGATTGCCATGATGCGGTCTTCCCGTTCGTCCCGTATCGCCTGCCTGTGCTTGACGATGCTCGCCGGATGATGCGGCCCTCTTTTTTGCGGCTGCGGCAGAAAGGGCATGGCGTGAAGGTGCCCGCTCCATGCGACAAGTTTTGCAATCGCCCGGCAAGTGGTTTATGATGCCGGTCACATGACGGCATGACACAGGCGTGCCGATCTTCCCGCAATTTTCTCCGTGCAGGTGAGCAATGGTCAACAAGGTAATGTTAATCGGCAATCTGGGAGCCGATCCGGAAATTCGCTATACCCAGAGCGGGACGCCGGTGGCCACTTTCCGCGTGGCGACCACCGAACGCTGGAAGGGGCAGGACGGGCAGATGCAGGAACAGACCGAATGGCACAGTATCGTTGCCTGGCGGCGGCTGGCCGAGATCTGCGGCGAGTATCTCTCGAAAGGTTCCCGGGTGTACATCGAGGGCAAGCTGCAAACCCGGAAATGGCAGGACCAGAATGGCAACGACCGCTATACCACCGAGATCATCGCCCGCGAGATGAAAATGCTCTCGCCGCGGACCACGGGCGGAAGCGAGTACGGCGGCGCCAATCAGGGGTACGGCACGGAATCGTTTCCCGAGCCGCCGCCCATGGGCGACGACGTGCCGTTCTGAACCGCGTCCTCGTGTGTTCGTTCCCGCAACCCGGACAGACTCGTGCTGTCCGGGTTGCAGTGTTTTGTGCAGCCGGGAAGGCGCGGGCTGGGTGAGCGGAAATTAGCGGGCGGAGGGCACGGAGATGCCGTCGGCCGTGCCGGTTTCCGCATCGGGGTTCGAGGAAGACCGGTGGACATACCGGCATCTGCGGGCGCCGCCCGGCGGTGTGTTTTTGCCTTTCCTGCCCCGCAAAAAAGTGTGCTACGTCCCGCACGGCCGCAGGGCCGGATGTCCTGCCGCGCTGCGATCGTGACGCCGGCGAGATGGGCGTGTGGGCGTCTTTTCGTAAAACTATTTTTCTTGACAGATGATACCGCTACCGGTAATGAATAGCCGTTCATTTTCGTTTAATGCAATAACCTGCTGTTCATAGAAGGTTTACGTTTCTATTTCACGTCTGAGGGAGAGGTTGGATTCATGGTGACGGAACTGGTGCTATCAGCAATGGCCTTGATCGGAATTGCCATCGTCATCCCGCTGTTCATGCTGGTGACAACGGTGTTCGGTCCACGTGCCGGTGGGGAAATAAAGAATCAACCCTACGAGAGCGGTGTCAAGCGGATGATTGGCTTGGCGGAGCAGAAGTTCAGCGTCAAGTTTTACCTGCTGGCCATTCTGTTCCTGCTGTTCGATATTGAGGCGGTGTTCATGTACCCATGGGCGGTCGGTGTACGCGAACTGGGCTGGTTCGGGTTCGCGGAAATGGTCGTCTTCATGGTGCTACTGTTGACCGGACTTATTTATATTCTTCGGAAAGGGGTGCTCAATTGGCGTTAGGATTAGAAGCAAGTCTGGGTGATTCGGTACTGACCACCAAAGTCGATGCAGTCATCAACTGGGGACGTCAGTACTCTCTGTGGCCGTTTGTATACGGAACCGCCTGCTGCGCAATCGAATTCATGAGTGCCGCTGCAAGTCAGCTCGATATCTCCCGCTGGGGGGCCGAGGTCGTGCGTTTTTCGCCCCGGCAGGCTGACCTGCTGCTCGTCTGCGGTACCATCAGCTACAAGCAGGCCCCGATTCTCAAACAGATCTACGAGCAGATGCCCGAACCCAAGTGGGTCGTGGCCATGGGTGCGTGCGCCACCTCCGGCGGCATCTACGACAACTACTGCACCGTCCAGGGAATCGACACCATCATCCCGGTGGACGTGTATATTTCCGGTTGTCCTCCCCGGCCCGAGGCGGTTCTGGATGCCCTGATGAAGATCCAGGATCAGATCAAGGGAGAGAGCGTGCTGAACGATCGCCACAAAGACTTTAAAGGGATTCTCGACTGATATGAATACGACGGCACTAGAAGTACTCAAGGCCGCGTTTCCGGATGCATCCTGCACGGCTTCGGTCGATGCGGCGGTGCTGACGGTGCAGCCTGCGCAACTCGAATCAACGCTTGCCCGCCTGAAAAACGATCCGGCGCTCAACTTCGGATTGCTTCTCGATGTGACCGCGGTCGACTATCTCGAATACCCGGTGCAGCAGGAGACGCGTTTTGTTGTGGTGTATACGCTCCGCAACTGGGAAAAGAACATGCTGGTCCAGGTCCGGGTCCCGGTTGCCGACCCGGAAGTGGGCATCCCTTCGGCCACGGCGCTGTGGGATTCGGCCAACTGGGGCGAGCGCGAGACCTACGACCAGTACGGCATCAATTTCCAGGGACATCCGGACCTGCGCCGCATTCTCAACCACTGGCAGTTCCAGGGGCATCCCCTGCGCAAGGATTATCCCATCGGCGAGGGGCAGATCTGCTACGAGAGCGATAGTCTGGAAAAGGAAATCAAGGCCCGGCTGGCGAAAAACGGTGTCGATCAGTCCCTGATGGAGGACATCAACACCGAGATCATGTATCTCAACCTCGGGCCCTCACATCCAGCCACCCATGGCGCCATCCGCATCCTCACCGCCCTTGACGGCGAAACCGTTCTGGCCAACGTCAACGAGATCGGCTATCTCCACCGCGGGTTCGAAAAGACCGCCGAGAACAGGACCTACAACCAGGTAATCCCCCTCACCGACCGGCTCAACTACTGCTCGGCGCTGATGAACAACATCGCCTACGCCAAGGCGGTCGAGTCTTGGCTCGGCATCGAGATCACCGAGCGGGCCAAGTTCATGCGGGTCATTTTGTCGGAGTTCTTCCGGGTGCAGGATCATCTGGTGTGCATCGCCGCCAACCTAGTCGACATGGGCGGTCTGACCAACTACTGGTACCTGTACAACGAAAAGGAGGCCTCCTACGATTTCATCAGCCGGCTGACCGGTGCCCGCCTCACCAATTCCTTCACTCGGATCGGTGGTATGTACCGCGATTTTTACGAGGGCTGGGAAACCGATATGGAGAACCAGCTCCGGGATATCGAGAAGGGCGTCAACGATTCCCTCAAGCTGGTGCTGAAAAACCGGATCGTTCACGATCGGACCCAGAACGTCTGCGTCATGCCGGCCGACCTGGCCCTGTCCTACGGATACACTGGCCCCTGCCTGCGCGCCAGCGGCGTTCCCTTCGACCTGCGCAAGGACAACCCCTACTACTACTACGACACCTTTGATTTCACCATCCCGCTCGGTTCCAAGGGCGACATCTACGACCGGATCACGATTCGCTACGAGGAGATCTTCCAGAGCATCAGCATCATCCGGCAGGCGATGAAGCGGATTCCCAAGGGACCGGTGACCGTCAGCAACAACAACGTCACCCTGCCGCCCAAGACGGAGGTGTACAAAAACATCGAAGCGCTGGCCGGCCACTTCAAGCTGGTGTTCGAGGGCGTTCAGGTGCCTGCCGGCGAATGGTACGACTCCTTCGAGGCTGCCAACGGCGAGCTGGGTTTTCATTTCGTCTCCGACGGCTCCGGGCGGCCCTACAAGTGCAAGGTCCGGCCACCGTGCTTCTACATGATGAGCGGATTCCACGAAATGATTGAAGGTGAAATGATTGCCGATGCCGTGATCAATCTCGGCAGCATCAATATTATTGGCGGAGAGTTGGACAGATGAGTGATCGATCACAGCTAATAGAAACGGGAAAACCGTTCATTTTTGATGCGCAGCGGGATGCCGAGTTCGAGCGGCTGGTCAAGCGGTATCCCACCAGGGAATCGATGATTCTCCCCTCTCTCTGGCTGGTGCAGGAGCAGGAGGGGTGGATCAGCGCCGAGGCCATGGCCTACATCGCCGACCGCATCGGCACCTTCCCCAGCATGGTGTACGAGGCAGCCACCTTCTATACCATGTACAACCTCCAGCCCAAGGGGAAATACCATATCTGCGTGTGCCGGACGCTTTCCTGCTACCTGCTCGGCAAGCAGGAGATCGTCGACTATCTGAAGCAGGAGTTGGGCATCAAACCCGGGGAGGTCAGCGCGGACGGACAATTCAGCCTGGAAGAGGTGGAATGCCTCGGACACTGCGGTTCCGCTCCCGTGGTCCAGGTGAACGGAGAGTTCTACGAGGACATGAACGTCGCCAAACTCAAAGAACTCTTGGCCACGCTGAAATAAGGAGAGCGAACAGATGCAAGTACAAGTACTCAGTGCCAGGTTTGACATCCCGGACGCCAACAAGATCGAGATCGCCAAGGAGCATGGGGCCTATGCCACCCTGGACAAGGTCTTTGCGATGCAGCCCGAGGAGATCATCGAGGTGGTCAAGGCGAGCGGGTTGCGGGGCCGCGGCGGCGCCGGCTTTCCCACCGGTCTGAAATGGAGCTTTCTGCCGAAGAACATCGACAAACCGGTCTATCTGGCGGTCAACTCGGACGAATCGGAACCGGCCACCTTCAAGGATCGCTTCATCCTGGTCCGCGATCCCCACATGCTGATCGAGGGGATCATCATCTGCTGCTATGCGATCAAGAGCCATGCCGCCTACATCTACATCCGCGGTGAATACACCACCCAGGTGAAGGTTCTCCAGGCCGCCATCGACGAGGCCTATGCCGCCGGCTATCTGGGCGACAGCGTCGCCGGCCACGATTACAAGCTCGACGTGACCGTCCATCGCGGCGCCGGCGCCTACGTCTGCGGCGAGGAAACCGCCCTGCTCGAATCCATCGAGGGCCGGAAGGGCCAGCCCCGGAGCAAGCCGCCGTTTCCGGCGGTCGAGGGCCTGTACGGCTGCCCCACCATCATCAACAACGTCCAGAGTATCGCCTCGCTGCCCTTCATCCTGACCAACGGCGCCGACGCCTACAAGGCCTACGGCACCGAGAAGAGCCCGGGCACCCATCTGTTCGGCATCTCCGGCCTGGTCAAGAAGCCCGGCATGTATGAATTGCCTCTGGGCTTGCCTCTGCTGGAGGTGATCGACAAGGTGGCGGGCGGTGTGCGCGACGGCCGCACCCTGAAGGGGGTTATCCCCGGCGGCAGTTCAACCCCGGTCCTGACCCCTGAAGAGGCCCAGACCGTAACGCTCGACTACGAATCCATGGCGGCCCACAAAACCATGTTCGGCTCCGGCGGTATCGTGGTGCTCGACGACACGGTCGACATGGTGAAGCTGGTGGAAAACCTGATCTATTTCTACCACCATGAGTCCTGCGGTCAATGCACGCCGTGCCGCGAAGGTCTCGGCTGGATGCTGAAGATCGTCCGCAAGATCATCCGGGGCGAGGGAACCACGGCCGACATCGACCTGCTGACCGAACTGTGCGACAACATTGAGATGAAGACCGTCTGCGTCCTCTCGGCAGCATGCACCATGTCGACACGCAGTTACTTGAACAAATTCCGGCATGAATTCGAAGCGTACGTCGCAGGCGGCGCTCCGGCTCAGGCTGCGATGTAACGGGGATAAGGGTTTACCATGGCTGAGAAGGTAAAACTGTTTGTTAACGGTCAAGAAGTAGAAGTCGAAGCAGGGAAGAACCTGATCGACGCCTTTGGCGCGATCGGAATCGAAATCCCGCATCTCTGCTACCATCCCGCCTTGGGCGCCGACGGCAACTGCCGCATGTGCCTGGTCGGCATTGAGGATGGCCGGCCGCCGCTGGTGCCCGCCTGCAAGACCAAGGTTGCCGAGGGAATGAAAGTGCAGCTGGATGCGGAGAAAATCAAGAAAATCCAGCGCGACATCATGGAGCTTGAACTGATCAACCACCCGATCGACTGCCCGATCTGCGATCAGGCCGGTGAGTGCAAGCTGCAGGATTATTACATGAAATACGACGGGCAACCGAGCCGGATGACCGTCAAACCGGTGCTGAAGGCCAAGAAGATGGATTTCGGCTGCGGCGTGGTCCATGACCAGGAGCGGTGCGTGCTCTGCGCCCGTTGCGTCCGCTTCACCCGCCTGATCACCAAGACCGGCGAGCTGGGCATCGTCAACCGGACCGATGCCGCCCGGGTCAACATCTTCCCCGGACGGCCTCTGAACAACCGCTATGCCTTGAACGTGGTCGACCTCTGCCCGGTCGGCGCCATGACCAGCCGCGATTTCCGCTTCAAGCAGCGGGCGTGGTTCCTTACCAAGAGCCCGTCCATCTGCCACGGCTGCAGCAAGGGCTGCAACATCTTCATCGACCACAACCGGGAAAAATACAAAGACGACGTCATCTACCGCTATCGGCCGCGGCTCAACGAGAAGGTCAACGGTTATTTCATGTGTGATGAAGGCCGCATGACCTACAAGCTCGAAAACGACAATCGCCTGGGCACGCCCAGGGTCAATGGCCGCGAGGCCGGTTTTGACGAGGCGATCGAATCGGTACGCCGGGCTGTCAGCGAGGCGAAGAAAGCCGTGGTCCTGATCTCACCGAACGCCTCCCTTGAGCAGATGTTCGCCGCGCAGCAGTTCGCCGCCGCCATCAATGCGCCGGTGAGCGGCTACAGTGACGGCTACGTCAAAGCCGGCGATGGCGACGATTTCCTCATCAAAGACGATAAATCGGCCAACCGCGCTTCCTTCGCCCTGCTGGGGATCGACGATTCCAAGACCGCCTTCGAGGCTGCGCTCAACGGTGCCGACCTGCTGCTCAGCTTTGACAACGATCTCAGCCGCTCGTTGAGCGGCGATGCGTTGACCCAACTGCTGGCCGACACCAAGTTGATCATGGTCGCGAGTTCCCAGACCGACTGCGTGGCCAAGGCCGCGGTGGCGGTGCCGGTGGCTTCCTACAGCGAAGATGCGGGGAGCCTCGTCAACTGTGACGGGCGTCTCCAGAGCTACGAGGTCGCCGTGGTGAAGAACCAGCCGGCAAAAAGCCTGATCGAGGTCCTGCACCTCTGCGGCGGCGAGATCAAGAGCAATCAGGAGGCCCGTGCCGGTCTGCAGGCTGCGGTCGCTGTCCTGAAGGATATCGATTTGGAACAGATCCCGGCCGAAGGGATCGCACTAACTGAAAGCGAGGTCGCACATGTCGCAGCTTGATATTCTTCTCCTAGTTCTCAGAGTTGCCTTTGGAGCGTTTGTGCCGCTTTGCTTCATAGCGGTCCTCGTCTGGATGGAGCGCCGCGGCGCCGCCTTCTTTCAGGACCGGTCCGGGCCCAACCGTGCCAACATCTGCGGCTTCAGGGCCGGCGGTCTGGTGCAGAACCTTGCCGATGCGGTCAAGCTGATCACCAAGGAAGACATCATTCCGGACCACATCAAGCATAAATTCTATTTTGTTCTGGCGCCGGTGATCGTTTTTTGTATCGCTCTGGTGTCCTTTGCCGCGGTTCCGTTCGCCGATGCGCTGATCATCAACGGCAAGGAATACCTCATGCAGGCCATCCCGACCGATCTCGGCATCCTCTGGTTCCTGGCCCTGGCGGGGTTCGCGGTCTACGGCATCATCCTGGCCGGCTGGTCCTCGCACAACAAGTACGGCGTCCTGGGCGGGCTGCGCGCCGCGGCCCAGGTCATCAGCTATGAAATACCGATGGGGCTCGCCATTATCAGCGCGCTCGTCGTCTACGGCACGGTCAACCTCACGGAGATCGCCCAGTATCAGGGACAGCTGCTCTTCGGTTTCATTCCCATGTGGGGCGTGGTGCTCCAGCCTTTGGGAGCCATCATTTTCATCGTTGCCGCCTTTGCCGAAGCCAACCGTACCCCCTTCGATCTGGCGGAAGGCGAGAGCGAGCTGGTCGCCGGTTTTCACGTCGAATACAGTTCGATGAAATTCGGCATGTTCTTCATGGGCGAGTACGTGGCCATGTTCACGTCCAGCGCCATCATCGTCACCCTCTATTTCGGCGGCTATCAGATTCCCTGGTTTTCCACCGAAACCCTGGTCAACAATGCTCGCGCCATCACCGTTCTCCTTATGCTGCTGACCCCGGCCTTTGCCTGGGTGTTCGCCCTGTGGATGGCCAAGAACAACAAGAGCCACTATGACCGCCCCAACGATCCCAGGGTGCGGGAAGCCCAGATCTATACCAAGATCCTCTGGGGCGTGGTCGCTGCTCTCGAAATCGTGCTCTTCATCTACCTCATTACGGTTTCGGGCGGGGTCGCGGATCGCATTCTGGTCACATTGCTGCAGATTGTCACCTTCCTGGTGAAGACGACACTCATGTGCTTTGTCTATGTCTGGGTGCGGTGGACTCTGCCGCGCTTTCGCTATGATCAGCTGCAGAAACTGGGTTGGCAAACTCTCCTGCCGCTTTCACTGCTGAATATCTTTGTCACAAGTGCAATCGTGGTTGCATTGAGTTAAGAAAGGAGCTGGCATGAGTGGAAAAGTAAAGATAATGGAGCGTAAAGGCAAAGACCTTTACGAGCGACTGTACCTGGTTGAGGTCTTCAAGGGGATGGCGGTGACCTTTGGTCACTTTATCTCCAACTTCCTTGATAACTCGAAACTCTACGTTCGGCATTACCCCGAGCAGAAACCCGAGATCACTGCCCGGTGGCGCGGCCGGCATCGCCTGACCAAGCACGAAGACGGCACCATGAAGTGCGTTGCCTGCTTCATGTGCCAGACCAACTGCCCCGCCAAATGCATCATGATCGAGGCCGGCGAACGCGTTGACGGCCGGACCGAGAAAATGCCGGTCCGTTTCGATATCGACCTGCTGGAATGCATCTACTGCGGCTATTGTGTCGAGGCCTGCCCCATGGACGCCATTCGCATGGATACCGGCATATTCGCCGTGACCGGCAGCGACAGGCAGTCGTTTGTGATGGGGCTCGATGCACTGCTGGCCACGCCGGGTGCTTTTACCGAAGAAGAGTACAAGAAAGGGGGCGCTTGATACCATGTTTGCCGACGGGCTATTTATAGGATTTGCCGTACTTGCCGTGCTGGGCGCGGTTGGGCTGGTATTGTTCCGGCACCCGATGAACGGAGCGATGAGCTTTGTCGTCACTCTGATCTCTTTGGCCGGATTGTACGCCCTGCTTTCAGCCAAGCTGATTTTCGCCCTGCAGTTGATTGTGTACGCGGGGGCGATCATGTCGCTGATTGTCTTTATCATCATGTTCCTGAACATCCAACCGGGCGACCTTCCCCAGGAAGAGACGAAACTGTTCTACGTCCTGGGCGGCGGAATAGTGGTGCTGCCCATCGGACTGTTCCTGGCCAAGATCGTCAAGAGCCTGCCTGAGCATTCGACCGAAATTTTGGGCAATAACTTCGGCGGGGTGAAGGAAGTCGGACTGCTGCTGTTCCGTGACTGGTTGATCCCGTTCGAGATCGTCTCGATCCTTCTGCTGGTTTCCCTGGTCGGCGCTGTCATCCTCGCAGGTAAAAGGGGGACCACGAAATGATGCACTGCTATCTCTATCTGAGCATTATCCTGTTTTGCCTCGGCATTGTCGGCGTTATCGCCAGGCGGAATGTCTTCACCGTGTTCATGTCCGTCGAGTTGATGCTGAATGCCGCCAATCTGGCCTTCATCACCTTTTCGCGGGTGCATGAAAGCATGGATGGCCACGTGCTGGCGATGATGGTGATGGCGGTTGCCGCCGCCGAGGCTGCCCTGGCGCTTGCCGTTGTGATTTTACTGCACAAACATAAGAGCAAGCTCGATACCAACGTGTTCAGTTTGCTGAAAGGGTGATTCCATGGAACAAAGTGTCAACTATCTGGGACTGATCCCGCTCTTTCCCCTGTTGGGGGCGGTTCTCATCGGACTGCTGCATGTCTTTACCTGCAATCGGACGAAGTTGCCGGAAAAGGTGTATGGCATTCTGGCCTGCGTCGGCCCGGTCCTCTCCTTTGTCATGGCGCTCAAGGTGTTTGTCGCCCTGAAGGGATTGCCGCCTGAATCGCGTTTTCTCGTTCACAAGGCCTTCACCTGGTTCAGCGTCGGCGATCTCCATATCAACATGGGATTTCTGGCCGATCCACTGAGCTGCCTGATGCTCCTGTTCGTCACCTTCATCGGCTCGCTCATTCATATCTATTCGATCGGCTACATGGGCGGCGATAAGAACTACGGCAAGTTTTTCGCCTACATGAACCTGTTTTTGGGCAGCATGCTGGTGCTGGTGCTCGGCGACGGTCCGGTGGTCATGTTCGTCGGCTGGGAGGGCGTCGGTCTCTGCTCCTACCTGCTGATCAGCTTCTACAGCGAGGACCGCTCCAATGTCCTGGCCGGCAACAAGGCCTTCATCGTCAACCGCGTCGGCGATCTCGGCTTCGTTCTCGGCATGTCCTTCCTGTTCTGGGCCATTGGGGCGCAGGGTTTCGATTATCTCTCGCTCAAGGCTCACGTTAACGATCCAGCGATGACGCAAGGTGTTCTTCTGACCGTCTGCCTGCTGCTCTTTGTCGGCGCCACCGGTAAATCGGCCCAGATTCCCCTCTATGTGTGGCTGCCCGACGCCATGGCCGGGCCCACCCCGGTTTCGGCGCTCATCCATGCCGCGACCATGGTCACCGCCGGTGTGTATATGGTGGCCCGCTTCAGCTTTCTGTATGCCGAAGTCGCGCTCGCCGGCAGCATCGTCGCCTGGGTCGGCATTCTCACCGCCCTGCTGGCCGCGATCTTCGGCATGTTCCAGGAAGATATCAAAAAAGTGCTCGCCTATTCGACCGTCAGCCAGTTGGGATACATGTTCGCCGGTGTCGGCGTCGCCGCGTACTCGGCCGGTATCTTCCATGTCTTTACCCACGCCTTTTTCAAGGCGCTTCTCTTCCTCGGGGCCGGTTCGGTGATCTATGCCCTGCATCATGAGCAGAACATCTGGAAAATGGGCGGCCTGAAGAACAAGATGCCCAAAACCTATGTCACCATGGTCATCGGCGCCCTGGCACTGGCCGGCTGCCCGCCGTTTTCCGGCTTTTTCAGCAAGGACGAGATCCTCTACAGCGCCCTGGCCACCGGCCACTTCGGGATATGGGCCGTCGGCGTACTGGTGGCGGGCATGACCGCCTACTATACCTTCCGGATGATTTTCGTCGTCTTCCACGGCGAGCCGCGGGACCATCATGCCTATGAGCATGCTCAAGAATCCCCTGCGGTCATGACCGTTCCCCTGATCATCCTGGCGGTGGGCGCGCTCTTCGCCGGACTGCTCAACCTGCCCGCCATCTTCGGCGGCGATCAGATTGTCTCTCACTGGCTGGCGCCCAGCGTGACCGAACACCATCCCCATGCGGGTGTTTTCATCGAAATTCTGGCCATCGGTGCCAGTGTGGTCGCCTTCGCCATCGGCATCAAGATTGCCTATGCGAAGTTTGGCAAAGGTGCGCCCGAACCGTCGTTTACAGGGTTCGCCGATTTCGCCTATCACAAATTCTATGTCGATGAACTGTACGACAAGGTTATCGTTCAACCGTATAAGGCTATTGGCTCCAGCATCTGGAAGGTGATCGAACCGAATGTCACCGATGCCCCGGTCAAGGGCGTCGCCAGATTGTATATGGTCCTTGGCACAGCCTTCAAGGTCTTCCAGGTGGGCTACGTCAGGGTCTATGCTCTCTACATGGTCCTGGGGCTGAGTCTCATGAGCCTGCTTCTCTCTCAATCGTTGAACTGATAAGAAGGTGAAAGAATGTTCGAACATGTCCTTTCCGTCATAATCTTTCTGCCCATTCTTGCCGGGTTGATCCTGTTGGCGACCCCGGCGAGCAGGAGCGTCGCCCGATTCACGGGACTGGCCGTCTCCTTGGCCACGCTTGTGCTGAGTCTCGACCTCTATGCGGGATTTCAGGCAACCGGTCATCTCGAATTCGTGGAAAACATTCCGTGGATCGAGTCGCTGGGCATTTCCTATGCCCTTGGCGTCGACGGCATCAGCCTGTTCATCCTCATGGCCGGCTCGGTCTTGCTGCCCCTGGTCTACTTCGTCTTCGGGACCAGGGAAAAGGGCTACTACGCCAACCTGCTGCTCGTTCAGGGAGCCATGGCCGGTGCGGTGTGCGCCGCGGACATGATTCTGTTCTATATCTTCTGGGAAGTCATGCTGCTGCCGGTTTTCTTCATGCTCGGCCTCTACGGCGGCCCGCAGCGGTTGCCGGCGACCCTGAAGATAACGCTGTACACCATTGCCGGCTCCCTGCTCATGCTGGCGGCGATCGTCTACCTCGGGGTCAGCTATCACGCCCAGTTCGGCGAGTGGAGCTTTGCCATGGATAAAATGGCGGCACTCAACCTCACGGGCCGGGTGGCCGCAGTCGCCTTCTTTGGCTTCATGATCGCCTTTGCCATCAAGATCCCGCTCTTTCCGTTCCACACCTGGCTGCCGGACGCCTATACCGAGGCACCGACGGCAACGACCTTCGTCCTCTCCGCGATCATGGCCAAGATCGGTGTCTACGGTGTCATCCGCTTCGTCGTGCCGGTCTTTGATCTGGAATTTGCCCGGTTTGCCATCCTTTTGGCCTATGCCGGCGTCATCGGCATGATGTACTGCGGGCTTGCCGCGATTGCCCAGAAGGATTTCAAGCGCATGCTCGCCTTTTCCTCCGCCTCCCACATGGGTGTGATCGCCTTGGGCGTTTTCTGTATGAACATCCAGGCCCTGACCGGGAGCATCTACCAGATTGTCGCTCATGCCACCAGCACGGGCGTCCTGTTTCTGTTCGCGGGCATCCTGGAAGAGCGGACCAACACCCGGACCATCGACGACTTGGGCGGCATAGCCGCCAAGGCGCCGGTCTTTGCCCTCTATTTCGCCATTGCCATGCTTGCTTCGGTCGGGTTGCCGGGGACCAGCGGATTTATCGGCGAATTCATGATCGTGCTGGGCGCAATCAAATTCAACACCGCGGTCGGCGTCCTTGCCGGTACGACCTTGATCATCGGTGTTTGCTACATGCTGTGGATGTTCCAGCGGGTCTTTTTTGAAAAGACCGCCAGCCGTTCCGAGAATTTCAAGGAGTTGAGCCTGGTGGAAGGATTGGCGTTTTTGCCGGTCATTCTCCTGATCATCGTGATGGGCATCTATCCCCATCCCTTCCTCAGCAAGATCACTCCGTCGACGGCGTTGCAGTTTGCGCAACCGGCGTCCGTCGTTGCGCAGGCGCCTGCATCCAACGCTCAGAATCTTGGGCTCACCATTGAACAGAAATAAGGCCGGATTGGAATCATGACGAACGATTTAATGCTATTGATGCCACTGATCATTGTTGGTGCAGGGGCGATTCTGTTGATGATCGCCTCGACCTATGACAAATTCACGCATGAACTTGCGGCTTATGGCAGCGCGGGTGTCTTTGCCGTGGCGTTTCTTGTTCAGCTTTCCTCCTGCATTGCTGGCAATGTCGCACCGTTCTCCGAAGTCTTTAACGGCATTCTGGTGGTGAGCAATTTTTCCAAGGCGGCCGGTCTGATCATTCTCGCCTGCGGCTGCTTCACTGCCCTGAGTTCCCAAACCTATTTCAGGCGCAACAATTTTTGCAGCCCGGAATACTACAGCCTGACCGCGTTTGCCGCTGCCGGCATGCTGCTGCTCACCATGGCGCAAGAACTGATCAGCGTGTTCATCGCCCTTGAGATCATGTCGCTGGCCATCTATATTCTGGTTGGCTATGACCGGAAAAACGTGATCAGCACCGAGGCCGTCCTCAAATACCTCATGCTGGGCGCTTTCGCCGGTGCCTTTTTCGTCATGGGCAGCGCCCTTGTCTACGGGGCGGCCGGGAGCACCAAATTCGTCAAGATCGGCCAATATCTGGCGGCGAATGGCATGCTGCATTCGCCGGTCATGATTGGTGGCGCCTTTTTCATCATGGTCGCCTTTCTTTTCAAAGCCGCCGCCTTTCCCTTCCATGCCTGGGTGGTCGACGTGTATGATGGCGCCTCCGTTCCCGTGACCGGATATATGGCCACCGCACTCAAAACAGCCATTTTCGCGGTGTTCGCCAATTTTCTCGTCATTGACGGGGCCCTGCAGCACAAATGGATCACCTTCCTGTTCTACATCTCCGTGCTGACGATGTTTGTCGGCAACCTGATCGCCATCGGCCAGCAGTCCCTGAAACGGATGCTGGCGGCCTCCGGTATCGTCCATTCCGGCTACCTGCTCATCGCTTTGGTCGCCGTAGGCACCAAGGATTTCACCGGCAGCGTGATTGCCTTCTATCTGGCTGCCTATGCCGCCAGCACTCTGGGCATTTTCACGGCGCTCTCCTATCTCGGCGGAACAGGCGAGGCGCGCAAGACGTTCGACGATTTCAAGGGGCTTGCCAAGGCACGGCCGTACTCGGCTGCGGCCATCTCCATTTTTCTGCTGTCCATGGCCGGTATCCCGCCGACCGCGGGCTTCATGGGGAAATTCTATATTATCACCAGCGCCATCGATGCCGGCCAGATCACCTTGGCGGTCCTCGGTATCGTCAGCAGTATCATTTCCATGTGGTATTACCTGCGGCTGATCATTGCCATGTACTTTCATGAGGCAAGCGAGCAGTTCGACGAACCGGCCCCCTCTTCCCTGGCGCCGGTCTGCACCTTCATCCTTGTCCTCTGCGTGTTTGCCATCAGCCTGTATCCGATCGCGGTCTGACGGTGCATTGAGTTCATTTCTTCTCGTCTGTCCGGGGAAGAAGAGGCTGCCCGCCTCTTCTTCCCTTTTTTTCTTTTCATTGAACGTGTATGAAAAGCCAAGCCTGTTGCGCGCCCTTGCACCGTGATTCCTGTCCTCTCTCCTGAACGTCCGGTGCGGGGTTTCATCGGTCGGTTCGCGTATGCAACCCGGGACAGTTGAGACCACTCAAGGAACCATTCATTCCCTGCCGGACCGCAAGCTCCTGCGCTCCCGCCTGTTTGCCATCGCCACCGCCACGGTGCTGGCCGCACTGTTCGTTTATTTTACCTGCGATTACGTCGCTTTGCTGTTCCAGCGGCGGCAGCAGCAACCCTTGACGGAGAATTTCGCCCGCGAACTGAACACCTTTATTGTGCGGTACTACACCGATTCGGTCAGAAACCTGGCGACCAGGGAGGAAACGGCCATTGTCTGTGCCGGCGCCGCTCCCCGGGACAACCCGGAGCTGTTGCGGGTCCTCAATACGGCCCGGGGGGTGCTCGATGTGGCGCTGGTGTATGTCATGGACGCAGGCGGAACCGTGGTGGGCTGTTCCACGGCACCGGGAGAAGTGAGTCTCACCGGAAACACGTACGACTTTCGGCCCTATTTTACGCGTGCCATGGCGGGTACTCCCTGGATTTTCCCCGCAATCGGGGTGACCACCCATGTCAAGGGCGTCTATTTCAGCGCACCGGTTTATGGCCTCGACAAGAACAAACCCATCGGCACGGCGGTAATCAAGACCAAGGCCACGGTTTTTGACGAATATTTCGCCACGCTGCCGGGTGGGATGGAAGCCCTGTTGCTGTCACCCGACGGCATCGTTTTTTCTTCCACAAAACAACACTGGCTTTTTCGGGCCGCCCTGCCGATCGCACCGGACAGACTGGACGAGATCAAAGGCAGCAGACAGTTCAGCGGGCAATCCCTTGCCCGATTACCTTTTTCTTTGTTGCGGTCGACCGTTTCGTACAACGGCATACGCGCAACCGTTGCCGTGCGGTCGCTCGAGATCGGCGGCTGGCGGATCGCCACCTTGACGCCCCTGCCGTTTCCCTGGCTGGCGGTGGTCTTTCTCTGGGGGGTGATTCTTGCCCTCGGGTCGTTGGTCACCGTCATCGTCCTCAATGCCCACCGCGAACAGCAATTGACCGGACAGGTGCGAGCCGGCCAGGATGCGAGCAACCGGGCGCACGCCGCCCACAGGGACTCGGTTCTGGAACTGGAGACCATTTTCAGCACCAGCCTCGTCGGCATCGTCCTGGTCCGCGACGGCCAAATTGCCAACACCAACAAACGCATGGGCGAGATGTTCGGTTATGACCGGGACGAATTGATCGACACCGAGGTCCGCCAGCTCTTTTCCGGCCGGCGCGCCTTCAGGCGATTCGTCCGCCGCCATTTGCATCAACTGATGGACAGTAACATCGAGCAGGTCGAATACGACCTCAGAAAAAAGGACGGCACACTTATCCCGTGCACTCTCAGCGGCAAGGCGATCGATCGCGCCAATCTGGCCCGCGGCACGGTATGGGTCGTCGAGGATATATCCCGCAGGAAGGCGGCCGAGCGGGAACTCGAACAGGCCAGGAGCGCGGCCGAGGCCGCCAGTGTCGCCAAGGGGCAGTTTCTCGCCAATATGAGCCACGAGATCCGCACGCCCATGAACGGCATCATCGGCCTGGCCAACCTCCTGCTCCACACCGGCATGCCGGAAAAGATCCGGAAGGGCCATCTGGAACTGATCCGGCGTTCCGCCATCCGGTTGATGACCATCATCAACGACATCCTTGATTTTTCCAAGCTGGAGGCGGGACGGTTCGAGCTGGAACAGCGGCCCTTTGACGTGCGGGGAATGCTGCGGGAGGTCATGGAACCGATGGCGCCCACGGCGCGGCGGAAAGGCCTGCAATTGAAGATGGACGTGGAGTCGGCCGTTCCCGGGCAAGTTCTGGGGGACCAGACCAAGGTCATGCAAATCCTGACGAATCTCGTCGACAACAGCTTGAAATTCACCAGAAAAGGATTCGTGCACCTCGAGGTCCGGCGGGAGATGGGAAACCGGGACCAGTCGCCGCTGCTGCTGTTCAGGGTGGCCGATTCCGGCATCGGCATTCTTCCAGCCTATTGGGACAAGGTTTTTGAATCGTTTTCCCAGGCCGATTCTTCCCACAGCCGCAAATTCGGGGGAACCGGCCTGGGGCTTTCCATTTCCAAGGGACTGGTCGAACTCATGGGCGGGCGGATCTGGTTTGAGAGCGAACCCGGCAAGGGAACCTGTTTTTTCTTCACGTTGCCCCTGGCCGTGTCTGCGGAGAACCTGCCGCTGCAGCAGGATACGGCCGCGACCTGCTATTGGCAGGACCTGCCGCAGGGGCAGGGAGGGCGCATTCTGGTGGCTGAGGACGAATACATCAACACGGTCCTGATCGGCGCTTTGCTCACACAGGCCGGCTATCGTGTGACCACGGTGCGGAGCGGGCGGGAAGCGGTGGAGGCTTGGCGTGGCGGGGTGTTCGACTGCATTCTCATGGACATCCAGATGCCGGAAATGGACGGTTATGAAGCGGTGGCCCGTATCCGGGAGGCGGAGGTGGTGACCGGCGAGCATGTTCCGATCATCGCCATGACCGCCTACGCCATGAGCGGCGACCGGCACAAATGCCTGTTGGCGGGCATGGACGAATACATTGCCAAACCGATCGACGGTACGCTGGTCCTGCGGTTGTTGCGGCAATTCCTGCCCACCGCCGGTATCCAGCAGTCCGTCGCCCGCGAGGACAAGGCGTCATGACCCGCCTGTTGGCCCTGCTGCTGCTGTGCCTGGCGGTGGGGATAAGTGCCTCTCTGCTGGCCGTCCGTCCCACCGACGACGTCGAACTGGTGGACTATTTCCCCGAAGATACGCTTGTTTTCATAGAGTGGGAGCAGGCGGCCGGACTGGGGGAGCGTTGGCGACTCGATCAGGTCGGGAAAACGGTGCCGCCGTCGACATGGTTCCAATTCCTGGAGCAGGCGGGAGGAAGCGATGCCCTGATCGGCGAGGCGCGCCGGGCGGTCCTTGCCTGGGAGACATGCGTCAACCACCCCGCCGTGGCCTCCCTGCTGGGCAGCAGCGCGGCATTCGCCCTGCTGCCGGAACCCGCCGGGCAGGCCGATTTTTTTCCGTCCCGGCAGTGGGTTGTGGCTGTGCGGGTCGATGCCGACGCGTCCGAGCACCGATTCGAGGAATGGTTCGGCCGGATCCGGTCACGCCGGACCATCGGCTACCAGGGGGAACGCCTCCTGCACCTCGTTGCCGATGACGGCCAGGAGGTGTTCTGCTGGCAGCACCGGAATGTCGTCCTGCTGGCCGGCGAGCAGTCGCTGATTCGGCGATGCATCGACCAGAATCTCCGGCGCATGGTCCGGACGCGCACCGGACTGTTCCTGAACACAGCGTATCAGCGTTTGCGCCGGTTGAACAAGAGCCGGGCAGATATCTTTTGCTACATCGACCTCGAGCGGCTTCGCCAGCGGCTGCCGCTGGTACGGGCAATCGAATCCGCCAGCGGCGGCCGGCTGCCCCGGCAACTCGCGTTCTGCCACCGTGCCGTCGCGGGTGCAAGCCAGTGGGGAATCGGCGCCCTGGTCGGCAGGGAGTCGACCAGGGCCTTTGCCGCCCGGCATCAACTGGCGCCGCCGGTCCGGCAACCGCTTCCGGGGCCGATGGTGCGGGAGACCGAACTCGCCCTGTGGACCAACTGGTTCAAACCGAAATACCTGTGGGATTTCGTCCGGCAACAGGCCGGCGATGAGGTGGCGTCCCTGATGGCTGCGGTCGGTCAGCAGCTGTCCGAGGCCGCAGGCACCTCGCTGGACGATTTTTTTGATGTCTTTGGCGGTGAGTTCGGGGTAATGATGATCGAGCAACCGATCGAACATCAATCACCCCGATCCCTGGGCTGCCTGCTCGTCGCCGTGCGGGACCGGCCCGCCGTGGCGGCGATGATCGAACGACTGGTGGCAGGTCTGCAGGTGATCACGGTCGAGTCCGGCAACCTGGAGATCGCTTCGGTGATGCTGGCCGGCGGCCTGCTGCAACCGGCCTATGCCCTGCTGGACCATCACCTCATCCTGGCCGACAGCGTGGAACTGGTCGAGCTGGCCCGGCGGCAGCTGCTGCACGACGGTCCTGGCGGCGGCCGGTCCGGGCGGCGGGGTGACGAAGGCGGGCAGGGCAATGTGGCGGTTTTCGTCCGGGTGGGAGAGATGGCCGAACGCCTGGCGCCGCTGTTGACCCTGCTGGCCAAGGAGACGGGTGAGCGGAACCGGGTGTTGTCGCACGAAGGCCGGCGGTTTGTCCGGGAGATCGGCCTGCCGCTGCTGACGGCGCTCCGAACCGTGTCCACGGGCCGGCTCCAGGGGTACGTCGCCGACGATACCCTCTTTATGGAACTGGAGTATACGCCGCAACGGGATTGAGCCGCCCGTTCTTGTGGCGTGGCTCCGTGCAGGAACGAGCCGTTATGGAACAATTGGTTGCCGAACTGAAGAAAATGCTGCCGTTCAAGGAAACGACCGCGCCGGGCGACATCGTGTTGATCGCCGCCAAACAGCCACAGATGCTGCTCTACGCGGTGGTGGGCGAAATCGTCCGCGACGAGACCCGCAAGGCCGAGTGGTGGCACGTGACCCTGCATCTGCTCTCCATCCCGATGCAGACGGTGGTCTGGACGCTGCGCACCCCCCAGTTCACCGGCCGGGAAATCTTCACCATGGGCGGCGAGGGCCGGTTCGTCCAGGCGGTTCGGCTCGAGGGTAGGCCGCCCGGCCCGGTTGACCAAGGACAGGGAAATAAGCGCGATCAGCGGCCGGGATTGCGGATTGTCAAGTGATGCGGGCTGAACAGGTCGTCGTCATCGGCAACGAACGGGGGATACATGGCCGGGTCGCGACCCGGCTCGCCGGGATGGCGGCGAGCCATGGCGTGCATCTTTTCCTCCGCCACGGCGAGGAGACGGTGGAATGCAGCTCGATCCTCGATGTCCTGGCCCTGGCCCTGGCGCGGGGCACCGCCGTCGGCCTGGTGGCCGAGGGGGCGCAGGCCGAAAGCGCGCTGGCCGCCGCCATCGAGATTATCAATGCCCAGGATGATTCGGACCATGACCCACCCGGATAAGGAAGACAACCAGATACCTTCAGGGCGCAGCCTGCAGGGAATCGGCGTTTCCCCCGGCATCGTGGCCGCCACCGTGGTGGTCCTCAAGCGGCAGACCTTGCGGACCGGGTGGTACCATCTGCCGGCCGACCACATTGAAAAGGAGGTGGACCGCTTTGCCGGCGCGATCAAGGCCGCCGGCGACGAACTGCTGCATCTGCGCGAGAAGCTGGCCGACGACCTAGCCGACGCCCTGTCGATCATCGATTCCCACCTGTTGATGCTCAAGGACCGGATGATGGTCGAGCGGACCATGGCCCTCATCCGGAACAACAACGTCAATGCCGAATGGGCGCTGGCGCAGGCCCTGAGCGAGATCAAGGAACGGTTCGATCGGATCGACGACCCCTACATCAGGGAGCGGTTCGCCGACATCAAGCATGTCGCCGACCGGGTTTTCGACCTGCTCTCCGGGCGGGAACACGGGCCGCTTTCGGGCGAGGACCAGCCGGTCATTCTGGTGGCCAACGATTTTTCCCCCGAAGACACGCTGCGCATGCAGGCCAGCAGCGTCCATGGCTTTCTGACCGAGAAGGGCGGCATCACCTCCCATACCGCCATCGTCGCCCGTTCCCTCGGCCTGCCGGCGGTGGTCGGCATCGAACACGCCACCTCGCTGCTGACCACGGGCGACCTCATCATCCTCGACGGCGGCAGCGGCCGGATCACTCTCCATCCCGAGCCCGCGGAACTCCAGCGGGTGCAGGAGGGCAACCGGCAGGACCGTCTCCTGGCCGAGGAACTGGACCACTACGTCCATCTGGCGTCGGAAACCATGGACGGGTTCACGGTCCGTCTGAGCGCCAACATCGAAACGCTGGGCGAGCTGCCCGCCGTGCTCCGTTTCGGTTCCGAGGGCATTGGCCTGTTCCGCAGCGAGTTCGACTATTTCAACGGTCGCCGGCCGCCCAGCGAAGAACAACTGCTGTCCACCTACCAGCAACTGCTGGCCACCATGGCGCCTTATCCGGTGACCGTGCGCACCCTCGACGTGGGCGGCGACAAGTTCCTCAACCGCTTTCCGGGCAACAAGGCCTGGCTGGACCGGGAACGCAACCCCGCCCTCGGCCTCCGCTCCATCCGCTTCTCCTTGTATGAGCGGGACCTGTTCCGCAGCCAGTTGCGGGCCCTGTTGCGGGCTTCGGTCCATGGCCGGCTGCGGATTCTCCTCCCGCTCATTTCGGCGCCGGTGGAATTGCGCCAGGTCAAGGCGATCGTCGCCGAGGTGCTGGCGGAACTGGCCGGAGAAGGGCTGCCCGTGGCCGAGGATGTCGAAATCGGCATGATGGTGGAGGTGCCCAGCGCCGTGGTCATGGCCGATGTCTTTGCCGCGGAGGTCGATTTCTTCGCCATCGGCACCAACGATCTGATCCAGTATTCGCTGGCCATCGACCGGGGCAACCAGTACGTCGCCCATCTGTACGAGCCGTTTCACCCAGCGGTGCTGCGCATGATCCAGCAGACCGTGGAGGCCGGCCATGCCCGCAACATTCCGGTTTCCCTCTGCGGCGAAATGGCCGGCGATCCCCTGTGCGCCCCGGTGCTGATGGGCATGGGGCTAGACGAATTGTCGATGCGGCCGGCGGTGGTGCCCCGGGTCAAGCGGCTGCTTCGCCACTGTCGCAGCGAGGAGTTGCGGCGGATCGCCCAGCAGACGTTGCAATGCGGCGACAGCGAGCAGGTCCGCGATCTGCTCGCCAGGGAATTGCCCCATCTCTATCCCAGGGAGTTTTATCAGGGATGAACGAGCGCCAGATTATCGACCACATCGCCGCCCTGGCCGGCCGTCCGGACAAACGGCTGATCAAAGGCATCGGCGACGACTGCGCCGTGGTGGCCAAGGACGGCCGCCTGGTCTGGCTGCTCACCATGGATACCCTGATCGAGGGCATCCACTTCGACACGGCCTTCCATCCCCCGGAAAAACTGGGCCGCAAGGCGGTGTCGGTCAATGTCAGCGATATCGGGGCCATGGGCGGCCGGCCGGTCTTCGTGCTTCTCTCCATCGGCATGCCCCCGTCCTTCGAGCCCTCCTGGTTCCGGGCCTTTGCCAAAGGGTTGGCCGAGGGGTGCCGGGACTACGGCTGCCTGCTCATCGGCGGCGACACGGTTGCCAGCCCCCAGGGTTTCAATTGTTCCCTGACCGCCATTGGCGAGGCGGAGGCGGACCGGGTCGTCTACCGCAGTGGCGCCCGGCCGGGTGATACCGTCTGGGTCAGCGGCCTGCTGGGATGTGCCGCCGCCGGGCTGGAACTGCTGCGGCAGGGACTCGGCGCCGCCTCCGCTGCCTTTGCCCCGCTTGTGGAGCAGCACCTCAACCCCACGGCCAGGGTCGATCTGGGACAGCGGCTGGGCGAAAGCGGTCTGGCGCACGCGATGATGGATCTCTCCGACGGTCTGGCTACCGATCTGGCCCACCTTTGCACGCAGTCCGGGGTGGGGGCGCGGATTGCGGCCCGGGATCTGCCCGGCCCGGCCGCTCTCGCCGAGGCGGCCCGTCTCGCCGGCGCCGACCCGGAGCGATGGGCCATCGGCGGCGGCGAGGACTACGAACTGCTGTTCACCGCCGCTGCCGACGCCCGCGACCGGCTGCTCGCCCTCGGCCGTGCCTGCGGGCTGCCGCTTACGCCGATCGGTACCATCGTCGCAGGCGAGGGCGTGGTGCTGGTCAAAGAGCGGCCCGACGGCACAGGCGAGGAGGTCGGCATCGCCTATCAGGGGTACGACCATTTCCGCGACAGGGCAGGGGAGTAGGATGCCGGTCGGCGCCCTGTTCAGACACTGGTCGCTGCGGCTGTGGGCCCCGGACCGGGTGGCGCAGCACACCTATGAGGCCTTCAAAGACCTGCTCGGCTTCGATGGCCGCTGCCACGAACTGATGGCCGAGTTCGAGGCCGTCTACCACGAGGGGCGGTTCGAGGACCTGGCCCGCACCCGCAGCCGCTACCGCCGGTTCAGCGAGGCGGTGGCCGGGATGGTGACCGCCCTGGAGCGGATGCATCCCGGCCAGGCGGGCCCGCTGCGCGCCTATTGCAACAAATACGATTTTTATGCCCGCCTGCTCCTCGCCCCGCCCGAGGCATTCCTCATCCCTCCCTTTGTTCTTGGCCATGACGCCCCTGTCGAACCCCGGCTGGCGGGCAACAAGAGCGCGCACCTGGTCCGGATCAAACAGGAGGCGAAGGCGCCGGTTCCCGAGGGCTTCACCATCACCGCCACCACCTTTGCCCTGGTGGTGGCCCACAACCAGTTGCGTCCGGCCATCGACCTCCTCCTGGCCGGGATCGATCCCGACGATGTCGCCAGTCTGGAGGCGGTCTCCCAGGCCCTGATGACCCTGGTGCGGCACAGCGAGATTCCGGATCGGATCGAGGAAGAGATCCTCGGCGAGTACGACCGGCTGGCGGCCCTGACGCCCGGCAGGGCGCCGCTGGTGGCGGTGCGTTCCTCGGCCCTGCTGGAAGACGGCGACCGCAGCTTTGCCGGCCAGTATCGCTCGGTGCTCGGCGTGCGCCGAGACGGCCTGCTTGCCGCCTACCGGGAGGTGGTCGCCTCGAAATACACGCCCGAGGCCCTGCTGTACCGCATCCGCGCCGGAATCGGCGACGAGGAGGCGGCGATGGCCGTGCTGGTGACGACGATGGTTGACGGGACGGCCGGCGGCGTGGTCTACACCCGCGATCCGGCCGTCGGCGATGATGCCCTGCTGGTGCACGCCGTCCACGGCCTGGGCCTGCCTCTGGTGGGAGGGGAGACGGTGCCGTTCGTCTCTGTCTTTTCGCCCGGCAGCGACGTCCCGGTCGAGCGTTCCGCCGGCCGGCAGCGGCGGCAACTGGTTGTGCGGGACGGGCAGCTTTGCGAGGAGTCGCTGACTGCTGACCAAGCCGCGTCCCCGCCGCTGGGCCGAAAGCAGGCCGCCGAACTCGTCCGCCTGGCCCGGAACCTGGAACGAGTGTTTGGCGGCCCGCAGGATATCGAATGGGCCCTGACCGCGGCCGGGCGGCTGTTCATCCTGCAATCCCGGCCCCTGTGGCTGGAAAGTGGTTTTCCCCTCCGGCGCGTATCCTGCCGGCCACCCGAGAATCTCAAACCCCTGCTGACCGGCGCCCGGCGGGCCGCCGGCGGTATCGCCCACGGCACCGTGTGCCATTTCGGCCCGGAAAACAGCGAACTCCCGGCAGCGGGAGCGGTGCTGGTCACCCGGCACATCCCGCCCGCCCTGACCCGGCACCTGCCCAGACTGGCCGCCGTGGTCTGCGAACAGGGCGCAATCACCGGCCATTTCGCCACAGTCTGCCGGGAATTCGGCGTGGCGCTGCTGGTGGAGGCCACCGGCGCCCTTGCCGTTTTGCCCGAGGGCGCGGAGGTGACCGTCGACGGCTGGGATGGCGTCGTGTATCCCGGCCGGGTCGACGGCCTGCTCGCCCTGGGGAAACAGCGGCGGCCGGCTGCGGTTTCCGCCTTCCAGCGCAAGCTGCGCACCCTGCTCGACTCCATCACCCCCCTGCACCTGCTCGACCCCACCGATGCCGAATTCCGGCCGCAGGCCTGCCGCTCGCTGCACGACATCATCCGTTTTGCCCACGAGACGGCCGTGCAGACCATGTTCGGCCTGGGCGACATGGCCAGCGGCGTCTCAGGCCGCTGCCGCAAGCTGGCGAGCGAGGTGCCGCTCGACGTTTTCCTGCTCGATGTCGGCGGCGCCTTTGCCGATGCCGGCGGCAAGGAAATCGACCTTGCGGCGTTGCGTTCCGTCCCTTTCCTCGCCCTCTGGCAGGGGCTCAGCCATCCGGAGGTCGATTGGCGCGGCCAGCCGCATTTCGACTGGAAGGATTTCGGCGACATGGCGCTGGCCGGCGGTATCGCGACGGGAACGGCCAAACATTTTGCTTCCTATGCCGTGGTCGGGGCCGACTATGTCAATCTCAACATGCGCTTTGGTTTCCATTTCACCCAGGTCGACTGCCTCTGCGGCGGCGACAGCCGGATGAACTACTGCCGGCTGCGCTTTGCCGGCGGCGGCGGCGAAGAGCGGGGCCGCCTGGCGCGGATCGAACTGCTCAGGCGGATTCTCGCGCGGCTGGGTTTCGAGGTCGAAGCAAGGGCCACGCTGCTCGACGCCCGGCTGATCGGGTACCCGGCCGGGGAACTGCAGGCCCTGCTGGTCCACCTCGGCCGCCTGCTCGGCCAGGTCAAGCTCCTCGACCTGGTGTTGCGGGACGACGAGATCGAACAGAAGGTCGAGGATTTTTTCCGGGGAATCGGAGCACGCTAGGCCATGTATCAACTGCACTGGATCACCGACCACCTGGCCACCGGGCATGCCCCCATGTCCTACGAGGACCTGGCCGCCATCCGCGCCCAGGGCATCCGCGCCATCGTCAACCTCTGCGGCGAGTTCTGCGACCTCCATCAGATCGAGGAGAGCAGCGGCTTCGAGGTCTATTACCTACCGGTGGCGGACGAATGCGCCCCGGATCTGGCGGCCATGGAAAAGGCCCTCGACTGGCTGGACGAAAGCATCTACCTCGACAAGAAAGTGCTGGTGCACTGCCGGATGGGCCATGGCCGCACCGGCACCTTCATCGCCGCCTACCTGCTGCGTCGGGGCTTTGCTTTCAGGGAGGCGGAGCAGACCATGAAGGGCAAACACGCCAACCCGGCCACCTTTGCCCAGCGCCGTTTCCTGAAAGAGTACGGCCGACAGGCCGGCCCGCTCAGGACCGTGCCGCCCCGGATCGACAACCGACCCCGGCCGGACGTCGCGCCGCTGCTGGCCGCCTACGCCCAGGCCATCGCCTGGGCCGATGCCCGCATCGGCGAGCGGCACGCCGGCTGCGGCCTCAACGACCATCCCTGCTGCCACAGCCCCTTCGATCTTCGTCTCATCGAAAGCATGCACCTCAGCCAGGCCATCAACCGGGGTCTGACCCAGGGGCAGCGCCAGGAGGTGATCGAGCGGGCCCTGGCCCTGGCCCGCACCATGAAGGAACTGCATCATCAGCAACCCGGCCTGACCACGGACGCCCTGGCCGCGCATTTTCCGCAAGCGCCCCTTGCCTGTCCGCTGCTGGCGGACGGTCAATGCCTGGTGTTCGCTGACCGGCCGCCGCGGTGCCGCTACGGCCACGGTGCGGACGACGATCAGGCCGCCGCCATTGCCGCGGTAATGGCCGAGCTGTCGCGCCAGGCCTATCAAACGCTGACCGGCCGGACGCCGCCCGCCATGGAACTGACCTTCTCATCGGCCGACACCATTTCCGGCAAATTCGTTCAGCTTTATTTTCAGGCGGCGAGCGGCAAAACCGAGTAGAGTGCACCAATGAGCACGAACGAGCATCCCCGCATCCTGGTTGTCGACGACGAGCGCGACATGCTCACGTTTCTGACCAAGATGCTGACCAGGAAAGGCGGCTACGAGGTGGTTCCGGCCCTTTCCGCCGAGGAAGCCCTGGAGAAGATGGAGGCCGAACCGCCTGCAGCCGTCCTCACCGACATCAGGATGCCGGGCATGGGCGGCCTGGCCTTTCTTCAGCGGATCCGCACGCTCGATCCGGCGGTGACCACCGTGCTCATGACCGGTCACGGCACCATCGAGATGGCGGTGCAGGCGCTCAAGGACGGGGCCTATGACTTTGTCGAAAAGCCCTTCGACAACGACCGTATCCTCCGCACCGTCGGCCGGGCCGTGGAGCGGACCCGGCTGATGCGGGAGAATGCCCAGTTGCAGGACCGGCTCGCCGGTCAGGAGCACGACCACGGCTTTGTCGGTCGTTCGCGGCGATTGCAGCAGACCCTTGAATTGCTGCGCCGGGTGGCCCGGAGCAACGTCACCGTGCTCATCCGCGGCGAATCGGGTACCGGCAAGGAACTGGCGGCCAGGGCGCTGCACGCCCTCTCGCCCCGGGTCGGCCGGCCGATGATCACCGTCAACTGTCCGGCCCTGCCCGAGCACATCCTGGAGAGCGAGCTGTTCGGCTACCGCAAGGGGGCCTTCACCGGCGCGGATCGCGATAAAACAGGGCTGTTCGTCGAGGCCGACGGCTCCACCATCCTGCTCGACGAGATCGCCGACATCCCGGTGAGCGTGCAGACCAAGCTGCTGCGGGTTTTGCAGGAGAAGGAGGTGCAGCCCCTGGGGCAGAACCGGACCTTCAGCGTCGATGTCCGGGTGATCGCCTCCACCAACCAGGACCTGGAGGCCAAGATCCGGCGGGGCGAGTTCCGGGAGGATCTCTTCTACCGCCTCAAGGTGATGACCGTGACCATGCCCGGCCTGGCGGACATGGCCGGCGACATCCCCCTCCTGGCCCAGCATTTCCTCGACCGCTACAGCCGCGAGCACGGCCGCGAGCAACTGGAATTCTCTGCCGAGGCGCTCCAGGCGCTGATGCAGCATCCCTGGCCCGGCAACGTCCGCGAGCTGCAGAACACCATCAACCGGGCCGTGCTCCTGTGCGGCTGCACGGTGATCGAGGCGGCCGATCTCTGGGACGAGGCGGAACAATGTCCGCAACCGCCGGATGGCACGCGTCTCCTGGAAACCATGGATGCCGCCTCCTTCGATCAGCTTCCCTATCAGCAGGCGAAAAACGCGTTGCTGCACCGGTTCAACGCCGCCTACCTCGCCCAGGCCCTCCGATCGTCCGGCGGCAACGTCACGGCGGCGGCCCGCGCCTGCGGCATGGAGCGGCAGGCCTTCCAGCGTCTGCTTCGCCGGCACGACATCGACTCGAGGACCTTCCGCTGATGGAACCGCAACCGGCTCCCTACACCCTGGCGCGCAACAAATCCTACTGCAACTTCTGCCCCGGCTACTGCTGCTACCGGCTGCCCGGCGCCACCCTGTACCTCGACGCGCTGGACATCAACCGCCTCGCCCGCCACTTCGGCATCAGCGACGGCACCTTCCGCCGCCGCTATCTGGAAAACAAGAACACGTTCCGGACCAGGGCGGACGGCTCCTGCCCCCTCCTGGCCACGGACCGCATGTGCAAGCGCTGCACCGTGCACGAGGCCCGGCCCCGACAGTGCCGCGAATTCCCCTACGACAAACCCTGCCCCTACCTGGAAAACCCCGGCCTGCTGGAACTCATCCAGCCGCGGGTCGAACGCAGCCTCGCCGGGAAAAGCGACGACCACCGCTGAGCCTGCGTTTCTTCCTTTACACGAACGGCTGTCAGCCGTGTTTTGCGTCCCCTCGGGTGCATCTTTTTTGTTCCCCTGCAACATATATGTTGCGTCTCTGCGCGACCGGGAACGAATATATTTCCGGTTCATTCAGGTTCTGTTCGAAAAAATATATATTAATTTTAAATTATTGTGAATTGTGCCGGTATCGGCCTCCTGCTGGCATCCGATGTGCTAGAAGCTGATACGGAGTGCGTACGCCATCGCCGTCCTTCTTCGGCAACCGAAACCGCAGGTGCACGGATGCCGGGGCACGACGGACCGCCGCCCCGTGACCTCTGCGCCCGCCGCGGCCACGGGAGGGCACGGACGAGGGGCGGTGAGATCGATCAAGCCGCAATGTGGTGCAAGGAGAACAACATGGCAGAAATTCTCGCCCTGGACGATGTCCTCGATGCCACCGTGCTCGTGGGCAAGATCCTTAAGAAAAAAGGACATGTGGTCCATACCTTCACCGAAGAGGACGAGGCGATCGCGTTTGCCCGCCACCATCCCATCGATTTGGCCATTCTTGATATCAAGTTGAAAAAAATGAGCGGTATCGAGGTGTTGGCCATTTTGAAAGAGGAGCATCCTACAATGAGGACCATCATCCTCACCGGGTATCCGACCGTGGAAACCGCCCGCGAGGCCATCAGCCTGGGAGCGGACGAATACTGCGTCAAGCCGATCGATCGGATCGAACTGGAAGAGAAGGTGGAAAAGGTGCTGGCGGCGGGATCGGGGGACTGATGCCCTCGGGCCGCGCTACCGCCCCGGTGGTGATCATGCCGTTGCCGGAGGGGGCGGCGGCGCTGCGGCCGGGAGGACGGACAGTGGGTTGTATGGGAGTATAAACCGCCGGCGCCGGTCGAGGCGTTCGGACGGATCGCATGAACAACAAACAAGGGAGATTGAGTATGAACATGAGAAAAGGCGTCGTCCCATGGCTATTTGCGGCAATGGTGATGCTGGTGGGAAGCAATGTGGCCGCTGTGGAAGGGGAGGGCCAACCGGCGGTCCAGCAGGCTCCCGCCCCGGCGGGCGTGACGATCACCATCGACAAAACCGAACTCAACAACGGCGGCACGATCAAGGTCAGCGGCCAGGCCCCGGCCGGAAAGCCGGTTTTTCTCGAAGTCTGGGCGGCGGACCACAGCGTGCGTGCCAACCGGTTTGACAGCGAGGTCGACAAGGAGACCGGCAAGCGCCCCTATATCTTCTACATCACCGAAGAGATGCCGGCCTACTACAAGATCTTCGCGCCGAAGGATATGCAGGCCAAGATCGACGCGGCCAAGAAGCAGGGAAGGAAATGGAGCTATTCCGCAGTGCTGAAGGATCTGGGCGCGGAAGGTGCCTACACCGTTCCGGCCAAGACCAAGATCGATCACTTCCAGTCCACCCTGATGGCCAGCATCGTCGGCAGCCGCGGCGACCTGCTGCCGGCCATGGACGACAAGGAGAACCGCAAACGCTCCATGCAACTGGTCAAGGCCCGTTTCCGGAGCGTTGACAAGGTGTTTGCCGCCGATGTCGACGTCAAGCCCGACGGTTCCTACACCGCCGACATCAAGATCCGCGAGGGTCTGTCCCCCGGCAAGTACAAGATCGTCGCCGCAGTGGACAAGGCGACCAAGAGCGAGGCCGCGACCTTTGAAAACAAGATCGCCTTTCCCCTGGTGTACCTGGATAACGCCGGCACCAGCCTCAACATCTTCTATCCCTTTCTGCTGACCCTGGTTGTGGCCATATTCGGCGTGCTCATGGGCGCGGGCGGCGGCTTCATCATGAACCCGCTGCTGCTGACCCTGTTCCCGGCCTTGCCCCACACCATCGTCGCCGGTACGGTCACCCCGACGGTGCTCTTCTCGCAGGGCAGCGGCATTTTCAATTACTCGAAGATCAAATTCATCAACTGGAAGCTGGGATGCAGCATCGGCGTTGCCATGCTCCTGGGCGGGTTCATTGGCCCGAAACTGACCGAGATGATCACCCTGGACCAGTTCAAATTCGCCTTCGGCTGGATTCTGCTTGTCCTGGCCGCGCTGATGCTCTGGCAGACAATGCCCGCCTACCTGGCGAAGAACAAGAAGGAACAGGCCATTCTCAAGGAGTTCAAGAAGCGGGCTGAAGAAGCGGCCAAGGGCAAAAATTAAGGATCTTTCGAGGAGAATCGATCATGAAAATAGAATTCTGGGGACAGGAATTTAAGGTAAACATGGTGATCGGCTGCATCGGTGGTTTTCTGATCGCCGTCATGTCGTCGATGTTCGGCTTCGGCGGCGGTCCGTTCATGGTGCCGCTGATGACCGTGGCCCTGCGTCTGCCCATGTATCTGGTGGTCGGCAGCTCACTGTTGGCCATCTTCTTCAATACATCGATCAGCACCATGCGCCATTATCAGTTCGGCAACTTCGACCTCTATTTCTTCCTGGCCATGTTCCCGGCGGCCATTCTCGGCGGCTATATCGCGCCGCAGATCGCCAAGCGGGTCAGCCCCCTGGTGGTCAAGCGGGTTGCCTGCGTGGGCTTGGTGCTGTTGGCCCTGAATCTGCTGGGCGTGTACTGATACCCTCCGGCAGGGTGCACTGCCTTACCTGAAGCATCCCTCCTTCCCGCGAAGAAGGCCGCACGGCCGTCTTTACGGGAAGGAGGCCTCCCTCCTCTCGGTCGGTGTCTGTGGTCAGACAACGATCACCTGTTTTTTCCGAGTTTTTTTCCGTGCATGGTTCGGGTGCGCCCGGTTCCGACAGCCGGTCCTGCCGGCAGCGTTCGGTGGCGGCTACGGCAGGCTGGTTGCGGTTCGCGATCAGCGAGACAAGGAGCCGTTGGCCTGCACCCTGAACTTCTCGACAAAACCGGCAGGCATGTAGCTCATTTTGGCCTGGCGCAGTCCCGGATCGCCCAGGTCCTGCTCCCGGTTGATGGTGACGTATTCTTCGGGGAGAACAGCGGCAAAGGATTGATTGATGAATTGATACAGTCCCTTGTAGCCGGGAACCGCTTTTTCGAAATGGATGGCGTAACTGGTGCCCCCGGCCAGTTCCTCGCCGAGGACGAAGGCCACCGGCCGCGATTCGACATAGTAGATGCCGCCGCAGAGTTGCAGCGGCTCCATCAGTTCGATGGCTTCCCGCGCCGCTTCGTAGTCGCCGGGGGCATCCGTACCCAGCCGCCAGTCTTCGAGTACGCGCAGGGCATCGTCCCGCAGCTCCGTGCGCAACGGCTTGGCGGCAAAGCTGTGCGAGCGGGTGAAGGCCTTGATGAGATTACGTTTTTTGTGATAGTTGCGGCCGCCCAGGAGGGCCAGGTCGCGGCGGCGGTACAGGTAGTCGAAATTGTTGCGGTCTTCCTCGACCCGGTAGCCTTGCTCGGCAAGGAGCCGCGCCTGGGGCGCGGAGGCGCACTTGAGCATGCCGTGGTCCCGGAGAAGGGTGTCGAGCAGGGACGTAGCCGGCAGGGTGAAGGGGAGCATGAAGAAGGGGGTGGCGCCATCCCGGCCGAGGAAGGCGATGGTGCCGTCGTCCAGCCTGGTCACCGTATACTGATGGGCGGCGCGGAACAGGTACAGATCGGCGAAGGTGAATTCGGAAATGCCCTCGCGCAGCTCCCGGAACAGGGGATGCAGCAGGGGGCGGAGCTCTAAGGTCAGGGGGGAGGAGCGGGGATAATCAGGAAGCATGGCTGACGGGACACTGGGCAACGAAAAGGGGGCGGGTGGCGCGTACGGTCAAAACGGTTCGGCGCGGCGGCCGTAGGCGGCCGAAACAGCGTGTGCGTGGCCTGCTTGCCGAACGGGTCAGCACCCCAGAACTTTGGCGCTGATCAACGCCATGGTGGCCTGATCCGGTTCCGGCTTCTTCCAGCTGATGAACTGCTTGACCACCCGCCGGAAATCGCCGTGGTCGTCCTTGCATTGGTCGCAGATGGACTGGGCGTTGTCCCGGTACATGATGATCTTGCTGGCCGGGTCGCCGGACGGGCTGATGGCCGCCATTTTCCGGCAGCCGCAGTCGAGGCGGACCACCGCCACCCCCACGGCGTCCGGGCTGCCTTCAAGAATGCCTTCGATCATCGCCTGTTCCCCCCTCTCGGAGGATGGGGCGGCGCTGCTCCGGCGTGTGTGCTGTTTCTGGGCCATGACAAGGAAACCTCGGGTTGAATGGGATGGACCGCATTCTTTGTACCTTTGTTTCCCGCTCCTGCAAACCAAAAAAAACGGACCGGCGGCGATACCGTTCATCGCCGTCGCGCCTTCGGCTGGCGACCGGGTGGCCGCTGCCCGGAAGTGGGGGGAATGCTCCGGTTCGCCAATGTCTTTTCGCTTGACAAACCATAGCCCGTCTTTTAAAGAAAATTGATTTTGCGTCTTGTATTTCCTTGGAGTCGAGGTCGCAATTAGCATCGTTACCAGGCCCTTAATTCTTTTTTGTGGAGGTTGTGCCATGTGGGAAATCGTTGTAGATAAAGACAAATGTTCCGGTGATGAAGAGTGCGTAAACGCTTGCCCCGCTCAGGTTTTCGAGATGCAGGGTGGCAAGGCCGAGCCCGTGCACTCCGACGAGTGCCTCGGATGCGAGACCTGCGTTGAGGTGTGCCCGGAAAGCGCCATCACCGTCACCGAGATCTGATCGTACCGGTCCATTGGGCCGATCAACAAGCCCATCCCTTGCCGGGGATGGGCTTATCTTGTTTCTGGGGCAGGGCAATTCTGGAGAGGAGCAATGGCACCCCTGGCGAAACCCGGCGTCTCGCGCGCGGTTCACCTGTTTACCGCGCCCTTGTTATGGACCGCTGTCGGCGGCCTGCTCATGGCGCGCGGCTGGAGTTGGCTCGATCCGGGGCGGGGCCGGTTGCTGTTTCTTGCCGCCGGTCTGCTCGGTACCCTGAAATCGCTGTTCGTTCTTGACCGGATCGCCCGGCGTTCCCTGGAGCGCATCGTCCGTTTTCAGGATAACACCTGCCTGGGGGCCGTCTATTCGTGGCGGACCTGGTTGCTGGTGTTCTTGATGATGCTGGCTGGCATCGTCCTGCGCAGCGTCACGCAACCGGGGCCGTGCATCGGCATCCTCTACGGCGCCGTCGGTTGGTCCTTGTGTCTGTCCAGCCGGTTGGGCTGGCGCGAATGGTACCATCGGGTACATCACCATGAAATCGCTTAATCGAGTCGAGATCAGCCGTTCCGCGCTGATCCATAATTTTGAGATCTGTCGGCAGCGGGCCGACGGGGCGGTCCTCATGCCGCTGGTCAAGGCCGACGGCTACGGGCATGGCATGATCGAATGCGCCCGCATCTTTGCCGAGCAGGGGGCGGCGGCCTTCGGCGTGGCCGAGGCCGTCGAGGGCGTGCGCCTGCGCGAGGCCGGCATCACCCAGCCGGTGCTGGTCCTGGTCGGGGTGGTGCCGCAGACCCTGCCGGACATCGTTGCCGCCCGCCTGACGCCGGTGGTGACCGATGCCTCGATCCTGCCCGAACTGTCCCGCCTGGCGGGCGCAAAGGGCATCGAGATCGGCGTGCATCTCAAGCTGGATGCGGGCATGGGCCGCCAGGGCGTCCTGCCGGCCGGTTTTGTCGATCTGGTGCAGGCGGTGCACGGGTCGGCCCATCTGCGCCTCGACGGGGTCATGGCGCACCTGCCCCTGGCCGATGACCGCCAATCGGCCAATTCTGATGAAGTGCTGCGCACCTTTCTGAAGACGACCGCCGCGCTGGCCGATTGCGGCCACGGCACATGCTGCCTCCATCTTGCCAACTCCGGCGGATTATTTTATGTTGCCGGCGCCCGGCTCGACATGGTGCGGCCGGGCATCGCCCTGTACGGCTACTATCCGGACGGCGCTGCCGGTGCCGCCGCCGCGTCGTCCCCGCGCCTGCGGCCGGCCATGCGCTACCTCACCCATATTATCCAGGTGCGGCATGTGCCGGCGGGCAGCGGCCTGGGCTATGCGCATCTGTTCACCACCGTCCGGCCCTCGACGATTGCCGTGCTGCCGGTGGGCTATGCCAACGGCTATCTGCGCACCCTCACCAACAGGGCCGAGGTGCTGGTCGGCGGCCGCCGCGCGCCGGTGGTCGGCCGGATTTCGATGAACCTGACCTTGGTCGACGTCACCGATCTGCCCGAACCCAAGGTGGGCGATGAGGTCGTGCTCCTGGGCCGGCAGGGGCAGGAGGAGATCGGCGCCGACGAGATCGCCGGCTGGATGGACACCATCAGCTACGAGGTGCTGTGCCTGTTCGGGCAACTGAACCCGCGGGTCATGGTCGATTAGGGCGGCAACCGCCTCTGGGAGAAGAGACAACAGTCATGATCAAGTCACAGATAAAAGCCATGGTCGAGCGCTGCTTCGCCGAAGGCGTGCGGCAGGGCCTGTGGAGCGGCGCCGCCGAGGGCCGGTACAGCATCGAGGTGCCCAAGCGCGAGGGACAGGGGGATTTTTCCACCAACTTCGCCATGGTGGCCGCCGGCATCGACAAGCGCAAACCCCGCGATCTGGCCGCGCCCATGGCGGAACTGCTCGGCCGCGAGCCGATGATCGCCCAGGTGGAGATCGCCGGACCCGGCTTCATCAACCTCTTGCTCGACAAGGCGATCTGGGCCACGGTGCTGGCGCCGATCTACGCCGGGGACGAACAATTCGGCCGCTCCGATGCCGGCGCCGGCCGCCGGGTGCTGGTGGAGTTCGTCAGCGCCAATCCCACCGGCCCGCTGAGCGTCGGCCACGGCCGCAACGCCGTGCTCGGCGACGCCATTGCCCGGGTGCTGGAAGCGGGCGGCTACGCGGTCCAGCGGGAATACTACTTCAACGACGCCGGCCGGCAGATGCGCGTGCTCGGCGAGTCGACCAGGGCCCGCTACCTGGAGCTGCTCGGCCTGCCCAACACCTTTCCCGAGGACGGCTACCAGGGCGACTACATCTACGACATCGCCCGGTCGATGATCGCCGATGCCGGCGACGGCTTCAAAGAGGCCGAGGTGGCGGTGTTCAAGGATCGCGCCCAGAAGGCCATCTTCGCCGACATCGATGCCACCCTCAAGCGGATCGGCATCGGCTTCGACACCTATTTCAACGAGCACACCCTCTACGAGGACGGCCGGATCTATGAAGTGGTCGATGCCCTGCGCGCCAAGGGGCTGGTGTACGAAAAGGAAGGCGCCACCTGGTTCAAGACCACCGAGATGGGGCAGGAGCAGGACCGGGTGATCATCAAGAGCAGCGGCGAACCCACCTACCGACTGCCGGACATCGCCTACCACTGCGACAAGTTCAAGCGCGGCTACGACTGGATGGTCAACGTGTTCGGCTCCGACCACATCGCCACCGTGCCCGACGTGCTCGCCGGAGTCCGGGCGCTCGGTTACGACGATTCCCGCATCACCGTGGTGCTCTACCAGTTCGTCACCCTGCTGCGCGACGGCAGGCAGGTGAAGATGTCGACCCGCAAGGCCACCTTTGTCACCGTGGACGAACTGGTGGACGAGGTCGGGCCCGACGCCCTGCGCTTTTTCTTCCTCATGCGCAAGCCGGACAGCTTGATCGAGTTCGACCTCGATCTCGCCAAAAAGCAGAGCCAGGAAAACCCGGTCTATTACGTCCAGTATGCCCACGCCCGCCTGTGCAGCATCGAGAAAATGGCGGCGGAACAGGGCGGCGCGGCCGATCTGGCGGCGCAGACGCTGGCGCGCCTGGTCGAACCCGAGGAGCATGCCCTGCTCAAGGCCCTGGCCGATTATCCGGCCATGGTGGCCGGGGCCGCGGCCGATCTGGCCCCCCATCGGGTGATTTTTTACCTGATGGACCTGGCCGCGCATTTCCACGGATTCTACAACAAGCACAAGGTGCTGACCGGCGACCGCGAACTGACGGCGGCCCGCTTGGCCCTGTGCGGCGGCCTGCGGCGGGTCTTCCGCAACGGTCTGCATCTGGTCGGGTTGACGGCGCCGGAGAGCATGTGACCATGATGGCTGCGGGCATGTTTTTTTTGCGTGCCGCACTTGCTTTTCCCGGCGAATTCCTTACACATTACCCCGTGCGCCCGTGCGTGGCGGTCGGCAGCGGAGCACGGTCCGAGTTCGCCGGGTCCATCCCGGGAAGCCGTGGGACTGTTTAGGCAAAACGTCCGGCCGCCGGCCGAGGCCAGGCCCAAGCCCTTTCGCATCGAGCTCGGCTGGCGCGGCATGTTCGGCCTGGTGGTGGTCTGTTTTTGTCTTTTTTTGTGGATGTTCCTGCTCGGTGTCTGGGCGGGACAAACCATTCTCCTGCCACCCCGGCCCGTGCAAGCGGTGCCGGGGGCCGAATCGCCCCAACCGCTGCCGTCCGGACCCGTGGAAGAGGACGGTTTCCGGAAACGGCAGCAACGAACCCCGGCGCCCTAGCCGCCCCATGCCGTCATGTCGTCGTCAGCAATGAACAACAGAAGAAACCGCCGCAGCCCGCGACGGGCGCGGATTTCTCCGGTGTCGGCGCTGCGCGGGGCCATCGGTCGGCATCTCAGAAAGCATCTGGTGATCTATGTACCGGCTGCGGCGCCGTTGATTTTTGTGCTGCTGGCCCATGGCATCACCGTGGCGACCCTGGTTTTGATCAGGTCCGGGGTGCTGCCGCAGGGCCTGGGACTGCATAAAACCCTGGTGACCTGGGGGGTGTACGGATTCCTGCCCCTGCTGCTCTGCTCCTACGGCTGTTTTTTTGCCGTGGCCCGGCCGGTGACCGGGCTGCTGACGCGGAGGTATCCCGAATGGCCGCCGGCCGGGCTGACCGTGGTATCCGGCGCCGCCTACGGCGCGGCCGTTGCCCTGGTCCTGCTGCTGCTGCTCGCACCCGGCTCGACGCTCCGGGTGTTCTTCCTGCTGCTCATCGGCATGGCGACCGGTCTGGGCAACTGGTGGCTGTACCGCGCCCTGACGGTCGCACCCCCACAAACGGCTCAACCGCCTCGAGCCGGCCTGTAACCGGTCGTCCGGCATACCCGAGAAGAGGGAGGACGTATGGCGTCTGTACAGCGGCGTGACACGAAAGCGGGCAGGATCCGTCCCGCCCGCATGGGCGATGTCCGGGCCATCCATGCCCTGCTCACCACCTTTGCCAACAAGGGCCTGATGCTGCCCCGTTCGATCAGCTCCCTCTACGACCATCTGCGCGATTTCATCGTCTACGAGGAAGACGGGACCGTGTACGGGATCTGCGCCCTGCACATCTGCTGGGACGATCTGGCGGAGATCCGCTCGCTGGCGGTGGCCGAGGAACGGCAGAAACGCGGCATCGGCGCCCTGCTGGTCGAATCCTGCCTGGACGAGGCCAGGAGCCTTTCGATCGACCGGGTGTTCGTGCTCACCTACCAGGCCCCTTTTTTCCGCAAGTTCGGCTTTGTCGACCGGGACAAGCAGGACCTGCCGCACAAGATCTGGAGCGACTGCATCCATTGCGCCAAATTTCCCGACTGCGACGAGGATGCCCTGATCCGCACCGGCCTGGCCGGCCGGTCGTGACCGGGGCCCGGCCGCCGGTCATTTTTCAACAATCAAACCCTTATTGGGGGAACCGTAATGGTTGGACAGGTACTTGCCAAGATATTCGGCAGCAAGAACGACAGGATGATCAAGCAATACCGCAAGATCGTCAAGAAGATCAACGAGCTGGAACCCTCGGTCGAGCCGCTTTCAGACGCCGAGCTGGCCGCCAAGACGGTCGAGTTCAAGGAGCGGATCGCCCAGGGCGAGACCCTGGACCAGTTGCTGCCCGAAGCCTTTGCCGTGGTCCGCGAGGCGGCCAAACGGGTGCTCGGCGAGCGCCATTACGATGTCCAGCTGCTCGGCGGCATCGTTTTGCATGAAGGCAAGATCGCCGAGATGAAGACCGGCGAGGGCAAGACCCTGACCTCGACCGCGCCGGTCTACCTCAACGCCCTGGCCGGCCAGGGCGTGCACGTGGTCACGGTCAACGATTACCTGGCCCGCCGCGACGTCCAGTGGATGGGCGAGGTCTACCGCTTCCTCGGCCTGACCACCGGCTGCATCCTCCACGAGTTGAACGACGAGCAGCGGCGCGAGGCCTATGGAGCCGACATCACCTACGGCACCAACAACGAGTTCGGCTTCGATTATCTCCGCGACAACATGAAGTTCTCGCTGAAGGATTTCTGCCAGCGCGGCTTTGCCTACGCCATTGTCGACGAGGTCGACTCCATCCTCATCGACGAGGCCCGGACCCCGCTGATCATTTCCGGCCCGGCGGACATGTCGACCGACCTCTATCTCAAGGTCGACCGGATCATGCGCCATTTCAAGGCCGACGAGCACTACACCAAGGAGGAAAAATCCCGGCAGATCATGCTCACCGACGAGGGCGTGGTGCTGGCCGAGCAGCTCCTGGAAGTCGACAACCTCTACGATCCGCGCAACATCAACTACCTGCACCATGTCAACCAGTCGCTCAAGGCGCACTTCATGTTCAAGCGCGATGTCGACTACATCGTCAAGAACGGCGCCGTGATCATCGTCGACGAGTTCACCGGCCGCACCATGGAGGGCCGCCGCTACTCCGACGGGCTCCACCAGGCCCTGGAGGCCAAGGAAGGCGTGAAGGTCGAGCGGGAGAACCAGACGCTGGCCTCGATCACCTTCCAGAACTATTTCCGCATGTACAAGAAGCTGGCGGGCATGACCGGCACCGCCGACACCGAGGCACCCGAATTCAAGAAGATCTACAACCTCGACGTGGTGGTCATTCCCACCCACCAGAAGATGATCCGCAAGGATTACGCCGACGTCATCTACAAGAACCAGGCCGCGAAATACCGCAACATCGTTAGGGAAATCAAGGAACTGCACGAGAAGGGCCAGCCGATCCTGGTGGGCACGATCTCCATCGACGTCTCCGAGAAGATCGCCAAGATGCTTGCCAAGGAGAACATCCCGCACGAGGTCCTCAACGCCAAGCAGCACGAGCGCGAGGCCGAGATCGTCGCCGAGGCCGGGCAGAAGGGCCGGGTGACCATCGCCACCAACATGGCCGGCCGCGGTACCGACATCAAGCTCGGCGAAGGCGTGCGCGAGCTGGGCGGGCTGCACATCCTCGGCACCGGCCGCCACGAGAGCCGCCGCATCGACAACCAGTTGCGCGGCCGTTCCGGCCGCCAGGGCGATCCGGGCACGTCCCGCTTCTATCTTTCGCTCGAGGACGACCTCCTGCGCATTTTCGGCTCCGACCGGCTGCGGTCGATCATGGACAAGCTGGGCATGGAGGAGGACGAGCCCATCGAGCACTCGATGGTGAGCCGGGCCATCGAGAACGCCCAGCGCAAGGTGGAAGGGCACAACTTCGACATCCGCAAGCACCTGCTCGAGTACGACGACGTCATGAACAAGCAGCGCGAGGTCATCTACAGCCAGCGGCGCGAGGTGCTCGAAGGCGACGACATCCAGCCGATCATCACCGACATGATCGCCGAGCTGGTCGACCAGGTGGTGGCGGATTGCGCCCCGGCGAAAATGTCGGCCGAGGAGTGGGATTGGTCCGCCATCGGGGAACGGGTGGGCCAGGCCTTCGACCTGCAGCTCGATTGGCCGGAGGAGGAACGGAACGAACTCGACTCCGCCGCCTTTGCCGAGAAGCTGCGGCAGGCCGTGGACGAGGCCTATGCCCTCCAGGAAGCCCGCAACGGCGTGGAGCAGATGCGCCAGCTCGAACGGATGGTGCTGCTGCAGATGGTCGATACCCTGTGGAAGGAGCATCTCCTCCACATGGATCATCTCAAGGAGGGCATCGGCCTGCGGGGCTACGGCCAGAAGAATCCGCTCAACGAGTACAAGCGGGAGAGTTTCAATTTGTTCCGCAATCTGATCGGCGCGATCAAGCTGCACACCATCGCCAACCTGATGCGCATCCAGCTGGTCCAGGAGGACGAGTTGGCCCGGCTGGAGGAAGAGCGACGGCAGCAACGCGAGCGGGAACTGGCCGAGGCCAAGCGCTCCAGTGCCGAGGATGCCGCCGAGGCCAAACACCACCCCATCCAGCGGGTCGAGGACAAGATCGGCCGCAACGCGCCCTGTCCTTGCGGCTCCGGGAAAAAATACAAGAAATGCTGCGGCGCGAACGTCTGAGGCGTCGCTGCTGCCCTGGTCTTCCGGCCGTCAGCCCCGCGTTGGGTTGACGGCCTTTTGCATTTCGCGCCGGCACGGCCCCACAGCGGCGGGCGGCCTGGTCGTTTTTTTTTTGCCGTTGCCTCGGCCAAGCGGTGCGGTACTATCGAACAACAGCGGGCTCCAAGGCTGACCGGAACGGTCCGCGGACAATACAAGCCCTGCCGGTGCCCGCGGCCGGCAGACATCAAAGCGGGAGAACAAACAATGAACGAAGTGACAGCAGCGATCGAGGCGTTCGTCGATACCTGGGCGGAGAGCCCGGACGGCAACAAACAGGGGTTCCTCCGGCTGCACGGGGTGCTCGCCGGCATGGGAGATGCGGTGGTTCTCAGCTTTCATCCCCGGCCGGGGGTGACCTCTTCGCTCCGCGCCGCGGTGCCGGGACACGGTCGGTCGCTTTTCGTCATGGTCGACGTGATCGAGGACCAGCCGCGCTGGCTGTCGGTCTGTTTCTTTGCCGACATGATCACCGATCCCGAGGAACGGGGAGCGTTCGTCCCCGGTGGCTTGCAGGGCGAGGACGCCGTGTGCTTCGATCTCGACGCCTGCACCGAGGAGGCCCTGGCCTACGTCATGCTGCGACTGGAGGAGGCCTGCCGCGCGGCCGGCGGCAGGTAACCGGGGCGGTACCTCATTCGACGCGCTTGCTGCCGGTCCGGAACATCTCGCCGTAGATGGGCGGCAGTTGATGGTCGCAGATCGCCCTGACCACGGCCTCGACGTCGTAGGGACAGCGGTGCAGGTCGACCTCGATCCGGCCGTTGTCCAGGCGGAGGATGGCGAAGGAGGCATCGGGCCGGCCGTCCATCATCCGCCCCACCGAGCCGGGATTGATGAAGTGGACGCCGCCCGCCCGCCGGTGGTAGGGCGAATGGGAGTGGCCGGTGAGCACCACCTCGCAGGAGGTCTCCCTGGCCAGTTCCTTGAAGCGCTTGTCCGGCGTGTCGGCGGACAGAAACTCCTCGTGGTCGGCCGGACTGCCGTGGAACAGGCCGATGAAGGCCTGGCCGAGACGCAGGATTTTCTTTTTTTTCAATTCCAGAAGATAGCTTTGGTTCTCAGCCGTGAGCGCCGCCGCGGTCCTGGTGTACATGATGCGTTTTTCCGGCTTGGACGGCTTTTTGAACGATTTGCCCTTGAGCAGCTTGATCACCCGGTCGTCGGTGTTGCCCCGGATGGAAAAGGCCTGGTGGCGGCGCAGCCAGTCGAGGGTCTCGTTGGGAAAGGGCGCGTAGACCAGGGAGTCGCCGCAGTTGAGGATGTGGGCGCAGTCGAACGGGGCCGCCGCCTGGCTGACGGCGGCAAGCGCCGGATAGTTGCCGTGGATGTCGCTGATGACGAGGATGTTCATGGTCGATGGTCACGCATGGTGTGGCTGGCCGGGGCGCATGGGGCCATGGCTCCGAATTTCCCCGCTGCGGGCTACAGCAGCGGCCCCAGGAGCAGGGCGACGTTTTCCAGGAATCTTTGCCGGTAGGGACGGGCCGCGAAGGCGGCGGCATCGTGCTCGCGGGCCTGTGCGAGGTAGCGGTGTTGCAGGCCCCTGACCCGGTCGGTGAAGTCGTGGTCGTAGATCACCAGGGTCATCTCGAAATTGAGCCAGAAGCTGCGCATGTCGAGGTTGACCGATCCCAGCAGGCAGAAATTGTTGTCCACGGTGATGCTTTTGGTATGCAGCAGGCCGCCGTGGAAGGCCATGATCCGCACCCCGGCCTGGCTCAGGGCGTCGAACCGGGCCCGGCTGGCGTAGTGGACCAGACGGGAATCGTTTTTCTCCGGGATGATGATGGTGACAGCGACCCCCCGCTGGGCCGCGGACCGCAGCGCCGCCAAAATGGCGTTGTCCGGCACGAAATAGGGCGTGGTGAGGATCAGTTCCAGCCGGGCGGCGTAAATGGCGGTGAGCAGAAGGTTGTGGATGGTGTCCTCGCCGTAGCCGGGGCCGGAGGGAGCCAGTTGCACCAGGGCCTCGCCGGCCGGCGCCACCGGGCGGATGCCGGTGATGCCCCGGTACTTGGTCGGGCTTTGCCCGTGCTCCAGCAGCCAGTCGAAGAGAAAGGTCGCCGCCAACAACTCCACCACCGGGCCGGTGATCCGCACCATGGCATCCACCCATTCACCCAGGCCGTCCTCCTGTTTGAAAAAGCGCGGGTCCACCAGGTTCTGGCTGCCGGTATAGGCGATTTCGCCGTCAATCACCGCGATTTTGCGGTGGTTGCGCAGGTCGATCCGCACGAACAGCGCCCGGATGAGGCCCGCCGGCAGGGCCGCCACCACCTCGACGCCGCCCTTGCGCAACCGTTTGGCCGCGTGGCTGCGCAGAAACCGCTTGGCGCCGATGGCGTCGAGCAGGACCCGGCAGGCGACCCCCCGCTGCCGCGCCGCCAGCAGGGCCTTGATCAGCTCGTCCATGCGGCCGTCCTCGTCGAGAATGTAGAATTCGAGAAAGCAACTGGAGCGGGCCCGGTGGATATCGTCGAGCAGGAGGGAGAAGAAGCGGTCGGCAGTGTCGATCAGCTCGAGCCGGTTGCCGGGCATGGTCGGCATGCCGGTGGTGGTCAGGATCTGCAGATCCAGCGGCTGGCACGCGGGATTGATCCCCTGCCAGTCGATGGCCGGGATGTCCCGCAGGGCGCCGGACCATTCCCTGAGGACCGGCCGGTCCTTGGCCAGCCGGCCGGCCCTCCGCTCGCCCAGGCGGTATTCGCCGAGGAGCAGATAGATCAGGGCCCCGCCGAACGGGATCATGAGGATGACCGCCAGCCAGGCAAAGGAAACGCTGGGCGCCCGCTTGCGCATGATCACCCGCAGGGAGAAACCGATGCGAATGGCCAGGTCGGCGTGCAGCAGCACGCTGGTCAGCCCCCAGGTCAGGGATTCCATCGTGACGACACGGGGCGCGGGCGGTCAGCAGCTGCCGGCCTGAAGAGCCAGGGGCCGGCTGCAGGGAAAGGAAGGGGAAAGTGCAACGGTCTACTCACGTCCAGGAACAGCGGGATACCGGAATTCGGTCCCCGAATGGGGGTAAAGTGGCATCAATCCCGATAACGGTCAAGGAAAATTACCGCGGCCCCGCCATGTTCACGTTTTCCTTTTCCGGGCTATCTGGTAGAGTGATTTGAACGATTTTTCGGATAACTTCATTTGAAAACAGGATGTTTCATGCAGGTGAAAGGTTTTTCGGCGGCAGCGGTGCAGGCCGGCATCCGGTATGCCGGGCGGCTTGATCTGGGATTGATTTTCTCGCAGACTCCGGCGGTGACCGCCGGGGCCTTCACCACCAACAAGGTCAAGGCGGCGCCGGTACAACTCGACATGGAGCGCCTGCGCTCGGGCCTGGCCCAGGCGGTGCTGGTGAACAGCGGCAACGCCAACGCCTGCACCGGCAGGGAAGGCATGGACCTGGCCCTGGCCACCGGTGCCCTGGCCGCCGGCGAACTGGGGATTGATCCGGCGCTGGTGCAGGTGGCCTCGACCGGGGTGATCGGGCAGCAGTTGCGGCTCGATCCGTTCGCCCAGGCCATGCCGGGCTTGGTGGCCGGCCTCTCGCCCGACGGCTTCGACCAGCTCGCCCGGGCGATCATGACCACCGACCTGGTCCCCAAGATGGCCACGGCCACGGTCGACATCGGCGGGGTCGAGGTGTCGATCCTCGGGGTGGCCAAGGGCTCGGGGATGATCATGCCGGACATGGCCACCATGCTCTGCTTCGTGGTCACCGATGCCCAGATCGTTTTCCCGGTGCTCAACCGGCTGGTCAAGTCCGGCGTCGAGCAGACCTTCAACCGGATCACCGTGGATGGCGACACCTCCACCAACGACACGGTGCTGGTCATGGCCAACGGTGCCGCCGGCAATCCCTGGATCGACGAGGAGAATCCGCAGGCGGCCGCCCTGTTCGGCGCGGCCCTCCAGGGCGTGTTCAAGCAGTTGGCCCTTGAGATCGTGGCCGACGGCGAGGGCGCCACCAAGCTGGTCACCGTCAGGGTAGCCGGTGCCCGCGACGAGAGCGAAGCCTTGAGCGCGGCCCAGACCATCGCCAATTCGGCCCTGGTCAAGACCGCCTTTTTCGGCGAGGACGCCAACTGGGGCCGGATCATCGCCGCCCTGGGCCGGTCGGAATGCACCTTCGATCCCCAGCGGGTCGGCATCAGTTTCGACGCGGTTGCCCTGGTGGAAAACGGCATGGTCCTGGGTGCGGATCAGGAGGCGGCGGCCACCGAGGTCCTCAGGCAGCCCCGGTTCACGGTCACGGTGCAGTTGGGCGAGGGCCTTGCCGAGGCCGAAGTGTACACCTGCGATTTCTCCTACGACTACGTCAAGATCAACGCCGATTACCGGAGTTAAGGGGGCGCAATGACGGTCCACCCCGGCGCAGACACCTGGCTGTTGCCCGATTCCCTGTCGGTCGAGGGGCTGCTTGCCGCCCTGGCCGCCGAGTTCGGGCTGGAGTCTGCACCGGAGTACGGGGCCACGGTGGTCTATGCCGACTCCTTCGACTGGCGGCTCTATCAGCAGGGGTGCCTGCTCCACAGCCATGGCACCTGCTGGACCCTGTACCATGGCGACAGCGGCGAGGTGACCGTGCAACAGGGGGGACCGGAGTTGCAGGCCTCCTGCCGTGCCCGCGATTTTCCGCCGGGGGGATTGCGGGAGTTGCTGGAGCCGGTGCTGGGCATCCGCTGCCTGCTGCCGTTGGCCACAGTCCACTTGAGTGGCCGGCAGGTGCGCCTGCTCAACAAGGACGACAAGACCGTGGCCCGGATCGTGGTCGAATCCCAGCAGCCCGCGGGCAGTGAGCGGCCCCATCGTCTGGTCCGGTTGTTCGGTGTTCGCGGCTATGGCCGGGACCAGGAGAACGTCCGCCGTATTCTCGCCGAGGCCGGTGTGGCCGAGGTCGCCTCGCCCCTGATCGGCTTCACGGAAGGATGCCGGGCCATGGGGCGCAGTCCCCTGGATTACAGCCCGAAATTCGCGCTCGAACTCGACGGCGGCGAAACCGCCCGCGAGGCCATGGCCCGCATCTACCTGACCCTGCTGGACACGATCAACCGCAACATACCCGGCGTGCTCGCCGATTATGATCCCGAATTTCTCCACGACCTCCGGGTCGCGGTCCGCCGCACCCGCTCCGGCCTGAGTCTGGTGAAACAGGTCCTGCCCGGTCCGGTTTCGGACCGGTTCAGCCGGGTATTCAGCCGTTTGGGCGCCTTCACCGGCCCCACCCGCGATCTCGATGTCTATCTGCTGGCACAGGAATCCTGTCTTGGACGCCTGCCTCCTTCCCTGCGGCCGGGGTTGCAGGAGTTTTTCGCCGGGATGGCCCGCAGGCGGCAGATCGAGCAGAAGAAACTGGTGCGCGCCCTCCGGGCCAAAAAGACCAGGGCCGCCCTCAACGCCTGGCAGCAGACCCTCAAGCGCCGCGACCGGCAACCGGCGCCCCTGGCCGGCATGCCGGTGCGGGATCTGGCCGGCCGGATCGTCCTGAAACGGTTCAAGCGGGTTGTGCGTGACGGTCATGCCCTGGACGCAGCCACGCCCGATGCCGAGGTGCACCGCCTGCGCATCCAGTGCAAGAAACTGCGCTACGCCATGGAATTCTTCGGCTCCCTCTACCCCAGGCATGAGTTGCAGACCCTGGTCCGGCATTTGAAGCAGTTGCAGGACATCCTCGGCAACTTCAACGATCTTTCGGTGCAGCAGGAGATGCTTCGTCTGACCCTGAAAACCCTCCCCGCCGGGTCGCGGCGTACTCTCGACCAGGCGGCGGCGCTCGGCGGCCTGCTGCAGAGCCTGTTTCAGGAACAGCAGGAGTTGCGCGCCCATTTCACCGAGGCGTTCGCCCAATTCGGCGACGAGGAGACCACGGCACTGTTCCACGAACTCTTCGGGAAACGACAGGAGTCTGCATGAGCGTCATCGCGGTCTACAATATCAAGGGCGGAGTGGGCAAGACGGCCACCTCGGTCAATCTGGCCTATTTTTCGGCGCAGCACCACGGCAAGACCCTGCTGCTGGATATGGACCCGCAGGGGTCGGCCTCCTTTTATTTCCGGATCCGTCCGCCGAAAAAGTTCGGAGCGAAAAAGCTGCTCAAGGGCGGCCGCCACATCGAGGAGAATATCAAGGGCACCGATTATCCGGGACTCGACATGCTGCCCGCCGACTTCTCCTACCGCAACATCGACCTGGCCCTGGACGAGTGCAGGAAATCGCACAAGCGGTTGAGCAAGGTACTGGCCCCCCTGCAGGAGGAGTACGACCGGATCATTCTCGATTGTCCGCCGAACCTGACCCTGCTGTCGGAGAATATTTTCTACGCCGCCGATTGCATCCTGGCGCCGGTGATTCCCACCACGTTGTCCCTGCTGTCGCTGGAGCAACTGTTCGCCTTTCTCGACGAGATCGGCCAGGATCCCGACAAGGTGGTGCTCTTTTTTTCCATGGTGGAAAAACGCAAGAAGATGCATGCCGAGATGATGCGGTCCCTGCGGGAGCGGAACCGGGTGTTGCAGACCGTCATTCCGTACTCGGCGGACATCGAACGGATGGGCGTCTACCGGCAGCCGGTGGCGGCGGCCCTTCCCGCATCGGCCGCGGCCGCCGCCTATGAGAGTTTGTGGCATGAAATCAGGGATCTTCTTGCAATCTGACGCGATCCGGTTGCTGATCTGCCGGCACGCCAAATCGAGTTGGCAGGACGCCAGCCTGAGCGATTTCGACCGCCCCCTGAACAAACGCGGCGAGCGCGATGCCCCGGAAATGGGCCGCCGCCTGGCGCACCAAGGTATCCGGCCAGACCTGATCATGACCAGCCCGGCGGCGCGCGCCCTGGCCACCGCCCTCCATTACGCCCGTCAACTCGGGATACCGCCGGAGCAGGTGCAGCGCAATCCGGCGCAATATGCGGCTTCGGTGCCGGAATTGATTCGGTTGGTGCGCACGGTCGGTCCCGGCGTGCCCACCCTCATGCTGGTCGGCCACAATCCGGAAAGCACTGACCTGGCCAACGAACTGGGCGGCTTGCGGATCGACAACATCCCGACCGGCGGCATCGTGGCCCTGGCGTTCTCCGGACGTTCGTGGACAGACTTGGCGGTGGGCGCCGGTACGCTCCTGTTCTTCGATTATCCCAAGAAACAGGAGTGAAGGTTTGGGCGGACGGAACGGAACCGGCATGCCGGGCACGGGGGCGAGATGAAGTCGCCAGGCACGGGAAGGATGCCGAATTGCGTGGCCTGCCGTCATTATTTCATTACCTATGAGCCCCGGCAGCCCCATGGATGCCGGGCCTACGGCTTCAAGAGCCGGGACGTGCCGTCGCGGGTGGTCCTGACGACTTCCGGCGTGCCCTGCCGTCTCTTTGCACCTCGGGCGGCGTCCTGACGGACGGCATGGCCCGGAGCCGTTGCCCATCAACATCTCTGCTGGTTTTTTCTTTCGAAGCTGGTACAATTTCCGATTCCCGGTCACGGTCACATCCCCGGTTCTTTCCGGCAGCGGCGGAACGCCGGCATATGGGCAAAGGAAACCGTCTCGCGCACATAAGGAGTTGTCGCCACGTGAAACTGTCGGTATTCGGTGAAAAATTTTCGGCAGGCGCCGGGATTCTCTCTCTGATGGACGATCTCGGCAATGCCCTGGCGGAAGGCGGGAAGATTATGATGGGCGGCGGCAACCCCGGCCACATCCCCGAGATCCAGGCGGTGATGGCCGCTCGTCTGCGTGCGCTCAGCGAGGATGGGAACCTGCTGCGGCGCCTGATCGGCATCTACGATCCGCCCCGGGGAGAACGCGACTTTCTGCGGAACCTGGCGGCCCTGCTGCGCCGGGAATACGGCTGGGAGCTGACCGAGGAGAACATCTGCCTGACCAACGGCAGCCAGGGCGCGTTTTTCCTGCTGTTCAACATCCTGGCCGGAGTCATGGCCGACGGCGGCCGGCGCAGGATTCTCCTGCCCATGGCGCCGGAATACATCGGCTATGCCGACCTCGGCCTGGTGGACGATTTTTTTGTCTCGGTGCGGCCCCGGATCGAGACGATGGCTGCCGACCTGTTCAAGTACCGGGTCGACTTCGGGCAGATCGCCATCACCGACGAAATCGGGGCCATCTGCGTGTCCCGGCCGACCAACCCCACCGGCAATGTGCTCACCAACGACGAGATCGCCGGCTTGAGCCGCCTGGCCCGGGAAAACGGCATCCCCCTGATCATCGACAGCGCCTACGGCCTGCCCTTTCCGGGGATGGTTTATACCGACGCCACCCCGGTCTGGCAGGAGGGGATGGTGCTGTGCCTGTCGCTGTCCAAGTTCGGCCTACCCGCCGTCCGCACCGGCATCGTTGTCGCCGATCCGGGCCTGATCCGCCTGCTGTCGGGGGCAAACGCGGTGGTCAACCTGGCGCCCGGCAGTTTCGGGGCCATGCTGGCCAACGATATCGTCCGTTCCGGCGAGATTATCCGCTTGAGCCGGGAGGTCGTCCAGCCCTTCTACCGGCGCAGGATGGAACGGGCCCTGGCCTGTATCCGGGACTGTTTTGATGGGCTCGCCTACAGGGTACATGTCCCGGAGGGCGCGTTTTTCCTGTGGCTGTGGTTTCCCGGTCTGCCGATTACCGGCCGCGGGTTGTATGAGCGGTTGAAACGGCGGGGCGTGGTGGTGGTGCCCGGCGATTCCTTTTTTCCGGGGCTGCCGCCGGGCTGGCGCCATGTCGACGAGTGCGTGCGGATCACTTATGCCCAGGACGAAGACGAGGTCCGCCGGGGTATCGAAATCATTGCCGAGGAACTTCGGAGCATAGGTTGATTATTCCGGGGGAAGGGGCTGGCTGCCCGCAATGCCCGGTACGAGTTGAAACGAACGTCACAACAACGCCGAAAGCCGGCCACTCCGGTGGGGGAGGCGGCGGCTGGCGGCGGAGAAAAGGAGAACGCAATGCAGTGGCAGTACCGCACCATTCTTTTTGAATTCACCAAGGATGGCCTGCTGGGCGACAAGTATGTCGATGACGAGGAGATGGAAAAGACCCTCAATCAGATGGGCGGGCAGGGCTGGGAGCTGATCAACGTGACGCTTCTCCAGGACGGCGTGCTGGCCTTTCTGAAGAAGCCGGTCCGACAGGAGCGGGAAATCGAGGTGCCGGTGCCTGTCCCTGCCGCGTCACCGGTGCCGACCCCGGTGGCGCCGGTGATCAGGTCGCGCCATGCGGCGACCGCCCCGAGGCTTCCCGACCCCGATCCGATCCGGGAGCCGTTTCCCCAACCGGAACCCGCATTTGAGCCGGAACCGGAACGGGAACCGATTCGCGTCGCCGAACGGCCGCGGAAAACCGGGGCGCAGAACGACGAGTCGGATTTCATCGGCGGCATCAGAATCTCCTGATGCCCATGGACGCATACCGCCCGATACGCCCCGGCCACGGACATCGTGAACGCGCCCGGACCGGTCCAGCGAGGCACTGATGGCACGGTATATCCTCAAACGGTTCCTGCTGATGATTCCGACCCTGTTCGGCATCATGCTGCTCACCTTTGCCGTGACCCAGTTCGTGCCCGGCGGCCCGGTGGAGCGCCTGATGGCCCAGTTGAGCGGGTATGGCGCCGGCGGAGAGACCATGGGCACCGGCGGCTTGTATCAGGGCAACAAGGGCTTGGATCAGGAGCGGTTGGAACAGCTGAAGAAGCTCTACGGATTCGATCAGCCACCTCTGGCCCGGTTCGCGACCATGATGCGGCAGTACCTGGTGTTTGATTTCGGCCAGTCCTACTACCACCACATGAGCGTGGCCCAGCTGGTGATCTCCAAATTGCCGGTATCGATGTCGCTCGGTTTGTGGAGTTTTTTCATCGTCTACACGGTCTGCATTCCGCTGGGCATCGCCAAGGCGGTGCGCGACGGCTCCACCTTCGACGTACTGACCAGCGCCGTGATCCTGATCGGCTACGCCATCCCCGGGTTCGTCCTCGGCATCGCCCTGATCGTGCTCTTCGGCGGTGGCAGTTTCTGGAGCATCTTCCCGCTCCGCGGCCTGGTTTCGGACAACTGGAACGAGCTGAGCGGCCTGGGCAAGGTCATGGACTATCTTTGGCACATGGTGCTGCCGGTGACCGCCTCCACGGTCGGCAGTCTGGCGGTGATGACCCTGCTCACCAAGAATTCGTTCTTAGAGGAGATCCGCAAGCAGTACGTGGTCACGGCGCGGGCCAAGGGGCTGGAGGAGGGGCAGATCCTGTACAAGCACGTCTTCCGCAACGCCATCATCCCGATCATCACCGGCTTTCCGGGCAGCTTCATCACCGCCTTCTTCACCGGCAGCCTGCTGATCGAAACCATCTTCTCCCTCGACGGCATGGGGCTTTTGGCCTATCAGTCGGTGATGAACCGCGATTATCCGGTGGTCCTGGGCACACTGTATTTTTTCACCATCATCGGGCTCGTCTCCCGGCTGCTGTCCGACCTTTCCTATGTGATGGTCGACCCGCGCATCAGTTTCGAGGGCAGGCAATGACCATGGAATCGACGACGGAGCGAGCAACCGGTCTTGGCCGCAAGCGCTGGATCCGGTTCAGGAGGAACCGGCGCGGTTTCTATTCGCTGGTCATTTTCACGGTGTTGTTCGGGCTGAGCCTGTTTGCCGAAGGGTTGAGCAACGACAAGCCCCTGCTCATCCGGTACGAAGGCCACTACTATTTCCCGCTGTGGCGGATGTATCCGGAAACGGTGTTCGGCGGCGATTTCGAGACCGAGACCGATTACCGGGACCCCTATATCCGCGAGCGTCTGGCCAGTGGCGATAATTTTGTTCTTTTTCCGCTCAACCCGCACAGCTTCAATTCGATCAACCTGGGCCTGGACCGGCCGACGCCGGCGCCGCCCAGCCGGGACAACTACCTCGGCACCGACGACCGCGGCCGCGATGTCCTGGCCCGGCTGCTCTACGGGTTCCGATTGAGCGTCCTCTTCGGCGCGGCCCTGACCGCGGTGGGCACGCTGCTGGGCATCGTCGCCGGTGCGGTGCAGGGATATTTCGGCGGCCGGACCGATCTGTTCTTCCAACGGTTCATTGAGCTGTGGGGCTCCATGCCCGAATTGTACCTCCTGATCATCTTCGCCTCCATCTTCAAGCCGAGCATGCTGCTGCTCCTGATCCTGCTGTCGATGTTCGGCTGGATGGGCCTGTCCGACTACGTGCGGGCCGAGTTCCTCAAGGGGCGGAACATGGAGTATGTCAAGGCCGCCAAGGCCTTGGGGGTCGGCAACCTGACCATCATGTACCGGCACCTGCTGCCCAACAGCATGACCCCGGTGATCACCTTTCTCCCCTTCCGCATGTCCGGTGCCATCCTGGCCCTGACCAGTCTCGATTTCCTCGGGCTGGGGGTGCCGCCCTCGACCCCGAGCCTCGGCGAACTGCTGGCCCAGGGCAAGGCCAACATCGAGGCCTGGTGGCTGTCGCTTTCCACCTTCGTGGTCCTGGTCGGCACCCTGGTCCTGCTCATCTTCATCGGCGAGGCCCTCCGGGAGGCGTTCGATCCCCGGAAATAAAAAAGGGGCCGGAACTGCCCGACCCCTTGCCTGGAAAAGATATGGCGCGCCGCTGCTAGCGGTGATGTTCCATCTCGTGCCGTAACTTGGCGAATTCCTCGCGCATGGAGGCGCGGAGATCGGAAAGTTCGAAGTACAGTTCCTTGGCCGTGTAGGCATAGTGCGGTTCGTGTTCCTGCCCGCTGGCCGCCGGCACGATCGGCATGATCCTGCCGGCCTCGTGCAGCCAGACGGTAAAACGGCCGATGGCCTCGGGCAGGACATCGGCCCGGCCATGTTCGGCAATCAGTTGTTCGTACAGATAATTGACCAGTCGTTCCGTGGCCGCATGTTCCTTGGTGGGCAGCCGGACCAGCAGGGTCAGGGTCGATTCGAGCAGTTGCACCAGCGATTGCTGCACCGGTGACAAGTCGCCCTGTTTGAGAGTCGCGACCATGCCGGTCGATTCGGCGACATTGTCGCGGGACGGCGTGCGGACCACCAGCGGCAGCAGCGCTCCCAGCGCCGCCAGTTGGATCTCCGCCGATTCGACCGTCGCCGGTGGTGCGGGCGGCTGGTCGGCGATGGTGGCTTCCAGGGCCATGGTCAGTGCATCCACCTCGGGAGGAGCGGGTGCGGCTTGTTCTTCCTCCTCGGTACCGGTCAGACCGAGGTCGAACGCTTCGACATGCTCCGGCTCCCTCCCAGCCCGGTTTCCGGAGAGGGTTGTTTCCCCGCCGGGTTGCCATGCATCGGGTTCCGTCGTGGTCGGAGCGGTCTCGAACTCGACATCGCCGGTTGCGGTCGGGTCGGGTCCCAAGGATTCCGCCGGCGTCGCCTGCCCGGATTCGGCGGGGAGCGTCTCCTCCTCGATTTCCTCATCGGTGCCGAAGAAGAGACCGAGCTTCTCTTCGATTTCATCCATGGGGGTGAAACTCAACGCCGCGATTTCGGCTTCCTCGGAAAACCCCTGTTCCTCGTCGCTGTCGGCAAGGGCGGCCTGGAGACTTTCCGTTTCGTTGAAGAAAAGGGTCTGCTCGATTTCGTTCACTTTGGTTTCAGAGGCGGTGCCCGGTTTCAGCGGTTCATTGCCGTCCTCGGCGAAGAAGCTGTCCAGCTTGCTCTGGATGTCGAGTGAGCCCGCATCGATCTCTTCGGTCTCCTGGAGCTCCAGGACAAACGCATTGTCCTCGCCGGGGATTTCGGCGTCGCTGAGGGCGGCGATGACCGGGTCGTCCCCGGTTGCATCCTCCGTCAGGGCGTCCCCGGATTCTTCCGGTTCATCGTCGTCGCCGGCGAAGAAGCTGTCCAGCTTGCTCTGGATGTCGAGTGAGCCCGCATCGATCTCTTCGGTTTCCTGGAGCTCCAGGACAAACGCATTGTCCTCGCCGGGGATTTCGGCGTCGCTGAGGGCGGCAATGACCGGGTCGGCCCCAATCTCATTTCCCGCCAAATCGGCCAGCGATTCCTCTTCGGTGCCGGTGTCGGCGAAGAGGAAATCCAGTTGCTCGGCAAGGTCGCTCTGCGTGGGCAGATCAAGGGGTTCGGCACTTGCATCGAATCCCGAGGTTTCGTTGGCATCGGCCAACGCCGGCGTCAACCCGCGTTTGCTGCTCAAGGAGGATTCGATGAAATCGTCGGCCAATTCATCGTCAACCGGATGAATGGCCTCCGGAGGCAGCACTTCATCGGGATAGTGCACATCGGCGGATTCCATGGCCGGTATCGCCTCTGTGGCGAAAAGGGTGTCGAGTTCCGCTGCCAGATCCTCGGTCGAGGCGGCGAGAGTATCCGGCGGCGGAACCGCTTCCGGCACATCTGCCGCAAGGCCCGGAACAACCGACAATGATGGGACGTCGCCGGACGCTTCTCCCGCGACAGGGGCGCTCAGTTCCTCGAAGACCTGGTCGAGCTTCTGATCGTCGATCCCGGCGGCGGTTGGCGAGGCAATCAACATCTTGAGATTGTTGAGGCGGTTGATCCGGTCAACGAGGAGGTCCTGGATGTGCTCCTGTTCTAACTGCTGATCGCCGGTTTTCGTCACCTCTTCCAGGGCCTCGTTGAACGAATGGAGGAGGATGAACGATTCCGGATGGGACTCGGCCCGTTCGTCGGCAATGTAATCACCCAGGACCTGCAACCCCTGAACGAGGACGAGCGCCGGTTTGTTGCCCGCTATCCTGGTGTGCACTCCATCGATCTTTTCATTGAATTGCCGCAAGCTGTCGTCGGTGACCTCCCAGTCAAGACTGAGAATGGCCGCTCTCAACTGCTTGAAGGCATCCTGTTCGGTCACGGCACCGGCCTGGTCCGGCGGGATGGCGCTTTCTTCAGGATCGACGGAAATCCCGGCTGGTTCGGCCGGTGTTGATTCGCTTTGGTTGATCTGGTATTGCAGAATCTTGAATTTGCGGACATCTCCTTTCAGCAGTTGGGTGATCTGTTCGCCAGTGATCTGGGCCGACGAGATGATTTTTTCAAAGTTATAGAAAAAGGTGAGCAGCAGCTTGATGGAGTTGGGGTGGGCATAGGCTCCTTTGGTGCGAATATACCGACCGATCTTGCTCAATCCCTGCAGGTAGACCTCGGCGACCTTGTCGCCCTGCCACATGGTTTGCAGATTGTCCAGTTCTTCTTCCAGTTCCTGAAGGATGTCGTCGCTGATTTCCCAGTCAAGGGAAAGGATGATGGACTTGAGCCGCGTCAACGGGGATGATTCTTCGCTGGTGAATTCAAAAAGATCGACATTTCCAGTATCAAAGGACTCATTGGCGAAAAGTGTCAGATCTTCAAAGTCATCCATTGAAGAAATGTGGGTACGCTGCGATGTTTTCATAAACCGACTCTGCTGTTAACCTCCACGATCGGCGGCCATCACATGAGCTTCTTCTGGATGGAAATAACCGTGGATGAAATAATCTTTTTTAACGTCTCCGGGACGTTATATCCTGTGAGAGCGCTTGCCTCAAAGGCGGGGACCTTGAGTTTGCTGTTGAGATCTTTCTCGAGCACTGAGGTCGGCAGGATAGGGATGCCCTGATTGCGCAGATCAACTTTGTTGTATTGCAGCACCAAGGGAATCTTGAAGATGGATTCCTTGTAGCTCACGAGGTTTTCGTGCAGTTGATTGAGCGAGCGGATATTTTTCTCCCGCATCTGCTCCTGGGCATCGGCGACGAAGACAATGCCGTCCACCCCCTTGAGCACCAGCTTTCTGGTGGCGTTGTATTTGACCTGTCCGGGAACGGTGTACAATTGAATTTTTAAATCGTATCCCTTGATCTGTCCCATATTGAACGGCAGAAAGTCGAAAAACAGCGTCCGGTCCCCATGGGTCTTCAAACTGACCATCTCGGATTGGATCTGCTTGGAAAACTTCCTGTTGATGTATTCGAGGTTGGTGGTCTTGCCGCCACGGCCGGGACCGTAATAGACAATCTTCACCTGAACAATTTTTTCCCTGAGGTTGATAAAGCTCACAATTCTCTCCCGCGAGGCCTAAAACTGATCTCACATCATTTCACACGGAGGTTTGATTGACAACTGTCGAACAAGGGCATCGGCTAGCCGCGGGCCCATATTTTCTTGATACGGTCGATGGCCTCCACCACGTTGAGCCGGAGAAAACCCAGGGAAATGCTTTTGCCGAACATGGTGATCAGCAGGAGTTCATCGTCGATTTTTGAAAAATGGATGTTGCATTCCGAGCCCTTGTGGAACAACAACGAAAATTCCTGCTCGCCGACGAGTTTGGCCATGGCGTCCACCGTGGCGAAGTTGCCGGCTGCCAGGGCGGCAAACGAATAGACGTCGTATTTCGACGTCCCGTTGTCCTTGGCGGTGATGATGTTGCCGGCCATGTCGATGATGATCACGCAATCGACTCCGATCTTAATGAGCTTTTCAGTCAGGATTTCGTCGATTTTCTCTAGTTGTTCCTGGCTAACAACTCCATAGTTCATAGGGGTAACCTCGTACACGTTCTGATAGATTGTTCAGGGAGAACTCATTCGTCGAGTCGATTGGGAAAAATCGTGTTCCCGCAAAGAGGAGGACCACCGAAAAAGCTCATGATGAAAAAAATGAATTTTTTCAATGGGATCTTTGCTGGTTCTTTTCAATTGTCAAAAGTATACGTCAGAAAATTGCTTATATGAAGGGGTTTTTTCCCCACCGTTTTTTTTTTCAATCCGTTTTGATACCAAGAGGTTGGCACTGCAAGAGGGCTTTTACCGCACCGTCGGCGCCTCCGTACCCTTTGCCGTTTTGTACCGGTTGTTCACCGTGTAGACAAAGGCCAGCACCTCGGCGATGGTCTGATACAGTTCGGCCGGGATCTCTTCGCCGACCGGGATTTTGGCCAGCACTTCAACCAGGTCTGGGTCCTCCTTGATATGCACGCCGGCCGCCGCCGCCGTCGCGATGATCTTTTCGGCGATCAGGTTGGCCCCGCTCGCCACCACCTTCGGGGCATCCCCCTTCTTGGGGTCATAGAGCAGGGCGACCGCCCGTTTTCCCTTACCGCGCTCTTCAGCCATATCGCACCTTGGTCGTAATCGCTTCAGGCCCTGGTGTCGATCATGCCGGCCCCGCCGGGCATGATTTTTTCCAGCAATACCTTGATCGGTTCCCGCGCGCCAACAAGAAACTGCACCGACTCCAGGTCGCCGCTGGTGAGCCATTGCTCCAGTTCCTGGCGGAATCCGGCGATGAATTTTGCCTTTTCCGCGCTTTCCGCCAGGAATCGCAAGGCGACTCGGCCCTCCTGCCGGCGGATGTCGATCTGGAGGTTGCCGAGTCCTTCGAGTTGCAGATGCAGGGCCACGGTTTGATTCGTCCGTCCGTCCTGTTCGTCCGTTGCCTCGAACTCCCTGTCGGAACGGTCGTCCCCGACCAGTGCATATCCCTGGTGCAGGAAAGAAAACGGGAGGGGAAGAAAAACGAGCGATTCGTTCGCCAGTCGGAGCCGGACCAACTGATAGAGTTCGAGAAGCTGTCCCAACTGATCGGGAGCACCGCCTTTGTCGGCCGACAGTACGTCCTGCTGCGCCAATTCGAGCAAGGCGAATTTCAGGGTGCGCATCGCCTCGTCTGCCTTGTCTCCCGCGAGCAGGTGCTCCATGTTCAGTCCCAATCTGCCGAGACGCGCGCGCACCTGTTCGCCCGCTCCCTGCACGAGGGAGGGCAGGGCGTGCTCGCTGGTCGTCTGGATCAGAAAAGCGAGCAACTGCCGCAGGGGATGTTCGGACGGCAGGGAGCCGTATGCCTGATGGAGCGAGAGCAGTTGCGCCAGAAGCGTCGTCTCCGTCGCCTTGAACCCTGCCAGGGTTGTCATGAACTCCAGGAGCGCCCCGGCCTCTTTCGGTTCGGCCGCCGTACGATGGGATGCTGCGGCTTGAGCCAGCGCAGCATGGTCCGGCCCCTCGTCCTGGGGGGAAAAAAGGCCGGCGAGTCGAACGGCTTCCGCCGCTGTCTTCGGATTGAGCGAAGCGGTGCGACTGGCGCGCTGGAGCTGTTCGGCGATTTCCTGAAAGGGAATCTGCAGGCCAACGGATGCAGCCGCAGTTTTCCCGACGAGCAAGTCGGCAAGCTGGCCGATGACCGTAGGAACAGGAAGAGGGGTGGGGGGCGTCCCGACCGCCTCTCCCCGCCCGGCGTAGAAGAGCACGGTTCCCCGGGTTTCCGGCCCGAGCTGCGCCATCAGCCGGGTATCGTCGGCCAGGGCCGTCAATTGGGGCAGGAGAAACGATTCCTTCCCCAACAGCGGCAGGACGTTGCCCAGCCAGCGATTGGCCGGATTGGGGGCGACAACCTGCAATTCCATGCGCGGTGTCAGCGCAACGACCCGGAGGTCGAGCTGCTGCCCGACCCGCAGGGGCGCCGACGATTCGGCCGTCACCGGCTGGCCGTTGATGTCGAGGGTGAACAGGTTTGCCTCGCCCTTGGCGCTCACCGTGCCCTGGAGCATCTGCCCCTGCGTAAAGGGAGGGCGCTGGTGCTGTTCGCCGGCGAGCCGGGTGGAAAAAGGGGGCTTGACTTCGGTGATCAGGGTGACAGGTTCCACGGGAATTCCCCTCTGCTGGCGTCGTCAGCAACGCGCGGTCAACAAACATCCCAAGGGCAAGGAGAGCCGGCATTCCACCGTTCACCGATGTCTCGAACAGGAACACGGCGAGGACAAAACCGCGTGAGGGCGTCGTTGCTGCCCGTTCACATGCCCGTATCAGAGAATATGGACGTTTTCCCTCAGTTGACGACGTTGTTCCTGCATGCAGCAGGCAATGAGCATATCCCTGGTTTTGGGGGTGAGGTTTTCAAAGTGGAAGGCGACCTGAAACCGGTTTTTGCGGATTCTGTATGCCCGGACCACGCTGGCCAGGCAGACGATGGGCGTGTCTTCCTCCGGCACGGTGATCACCAGTTGGATGCGCTGGTGGCTGGGCGGTTTTTCGGTAAAAAGCGCCAACACGCCGCTGCCGCTCAAATCGAGCGTGGTGCCGGTCAGTTTCCAGGTGGTGTTCTTGATTTCCTTGGGCCCCGCAATATAGCTGGCTTCGATGGGGGTGTTGATCGACACCCGAAAATAATCGCGCAAGGATTCCGGCGCGACAGGCTCCCGCGCCGTGAAGCGTAAACGGCGGTCCCGGACAACCCCGTCGAGCCGGGCGATCAGGTTGATGGTCAGGCCATTGTGTTCCACGGCCAGGTTGCAGTCGGCGCCGATCTTCAGATCAGCCGCCTCCCAGGAACGGGGAGGGAACACCAATTCCAGGCAGGGAAGCTCTTTTTTGACGAACAGGGCCTTGCAGCGGATCGTTTCCTCGCGGATGCCGGGAAGATCGACAATGGTGGGGGCCTTGTCGTTCAGCTTTGCTAGAATATCATGAATTCCTGACACGGTGCGACCATATTGTCATGTTGAAAAAACGACAACCCTGCTCCCCGTTCACGCGGCATCGATGCTTTCCAGCCGAACCCGCATGCGCAGATACCTTCGCTGCAATTCGAAACAGCAGGCCATGATCTTGTCCTGGCTTTCGGAGTCGATCTCGTCAAAGTGCAGGGCGATGTGATAGAGATGCGCCTCTATTTTCCGGCAGCGAACCACATGGCCCAGCGCCACGATGACCTCCATGTCCCGGGTCGGTAGCGTCAGCTCGATCTTCACCCTGAGTTCTTTTTCCAGAGATTCGCCGAAACTGCACAACAGCCCGCTGCCGCTCAGATCGATGGTGTCGCCGAGCAGGCGCCAGTGTCCCGTTTCCCGCGGCGTTTCTTCCGGCACAACCGGCGAAGCGGCAACCTTGGTGGAGGCATCGACGCGGAAATAGTTGCGGGCATGGGTGTGGGTTACGGTTTCCCGGGCAACGAGTTCCAGGGTGGATGGATCCCTGATCGCTTGAATGGAGGCGGCCACAGCAATAGTCTGGTTGATGCAATCGAACATCACCCTGCACGGCCTGGCGGTATCCACCTGTTCGAGCGCGAGGACGCCGTCCGGAAAGGTGAGGGTGAATGCGGGTGGTTCTCCTTTCCCGTAGAAACAGTGCAATCGCTCCTTTTCTTTCAGGCCGAGCAGGGGAACAGCGGCGCGCACCGCCATGCCCTCTTTGATGGAATGGAAGAAACTCGTCAATGATGGCAAGGTGTTACCCCTCTTGGAGGTTGGAAAACGATATCTAATTTAGATTGCCATAAGCGCGCAGGAAAAGGAAGAATTTTTTGGGAAGGCGGAAAAGAATGGAAACGGTGCCCACCACACGAAATAAAACGGCCGCGTGGTGGGCGCGGGGAGAGGCCGGGGTTCAACCGGACGAGGAAATGCGTCTTCCCGTCTGGGCAATCCCGGGTTTATATCCTTGCAGCATGGAATTCCCCTTCCGCAAGGTGTGCAGTTCATTGCGCTGTACCGCCACGATGCTTTTCAGGCGCGGCATCAACCGCCGGTTGCGTTCCCCGATACCGTGCATGAGTCGCAGCCATTCCCCGGTCACGGCCAGTTCCCGCAACTCCGGTTGTCGCCGCACCAATTCGAGCAGGTCGGCGTCGAGGGCCCTGGCCTGTTCCTGGAGGGCATTGAGGCGCGCGCACAATTCCGGCAGGGCGGCGAGTTCGTTGTTCTGGACGGCTTGCTCGACCTCCACACCCACCTGGTCAAGCTGCCGGTACTGTGCCGCCGCCTGTTCGATCAATGCATGTGTCTCCATAATCACATCGCCACCACCAGCGGCCGGTAGGTGGCCATGGTCTTGTCCGGGGCCTCGGTTCCAGTGGCTTCCCGCATCTCTTTCTTGTTGAGGTCGATGGCCTGCGCCCAGGTCGCCCGGAGATCCGAGAGCAATTGCCTGACCTCGAGCAACGGGGCGGTGTCGTTTTTCAGATTGGCGTCCAGCATGCGGCGCAGCATGTAGCCGTACAGGGCGTCGAGATCGTCCGCCAGTTGGGCGTTCTGGTTGCGGTCCAGGGTGGCGGCGAATTCGGAGACAATGGCCGATGCCTTGTTGATATAGTAGGCCCGTTTGTCGACCAGGCCGTTTTCGATGGCCTGCGCGCCCAGGGAGATGAAACGGATGGCACCATCGTACAGCATGAGCATCAACTGTTCCGGCGATGCCGAGTTGACCGTCGTAGCCAGGTATTGGTTGGTGTATCCGTTCATCACTTGCTCCTGTAATTCATGATGTTGCTGAGCGCGTCCATCTGTTGGGACAGGTAGGTGGATTGCGAGTTGAGGGTGCTGACCAGGGTTTCCATGGCGGTGAACTGGGCTTCCAGTGTTTTCTGCCGGTGTTCGAGCCGGCTTTCCAGCGATTCGATCTGTTTGTCGACCCGCTTGATGCTGCTGGTGATGCTGTCCTTTCTTCCCTTCAGCATGCCGGAGGACGAGTTGGTCATGGAACCCAAATAATCCTGGAACTGTTGGGCCATCCCCTTGCCGTCGCCGTCCCCGGCCAACAGACTGACGACGCTGTCCAGGTTGTTTTCCACGGCATCGGAAAGGGTCTTGTCGTTTACCGTCAGGGTGCCGTCCTTCTGCGTTTCGAAACCCAGCTGGGACAAGGTGACAAAGACGCCGTCATTGGCGAAAGGAGTGGTCAGCATGCGTTGCAGGTGCCGCTTGATGGAGTTGATGCCGGAATCTCCGCCCAGAACGCCGCCGCCTTCCTCGTTGATGACCGATTGCCCCATGATGAAGCTGACCACCTCGTTATATCCCTTGGCAAAGGACTGGACGGTCGATTTGATGCTGCTCCGGTCGAGGTTGATGTTGAGCGTCGTGGTGGAACCTTCCTTTGCCTGAACCAGGTCCAGGGTGACACCCGGAATGGCCTCGGTCAACGTGTTCGAGTCGCTGTAGATGTCGACGGTGTCGATCCGGACATGGGCGCGGGTTGCCGCCTGCACGGGCGGGTTGATAACCCCGCCGGCGCCGTCGTCCAGATTGATTCCCCCGAGACTGCTGCTCCCGCCGGTCAGGCCGCTGCTGTCGAAGGAGAAGGTTGTGCCGACATCCTCGCCGGTCAGGGACAAGCGGTAGGGGGTGGCGCTGCCGTCGTTGATGATCGCTGCCCTCACGCCGACATTGGCCTTGTTGATGGCCTGCATGATCCCTTCGAGCGAGTTGTTTTCAGACGTTATCTCAATGGAATGGCTGGTGTCGCCAACCGTGACCTGCAGGGTGCCCGTGCCGAAGGCGGCCTCCGATTTGGAGGCGAAGCCGGTGGCGGTGACCGATTTCTGCACCTGCGCCAGAGAGAGGACCTCCACCTGATAACTGGTTCCGGCCAGCGCTTCGCTGGAGACGGAGGCGGTGAGGAAGTCGTTGGTGCTCTGCTTGATGGACCGTTTCAGAAGCGAATCGGTGTCGCCGAGATTCTTGATCGAATCGGCAAAGGTCTTGAGCCTGGTATCCAGCTCGGTGAATGCGGCCAACCGGTTGTTGAGCCAGGTCTTGTCGGTCTGGAGCCGGGTAACCGGCTGCCGTTCGAGGCTCATCAGTTGGTCGATGATGCTGCTGGTGTCCAGCCCTGAGGCCAGGCCGCCGAATTGAATAGTCATGGCTCAAATCTCCGTATTGCCGGTCAGCTGACGGTATTGATCAGGTTGCCGCGTAATTCCTTGAGGTGTTTACTGAGGTTGACGAGTTCTTCCGGGGGAATCTGCCGGATCACTTTCTCGGTATCCTGGTCGACGATCTTGACGATCAGGTCCGCGGTAGCGCTCTCCTGCTCGAAGCGGACGCTGTACAGGCCGTCCTCGGTGATGGCCTTGATCTGGCTGAGCAGTTCTTCAGGCTGCGCCTTGGTTTCCTCGGGAGTGACCTGCGGTTGCACCTGGCTCTCCTGCCGCTTGCGTTCCACCTGTTGCGCCGGTTCGTTGATTCTGGGCGGGCTCAGGTTGGTTGCGCCCATGGTGTCGATATTCATCTGTTACCTCCATGTACAAAGAAAAATATCAGGGCCCCGGGGAGACCGGAACCGGTCTCCCCGGGGAAGAAGGATGTTACTGGAGCAGGCTCAGGGCCAACTGCGGGCTCTGGTTGGCCTGGGCCAGGATGGCGACGCCGGCCTGCTGCAGAATGTTCTGCTTGGTCATGTTCGAGGTCTCCTGGGCAATGTCCGCATCCAGGATCCGTGACCGGGCTGCCGTCACGTTCTCGGCGATGTTCTGCAGGTTGGCGATGGTGGACTCGAACCGGTTCTGGATGGCACCGAGATCCGCACGGGCGCCGTCAACGTAGGCAATGGCGCTGTCGATGACCGCGAGTGCGTCGGTGGCCCCGGAGCGGCTGCTGATGTCGATCCCACCCACCGAACTCAACTCGCTGCCTGCGGTTGCGGCGTCGAGAATAGTGGTGGCTGAGGTTGATCCTACACTGAAGGATTTTTCCGACGTGAAGGTGATGTTTCCACCGACAGAGACGGAGCCAGCGGCGGTAAGACTCGACGTTGAACCAGCCGTTGTTGTACCATCGCTCTCAAGTCCCTGCAGAACAAGATTGCCAGCCCCCCAATCAACCTGAATGTCATGGCCTTCGGCACTCTTCAGGGTGATGGAACCCTTGTCCGCGGACAACTCGGCCGAAACGCCGGTCTGGGCGGCCTTGGCGTTGATGGCGTCCGCAAGTTCGGTGAGATCTGAGGTATCGGTGATGTTGGCGGAAATGTCCTCGCCGGTGGAGTTCTTGCCATAGAGCTTGAAGTTTTGCCCTCCGGTGGCGCCAACGGTGAGTTTGGCATAGGTGACGGCCGATGCGCTGACTCCGGTGCCGTTGCTGGCATTGTTGATTTTGTCGGCAATGGCCTTAGCCGAGTCGCCAGCGCCGACACTGACGGTATCCGTGCCCAAGGAACCGGAAACGGTCAGGGTCTGGGCGACAACCGTGTTGCTGGCAGCGGCATTTGCGTTGTTAATGAGCCCACCCGCCTTGTACTGATGGGCGCCGATCTGGGTCGAGGAAGTACCGCCAACGGAGAAGGAGATGGTTTCTCCGGCGTTGGCGCCGACCTGGAAGGCTTGGGCGGTAAAGGAACCGTCCAACACCTTTTTGTTGTTGAACGAGGTGGTGGTGGCGATCCGATCCAGTTCCTGCTGCAACTGGGCAACCTCTTTCTGGAGAGAGGCCCGGTCCGTGGCGGTGTTGGAGTCGTTGGCTGATTGAACGGCCAACTCGCGCATGCGCTGCAGAATGGTGGTCGATTCCTGCATCGCACCTTCTGCGGTTTGCGCCAACGAGATACCGTCATTGGCGTTTCGGGCGGCCTGGGTGAGACCGCGGATTTGTGAGGTCATCCGGTCGGAAATGGCCAGACCGGCGGCGTCGTCCTTGGCAGAGTTGATCCGAAGACCACTTGAGAGACGCTGCATGGACTTCGCCAGATTGTTCTGGGTTGCCCCGAGGTTACGTTGAGCGTTGAGAGAAGCTACGTTTGTGTTGATTGAAAGTGCCATGATATTCCTCCATGAATATTGAATTGGCTTGTCTTAAGTGGCATCCTTGCCTGGTACTGAGTGAAACGTTTACTGCGTTTTCCTGCTCGTTGTGTGTGTTGTTCGGCCTCCTTGGCTTGAGGGTATTGCGAACGTCCGATAAAGACGGTTGCCTCGTTTACTTTGCTTATCGGCCGGGGGCCCTGCCGACTTTAGGGAAAAAATCTTGATCGATTCTTTTTTTCTGTTAGGATCGTATTTATGTAACAGTTTGAATTGTCAGTATATTCGTGACAGAGGGTTTATGGCCAGAGCAAAAGGGAAAGGAAACAAGGAGAAAAAAACAGCGAACCGGCCCCTTCGACACCTCCCGGCCGGCCCGCCGGGAGTGCCTTCGGTCGGGAAAAATGGCCAAGTGGCGGAGCTGCGGCACCTGGAAGGCGTCATTCTCTCGCTTTCCCAGGAGCAGATGGCGGAAACCCTGGCACGGATACCGGTTTCGGTCCAAACGGCCGGTTATATCGCCCGCCTGGCCCGCCTCTGTGCCGAACACGATCAGGTGGAGAAAGGCGCGAGCCTGGTGGCCTGGGCCCTTGCCGCTCTTCCCGATCACCCGGACCTGCTGGCGGCTGGCGGTCTGGTGCAGGCCAAAGCCGGCAACACCCAATTCGCGGTGGATTGTTATGAGGCCGTCTTGGAGCGAGAGCCGGAACATGTCGAGGCCTTGGCAAACCTGACGGATCTCCTGGTCAAGGTGAATCAATGGTCATACGCGATTCCGTTTCTTGTCCGTCTGGCACGGCTGCGGCCGGACAATCCCCTGGTGTTTCGTTTTCTTGGCACCGCCTATATCAAGACAAATCAGTTCGAGGAGGCCCTGTCCGCCTTTCAGCACGGACTGAGCATCGAGCCGGATTCCATTGAATTCCTCATCAACATGGGAGTCTGCCTGCGACAGATGCGGAGATACGAGGAGGCGGAGAGATACTTTCAGCGCGCACTGTCGCGCTCCCCGGATCATCCGGAACTCCACAATTCCCTGGCCTGGCTCTATTCCGACCTGCACGACTATGACAAGGCAGTTGCACATGCCCGGCGGGCCTGTGCCCTTCAGCCGAACAACATCAATTTCCTGTACTGTCATGGTTATCTTTTGCGGCGATACAACAGGCGGGCGGAAGCCAGGGCTGTTTTCAAGAAGGCGCTTGCCATCGATCCCGGCGATTCCACTGCCCGGTTCGGATATGCCGAACTCATTCTGGCCGAGGGGGAACTGGTGGAAGGACTGGCCTGCTACGAATCCCGCTTCGATGTCATGCAGTCCTGGCTGACGGGTCCCTGGCCGGTGTGGGACGGCACCAATCCGGAAGGGAAAACCCTGTTTGTCCACCATGAACAGGGCGTGGGCGATACCATTCAATTCTGCCGGTACCTGCCGCTGCTCCATCAAGCCGATGCCAAAGTCCTCTTTTCCTGCCAGCCTTCCCTGGTTTCGCTGATGCGGCGGCTACCCGGAATCGACAGGCTCTATCCTGCGAATGAAGTCGATTATGCGATTGTACGGGCGGATGCCCAGGTGTCCCTGCTGAGCCTGATGGGAGTGTTCGGGACCACCATGGCAACCATCCCGGCGGCATGCCCCTATTTGCATGCCGACCCGGAATCGGTCGTCCGGTTGGGCCGGCTGCTGCCGCCAACCGGGAAATACAAGGTGGGCATTATCTGGGCTGGCAATCCCGCACAGGCCGAAGACCACAACCGTTCCCTGCACCTGCGCCAATTGGCCCCCCTGACGGCGTTGCGGGATGCGGTGCAGTTCTATTCCCTGCAGATGGGCTATGCCACCGAACAGATCGGGCAGTACGGCCCCCCGCTGGGGCTCATCGATCTTTCGCCCCATATCGCCAGTTTCGATGATACCGCGGCCTTCATGACCCACATGGACCTGATCGTCAGCGTCTGTACCTCGACCATTCATCTGGCCGGTGCCCTTGCCCGGCCGGCCGTGGTTTTGCTTCATTCGGCCGCCGACTGGCGCTGGTTCCTCGATCGGCAGGATTCGCCATGGTATCCGTCCGTCCACCTGATCCGTCAATCCGCACCACGTCAGTGGCAACCGGTCGTGGAAGAACTGATACGATATATCGGGCAACGGCAGGCAACGAACCGGTCGGGCCGCGAGTGACGTGTCGACGGCTGCCGGGGATGTGCGCCCCCAACCATTTCAAGGAGAGGACATTATGCACCATCTGAGTGGATTGGAACAGTTTATCGAACAGTTGCGGTCGGACGTCTACCCGGAGTTGCCGTCCGAGCCGCATCTCACCATCACGGCCCAGATGATTGAACGCCTGCTGGCAAAACCGGGGGTAACCGCGGGCCAGCGCGTGCTCGATGTCGGATGCGGCCAGGGATTGGCCTTGCGCAGGTTTTTGGCGGCGGGCCTGCGGCCGGTGGGGATCGCCTTAGGGGAAGATGTGCGTATCTGCGGGCAGGAAGGGTTGGACGTGCGGGCCATGGACCAGTCGTTTCTCGACTTCGAGGACGGTTCATTCGATATCGTTTGGTGCCGCCATGCCCTCGAGCATTCGATTTTTCCCTATTTCACCCTTGCCGGATTCAAACGAGTCCTCCGGCCAGAGGGCATGCTGTATGTAGAAGTGCCTGCGCCGGAAACCAGTTGTCACCATGAACGCAATCCCAACCACTACAGCGTATTGGGCAAATCCATGTGGTGCAGTCTGTTCGAACGGGCGGGGTTCGCGCTCGAGGAAGAGCTGGATATCAACTTCACCGTGCCCGCCGGACCGGACCTCTACTGGAGTTTTTTCCTCCGTTCCCGTACCTGACCTCGAACTGCGTTCAGGCCAAGCCCCGTCGCAGCAGGTCCTCGAAGTAGACAATGGTGGCGCGCAGCCCTTCCTCGAGGGGCACGACCGGTTCCCAGTGCAGTGCCCGCCGGGCGAGTCCGATATCCGGTTGCCGCTGGCGGGGATCGTCGACCGGCAGGGGCTGATGGACGAGCGGTGAGGAGGAATTGGTGAGGCCGATGATTTTTTCGGCAAGCTGACGGATGGTGAATTCTCCGGGATTCCCCAGATTCACGGGGCCGGTGAACTCGTCGGGACTGTCCATCAGCCTGATGAATCCCTCGATCAGGTCGGCGACATAACAGAAAGAACGGGTTTGCAGGCCGTCGCCATACAGGGTGATGGGTTCGCCTTTCAACGCCTGCACGATGAAGTTCGAGACCACCCGGCCGTCGTCGGGATGCATGTTCGGCCCGTAGGTGTTGAAAATTCTCGCGACCTTGATGCGAAGGTTGTGCTGACGGTGGTAATCGAAAAAGAGCGTCTCCGCGCAGCGTTTCCCCTCGTCGTAGCACGAACGTCGCCCGATGGGATTGACATGGCCCCAATACTCCTCTGTTTGAGGGTGTATTTCGGGATCGCCGTAGACCTCGCTGGTGGACGCCTGAAAAATTTTGGCCTTGACCCGCTTGGCCAGCCCCAGCATGTTGATGGCGCCATGCACGCTGGTTTTGGTGGTTTGCACCGGGTCGTGCTGGTAGTGGATGGGCGAGGCCGGACAGGCGAGGTTGTAAATTTCGTCGACCTCGACATACAGCGGAAAGGTGATGTCGTGCCGCATCAGTTCAAAGTGCGGATTGCCGAGAAGCGGCATGACGTTATCCTTGCTGCCGGTGAAGAAGTTGTCGACGCAGAGGACATCGTGGCCCAGCGCGAGCAGTCGCCCGCACAGGTGCGAGCCGAGAAAACCCGCGCCACCGGTCACCAGGATACGTTTTCGCAGAGAACTTCTCATCGTGCCTCCTTTTTCGTTGCTTCCCCGGAACCGGACGGATCGACGGGAGATGCCGATACCCCCGCGATGGAGTGCAGCAGGGATGCGGCCGTATCGGCCCAGGTGAAACGGAGCATGTCCTTGCCCGCCTGTTCGCCGAGCGACTCCATCTCACGTCGGTGGTGATAGGCATATTCAATGTGCTCGACAAGCTGGTCGACCGAGGGTTCCTCCCAATCGGCCCAGAGGGTTTTGTTGCCGTCGTAAATGGGATAGGGCGTCAGGCGGTCCAGGAGCAGGCTGTTGTCCGGGGAAAGGATGTCCTTGTGGCCGCTGGTCTGGGAGGCGATGACCGGTTTGCCGCATGCCATGTATTCCATCAGGACCAGATTGGTCCCCCCCTCGCATCGGTTGGGGAAAACACCCAGATCGGTTTTCGCATACACGGCCGCCAACCGTTCGTTGTCGATGGCGCCCAGGGTGATGATCCGTTTGGGATCGAGCCCGTTGATGCGGTAGATGTGCTGCATGAACGCATTCCAGTCGTCGCCCTGCGAACTGAACATGATGTGGCGCGAGTGCTGGAACATGGCCATGCTTTCCGGCCAGAAATTGTACCACATATTCATCAGTATGATATCGTTGTACTTTTTCTGTATTTTCCTGAAGGCGCTCAGAACGATGTCCTGCCCTTTCCTGAGTTCGAACTTGCCGCCGGAAAAGACGATGAACAGCTTGTCGTCCTCCTTGGGGGGCAGGGGGGAGAAACGGGTGGGATCAATCCCCTGGATCAGGGTGCCGCTGTTGGCGATGCCGTGGTCGAGGAGTTTCCGGCAACACCAGGTGGAGCCGGCGAGGACCAGGTCGTAACGGGCGGCATTGTCCCGCGATTGTCCGGTGAGTTCGTTTTCGAAGAAGGTATAGCCGATGTTGCGGGAACCCCGCACGTTGTGCAGCGGATTCAGGTCACGGTCGGCAAGTGCATGGAAGACCGTTCCCGGCAGTTCGGCGGGCGATGTTTCGTCGACCATCCGGATGGGCAGGCCGAGCTTGCGCAGTTCCTGCTCGATGTAGTGGCTGCACACGGCCCAGCCGAAATTTTTTCCTTTTGCCAGGGCCAGATTCAGTGGTTCATGCATGCCGGTGTTCTCCTGTCCAGGGGGAATGGTCAATTGCCGAAGGCCGCTCGGCATCTCTCGAGAAAGTAGCGGGCCCTGGCATCGGTCAGATGATGGTGGTGCAGATGTTCGCGTCCATTGCGCCGGACGGCGAAGTAATGGCTGTCGCTGGCGAGCAGTGCATCGATTTTTCTCCGCAGGGTTTCGGCGGAGTCGAACAGAAGAAGGTCTTCGGTATCGCGAAAGGGATGGGGAATATACAGCGGCATGGCCTGGGCGACGTGCACGCAGTTCATGGCGGCGTTTTCCCAGAACCGGAAGGTGTCGTATCCCGCTCCGGGCAGACTGAGAACGAAATAGCAGGATTGGAGCAGGCGATAGTAGTCCAGGCGGCCGACCCTGCCCTGCGGTTTCTGGTCATCCGCGGTGGGGATGCTGGTGGTCGCAAACAGGGTGTCCTGATACCAACTGCTTATTTTTTCGATGAAAGCCTTTCTGTTGTCCGCCTGGGTGCTGCCCAGGAAGCCGATGCTGTACCGTTTTTCCTCCTGGTCGAAGCCGGTGATCAGGGTATTGATTTCCTCGGGCAGGGCCATCGGCAGGGGAATGCTGTAGTCGCTGCCGTCGGTTTCCCGGCGAAAAACCAGGTAATTGCCCGGACGGATCGACACCGGAACATCTTCGCCGTCGATGAGGGCCAGCCGGGAACGGGAGGTGAATCCCATATCGCCGAACCGGTTGAGGCAACGGACATCGGCAACGATGAGGTCAAAGAAATCGCGCCGGATTTTGTCCGCGATGTCCTCGCGGTCGACCATGCCGTCGTCGGGTGGAAACCAGCCCCGGGCCAACTGATCTTCCGGACAGATGCCGAGCCCGATGACCCCCGCATAAAGACATTCCTTCCTGGGATAATCGACCACCGCCGGCCCGAGCAGCTTCCTGAGGCCATGGAGCAGCAGGTCCGGCACATAGTTGGGATAGGCATCGGTGAGAAACAGAATGTTCATGACAGAAGCGGGGTGTGTGACCCTGTACGCCCGGCAGGGTGCGGATGGGGCGGGATGCCGCTTGCACTCGTCATTTCCATAGGACGAGTCCTGTTCCCGACCAGTGGCCGAAGGAGGTGACGTCGAGCTTGGGGTGTTTGATCGCTCGCCACAACGCAAGCATCTCCGGCATGCGGATATCGTCGAAAACGAACAGCGGATTGCGGGAAACGAACGCCATTCGCTCGAAGAATTCGCAGAAGAAATACTCCATCTGGCCGTCCTTGGCGGCGTCGACAAATACCATGTCCGCCTGGGCCAGATCGTTTTGCTGGGTTTGCGCCAGAACCGGATTGCTCAGATCGAGCACCCGCTGTTCGAGTTGCCGATCGAAATCGTTCTCGCGCAGTCCCGAACCGGGATATTCGTGCCAGGGGACGATATCGTAGGTGATTATCTTGCCGTTGTTGGGGAGGAATTTTTTCAGGGCAAGGGCGCTGGCACCCGATGCGGTGCCGATCTCAACGATCAGTCGCGGCTTGCGAAGCCTGACGAGGGCAGCCAGCAGCTTGTAATGCTCGCCGGGCCAGAGTTCAATATAGGTCGCTGTTTCGCGGTCATATCGTCCGGCAATCGTTGCGAGGTCCGTTTGCAGCGCATATTTTGCCGCTTTGAGCACGAGCTGAATCAATTCGGCGTCGGGTCGATATTGTTCGTCGTCCTGGCTGAGGGCAAGGGTGGGAAAGGTGTGCCGGGCGATTCCCTGGTTCAGTTGGTTGTGGTTGCGGAACACGGGCAAATCCGGATGCTCGCGCCGCAGATCCTCGATCCCTGCCAGCGCCTGGGGGTGGAACCGGTCGAGCAAGAGGGCCTGCCGATAGGCAAAAAAGGCGAGGCCCGGCGCGCCCATACTTTTGTGGATTTCCCCGAGGTTGTTGTAAAAATCGGGTTGATCAGGAGCGAGCAGGATGGCCCGCTCGATCAACTGAAGCGCCTCTTGGGTTTTTTCCTGTTGATACAGCCCCACACCGAGCAGGTGCAGCGCTTCCGGGAAATCCGGGTCGATTGCCAGGACGTGCCGGTAACGATCTATCGCTTCGTCGATCCGGCCGGATTGATGCAGCGTCGCGGCTTGCTGGAAGATGGTGAGGCTGTCCATGGGACCGTTCTCCGACGGCGATGCCGTTTTACTTGGTGTGTGGAAACCACTTTTCTAGAAATTTTCGTTGGTTGCCCTGCAGAACCTCGTGCCGGTAGACCACCCGGCCCATGTAATTGATCGGGACATTCTCCACGGCGCCGGAGATGCCCCATTCATGATCGTACTCTTGGACCGGCACGACATAACAGGCCAGACCGGCGGTGAGGATCTGCATGCCCATGTCCCATTCTTCCATGAAACAGGGGCTGTAACGAACGTCGAACTGCAATTTGTGCTCGAGAAAACGGAGTTTGTGCAGGGCGAAAAAGAACCCGGAAATATCATGGGTGCGGAAGGGTTGGTCAAAATTGCCTTTCCTGAAATACTGCAATATTTCCAGGTTCGCATAATCGTTGATCGTACCCTCCGGACCGACCAGGACGGCATCGGGGAGATGGAGGAGATGACGTTCGAGCTGGTCCACCGCCTCTTGCCGGACATGCAGATCAGCGTTGAGAATGAACACCACCTCGCCCTCGCTCATATTGATTCCGGCATTCCAGGAACGGCTGACGCCAATATTCACACTGTTGTGGATATACTTATCGATTCGTTCGTGGGAGGACAGTGCCTGATAGGATGCATCGCTGTTGAAGATGCAGATGACCTCGCCCGGAATATCCCGCAGATCGTCGAGCAACGAAAAGATGTTATACTTCTTGTCGCTGTCCAGGTGCAGTATGGGGATGACAAAACTTCTGCTGATGGTATCCATTCAATTATATATGCGTAAGGGTTATCCTGATTTCCGCTGCAACGGACTCGGGCAGGCCGGCCATGGTCAGGATATTTCCCAGAAGATGTCGTGCTTTTTCCCTATTCTCCGCCCGGAGCGCAATTTCGGCCATTTTGAGGTGCAGCATGTAGTGTTCCGGATAATAGCGCAGGATAATCCCGGCGATGCTGTCAAAGGAGTGCCAATCCTCGGCTTGGACAACGCCTTCGAGCACATCGAAATATGGCTGTGTCTCCCGGTCTATTTCCTGCTCCAACGATTGCGCGTCCAGTATTTCTCCATACAGGGTGGGCACCGGGTAGTCTCCGATGATGACCTCCATGACATCGGGCAGCCCCAGATGTTTCATGTTGGTCAGCCGATAGTTCCGATGATGGATGATGCCGTCGGCGTTCTCGCGGTACGCTTCGATCTTGAAATACATCTGCGTGAAGAACCGTTCGAGATTATGGCGTTCCAGCAAACCCGGATAGACAAAGGTGTGCCGGCCGGGACCGTACCCCATGCTGTATTCCTGGGACGGTACGGAAAAGAAAAGGGGACAGCCGGCTCGCAAAACGCGACGGATTTCAACAAACAACCGGTACGGGTTGGTCAGGTGTTCGAAGACCTCGTAACAATAGACGGCATCGAAAAGATCGTCGGCAAACGGCAGCGGGGTTTCGCTGACATCGACGAGAAAGACATTGCCCAGACCGTTTTCCCGGGCGGTCTCGACGATGCGTTCACTGACATCCGTGCCGTAGACTTCGTTGTTGCGGGCCAGCAATGCCCGCAACAAATCGCCCGAACCGAATCCTATTTCAAGGACCCTGGCGTTCTCGACCAGCGGCATCACGCCGATGCCTTGGCCTGCAGGCGAATAGTTGCGGTAGACAGACGTGGCGATGGTCATGTCGGCATGGGACGGCTCGCCGATACGGTGAACGGCTTGCCGCAAGGATAATTTTATTTGATAAGATGTTGAATTTTTACAGGATGGAAAGGGGGATGGCAAGGAAGATTGTCCTGCCGAACGAAGAGTGGGCTATTGCCAGTTGCCCACGATGCAATATTCCTGGGGTGTGGCGGGCTTGAGAGCGGCCGCCTCCTCCCACAGCAACCGGTCGGCGTAGCCGCCGGCCAGGAAGGTGTTGGTCACCTCGCTACGGGCCTGTGCCGGATGGGCGGTTGCCAGGCCATCATTCAGGGCAATGGCTGCTTTTGCCCTGTTATACTGAAAGGTCACGATTTTCATGGAATGCCTCGATCGACGGAAAAATGCCCTGGGAGCGCTGGCGCTCCCAGGGCGTTGGCGGATGGAAGAACGCTTACCCCTGGAGCAACTGCAGGGCAAGCTGCGGGGTTTGGTTGGCCTGGGTGAGGATGGCCACGCCCGCCTGCTGGAGGATGTTGTTTTTCGTCATCTCCGAGGTTTCCTGGGCGATGTCGGCATCCATGATTCGCGATCGGGCGGCGGTCAGGTTTTCGGCGACATTCTGCAGGTTGGAAATGGTCGATTCGAACCGGTTCTGGATCGCGCCGAGATCGCCCCGCTGGGCATCGATTTTCCCCAGGGCGGAGTCGACGATCTTGAGGGCGTCGTTCGCTCCCTGGATATTGCTGATATCGATGGCGGTGATCGCCTCGAAGCTGGCGATGATATTGGTGTTCGCCGCTTCACTCAGGATCGAACCGGCTCCGGCGGCCACGCTGGAGGAGATGGTATAGGAATCCTGGGAGGAGAATTCCACGATGCCGGCCACCCGGGTCGAATCGGTACTGCCGCTGGTCAATTCTTCCGCGTTGCCATCGGCGCCGGTGACATCGATGGTGGCGCCACCGGTCGAATGGGTGAAGTTGCTGATCTCAATATCTTTGCCCTCGGCCTGGACCAGGGTGATCTTATCGCCTTCGGCAACGGCGGTCACTCCGGTCGTGCCGCTCTGGTCGTTGATGACCGAGGCCAGTTCACTCAGGTCGGTGGTGCTCACTGCGGCGTTGATCGTCGCCGTGTTGCCGCCGGATCCAAGGGTGAGGGTGACGATGCCATTGGCGGACAGGCCGCTGAGCGTCGCCTCGGTGCGGGCCGTGGCGGTCACCCCGGTCATGGATGCCGAGTTGGTGACCAGATTGGCGATATCCCAGGCCGTTGAGCCCGCGGCAAAGGTCACGGTGCCGACACCTTTCGAGCCGTTGATGGTCAGAGTCTGGCCGGCGATCGTGTTCGTCGTCACGGGGGCGGCGTTCGCTGCCGCGGAGGAACCGGTCCCCTGGTTGGCCGTGGTGTTGACGCCCTTGTGGTAATAGCGGCCCAGGTCGTCGGCGGCCATCGACTTGATCGAAAAACCGATGACTTCGTTGGGATTCGGTCCGACCTGGAACTGCTGCGACACAAAGGTGCCGTCGAGGATCTTCAGGCCGTTGAAGGTGGTGGACTGCGCGATGCGGTTCATCTCGGCCTTCAACTGGTTGACCTCGGCCTGCAAGGCGGCCCGGTCGGCGGCGGAGTTGGTGGCATTGGCCGCCTGGACCGCCAATTCACGGATGCGTTGCAGGATGTTGGTCGATTCCTGCATCGCGCCTTCCGCGGTCTGGGCGAGCGAGATGCCGTCGTTGGCGTTGCGTGCGGCCTGGTTGAGGCCACGGATCTGGGAGGTCATCCGGTCGGAGATGGCGAGACCGGCGGCATCGTCCTTGGCGGAGTTGATGCGAAGACCTGAGGAGAGCCGCTCCATCGAGGTGGCGAGATCGCCTTGGGAACGGCCTAGATTTCTTTGGGCATTCAGGGATGCGACGTTTGTATTGATCGTTAAAGCCATGGTTTCCTCCATGAATTTTTAGCCTCGGTCATCCAATGACGGACTCTTCGGCCAACGATACAAACGTAGCTGTTCTCTCGGTACTGCTTGTCTCTCGCCACACTTTTCGGAGGTTTGGGCGCGGGACTTAAGAAGTATTTTCAGAAAAAGGAAAAGACCGCTGAATGGCGCAATTCAGCGGTCTTGGGCAGGGAAGGCAGGGGGATGGAACAATTACTGCTCTATCTTCGGCAGCGGTGTCCTGGTGTCGTAGCGGGGGTCTTCGAGAACGACCTGCAGGGCCCTGTTGGTTGCCGGGGCGTACAGAATGGGGCCGGAGAGATTGAGGGTGATTTCCTTTTCCTCCGAGATGGAGACGATGGCCAGCGCGAAGCAGGCGCCCTGGCCGTCGATGCCCAGTTTCCGGCGTTCGTTGTCGTCGGGAAGAACGAGGTAATCGAGGAAAAAATTGGTGGGATCGGTGACGACGAAGGCGAATGCCGGATCGTCGACGCATTGAATCCAGAAGAGCGGTCCCTGTTTTTTATTCGGCATCACGAGAAAATTCTTCAACTGGTCGAGCCCGACCAGGCCCTCCGGAAAATGAAGGAGATGGGACGGATCGTAGGTCACCTCGCCAAAACGGGTCTGTATGGTTTTCATTTTTTCAACGTCCTGTCTGCAAGCTTGTCACTGAGGATATCCAGGTCGGTCATATCCCAACCGGCCGCCGCATCGATATTTTCCTGACGAATACGATCATAGACCTCCTGGCGGTAGATCTTGGTGTCCCGGGGGGCGTCGATGCCGATCCGGATGCCGCCGCTCTTCAGTTCGATGATTTTGATCGTGATATTGTCGCCGATGATAATACCTTCACCGGGTTTTCTGGTCAGCACCAGCATAGTCGCACCTGTAAAAAACTCGGATCAGGACATCCGAAGGAAAGGGAAAAGAAGGCAGGCCGATTCCCAGGGGAGAAAGGACGGCTCCCCCGGGAAACATTTTTCCTGTGTCGGGCAGTATTCAGCAAAAGATGGGGAAAGGCAAGCGGTTTTACTTGGTTGGACGCGCCTAGAGATAATCGAGGATGGAGAGCTGCGAGACCCTGGAGGTCACGCTCAGGGCGGCCTGGAAGGCGGTCTCCTGCTGGATGATGGCGTTGAACGCCTCGATGGCGTCCGCGTCTTCGTAGCGGGAGAGGATCTGCTTGAGATCCACGCGGACCCCTTCCTGGTAATCCATCGCGGTTTCCACCCGGCTGGCCCGGTTGCCGAGCTGCGAGCGGAGCCGCCGGTTCTGCTCGGCGGCGCCTTCCAGGTCGCCCAGGCTGTCCTGCATGGCGGCCTGGTCGTTGGTGCGGATGGCCGCTTCCGCCTGGGTGAGCTCCAGGAAGAGATCGTACCGGCCCGATGCCGTGCTGTTGTTCGTCGGGTCGGCCGGGTCCCAGGTCGTGGTGCCGAAGAAGAGATTGTTGCCCGTCAGGTTCACTTCCACCAACTCGCCGGGGGTGATCTCCAGAGAGGTGGCGTTTTCGTCGCCCTGGTACAGGTAGGGCCAGGTCGAGGAATCGTTGGCATCGTAGAGGAGCGGGTCGTAGGCGGGATTTTCCACGAAGGGAACGGTATCCTCCTGGTACCCCGCAAACAGGTATTTGCCGTCCACCATGCCGTTGGCGGCATCGAGCAGTTCCTTGCGGAGGTTGGCCAACTCGTCGGCGAGCACGGTCCGGTCTTCGTTGTTGAGCGAGCCGTTGACGGCGTTGGTCATGATTTCCTTGGCGCGCTGCATGATGTTTTCCACGTGCTCGAGATGGCCGTCGGTCGCCTGCATGGTGTCGAGCGACTTGCCCATGGTCTCCAGATACCGGTCGACATTGGAGATCTGCTTGCGGGTGTTGAGCACCGGACGGATCGAGGCCGGGTCGTCCGAGGGGGAATTGAGTTTTTTGCCGGTGGCGCCGATCGTGCGTAGTTTTTCCAGCTCGGTGGTCAGATCGTTCAGCCGGGACCCCAGCATCCGGTAGGTGGTTCCTTGCGTCGCTTTCATGGGCTAGTTCTTGAGTTGAAGGAGGGAGGTCATCATCTCGTCCACGGTGGAGAGAAACTTTGCCGAGGATTGGAACCCGCGCTGGTACTGGATGAGATCGATCATCTCCTCTTCCAGGGAAACCCCGGAATATCCGTCCCGCAGGTTCTGCAGTTGCGTGGTTGCGTCTTGGGCGCCCGCCAGGGCCAGCTGGTTGCGGGCCGCCTCGATGCCGACCTTGGCCACCATCTGGCTGAAGAAACTGTCGAAGGTGTCGTTGGTGGCCGCCATTTTGTGGCTCGTTTCCAACTGGGCGATGAGCAGAGCGTTCTCGTTGTCGCCGGGCGCGGCGGTGGGATTGCCGGCGGCGGCCACCTGGGAGGCGTCGGTGAGGGCGATCCTGACGTTGAGGCTGGGCACCTGGCCCGGAGGCAGGGCGGTGATGTCTTCGAAAAAGAGGCGCCCCGTCACCCCGTCGGAGCCGTAACCCGCCACATGCGCATCGTTCACCGCGCTGGTCAGGTCGACGGCCAGGGTGTTGAGACTGGTGCGGAGTCCCTCGATGAAGACGTCGCGCATCTCGAGCATGCCCTTGAATTTCCCGCCCAGGCTGTCCAGGCCGACGTCGAGGGTGGAGCCGGAGATGTTCACCTGGAGATTGACGTTGGTGCCGACGGTGGTGGTGCTGATGGTCGCCGCCGTGCTGCCCAGGACCAGCGGCGTGCCCCCCGGCAGATGGACGCAGAGCATGCCCCGGTTGTCGGTGTAGGTCTGCACGCCCAATGTCTGCGAGAGGTTCTGGACGATCAGGTCGCGCTGGTCGCGGGCCGAGTTGGCGGTCTGCCCCGAAATCTCGACGAGACTGATGCGGTCGTTGAGCCGGGCGATTTCCGCGAGCTGTTCGTTCAGGGAAGCGACTCCGGCGATGATTTCGGTATTCATGTTCTGCGTCACCGTGTCCAGCTCGTTGGTGATGCTGCCGAAGGCCTCGCCCAGGAGTTGTCCGCGCTGGATGACCACGTCCCGCTCCACCTGGCCGCTGGGGTTGGCGGTCAGTTCCTGCCACGCATCGAAGAAATCGTTGATCTGCGAGGCGAGATTGTCCTCGGATACATTGAAGATGCGTTCCAGTTCCGTCAGGGTGTTCGATTTTCCCGCCTCTTCGCCGTACTCGACGGTCTTGCTCTGGAGCTGGCGGTTGATGAACAGGCTGTAATCGCGACTGACATCGGAGACGGTGACACCCTGGCCGATGAAGAAGTCGCCGAAGTTGATCGACGGAATCGGCGTCAGTTCGGCGCGCTGGCGGGAATAGCCCGGCGTGTTGACGTTGGCGATGTTGTTGCCGACGATCTCGATCGATTTCTGGTTGGTCAGCAGGCTGGTCTTGCCGGCATTGAGGGCATTGAGCAAGCTCATGGAGGCGTTTCTTCTCCCTGTTGTCCGGAGATCTGTTGGCGCCGCGACGGGCGGTGAACGGTGTGGAAGGGCCGCAGCCGACACACTGTTGCGTGTTACGTTATGTTACTATCGGCAGAAGCGGGGGGCGAGTTTAGCCTCGACGGCAAGAAACTTGCACGTCGTCGGCCGCGGTCGGCACGGCCCGGCCCATGGGGGTCGGGCACGGCCGCGATGGCGGGTGGAATGGGCGGGAAAGGGAAAAAGGGGGAAATCAGATCCGGCCGGAAAGCAGGCGGCCGTTGATGAGGGTGTTCTGCGAAAGCCCGTTCTGGCCGTAGGTGACCGGCACGGTCTTGCGGCCGAAGAATTCCATGGTCTCCTGGATCCAGTTCAGGGTCGCCCGGAACAGGTAGGCGTTCTTCCTGTTTTCCTGGCGGATTTCCCGGGCGACCTGCTGGTCGTCGGGATGCAGCGTGGTCACGCCGCTGAGCGCCCGGATCAGGGCTTCCTTGCGCTTCACGTCCGCCATCATGGCGGCGAGGTCGAGCGCCTTGGCGTGCTCGCGCTCGTCGCGGATGGTTTCGCGAAGCTGCATCAGTAGATCGTGTACCGTGGTCCGGTCCATGATCAACCCTCGACCAGGAAGCGCAGCAGACTGGAGGCAACCTTGTTCAGGTCCGGCTCATACTGACCGCTGGCGACCTGTGCCTTGAGCTCCTGCACGCGGGCGGCGCGGGCGGCATCGTCGGTCTTGCCGGTTTCCTGGGCCATGGCTGCTCCATGCAGGGCCGATGCAAAGGAAACGCCGTCCTTGCTTTCGCCCTTTCCCGTCTTCTGTGCGTCACCGGCCTGGCCCACCTTGTTGAGACCGCCGATTTGTCCCATGCCTCGCACTCCAAAGAATTCCACAGTCATCGTGTTCACCTGAGGTAAGATATCAAGCCGCTGCCGTGTTTTCCGCCACCCATTTGTCGAGCTTGTCCATCACGGCGTCATAGGTGTCGTACGAAATATCGGGCAACCAGCCGCCGAAGGCCTTTTTGGCTTCGGCAAAGCCCTTGTCGATCCCTGCCTTGATCTCCTCGATGCGGGCGGGATCGCCACCGGCGACACCCACGGCGAATTGAAAGATCCGCTCGGATGTCTGCTCCACGCCAAAATAGCCGTCATCGCTCACCAGCTCCTGCGCTTTTTCGGGGGTGATGGCGGCGAGGTCGATCGTGCTGTCGCCGACCGCTATCTTGGTGTTGATGCCCTGTTCCTGCAACAGGTTGAGCACCAGGGACCGCAGCATGTCGAATCTGGCCTCGTCGCCGGCGGCAAGCTGCATGGTGCCGGAATAGGTGACGGCCAGGGTGGATTCGCTGCGCAGGCTGACGGTGTCAACTGCGGCCGTCTGCCCATCGTTCGTGCCGGAAAGGGACGAGACGGACACATCCAGGCGGCTGTTCCTGTACGCGAGCAGCGTGCCGGAGATCTGATTCTGATTGATGTTTGCTACCATTGTTCTGCCTCCCTGCAGTATGTTCGGACCATCCTGGTCCATTCCGACAGGAAACGATCCTTCCTGTTGACACTCTATCGGTGGCGGCAGCAAAAAACTTTACCCAAAAAAACAGTTCTTCAAAAAAGAGCGGAAAAATCATGTGTCCGCCGGCAGTTTTTTTTCCATCTGCCGGTAGATCTGCTCGGCCAGGCCGAGGGATTGATCCCGGGCGATGCCGGTGGCGATGCTCTGGTCGAACATCTCCTCGAAAATTTCGGTGGCGTTGCTCTTGGCGAAAAGCCCGCCTTCCGGCACGGTCTTGCGCATGGCCTTGAACAGGGATTGCACGAAGAGCGCCTCGAAATCCTGGCAGGATTTTTCCAGGGCGGTCTTGTTCCTGGCGGCCTGTCGCGTCTCGGGGGGCCGGGCGGCCGCATGCAGCAGCAGGTTGGCGTCGTCGATGTTCGTTTTCATATCATGACCGGGTGAAGGAAAAACATTCGGCGCGGGAAACGGTCGGTTACAGGATGACCAGTTCACCCTGAAGCGCGCCGGCCGCCTTAATTGCCTGAAAAATGGCGATCAGGTCGCGCGGGGTGGCGCCGATGGCATTCAACGCCCGGGCGATCTCGCCGAGATTGACCCCCATGGGCATGACCACCAGATTGCCGGCATCCTCGGTCGCCCTGATGGTGGTCGTGGGCACCACGGTGGTCGTGCCCGGCGCCAGCGGATTGGGCTGGCTGACCTCGGCCGATTCCGTGATGACGAGGTTGAGATTGCCGTGCGAGACCGCCACGGTGGCGATTCGCACGTCCTGGCCCATGACGATGGTGCCGGTGCGCTCGTTGACCACGATCTTGGCCGGACCGTCAGGGGCCACGTCGATGCCTTCCAGATCGGAGATAAAGGTGACCGTGTCGCCACGGAAACGCGCCGGCTTCATCACCCTCACCGTGCCGGGATCGACGGATTTGGCCGTTCCCGCGCCGAAGCGATGGTTGATGGCGTCGGCCATGCGCGCCGCGGTGGTGAAATCGGTTTCGTGGAGCTGATAGATGATGTCGCCCGAGGGGGGCAGCGCGTAATCCACCGCCCGCTCGACGATCGCGCCGCCGGTCACCCGGCCCGACGTGGTGAAATTCTTTTGCGCCTTGGCCGCCTTGCCGCCGAAGGAGATGCCGCCCACCGCCAGCGGCCCCTGGGCGACGGCATAGGTGTTGCCGTCCGGTCCCTTCAACGGGGTCATCAGCAGGGTGCCGCCGGAAAGGCTGGAGGCGTCGCCGAGGGAGGAGACCTGGATGTCGATGGCCGAGCCCGGCCGGACAAAGGGCGGCAGTTGCGCCGTGACCATCACCGCGGCGATGTTCTTGGTTTTCATCTGCCGGTACACATCGCTGGTGAGTCCCAGCCCCATGCGTTTGGTCATGTTGATGAGGGCCTGCTTGGTGAACACGGACTTGGTGATGTCGTCGCCCGTGCCGGTCAGGCCGATCACCAGCCCGTAGCCCATCAGTTGGTTTTCACGCACTCCCTCGATGGAGGCGAGATCCTTGATACGGGTGGCCTGGGCGGGAATCGCCGTCAACCAGGCCGCACCGATCAGAACAAGCGCGCTGACGAGTCGATGATAATGCATGAACAGTCTCTCCCGAAGCCCCCGAAGGCCGTCAGAACGGCCAGGTGTTGTCGAAAATCCGCATCAGCCAGCCGGGCTTCTGTTTGTCGGAAAGGGCTCCCTTGCCGGTATAGGTGATCTGCGCGTTGAGGATGTTGCCGGAATCGATGGTGTTGTCGGGCGTGACATCGTAAGGCCGGACAATACCGGTCAGGTAGATGATCTGATTTTCATTGTTGACGGCCACCGATTTTCCGCCCCGTATCTTCAGATTGCCGTTGGGATACACCTCCACCACCTGGGTGGTGAGGGTGGCGACCAGGTTTTCCGAGCGGGTGGTTCTGCCCGTGCCGCTGAACTCGTTGCCGGAACTGGCCTCGATCATGGACGAGGGCGTGATCTTGGTCTTGTCCTCCACGGTTTGTTCCAGGCCGAAGAAGCTCGAGATTCCGGCGGAGATGCTGGAGTCGCGCGAGGTGTCGGTGGTGGCCTCCTTGGAGGCCTGGGCCTGCTCCTTGATGATCACCGTGACGATATCGCCCACCCGCCGGGCCTTGACGTCCGACAGCCAACTGCCCTCGTCGCCGTTCCACAGGGTGCCGGGCGATTGGGGCCTGGGATTGGCCGTCACCGGCTCCTCCAGGGGCTCGTGGGCGGCGGTCACCTCCTGGGTCCGCGGGGCGCAACCGGCCACCAGGGCGGCGAGGAGCGGCAGGAACCACAGCAGGTGCCTCCAGTCGGCCACCGGTCGATCCGGCGCATGGCGCGGGCATGCCAATCGTCGCATGATGTCAGAACTCCACGGAAACCACGCCGGGACCGTTGACGCGGCAATGAATCATTTTGTTCGAGCCGATGTTCTTGACCGGGATGGTCTCGCCCATCCGGCCGTCGGTCTTGGCCAGACCGCTGGTGGACAGCTCCAGGGGCCCCTTGCGGGCAAAAATTTTGACCAGCTCCCCTCCCTTGATCACCGGCGGCAGGACGATATGTTCCGACCTGAGGATCGTGCCCGGCGGGACCGTGCGGGCGACCTGCTTGCCCAGGATCTCCTCCCGGACAAGCAGCGGGCCGTCGACGCCCCCGATGTCCTGGCGCTGCGGCACGACATTCTCCTCGGTCACCAGATCGCCCTTGTGCAGGGTGGTGGCGGCCGTCAGCACCTCGGCGACCATTTCCAGCCGTCCCCGGACCGTGCAGGTGCCGGCGGGGCGGCCATCGACGAACAGGGCGATGGTGAAGCTGGTGCTGCCCACGATGCCTGGTCGGGATGGCGTGATCTTCCAGGAGAGCGCGCCCGGCGGCAGCGTCATCGCCTCGGGGGTCCGGACCGACGTGAGCCTGATTTCCGCCTTGGGCAGCATGGCGCTGTTTTCCCTGAGATAGGCGACGATCATCTCCTGCATCCGTTCCGGGGTCAAGGTCAAGCCCCCGCGTTCCACGACGATGGTCTGGCTGCCCTGCCAGTCGACATCGGCCGTCTCGGGCCGGTTGCGCAGGCTGTTGATCACGGTGACGACGGACAGCTCCTTCGATTTTCCCGGCGCCGGCGCCGAGGCGACCGGCAGTTGCCCCAGGGCCTCGGTTGCGTCGCCCGTGGGGTGGATGACGGCGATATCGGCCAGGACGATTCTCGGACCGGTCACCACGGCGTTGGCCCTGAAATGGACCGACACCTGGGCGGCCGCCAGCGCCGGACCGAGGAGCAGCCAGCAGGCGGCTATGGCAAGGGCAAGCTGGTTCACTTGATCACGTCATGTTGGTGACGGTCTGCATCATCTCGTCCGAGGTGGTGATCACCTTGGAGTTGATCTCGAAGGCACGCTGCGCCGTGATCATCTGGGTCAGTTCCTCGACCAGATTGACGTTGGAATTCTCCACATATCCCTGGAGCAGGGTGCCGATGCCGTTGGTTCCGGGGACGCCGATCAGGGCCACGCCCGAGGCCTCGGTTTCCCGGAACAGGTTTTTGCCGATGGAGATCAGGCCGGCCTCGTTGACGAAATCGGCCAGGTCGATATTGCCCAGTTCCGTCGCAAGGGTGCTGTCACCGATGATGGCGCTGACCACGCCGGTCTCGCTGATGGTGACGTTCTGCGCATCTTCGGGGATGGTGATTTCCGGCTGGATGGGATACCCGTCCGAGGTGGTGATCCGGCCGGTGCCGTCCAGCTTGAGGCTGCCCGCCCTGGTGTAGGCGGTATTGCCGTCGGGCAGGCCGACCTGGAAAAATCCGGCGCCCTCGATGGCCACATCGAAGGTATTGCCGGTCTGGACGATATCGCCCTCGGTGAAAATCTTGGTGACCGCCCCCGGCTTGACGCCCAGGCCCACCTGGATGCCGGTGGGCGACGTGGTGTCCGCGGAGGTCGGTGAGCCGGGAACCTTCATGATCTGGTAGAGCAGGTCCTGGAAGTCGGCCCGGCTTTTCTTGAAGCCGGAGGTCGAAACGTTGGCCAGGTTGTTGGCGATGACGTCCATGTTGAGACTTTGGGCCGACATGCCGGTGGTTGATGTCCAGAGTGAGCGCATGGAATATGAGCCTCGCGTGTGCGGCGGTACCGCCGTCAAAAAGTTCCGATGTTAGCCGACCGAGCCGAGCTCGTCCTGTTTCTCGCCGAGCTTCGAGTAGCTCTCGATGACTTTGGTATGCGCCTCGAACGATCGCTGGCTGGCGATCATGGCGGTCATTTCCTCCACCATGTTGACATTGGCGGTCTCAAGGTTGCCCTGCACCACCCGGAATTCGGCCAGGGGCTGGTCGCCGCCCTCGGTCAGTCGGTAGAGGGAATGGCCGACCTTGGTCAGCTTGTTTTGATCCGCGATGCCGAAGACCTGCAGGGTGCCGCCGGTCTGTTCGCCGTTGACGGAGATTTCCCCCGATTCGGCGATGACGATGCTCTTCCCCTGGGTGGTGTCGACCTGCATGGGTTCGTCGCCGGCGCCCAGCACGGTGAAGCCTTCCTCGGTCATGATGGTGCCGTTGTTGTCGAGATGCAGCCGGCCGGCGCGGGTGTACAGGACCTCGCCCCCCCGGCGCACCTTGAAGAATCCGGGACCGTCGATGGCCACGTCCAGGGAGCGGTCGGTGGTCTGCATGCCGCCCTGGCTGAAATCGGTGGCGATGGTGCGGGTGCGGGCATAGTTGATGCCCCTGGTCGTGCGCGTCTGCTTGGCACCCTGCAAAAGGGCGGCGAAACCGATGCGGTCCTTCTTGAAGCTGGTGGTGTTGACGTTGGCCAGGTTGGAGGCGATGTTGCTCATCGCCTGTTCCCTGGTCAATGCTCCGCTGAGTGCGCTGTATTTTCCCGAAACCATGGGGGCTCTGTCGTGATGTCCTGTCGATCGAGGGGGTTTGTCTTCTTTTCGGAAACCGGCCGGCGCTTCTTTACGGGAAAAGACCGTCCGTCCGGTCAGCGGCCGATTTTGGCCACGTGGCAGAGGCTGAGCAACTGGGCGGCCTCGACGCCGGAAATCCCGAGAATGGAGGCCACCTGGTCGCTGTCCATGCCCTGGGCCGCCAGTTTGGCGAGAATGCGGTATTTCTCCGGCGGCTGCCTGCCGATCTTGGCCATGGTGTCCAACCGCGGCCGCTGCAGGCTCGTGGTCAGGCTCGCCGCCTCCAGGCTGGCGCCGAACGGCTCCCGCGACGGTGCGCCGCCGTCGTCCCGCAGGGCGGCGTCGATCTTGCGCTGGAGGGCCAGGATTCTCTCGGTCTGTTGCTGGCACGCAAAGCGCCGGCGTCTGGTCAGCAGCAGGAAGAACGACAGGCAGAGGGCGGCGGCGGCCAGGGTGCCGCCCATGAGTGCGGGGATGAGTTGCGACATGACGGCCTCGGAAGTGGGTTCAGGGTTCGTATAAATCTGAGTTGATCAGTTTGACCCGCAGCTTCAGCAGGGCCTGGCTGTGCAACTGGGAAACCCTGCCCTCGGAAACGTTCAGCACCTCGGCGATCTCCTTCTGGGTGAGTTCCTCGTAATAGTACAGGGCGATGACCAGCCGTTCCTTTTCCGAGAGTTCTTCCAGGATCTCGGCCATCAACCGGGTCATTTCCTCCTTCTCGATCAGATCGGAGGGGGTGGCACCGCCGATGTCCTCCAGGCTGTCGAGAAAGCTCCGGCCCTCCTCGGTGTGATCGAGGGTTTCGTGGAGGCTGACGCAGCCCAGATGACTGACCTCGGCGAGCAGGACGCGGTATTCGTCCAGGGACATGGCCATTTCGGCGGCCATCTCCTGTTCCTCCGGCGAGCGGCCCAACTGCCGTTCCAGACGGAGCATGGTCTGGGTCAGCTGGTTCTGCTTGTCGCGCATCGACCGGGAAAACCAGTCGAGCTTGCGCATCTCGTCCAAAATGGCGCCGCGCACGCGGTATTCGGCGAAGGTCTTGAATTTGACGCCCTTGGCGGCGTCGAATTTGTTGGCGGCGTCGATCAGACCGACCATGGCGGCGCTGGTCATGTCCTCCTTGGTCATGAAACTCGGCACCTGGGGGATCATGCGCTGCACCACCAGTTCAACCAGGGGCATGTGCTCCCGGATCAACTGGGAACGGTCATCGAGCGGCGGTACCGGCGGAAACATGGCGATTCTCGGGGGCAGAAGTCAATGCATGGACTGCGGCATCATTTGGCGCCGAACTCGAGCAGACGCTTCCAGAAGAACTGGATCGAACCCTTGGGGCCGATGGTCTGGGGTTCCTGCACCACGGTGCGGGCCAGCGCCTCGAAGGCGTGGCTGGTCCGACTGTCGGGGAAGAGCTGCACCAGGGTCTGCTGTTTGCGGATGGCGTCCACCATCAACTTGTCCCGGGGGATCGAGCCGATGTAGTCGATGGAGATGTCCAGGTAGCGGTTGGCCACCATGGTCAGCTTGCGGTAGACGTCCAGGGCCTCGTCCTCGTTCTTGATGAAGTTGACGATCAGGTTGAAGTGCTTCTCGTGGTACTGGTTGGAGAGCAGCTTCATCAGGGCGTAGGCGTCGGTGATGGCCGTGGGCTCCGGCGTGGTCACCACCAGGATTTCCTGGGCTGCGGTGTTGAAATAGGTGACGTTCTCCGAAATCCCGGCCTCGGTGTCGATGAGGACGAAATCGAAATCGTTGTTCATCGAGTCGAGCGCTTCCAACAGCCGCATCTTCTGCTGGGAGTCGAGCCGGGTGAACCGTTGCACCCCGGAGCCTGCCGGCAGGATCTTGATGCCTTCCGGGCCGCCGACGAGGATCGACTCCAGTCCCTGTTCGCCGGTGAAGAAGTGGTTGAGGTTGTGGCTCGGCGCCAGGCCGAAGACCACGTCGATGTTGGCCAGGCCGAGATCGGCATCCAGGATCAGCACCCGCTTGCCCATGCGGGCGAGCAGGACGGCCAGATTGGCCACCACGGCCGTCTTGCCGACCCCGCCCTTGCCGCTGGTGATGGCAAAGACCCGGGTCGCGGGCCGGCCGGACCCGGTCTCGGCCCGTTCCGGACTGTTCATGGCCCGCAGGGTGCCGGCCTGGTCTGTGGCTCGTGATGCGTGGTCAGCCATGCTTCGGGCTCCCATGGTCGTTCAGGATGAGGGCGGCGATGTCCGCCGGGGTGGGCATGAGCAGGTCCTCCGGCACCCTCTGGCCATTGGTGAGAAACGAAATCGGGGTGTCATTCTTGTAATGGATGTTGAGGAGCACGCCCAATTGGTCGCACTCGTCGATCTTGCTGAAGATGAAATTGCTGATCGGCAGGACCGAGAAGCGCCGGACCGTTTCCTCGAGTTCGCGCTCGCGGGTGGTCGCCGACAGGAGCAGATGGTTGTCGATCCCCAGTTCCGGCCGGAGAAAGGCCGCCAGTTCCTCGATGTCGAGGCCGCTTTTCGGGCTGCGGCCGGCGGTATCGATCAGGATCAGGTCGACGTCGCTGAATTTGTCCAGGGCCGCTTCCAACTCCTGGGGCGCGAGCACCACCTCGACCGGCAGGCGCATGATCTCGCCGTAGACCTTCAACTGCTCCACCGCCGCGATCCGGTAGGTGTCGATGGTGATCAGCCCGATGCGGCCGCCGTGGCGGCCGAGGTAATGGGCCGCGATCTTGGCCAGGGTGGTGGTCTTGCCCACGCCGGTCGGGCCGATCAGGCTGAGACGCCGCTGCCGGTCGGGCCGGTCGTCGAGCACGCGCACCGTGCTGAACAGCCGGGCGATGGCCGTCCTGAGAATGGCGATCAGGCCGGCGCTGTCGAGATGGCGCGCCTTGTCGATGGTTTCGCGGGTGAAGCGGGCCACCACCTGGGCGGTTTCCTGGTTGATGCCGTAGCCGGTGAGAAATCCGGTCACCGGGTCCATGGCGGCGTTGTGTCCGGCCGGGGCGGCGAATTCGGGCTCCACGTAGGGACTGCGCAGGCCGGGGGGGGCGTCCAGAGTGGACATGCGGCTGGCCAGCCCCTTGACCAGGGTGCGCAGCTCGGCCAACTCCGATTGGATGTCCCGTCCGGCCGCCGGTAGATCCCGGCCCGCGGCGGCAGAGGGGTGCCGGTCGCTCTCGCTTTCGCGCCACAGGTCCTCGTAAGTGAGGTCGGGCCGGGCGGCACCCCGATCCCGGGACGGAACCAACCGGGTTCGCGCCGCCGGGCGCGCCGGCGGTTCGGGTGCCGGTTCCGGCTCCTGCCAGTTGGTGTCCACGGCGGCGGTGATTTCCATCATCGGCTTGCCGAGCATGCCGAAGGAGCCGTTGCGGATGGTGCGGGTGGAGAGGATGAGGGCGTCGGGACCCAGCGCCTCCTTGACCATTTTCAGGCCGGTGGCCATGTCTTTTGCTTCAAAGACCTTAACTTGCATCGATGGTCACCGTTCCGATGGATTGAATGCGGACCTGCGAGGTGATCTCGTTGTGGGACAGTACCGCCAGGTTGGGGAAGTACCGCTCGATCAGCCGGCGGACATGGGGCCGGATCTGGGGCAGCACCAGCAACGCCGGCAACTGGCCGCCGGCCAGGGACGTGATCAGGTTGTTGAGGTTTTCGAGGATCTTCTGGGCCGTCTTGGGGTCCAGGGCGAGGTAGCTGCCCCGCTCGCGGTGCTGGATGGCGGTCTGGATGGATTCCTCCACGGTGCGGTCCAGGGTGATCACCGGCATGGTGCCGTCGGACTGGACATGGGCGGCGGAGATCGACCGCGACAGGGCATGGCGGACGTATTCCGTGAGAATATCCGTATCCTGGGTCATGGCGGCATAGTCGGCCAGGGTCTCCAGGATGGAGCGCAGGTCGCGGATGGAGACGCCCTCGCGGAGCAGGTTCTGGAGCACCCGCATGACGGTGCCCAGGCTGAGCACATGCGGCACCAGTTCCTCGACCAGCTTGGGATAGGTCCTGGCCAGGTTGTCGATCAGGGTCTGGGTTTCCTGGCGGCCGAGCAACTCATGGGCGTGCTTCTTGATCATCTCGCTGATGTGGGTGGCCATGACCGTGATGCAGTCGACCACGGTGTAGCCGGCGATCTGGGCGCGTTCCCGCTTGTCCTCGGTGATCCAGATGGCCGGCAGGTCGAAGGCCGGCTCCCTGGTGGGCAAGCCCTTGACGGTCTCGGTGACCAGGCCCGGGTCCATGGCCATGTAATAGCCAGGCATCATCTCGGCGGTGGCGATGTTCACCCCTTTCAGGTTGATGGTGTACTGGTTCGGATTGAGCTGGAGGTTGTCCTTGATGTGCACCGGCGGCACGATGAAGCCGCTGGTCTGGGCGAACTGCTTGCGGATCGACTGGATGCGGGTGAGCAGTTCGCCGTCCTGGGCGGCATCGACAAAGGGGATCAGGCCGTAGCCGACCTCGAATTCGATCAGGTCGACGTTGAGCATTTTTTCGTAGTCCTGGTCCGGCTTGACCGCCGGCAGCGGCCGTTCGGCCACGGCCTCCTCGAGCTGCCGGGCGGCTTCCACCTTGTCGAGATGATAGGCGGCGGCGGCCAGGAGCGCGGCGATGACGAGAAAGGGCAGGAAGGGCAGGCCGGGAATCAGGGCAAAACCCAGGAGGATCGCCGCCACCACCCACAGGGCCTTGGAATAGCGGGTGAACTGGGCCTTGATTTCGGAACCGAAATCGTTGCGGCCGGCCGAGCGGGTCACCAGCATGCCGGCGGCGGTGGAGATGATCAGGGCCGGAACCTGGGAAACCAGGCCGTCGCCCACGGTGAGGATGGTGTAGTTCTTGGCCGCTTCGGCCAGCGGCATGCCCTTTTGCAGCACGCCGATGATGAAGCCGGCGCCGATATTGATCAGGGTGATGATGATGCCGGCGATGGCGTCGCCGCGGACAAATTTCGAGGCGCCGTCCATGGCGCCGTGGAAGGTGGCCTCGTTGGCGATTTCCTCGCGCCGTTTGCGGGCCGTGGCCTCGTCGATCAGGCCGGCGTTGAGGTCGGCGTCGATGGCCATCTGCTTGCCGGGCATGGCATCCAGGGTGAACCGGGCCGCCACCTCGGCGATGCGGCCCGCGCCCTTGGTGATGACGATGAAGTTGATGATCACCAGAATGACGAAGATCACCATGCCGACCACATAGGAGCCGCCGACCACGAACTGGCCGAAGGCCTCGATGACCGCGCCGGCCGCGTCCATGCCCTCGCTGCCGTGCAGCAGGATGAGCCGGGTGGAGGCGACGTTGAGCGACAGCCGGAACAGGGTGGTCATCAGCAGGATGGCGGGAAAGATCGAAAACTCCACCGCCTTTTCGGTGTACAGGCTGATGATCAGGATGAGGATGGCGACCGTGATGTTCAGCGACAGGCAGAGGTCGAGGATCATCGGCGGCAGGGGGATGATCATCAGCATGAGGATGCCGATCAGGCCCACCGAGGCCATGATGTCGCTGCGCTGCAGGAGTTCGGCCGGCCGTATCCTGCTGAGCAGTGTCCTGTTCTCTGTCGCTTCCATGTCCTTTCTTTATCTCTTGCCCTGCAACGAGTAGACGTAGGCCAGGATCTCGGCCACCGCCTTGAACAGCTCCTCGGGGATGGTCTGGCCCACCTCGACTTTGGAATGCAATAACCTTGCCACCGGCGGATTCTCGACCAGGGGGATGCGGTGCTCGCGGGCGATCTCGCGGATCTTCGCCGCCACCAGTTCCTGCCCCTTGGCCAGGACCACCGGCGCTTCCATGGTGCCGGCCTCGTACTTGAGGGCCACGGCGACATGGGTCGGGTTGGTGATGACCACGTCGGCGGTGGGCACGGCGGCCATCATGCGCTTGCGGGCCATCTGCTGCTGGATGGAACGGATTTTTGACTTGATGTGCGGGTCGCCCTCGGTCTCCTTCATCTCCTCCTTCTGTTCCTGCTTGGTCATCTTCATCTTCTCCTCCATCTCCCAGCGGACGAAGGCGTAGTCGAGAATGGCCAGGGCGATCATGATCGCCGCCACCTTGGCCATGACCAGGGCGGCGGTCTTGGCGAGATAGAGGACCGTGCTGTCCACCGGCATCCCGATGAGCAGCAGGGCCTGGTCGAATTCCCCCCTGATGGTGCTGTAGGCGACCCAGCCGATCAGCCCCACCTTGAGCAGCGACTTGATCACCTCGACCAGGGAACGCTTGGAGAACAACCGGCCCATCCCCTTGATGGGGTCGAGCTTGGTCAGGTCGGGGACGAGCGGCTGGGTGGTGAACAGCCAGCCGATCTGGACGAAGGTGGCGAAAAAGCCGACGAGCAGGGCGGCGAGAAACAGCGGCGCCAGCATGAGGGCCAGGACGGCGCCGAGGTAATAGGCCAGTTGCATCAGGGAGTTGGCGGTGACGGCGAACTCGCCGCTGGTTCGCCAGACAGCGGTGAGCATTTCCCTGAGCTTGTCCCAGAAGATGGGGGCATAGAACATCCAGAAGAGCAGCAGCAGGGTGAACATGGCCGCGGTCTGCACCTCGCGGCTCTGGGCCACCTGGCCCTTTTTCCGGAAATCGGCCCGCCGTTTCGCCGATGGGGATTCAGTCCGTTCCCCGGTGCTGGTCTCTTCAGCCATGGTCCGTCATTGCGCAGGGACATCCGCGCGGCGGACGTCGTTTCCGGAGCGGGTCGCCGCCCCATGCGGCGTCCCTGCCGCGAGCCTTTGCAACAAACGCACCTGAACGACGGCCCGCACCCTTGGGGGGGCGGACGACTATATTCCTATTGTATTCCAGTGGTTATCTGAGCAGGTGCAGCATGGTGAGGATGTTCTCCCCCATGGTGTCAAATTCACGGCGCAGAATGGCGAAGGTGGCCGGCAGTGTCAGGCCGATGACAAGGAAGGCGATGCCGATGTTGAGGGGAAAGGAGAGCATGAAGACGTTGAGCTGGGGGAAGACCCGGGCAAGGACGCCGAGCACCAGGTTGGCGAGGAGGAGCAGCGCCAGGACCGGGGCGCTGAACTTGACGCCGAGGACGAACATGTGGCTGGCCTGGCGCATCAGGTTGTCGATCGCGTCCTGGGAGAAATCGAGCGGACCCGGCGGCAGGAGCGCGAAGGATTCGACGATGGCGCGGAAGAAGAAATGGTGCATGTCCAGGGCCAGGAAGAGCATCAGGGCGAGGATATTGGCGAACTGGCTCATCAGCGAGAGCTGCTGGGTGGTCTGCGGATCGAAGATGTTGGCGGCGGCGAACCCCATCTGGTAGCCGATCACCGTGCCGCCGAAACTCACCGCGGCAAAGACCATCTGGGCGATCAGGCCGACCAGGACCCCGATCAGGACCTCGTTGACGAGCAGCACCGCGAACCAGGTCAGGGAGAGGGGCGTCTTGGGCGTGTAGGGGACCAGGGCCGGGAAGAGGAGCAGGGTGGTGGTCACCGCTAGGCCGATCTTGAGCCGCCCGGCGATCTGGCTGCCGGTGAAGGCGGGGATGGCCGCCACCAGGGCCATGATCCTGGCGAGGCAGAGGAGGAAATCCTGGAACTGCTGCAGGGAAATGAACGGCAGGTCCATGGGCGCGTGCGGTACGGGCTCTACCGGCCGACCGTGGCGATCTGGGCGATGACGCCGGTGGTGAAGGTCACCAGCAGGTCCATGATCCAGGGGCCGAAGATCAGCAGGGTGACGAAGACCGCGACGATCTTGGGGATGAAGGTCATGGTCTGCTCGTTGATCTGGGTGGCGGCCTGGAAGATGCTGATCACCAGGCCGACCACCATGGCCGCGATCAGCATCGGGGCCGAGGTCAGCAAAATGGCTTCCACCGCTTGCTTGCCGATATGGATGACGGCGTCAGGGGACATGGCGTTGGCGCGGACGGCGGCTGCGGCCGGGGTTAGCCGAAGCTCTTCATCAGGGAGCCGACCACCAGCTGCCAGCCGTCGACGAGCACGAACAACAGCAGCTTGAACGGCAGGGAAATGACGATCGGCGGCAGCATCATCATGCCCATGGACATCAGCACCGAGGCCACCAGCATGTCGATCACCAGGAAGGGGACGTAGATCATGAACCCCATCTGAAAGGAACGTTTCAGTTCCGAGAGCATGAAGGCCGGGATGAGAATCGACGAGGACACGTCCTTCCTGTCGGCCGGCTGCTCCTCCTTGGTGATGTCGATCAGCAGCTGGAGTTCGTTTTCCTGCACCTGGGAGAACATGAAGTCGCGCATCACGTCCACCGAGCGCGTCAACGCCTGCTGCTGGGTTATTTTCTCCTGCATGTAGGGTTGCAGGGCCTGGGCGTTGATGGTGTTGAAGGTCGGGGCCATGACGAAGAAGGTGAGAAACAGGGCGAGCCCGAGCAGCACCTGGTTGGGCGGCGTGTTCTGGGTGCCCATGGCCTGGCGGACGAAGCCCAGGACGATGATGATCCGGGTGAAGGCGGTGGTCATCAGGAGAATGGCCGGGGCCACGGTGAGGATGGTGAGCACCAGCACGACCTGGAGCGCGGTCGAGACCTCGGCCGGGGTGCTGGCCTCCTTGATCCCCAGGGAGAGGGTGGGCAGATCGATCGCCTGCGCCCATGTCGGCGTCAGCAGCAGGAACAGGCCGAGACAGAGGCGGAACCGTTTCACGACTGTTCCGCCAGCACGGTGGAAAAATCGGCCGGTTTTTGGCCGGAATCGCCGGACAGATCGGCCAGGAGGTGAATGGAGTTGGCGCTGATGCCCAGCAGGTATTCCCGGCCGCGGACCTCCACCAGGGCCAGGGTCGCCCGTGGCTGCAGGGGCCGCACCTCGATGAGCCTGATGGCGTTGCCGCCGATTCTGCCCAGCAGCAGTCGTTTTTTTGACAGGCCGTAAAGGGCGAAGATCAGGCCGACCACCACCAGCAGGGCCCAGCCGGTCCGCAGCAGGGCCGAGGTCATGTCCGGCGGTTCCGCGGCCCAGGCCGACGCCGGCCAGAGGATCAGGAGAAGGACGGGCATCCGTGCCATGGCGTCACACCAGGTTTTCAATCCGGTCGGACTGGCTGACCACCTCGGTCAGCTTGATGCCGAACCTGTCGCCCACCTTGACCGCCTCCCCCCGGGCGATCAGCCGGGAGTTGACGTAGAGATCCAGGGGGTCGCCGGCCTGTTTGTCGAGCTCGATCACATAGCCCTCGCCCATCTGCAGGAGATCCTTGATGAGGATCCGCGCCCGGCCGACCTCGACCGAGACCTGCAGGGGCACGTTGTAGAGGAATTCCAACTCCCGCACCAGATTGACCTGACCGCCCTGGGATGCCGGGCCGCCTTTGTTTTCCTTCAGCAGCTCGGCGGTTTCCTCGGGGTCGAGGGGATTGAATCGCTGCGGTTCAGGCGGTTCAGGTGTTGCCATGAATGCCTCCTAATCGGTTGATGGTGGTGCCGGTGACGTGAAACGCCTTCTTGCCGTTTCGTTCGCCGGCGATGGCCTGAAAAAGCGGTTGATCCTCGACCAGGATGGTCAGCGGCTGATCGGGGTTGTACTGCAGGTCGACGATGTCGCCGGGTTGAAGCGCGAGAATCTCCCGGATGGTCATGTCGACCAGGCCGGACCGGGCGACCGCCAGGGTTTCCATCTCCATGGTCTCCTGGACGATCTGGTCTGTCCAGGTGTTGGCGCCCTGGGTGATGGTGGCCAGGGCCTTGAATTTTTCGCGCAGCGGCTCGAGGGTGAGATAGGGGATGATGAACCGCATCTGGCCGCACAGTTCGCCGGCCAGGCGGATATTGAAGCGTGTCACCAGCACCTCGGTGTCCGGTTCGACGATGCTGACCAGCCGGAAATTGTTTTCCACCTTGCTCAGCAGCACCCGGATGTCGATTACCGGCCGCATGGCGTTGGCGAGTTCGGTGCAGATGTCGTCCATCACGCTTTTCAGCAGGGAGATTTCGATGGTGGTCAGGTTGCGGTTCAGGGCGAGGGGTTCGTTGGACTGGGACGAACCGAGCATGATCTCCAGCAGGGTGAAGGCCATGAGGGTGTCGAAATGGAACAGGCAGCCGTATTTCAACGGCGAGATGCTGTAGATGCCCACCGCGCCCTGGCTGTTGAGATCGAGCAGGCTCTGCTGGAAATCGGTGGTGGCGATGTCCTCCCGCTCGACGCCGAAGTTGCGCAGCATGACATTGGTCAGGCAGGTGGAGAACTTGCGGGCGAAACTGTCGAGGATGATGTCCAGGTTGGGGAGACGCAACTCGCCGCTGGTCCGGAATCGTTCGTAAACCTTGAACAGATCGAGATTCGACGCCGGCGTGGCCTGGCGCGGCGGCCAGGGTCGGTCGGTGTCGATCAGATCCGTCGAAATCCTGCCCGCCCTGATGGCGGCCAGCAACTCGGCGATTTCCTGTTTGGTGAGTATCGGCTCCACGGGGGTCACTGCACCACGAAATCGGTCAGGTAGATATTGTTGACCTTGCCGGTTTTGAGAAACGAATTGATCTTGCTCTTCAATTCGGCCTTCACCTGGTTCTTGCCCTGGATATCCTGGAGTTCCTCGAAGGTCTTGTTGCCGATGATCAGGAGGATGGCGTCGCGGATCTGGGGCATCCGTCTGTTGACCTCGTCCACGGTGCCGTCCCTGTCCAGTTCGAGCGAGAGCGAGGCCTTGACATAATGGGGCGCATCCGTGCCGATGATGTTGACGATGAACTCCCTGATCTCCACCATCGGACCGATCTTCGCGTCATCCGGAATCGGCTTGATCAGGGCGGCGGCCTTGCTCTCTTCCTGCTTGCGCTGCATCTCTTTTTTCGGCTGGTACACCAGGAAGTAATAGCCGCCTCCACCGCCCGCCAGCAGGAGGATGAGGGCGGCCGCGATCATGATGATCAGCTTTTTCCTGCCGCCGGTTTTCGGTTCGTCCGCTTTGTCGGTTTTTTTTTCCGCCATGATGGTGTTCCTTGCAATCTGAGTCGTTCACCGGAAAAGGGGAGCGATTTTCCCGGAACGATGGGGACCGGGCCAATGGATCGACCGTTGTGCCCGCGGGGGCTGCCGCCGAACTGAAAGGATGGAGAGGTCGGAATACCGGCTCCGATTCTCCAGCCCACCGCTGATTATGCAAGTAAAATGCCAGGGAATGGGTGGCAAGAAGAGGGGCGGAGGGGGGAGGGCAGGAAGGGGGACGGAGATGGGGGATGGCCGAAATGCCACGGTCCCACCGCCTCAGGGCGACGGGACCGTGTGTCGAAAAAATGACTTCGGTTATCGTTTGAGATTGATCAGGTCGCTCAGCATGTCGTCCACGGTGGTGATGATCTTGGAATTGGCCTGAAAACCGCGCTGGGTGGTGATCATCTTGACGAATTCCTGTCCCATGTCGACGTTGGACTGCTCCAGGGAGTTGGTGATCAGCTTGCCGCGTTCCGGTCCGGGCAGGCCGATCAGGACGGCGCCGGCCTCGGCCGGGGCGGTATAGCGGTTGGAGCCGGCCAGGAGCAGGCCGCCGGGATTCTGGAACTTGGCCAGCACCAGCTGGGAGATATTGATGTGGCGGCCGTTGGAATAGGAGGCCACCACGATGCCCTCGTCGTTGATCGCCACGTTGGTCAGTTCGCCCGTGCCGTAGCCGTTCTGTTCCTGGCCGATGACGATGGAGGCGCTGTCGTACTGGGTGCAGTCGAAATGGATGTCGATGGTGGACGAAGCGGCGCCGTTGCCCCAGTCGGCAGCCGGAATTGAGATCGTATAGTCGAACGGGGCCGATGCCTCGCCGATGCTGTTGAACACCATGGTGCCGGGAAGCGCCGTGGCGGTTGCCGCGTTGTCGACGCTGTAGGCCGCCTCCCAGGTATTGGTGAGGTCATCGGTCAGGCGCCAGTAGGCGGTGATGAGGTGCGACACCCCCAGGGAATCGAAGATCTCGGCCGAGGCGGAATAGTTGTAGCTCGCCCGCACCGTGGGGTCGATGGCCGGATAGGTGATCGTGTCGACGAGCGGCGAGTTCTCGCTCAGGTTGGTGGTGAAGGACAGCTCCGTGGTGGGGCTGGCCGCGATCAGGCCGATGTTGGCCACCCGAACGTCCGTGGGATCGTTGGGGAGCAGTTCGTCGTTGTTCACGGAACTGAACTGCTTGCCCTGGACCCGCAGGCCCTCGGGGGTTATCAGATAGCCGTCCTCGTTGAAGCTGAAGGCGCCGGCCCGGCTGTAGAAGGTGGTGCTGTTGCCCGGCTCCTTCAGCACGAAGAAGCCCGAGCCCTCGATGGCGACATCGGTGTCCGACGAGGTGTTTTCAAAGGTGCCCTGCTTGTAGATGGAGTCGACGGTGGAAAGCCCAACGCCGCGGCCGACCTGGGACATGCCGCCCGAACCGTAGACACTGCTCGCCAGAAGATCGGAAAAGATACAGCGTGCGCTTTTGTACCCCAGGGTGTTGGTGTTGGCCAGGTTATTGCCGATGACGCTCATCGCCTCGGAATTGGTGTTGAGTCCGCTGACGCCGCTGAACATAGCGCTGTAAATACCCATGACAACCTCCTGCGTGGGTGGTGTGAATAATTGAATGTACTGCTGTTTCATGGAAAGCGGGCAACCGCCCGAACGCGGGCTGCAGAACCGCTTTCCTCAATTATCCCCGCGCCGTCCGTTGCCCAGAGATGGAGTTCGCCTCCCGGAAGCCACCGGTCCCTCGGCGGCGGGAAGACTGCGCCGGCAGCCGGAAGCCGCCGGGCATGCACCAGAGATCAGCTGGAACCGCTGCCGCTCTGGTTGCTCTTGTACGCGCCGTACAGGGAGGAAATTTTGTATTCTCCCAGGCCGGTGATGATTTTGGCCTCGGTGCCGCTCAGATCGATGCCGGTCACCCTGGACCGCACCAGGGGAGTGAGGGTGGCGCTCGAGCCGTCCGCGTTCTTGGCGTTGATGGTGATCGAGTAGGTTCCGGAGGCCAGGGTGTTGCCGGAGGCGTCCTTGCCGTCCCAGGTCAGGAAATGGTTCCCTTCCGAGAGATCGGTCGCATCGAGCGTGGCCACGGTTTTGCCGGAGCTGTTCTTGATCACCAGGCTGGCGTCGGTCACGGTGCCGTCGATGCGGTAGCCGACCTGGACGGGGTCGCCGCCGAAAGTGAAGTCGCTGTTTTCAACCACCACGTCCTGATCGATCAGGCTCAGGGCGGAATACCGTTCGGAGCTGTTGGTGGCCGCCGCCAACTGATCCATCGAGTCGTTGAGGTTGAACAACTGCTCCAGTTGGCTGTATTGGGCCAATTGAGAGGTGAACTCGGTGGGATCGGACGGGTTGAGCGGGTCCTGGTACTGGAGCTGGGCCACCAGCAGGGTGAGAAACTGTTCCTGGCCGAGGGCGGTGCTTTTCGAGGTGGTGCTGCTCGTACCGGTGGATGAGGTGGCACTGTTGGTTCCGTTGACGGTGGACATACTTCCTCCCTGTTCAGGCAAGGACGCTGAGGGTGCCGACGGCGGCTTCGTCGCCGGCGATGTCGTCAGCTTCCTGGGTGAAATCCGATTGGCCGGCGGCGGTGTGGCTCGGGGACGGAGCCGGTTGCCGCCAGGCGTTGCTTTCCTGGAATCGTTCGCCGCCGGTCTGGCCGTGCGCGGCGACCGAGACCTCGACCTGCTGCAGGTGCAGGCCCTGCTGCTCCAGGGCCTCGCGCAACCGGGGCAGATGCCGGTCGATCATTTCCTGGGCCTGGGGGCTCTGGGCCACGATATGCGCCTTGATGTTGTCCTGGGCCACCTTGATCTCCAGCCGCAACTCCCCTAATTCCTGCGGATAGAGTCGGAGGTTGACCGTTCCGGTCTCGAGCTGTTTGTTGACCGAGAAGCGGGCGATGATCTGGTCGACCACGGTCCCGTCGGGCACGGTCATCCCGGACGGCAGGTGCAAGGCGACCGAGGAGATCGGGGTGCTGCCGGTCGGCTGCTGGCTCGGCCCCGGCTGCTGATGGGCGAAGAGCAGCGACGCCGTTTCCTGGCCGGTAACCGGCTGCGGTTTCGGGGCTGCGCCGTGTTCACCGGCCGTGGCGGCCGTCTTCGCCGTATCGGCGGCGTTCACCGTCTCCTGCTGCCCGGTCTGGGGCGTGCCGGCCGCTGCCGGCTGCTTTTCCCCTTCCGGCGCGGTGCCGCCGGGCTCCTTGGGCAGGCGGGAACGGATGTAGTTGCCGTTCACGTCGAGCGGCTCTTGTTCCGAAATCTTCAGGGTCGAGCCGGTGCTGTCGCTGCCGGCTGCTTCTTCGTCCTGGGCATTCCCCTGGTGGATGGTGATGATCTGGCCGTAGGTGTTTTGCACGATCAGGGGATTGCCGGATCTCGCCTGTCCATCCGGCGTCAGCCCGGCCTCGGCGGACGAGGCGGCGGGAAGGGGTGCGGTCCCGGTGTGCGGTCCGGCCGTTTGCGCTCCGGTGGCCGTGGTCGCGGTTTGCTGGGGTTGTGGCGCGCTTTTGCCGGTATTGTCGATCACGAAACCGGCGGCGGGCGACGCAGCGGCCCGGTTGCCGGTATCAGCGGCCTGGCCGGCGGCAACGGGCATGGCCCGGCTGCCGTCCGTCTGGGGCGTCGGCAGCTCCTGTGCCACCGTCGGTAGCTCCGGTGCCACCGGATGGCCGTTCGCGCGGGTCGATGGCTGCTCCGGTCCGGCCGGCATGCCGATCTGCGGGACGGAAGGGGGCTGGACCGCCGTTTGCGCGATCGGCGGTACGTCGGCGGTGCTGGTGGTGGCACTGGTGGCGGTCGAGGCGTTGCCGGCGGTCAGGTCGGCCAGCAGTCGGGCCATGGCCGATTCGGCGCCCTGGCCGGCGGCAAGGGCGGCCCCCTGATTGGTGGCCGTCACCGCGGCATCGGCTGGCGGTACGGACGCGGGATCCGGATTCGCAGCGGGCGGCCCCGCCGCATCGGCGGTCGTTCCGTTCAGGCCTGTCGCGGTGAGCAAGGAATCGCCCTGGCCGGCCGCCGTCTGGTCCGCGCCGGTTTTTTCCGTCTCCGGAGACGAGTCCTGGGCATGGCGGCTGCGCGGGTGTTTCGTGGAGGCACCGGCCCGGGACGATGAAGCGGAGGTCTGCTGATCCGTCGCGGCCTTCAGATGGGAGGCAAACATGCCTTCCTTGCCCGTTTTGGCCGATGCCGCCGCCGGTGGGGCGGCGGAGGGCATGTCGACGGGAACGCTTGCAAGTGCTTGGGGCATTATCGGATGTCCAGGGTGGAAAAGCCGGTTGTCAATTTGGCTGCCTTGTCCCGTTCCATGTTGCCGAGGATTTTGGCGGCGGATTTGGTCTTCATTTTGCCCAGAATGGCGATCGCCAGTTCCTGATCCACCGAACCGAGAACCATGGCGGCCTTTTCGGCGGTCATCTTTTCGTAAACCTTGGCGAGCTCCCCGATCCGTTTCTGCTCCTCGACGCTTTTTTGCTCGAGAAGTTTTTCGACCCGAACCCGGAGTTGGTTGAGCTGTTCGATTTTCTTATCGACCTCGCCTTCCAATCTCTTTAGTTCGTTTTTCTTGCTCTCCAACTCCTCGCGTTCGCGGGCAAAGGGCGCGCCGCCGGCCTGAAGGCTCTCCATGATCCGCCGCTCCTCCACCGAGCCGTACTGTTGTTCCTGGGACGATTGGGGATCGGGGGCGGCGTTCTTTTCCTCGGCGAACGCCGGCAGCAGGAAGGAGAAAAGAACCAGGCCGGCAAGGAAAAACATTCTGTTCATGGGACGCTCCGGGCGATGATGCGGGGAAGGCGGTTCGGAAGGCCGGCGCTAGCGCTGCCTGCGCTCGTGGGAAAGCACGGCGATTTCGTCGAGCATGGCCAGCTCCTTCTTCTCCAGGAATTTGGCATAGGCGGCATCCTGCTGTTCCTGCAATTTTTCCATGATCTTTCTCTCCTTGCTCCTCTTCACCAGCACCTGCCGTTTCTTGGCCACCTGGGCCTGTTGTTTGGCGAGTTCGGTGCGGCGCGACTCGATCAATTCGTGCACCAGGTCGATCCGGGAGGCGAACAGGCGCAGCCGGTCGACCGTGGTTCCCTGTTCCTGGTCCCGCCGCTGGTCGGCATGCAGGTCGGCCAATTCCTTTTCGGTCCGCAGCAGCGCTTCCTGAAGCCGCGCCTCGGCCTCCAGGGCCTGATGCAGGGCCTGCCGGGCCGCATCCTCGAGCTGCCGGCGGTAGTTGAGCACCGCGTGCATGGTGAACGGCTTCATTCGGCGTCGTCCCCGGCCTGATCGGTTTTCCGGCGGTCAAACCCCTTGCGGCCCGCCCGCCTCCGGTCGGAAACCTGACGGTCGCTGACCAGTTCCCCCATGGCGGCGATGGTTTCCTCGAGGGTGGAGGATTCGTCGTATCCCTGGGTGAGAAAGGTGTTGATGGCATCGATGCGCGAGATGGCGTAGTCGATCTTCTTGTTGCTGCCGGCGGCATAGGCGCCGATGTTGATCAGGTCTTCCGATTCCCGGTACACGGCCAGGACGCTGCGGGTCTTGCCGGCCAGTTCGCGGTGCCGGGGGTTGGTGATGTCGCGCATGACCCGGCTGGTGGAGAGCATCACGTCGATGGCTGGATAGTGGTTCTTGGCGGCGATGGCGCGCGACAGCACGATATGGCCGTCCAGGATCGAGCGGACCGAATCGGCGACCGGCTCGGTCAGGTCGTCGCCGTCGACCAGCACGGTATACAGGCCGGTGATCGAACCCTGGTCCTGGAAATTGCCGGCCCGTTCCAGCAGTTTGGGCAGGGTGGCGAAGACGCTCGGGGTATAGCCCTTGGTGGTCGGCGGTTCGCCGATGGACAGACCGATCTCGCGCATGGCCATGGCAAAGCGCGTGATCGAATCCATCATCAGGAGGACGTCCTTGCCCTGCTGGCAGAAATATTCGGCGATGGCGGTGGCCACGAAGGCGCCGCGCATTCGGAGCAGGGGCGACTGGTCCGAGGTGACGGCGATGATCACCGAATGCGCCAGCCCCTCCGGCCCCAGGTCGCGTTCGATGAACTCCTTGACCTCGCGGCCGCGTTCGCCGATCAGGGCGATGACGTTGACATCCGCCTTGGCGAACTTGGCCATCATCCCCAAGAGCACGCTCTTGCCCACGCCGGAGCCGGCCATGATGCCCATGCGCTGGCCGATGCCGCAGGTGAGCAGGGCGTTGATCGCCCGGATGCCGAGATCGAGCGGCCGGGTGATGGCGTCGCGCCGCATCGGGCCGGGCGGCAGGGAATACAACGGTTTTTCGTGGGGCAGACACAGGGCCGGCCCCTGGTCCAGCGGCTGGCCCATGCCGTCGAGGACCCGGCCCAGCAGGGCGTCGCCGACCGCGATGGTGGCCTGCTCCTTTTTGACCCGGATGCGGCTGCCGGGTCCGAGGCCGCGCAGTTCGCCCAGGGGCATGAGCAGGGCCCGGTTGTCGCTGTAGCCGACGATTTCGGCCGGCACCGCCTCGCTCTCGTCCTGAAGGGGCGAAATCTCGCAGAGGGAGCCGATGGAGGAGCGGGGGCAGGAGCCCTCGACCACCAGGCCGACAATGCGATGCACCTTGCCGTAGATCCGGATGGGGGAAAAGGCGTCGAGGCGGGCGGCGAGGGAGGGGGTCATCGGAGTTGGGGGCACGGGTTGCCGGAGCGCGCGCGCAGGGGTCCGGGAAAGCGGCACCGGCGGCGGGAACGGGCGGCGTTCATGCCTCGGGGGGCGGTTCCCCGTCCGGCGGTTCGGGCGCCGCCGCGAAGTCGCTGCCGGGCGCCGGCACGAAAAAAGGTTGTTCTTCGAGCAATTCCTTCATGCTGTCCAACTGGGTCTCAATGGAGGCATCCACCGTGCAGACCGCCGATTCCAGCAGGCAGCCCCCCCTGGTCATGCCCTCGTCGGTCTTGAAGACGAGGTGCGCCAGCCCGCGGATGGCGGCGATCAGTTCGGGGACCCTGGCCTCGGCCACGGCGAGATCGTCGGGATGCAGGGTCACGTAGTATTCCTCGCTCTCGATGGCCTGTTCCAGGGCCGCCTCCAGGGTGGCGGCGATGACGTTGCGCGGCGTGGCCAATTCCCGGCGCAGGATCTTTTCGCTGATCAGGACGACCAGGTTGATCAGCTCGGCCCGGTTGTGCCGGAACATGGTCGTGCGCTGACCGTCGAGTTTTTGACAGCTCTCGGCAAAGGCCGCGACGGCCTGGTGCACGTCCATCTGGAACTGGTCGGCCAGGTCGGCCCTGCCCTGGTTGTACGCTTCCTGGCGGATCGCCTCCGCATCGACGGCCGGTGCCGGTTCCGGCTCATGCCGGCCCCGGTCCTCCGGCGGATGTTCCGGTTCGACTGGTGTATCCCGGACGCCGGGCCCGTCGGCGACGGGTTCCTCGACCGCGGGCGGTTCCTCTTTCCGGGGGAGCGGAATGCTGCGGCGGACGAGCGTCGTGGGGGTGAACAAGGGGTCCTGTTTGAAGACCTTAGACGAACTCATCGCCGCCACCCTTGTTGCCCAGCACCAGCTTGCCCTCTTCCTCGAGCTTCATCGCGATCTTGACGATGGTCTGCTGCATGGCCTCGACCTCGGAGAGCCGCACCGGCCCCATGACCTCGAGGTCGTCCATGATCATCTCCGCGGCCCGGGACGACATGTTGGCGAAGATCTTGGCCTTGATCTCGTCGGAGGCGGTCTTCAGGGCCAGGGTCAGGGAGTCGTTGTTGACCTCGCGCAGGATCAGCTGGATGGAGCGGCCGTCCAGGGCGCACAGATCCTCGAAGGTGAACATCATCTTGCGGATGTTCTCGACCATGTCCGGGTCGACCTGCTCGAGGCTCTCCAGGATGTCCGAATCGAGATTGTTGGTCATGCTGTCGAGGATGTCGACCACCTTCTTCAATCCGCCGACCTGGCGCTGTTCCACGGAGCCGACCACGATGCCGATCTCCTTGCTCAGCGCCTCCTCGATCCGGTCGATGACCGCCGGCGAAACCCTGTCCAGGGTGGCGATGCGGTGCACGACATCGGCCCGTTTTTCCTCGGGCAGGTTGGCGATGATGGCGCCGGCGTGTTCCGTGGCCTGGGTCGAGAGCACCAGCGCAAGCGTTTGCGGGTGTTCGCGTTCGAGCAGTTCGGCCACCATGGAAGGGTGCATCTTGGCAATGGTTTCCAGGGGGCGGGCCTCGGTGCCGGTGACGAACTGGCGCATCAGGTTGGTCTCCCGGTTCTTGCTGCCGGAGCCGGCGATCAGCTTCTTGGCGAATTCCTGCCCCTTGACCACCAGGCCGGCCTGGCTTTCGGCGGACAGCTCGAAATCCTCAAGAATCCGTGCCTTGACCTCGTCGGGAATGTGCTCGATGTTGGCCATGCACCGGGTGACCTTGAAGATCTCCTCGTCGGTCAGTTCCCGCAGCAGCTTGGTCGCCGTTTCCTCGCCCAGGCAAATGAGCAGGATCGCCGCCTTTTTCAGCCCCGTCAGTTTGTCCGCCGCTGCCATGGCACCTGCTGTCCGGGTGAAAGACAAGGAATCGGGCGGTCAGAAACACGGGGTGCCGCCCGCTCAACTCTGCTCATGGATCCATCCCTTGAGCACATGGGCGCTGAACACCGGGTCGTTTTCCACACCCTTTCTGACCTTTTCCAAGGTGTCGACCGGCGGCGATTCCATCGCGGCCTTGTAGGCCGCCCCGCCGATCAGGGAATCCACGGCCGTGTGCCCGGTGCCGGGCGCGGCGCCCCGCATCTGTTCGGCTTCCATCTGCTGCACGGTTTTGTAATGCTGGGTGACTTCGCGATTCAGGGTTTTCATCAGCGGTCGAATGAAGAAAAAGTAGAGCAGCAGGCCGCCCAGGGCAAGGAGGCCGTAGCGGATGAACGGCAGGTACGGATACAGCCAGCCGGCGGTTTCCCCCACGCCGTCGATGCCTTCGCCGTCGGCGATGAACGGCATGGACGTGACCTCGATCTTGTCGCCGCGGGCGGCGTCCAGCCCCAGGGCCGAGGCCACCATGGTTTCCAGGGCCTTGAGTTCGTCCGCGGTCCGGGGTTCGGTCTTGGCCGGTTCCCTGTCCCTGGCCGGGACGACCTTGTCGGCCACCAGCACCGAAACCGAGAGTTTGTGCACCGTGCCGACCGGATTGACGGTCCTGGAGACCACCTTGCTGATCTCGTAGTTGGTGGTCCGCTGCGACCGGCTGGTGGGCGGCGTGACCCCGGCGTTCTGGGCGGTGGCGCCTTCCAGGTTCGACTGGACCCCGGGCACGCCGCCGATGAGTTCCGAGCCCGATTTTTCCTCGTTCAGCTGCTCGCTGCGGATGACCGGTTCCTCGGGATCGAAGGTCTCCTCGGTTTTTTCGGTCTTGGCGAAATCGAGGGTGGCGCTGACCCGCACCATGGCGTTCTTGGCGCCGAGCGACTTGTCGAGCAGCGCCTGGGCCCGGTCCTCGAGGCGCTGCTCCACCTGCATCTGAAATTCCAGCATGTCGGGGGACAGGCCGCTGGTCATCCCCTTCTCGCCCAGCCGCGACAGCACGTTGCCGTTCTGGTCGATGACCGTGACGTGCTGGGGATCCAGCCCCTCGATGGAACTGGACACCAGGTGGACGATGCCCTCGATCTGGGGTTCGTTCAGCCGTTTGCCCGGCGCGAGTTTGATGATGACCGAGGCGGTGGCGGGTTTCTGCTGGTCCCTGAACAGCCGTTTTTCCGGCAGGGCGAGATGCACGCGCGCCGTTTCCACCGGCCCGAGCGAGGCGATGGTCCGGGCCAGCTCGCCTTGCAGCGCCCGGGAATAGTTGACCTTCTGCACGAAATCGGTGAGCGCGAACGACTGCTTGTCGAAAATCTCGAAGCCGATGCCGCCCCCCTGGGGCAGGCCGAGCGAGGCCAGGCTCAGGCGGGTTTCGTGGACGTCCTTGGCCGGGATGAGGATATTGTGGCCGTTGTTGCCCAGCTGATAGGGGATGTTCTGCCCCTTGAGCCAGTTGACCACGGCCGAGGCGTCGGCGTCGGTGAGGTTGCCGTACAGCAGTTGATAGTCTGCGGTGCGCCCCTGGACGATGATCAGGGCGAACAGGCCGAGAATCAGGGCGGTCACCGCGGCCAGGGCGATTTTCCTTGGCCTTGGCCAGGCGGCGACGGTCGCCGCCAGCGCCTGCCAGCCGCTTTTCAGTTTCGAGGTCGAAGTGGCATCCGTTTCTGGGTGTTGTTCAGCCATGGTGGTGCTTCCCTGCGTTGGTTATTCCCTGGTGCGAACGGCCGGCGTCGTCGTGCGGGTCACACCTGCATCCGCATGATTTCCTGATAGGCCTCGATGGCCTTGTTCCGGACCTGGACGGCGAAGCGGATGGAAATGTCCGCCTTCTCCATGGCGATCATGGCCTCGTGCAGGTTCTTTTCTCCGCCGCCGTGCACCTGCTGAATGGCCAGGTCGGCGGCACGCTGCTGCTGGCCGGTGTTCGCCACCATGGCGTCGAGAATGTCGCCGAAGGTGGTCTCGGCCTGGCGGACCGGAGAGGCCGCAGATGCCGCCGGGGCGGGCACCGGGCCGATGCCGTTCATCGCTTCCATCCGTTACCTCCCGATGTCGAGGGCTTTCATGGCCATGCGTTTGGCCGATTTGATCGTAGTGGTGTTGGCTTCGTAGGAACGGGTGGCGGACATCATGTCCACCGTTTCCTTGATGACGCTGACGTTGGGCATGGCCACGTAGCCGTCCTCCCTGGCATCCGGGTGCGAGGGGTCGTAGACGAGCTGGGGCGGCTCGGTATCCTCGATGATCCTGGCGACCTTGACGCCCTGGATGTGCCGCTGGTCCTGCACCGAGGCGGCGAGGTGCTGCTGGAACGGGAGCGGCTCGGTCCGGAACACCACGGATTTTTTCTTGTAGGGACCGCCCTCGGGCGTCGAGGTGGTCTCGGCATTGGCCAGATTGGAGCTGATGGTGTTCAGCCGGGTCGTTTGCGCCCTCAGTCCCGAGGCGGCGATGTCGAAGGTGGTGAAAATATCCATGCCAGATTCCTGTCCTGATGATGGTGTGTGTTTTGTTCAAGCAAATTATGCGCCACCGTTGGCGGCATATTTGAGCATCGACAATTTTTTGTTGAGCATGGTGACCGCCGCCTCGTACAGGATCTCGTTTTCCGAGAGCTTGACCATCTCCTGGTCCACGCTGACGGTGTTCCGGTCGCCGAGGCCGGCGGTGTCCCTGGTGACGGTGAGCGTGCCGTTGACCTGCTCGAAACTGGGCGGGGCCGGCGGGATATGGGCCGGATGGGTCGTCGCCGGCCGCAGGCCGCTGTCGGTCAGGGCGCTGTGCAACTGTTCCTCGAAACTGAAGGATTGCGCCGCATACCCCGGCGTTTCGGCGTTGGCGATGTTGGAGCCGATGACTTCCTGGTTTTTGGAGCGGAGATCGAGCACCTTGTGCAGGAGTCTCATGGTGGTGTCGAATTGCTGAATGCCGGGCATGGGGGTTCCTCCGTCGGTCGTGCGGGATGGATCGGGCGCTGGCCGGTGTCACCGTTTGTCGAGTTCGAGAATGGCCGCTTCCTCGCCGGCCAGTTTGGTCCACAACGGGTCTGTGCCTTTTTCGGCCAACTCCTTGAACAAATTAAGGGCCTCTTGCTTGTCGTTCTGCCTTTGGACGATCTGGGCCAGCCGGAAGCGGGCCTGCTCGCTCGCCTCCGTGCGGCCGGCGAGCCGCCGGAACAGGGGGGCGGCCTCGTCGTCCCGCCCGGCCTGGAAGTAGGATTCGGCCAGGGGAAGCAGCATGGCCCGTTGGGCCGGCGTGTCCCGCATTTCGGGCTGGGTCAGGGTGTCGATCACCTTGGGCCAGTCCTTCCGTTCGAAGTAGATCCGGGCCTTCAGGGATTCCAGTTCCCCCACCTTCGGACTGGATGCGTCGGTCATCAGGGCGAGGGCCTTGTCCGCCTGGCCGCCGTCGTACAGGGCCTTGACCTTGAACGCGAAGATTGCCGGGCGGTCGGCACCCTTCGGGTACCGGGTCAGGTACCGGTCGGCGTAGTCTTCCACCTGCACGAAGTGACCGGAGGCAGACAGCGACTGCACCAGGGGCAGATAGATCCTTTCCTGGCCGGCCTCGTCGGAAACTTCGAACAGATACTGGTAGATATCGGCCGTCTGCTCGGTCATGCCGAGCTTGCTGTAGGCAAGGGCCAGATCGTACAGCAGGCCGGTGTCGAGCCAGCCGCGGACAAAGAGGTGCTTGTTCTGCTTGGCCAGCACCAGGGCCTTGACATACTCGCCGTTCTTGACCAGCCGCTTGATCAGGCCGGGGAGTTGCTGGATGAGCAGGGCCGTGGTCTCGGTGCGCAGCTTGCCCGACTGAAAGCCGCGCAGCAATTGCATACTCTGGTTGACGCTCGCCTCGCCGTCGCCGGACAGGGCGTTCACCAGGGCCTGCTTGAATCCGCATTCCTCGCGCAGGTCCAGCGAATCGGACTGGACCGCGTATGTGCCGTAGATGGTTTCCGCCTCGTGGGCAGCCATTTTGTTGGCGATGAAATCCACGTCGGTTTGTTTGAGCAGGGCCCGCAATCCGCCCCGGGTGCCGGGGAAGGCGTTGCTGATCTGCTGCAGGTCGATCCGGGCCTTCTTGGCCGTGGCCGGGACATGGAGCTGCGCCATGGCCAGTCGGAACAGGGCGAGATCCAGTTGCCGGGGATGGCCGGCGAGCAGGTCGACGAGTTGTTGATAGCGCGTGGCCGCTTCGGGGTAGCGCCGGGCGACATACAGCGCGTTGGCGAAACGGGCGAGCGACATGGGGTCGGTCTCGATCAGGGGGGATTGGCCGGCTAGGGTCAGATAGGCGGCCAAGGCCTCGTCCTGCCGATTCGTCGCCGCGAGGAGATCGGCCTGCCGCAGTTGCCGGAGGGATGCGAGCGACGGGTCGGAGGCCACGGCCGGGTCGTTGAGCAGTCGTTCCGCGTCCTCGAACCGGTTGGCCAGCAGGGCCAGTTCGGCTTGCAACAGATGGGACGAGCCGGGCAGGAGGGTGGCGCCGTTGTGTTGCCGCCAGCCGCGAAGTTCGTAGTAGGCGTCGACGGGATTGCCGCGATCGGCCTGCTGGTAGATCTGGAGCAGGGTGGCGATTCCGGCCATGGGCGAGTCGGGATACTGGAGAACGATCCGTTGCAGCAGCACGTAGGGCTCTTGGTATTCTCCGGCCCTGACCAGGGCTTCGGCATAGGTGAGAACGAGCCGCTCCTTGAGCTGTTCGGCGGGCTGCCGGGTCACCTGTTCGCGCAGCAGCAGACAGGCCTGGAACCATTTGCCGTCCCTGGCCTGGGCCAGGGTTTCCTCGGGCAGCCAATCGGCCACGGCCATCTGCGGCGGCAGGACCGCGGCCAGGGGAAAGGGCGGCAGATGGAGTCTGGGAGCGGGGAGCAGTTCCAGCGGCGATTCGTAGTCGGTGAAAAACGAGCGCCAGTTTTTGGCGTACACCGAAGTGGTGACCGGATTGGGTGGCATGCCGGCCGTGGGGCGCCGGACCGTGCCGGTCGGTTGCGGCGGGGCGGCAAGTTCCGGCTGGGAAGCGGACTGCTGATCGCCGAGCAGAATGTCGAGCACGATCCGGCCGGCATCCCTGCGGCTCTCGCTGGTCACTCGCTGCGGCGGGTACCGGAAGTAGAAGGAAAGCAGCATGCCGTTCTTTTCGACCCTGCTGACCATTTTGATCATCTTGTCGTCGGTGGCCGGCGGCGACAGCGCATTGCCCGGGGTGACGTCCCGCAGCACCAGGTCGATCCGCCGCCCGGTGGTGGCGAGATTGAATCCCGGAACCTGGTCGAACTCGAACGCCAGCTGGAGGCGGGCGGCATCGTCGGTCCGGCTGATCGTCTTGAGTATCGACTCGGCCCGGGCGCTGGCGCCGGAAAACTGATTGACAGCGAGCAGCACCAGGGTGATGATGAACAGGCAATGGCGCATGGTGTATTCGTTCGGTTGAGTGCGCCCTCCCGCTCCATGCGGAGGCGACGCCCGGTTTGCTTTAAGCAATAAACATTCCATGCGTTCTGAAAGAAGGGCCGTGCCTGCGTCCATGCGCTGCGGCAGGAGATGGCGCGGCCGCCGTCGGGCGGGCTGGTGCGATGGCAGGAATTGGTGTCATTTTTTTGGCAAGGGCCGGGGCGGTTCGTCCAGGTCTGCCCGTGGGATGCATGACCGGGGAGGGACAGTGGCGGCGGAAGACAGACGGCGGTTGATCGCGTCCTTCATCGACGAATCCCTGGCGATGCTTCGCCGGCTGCATCCTTGTGTCCGCGCCCTGGTCGCGCAGCCGGACCGCGGGGATCTCCCGGCCGAAGTCATCGGGCGCGGGGTGTGCCTGTTTCATTTCATCGAGGCAACCGCTGCGACCCTGGGGTTCGATCACCTGGCCGCACCGGCGGCGGCCATGGTATCTCTGCTCGACCGGGTCCGGTCCGGCGTTGTTGTGCTGAGCCCCTGCCGCATCGCCCTGTTGGCCGAAACCTGCACCTTTTTCGAACACGGATTGACATTGGCGCTGGAGGAGCAGTCCGACGGACGCCTGGCCGGTTCCGCCGCCGGACTGGCCTCGGCCGTGCGACTGGCCGCTTCCCCGGAACAGGAGGGCTTTCCGACCGGGAATCCGGGCACCGGGGCGGTGGCGGATGCGCGGGAGGCGTTCTTTCGGGACATGGTGCACCTGGTGGCCGCCGCGGAGCGGGAATGTGTCCTGTGGCATTTCATTGCGGTCGATCCGGTTCGGGTGGCGGAGCTGTCGCGCCTGTTGCACCGGTTGAAGCAGCATTTTGCCCTGCACGATTTTCACGACCCGGAACGGATCTGCCAGGCCCTGGCTGCAATGCTCATCCGGTGTGCACGGGGCGAGCGCTTGCAGACCGAGTATCCCGAGCGGACCCTTTTGCGCTGTCTCGGCGCGCTTCGCTCGGCGCTCGCCGCCTTGCCGCTGACCAACGATCTGGTCGTGCCCGATGTCGAACAGCATCTGGCGGCCATCCAGGGGCTGATGCACCAACCGCTCGGCGAGCTGCTGATCGAGGCGGGGCTGGTGGACCCGGCCACAATCGACCAGGCCCTGGAGATGCAGCGTTCCGAGCCGGTCGGCCATGCGCGCCGCCTGGGTGAGGTCCTGGTCGCCATGGGCCGGCTGAGCCCCGAGCAGGTGGCGCATGCACTGCGCGAACAGCGCGACAGACGGGCGCAGGCCCCCGGACCGGCGGCGGCTGGCGAGACTGGGGGGGAGACGGCTCCGGCGATGCCGTCGGCGGTTCGGACTCCGCCGGAGGACGCCAGCGATGACCACAGGCTCGACCGGATGCACTTCGTGCTCGAACAACTGCTGGCCATGGGGCCTCCGGACGAATACCTGCCCCTGCTGGGCGAATTGCGGACAATCGTGGACTCCTGCCGCCGCAGCGCTCTCGTCTCCCTGGCCGGTCGGTTGCAGCGGATGGTCCACGACCTTTCCCGCCGGAGCGGCAAGCGCGTCCAATGTGTCGTCGAAGGGATCGAGACGCTCCGGGAAACGGGCGCAACGGCTGTCTTGGCCGATGCCCTGCACCATCTCCTCCGCAACGGCGTCGAGCACGGCCTGGAACCCGTTGAGGAGCGGACGCGATCGGGGAAGAGGGCGACCGGCAGACTCCATCTGCTGGCCCTGTGCCAGGGGGAGGAGGTCTGGATCAGCGTCGAGGATGACGGCCGGGGATTCGATGACGGGCGGGTGGCCGCTCTCCTCATCGGGCGGGGCCTGGCCACCGCCGACACCATCGCCGGTCTGACCGGCCGGGAACGCATCTCCCTTCTGCTCAGGGAACCGCCGCTTCCGTTGCCGGAAGCCGGTCAGCGGGACGGAGGGCTTGTCGCCGTGCACAGGACCGTGCGGGGAATCGGCGGCACCGTGCATGTGACCAGCCGCCCGGCCAGGGGTGCCTGCGTGACCCTGCGGGTGCCGCGGCGGCGGTGATCCGTTCGGGGGAAAATACCGGGACGGCACGAAGAAACCTTGCGTTCCCCTTTTTTCTGTTGATAGAATGATCTCCACGAGAAATCCTGCTTTGTTCACCGGCAGTTGAAGCAGGGCTGTTCAAGATTGGGCCGGTGGCGTGTCGAAACGAAAAGAGGAGAACAGAATGGCAAAGAATGTACTGCTTGTCGACGATTCCAGCACCATGCGCAAGATCATCAGCCGATCGCTGCGCCAGGCCGGTCTTGATTTCGGCGAGATCTACGAGGCCGGCGACGGTCAGGAGGCCTTGGCCATGCTGGAAAAGGAAGCCATCGACATCGTGCTGAGCGATATCAACATGCCGAATATGAACGGAATCGAGTTCCTGCGCGAGAAGGCCAATCGTCCGGGAATCAAGGATATTCCCGTGTTCATGATCTCGACGGAAACCGGCGAGGACATCATCGGTGAAGCCAAGAGCCTGGGGGCCATCGGCGCCCTGAAGAAACCCTTTACCCCGGAGAAGGTCAACGAAGTGCTCGGGCCACTGATGTGACGGATTCGGCGCAGCCGGTGTCCACACTTTTATCCGGACGATCCTGAAGGGGGACAGTTTGAACAGCTTCGCGGAAATCAATGACAAGCTTATCGAGTCGACGATCGAGATTTTCACCGGCATGGTGATGATGGAGGTCGCGTCGGCCGGCGACCCGTTGGAAAAGATAGGGCCGCTCAAAAAATCGATCACGGGCATGGTCGGCCTCGCCGGAACCCATAAGGGCGTTTTGGCGGTTCATTTTCCCAATGAAGTGGCGCTAGCGGTCACCAGTAACTTTCTTGGGATGGAAGTCGGTGAAATCAATGAAGATGTTCAGGACGCCATCGGCGAGATCGCCAACATGCTCGGCGGCAACCTGAAAACCATCCTTTCCGATCGGGGCAGGGATATTCAGCTCTCCCTGCCGTCAACCATATTCGGCGACGAATACGCCTTTTCCTCGCAGGCGGAAAGCGAGCAGGTCATCCTGCCGTTTCAATCCCCCAACGGCATGTTCTACGTCGAAGTCGAGCTCGAACGTTGAGTTGCCTCGCCACCCCTGACGCCAACTTTGCTGCGGGAGCCCTGTCATTGGAACTGGAACAGTATCTCGTTGACGCCACGATGGAGGTGTTCGCCTCCATGATTTCCATCGATATAGCCCCGGAACCGAAGGGAGGCGGGCTCCCGGCGGTGGCGGCGGACATATCGAGCCTTATCGGCCTTGCCGGTGATTTCAAGGGGTTTCTTGCCGTTCACTGCCCGGAGCCCGTGGCGCTCGGCATCACCTCGGCCATGCTCGGCATGGAGGTGACGGCGGTGGACGACGAGGTCAAAGACGCCCTGGGCGAGGTCGCCAACATGGTTGCCGGCGGTCTCAAGATCGGCGTGGCCACGGAGGGTAAAAAGATCGGCCTGGCCATCGCCACCACCGTCGTGGGAAAAGCCCTCCGCACCGGCGGTCTTTCCGGGGCCGACAGGGCTGCGGTCGCCTTTGCCACCCCGCTCGGCCGGTTCGGCGTTGAAGTCCGCTTTGTCCTTTCGTGAGGGCAAGGGTTAACTCTTTCCGCGCGGATGCCGAAACATGAGGTGGGAAGATTGGTGCGCGGCTTGCAGGGATGGTTGCCGCCGACACCCGCCGATGCGGGTGAGGTATCGTTTGCTGCACCACGGGCGCGGCACCGCGCATGATCCTGAGTGAGGGATGAATTTCGCCTTGTTTCTGCGATGAAAGCCAGAGAACGTTTCGACAAAATACTGCTCTCCTGCCATGAGCGGATTCAGGATGAAGTCTCGGCCCTGATCGGCAAGCCGTTTAAACTGGGCGAGCCGGAATTCCGTCAGGTGAGCAAGGAGGAACTCTTTTCCGAACCCAGCGGCAAGCAGGTCCTGGCCCATATCCGCCTGGAAGGCGATCTTCAGGGGCATGCATGCGTGCTGGTCGGCATCAAGGACGCCATCCATATCGGCGGCACCCTGATCATGCTGCCTGAATCGGAACTGGAAGTTGTGCTGGCCGAACAGCAGTATTCCGAGGAGGTGAGGGATTCCTACGGGGAGGTTGCCAATATTATCTGTGGGGCCGCCACGGTGACCCTGGAGGAGCAGTACCCGAAAAACGTGCGCCTGGTGCGGAGCGAGCAGGAAATCGTTGTGCCGGTCAAGGTGGAGATCGAGTCGGATCAGCCCATCCCCGATATCCCGTATTACCTGATGACCGCACCCATGCAGATGGAGGGGCACGATATGGGGCCGTTCCGCCTGGTTTTGCCCGCGGCTCCCTTCGGCCTCGCGGACCAGGCTGCCACCGCCGCACCCAACTCCGCCAAGGCGCCGGCGGCCACGGTGCAGCGTGGCGATGCCGCGCCGGCGGAACCGGTCGGCGTCGTCGAGCGCCCATCCTCGGTGGAAACCTCCGAGGAAGTCGGGGTGCTGGAGCGGCCGGTCGAGGAACAGGCCGAGCCGGCGTCTTCTCCCGGAGTGCGGGCTCCACGTAGGCATGATGTGGCCCGGCAAAAGGAACTTGTCGACCATCTGCTGGAAAACGGTATGGCCAGGATGGGTGAGGAAGTGAGCGCCCTGCTCGGCGGTACCTTGACGGTCGTGCCTGAAAAAAACAGGGTGGTCACCAAGGGCGATTTCCTCGATCAGGCCGGCGGCAGGCAGATTATGACCCGGATGGAGATCAGGGGCGAGAACCAGGGAGAAGCCTATCTGTTTGTCGACGTCAAGACAGCGGTTTATTTGGGTGGTACGTTGATCATGCTGCCCGAGGGCGAACTGGAGGAAACGGTCCGGAACGAGGATTTCGGGGACGATGCCCATGACGCCTACGGGGAGGTGACCAATATCATCGCCGGCGTCTATACGGCCCTTTTCGAAAAACAGTACGCCGGCAAGATCGGGTTGGTCAAGGTCTCGATGGAGCAGGTCGTTCCCGTCAAGATCGATCCGGACTCGGACGAGGTGTTCGCCAACCAGGCCTATTATCTCTCCCCCGGTCAGATCCAGTACAACGGCCGCGATTTGGGCCGGTTTCAGTTGCTGATCCCCGCCAGCGCGCTCGCCTTGGAAGACCTGCTCCTGACCGGCGAGACGGCCGCGTCCGCCGAGGTCAAGGTCGAGCCGACGGTCGGCACGCCTGCGGCCACGCCCGCAGCGGCACCTGTCGAGCCCAGCCGTCTGCGCGAGAAACCGGAGGAGAGCCCCGATATCCTCCTGTTCACCGACGATGACGGCGAAGCGGGCCGCATCGCCGAAACGCTGACCACGCTGGGCTATATCTGCCGCCGCCTCCATTTCAAGGATCCCGTCCACAGTGTCCTGACCCCGCGCATCCGGATGGTGTTTCTGGTCATGCGGGAGGCGAGCGAGCAGGGATTCGGGATGGCCATCAAAATCAGCAGCGCGGGCCTGCCGGTGCCCCTGGTGGCCGCCGGTCCGGCCTGGACCAGGACCCTGGTGCTCAAGGCCGTGAAATACGGTGCCTGCGACATCCTGGTCACCCCGGCCTCACCTGAGGATATCCGGGAAAAAATCGAGGTCAATCTGGTGCGGAAAGCTGCCTGATCAGCCCTGCTCCCCTTCCTCGTCTTCCGTCCAACTGGCGAACAGCTCCTTCTTCTTGATTTTTTCCAGCAAGGTGGTCCGTTTCAGGTTCAGCAGTCGGGCCGCCTCCTTTTTGTTGCCCTGGGTCAGCTTCAGGGCCTGCACGATCAACTGGGTTTCGAAATCGTTCACCAGCGCGTTGAAATCGATGCCCTGTTCCGGCCATGTCTCGGTGGGGACAGGGGGAGGTGCGGACGAGAACAACAGCATCTGCTCGGGGCGGCTGACGTCATCCTGCCGGTGGTGCGAGGTGTTCCCTTCGAGTGCCGCGGCGGGTGGGGCGGTGCGGTATTTTTCCGGGAGATCGTGATGCCGCACCATCGATCCGCCATGCAGGATGGTCATGTGCTGCACCAGATTCTCCAACTCCCGGACGTTGCCCCGCCAGGGAAGGGTGGCGAGGGTCTGCACTGCGGTCTGGTCGAATCCCAACAGGGGGGTTTTCTTGGTTTTGCCGATGAATTGGACGAAATAGTCGATGAGCAGGGAAATGTCTTCCGATCGCTCGCGCAGGGGCGGGATGGACAGCGGGATCACGTTGAGCCGGTAATACAGGTCTTCGCGGAATGTTCCCTCGGCCACCATCTGCTCCAGGTTGCAGTGGGTGGCGGCAATGACCCGGACATCCACCGGAATCGGTTTGAGGCCGCCGACCGGCTCGAATTCCCGTTCCTGGAGCACACGCAGGAGCTTCGCCTGGAGCACCGGCTTCATGTCGCCGATTTCATCGAGAAAGAGGGAGCCGCCGTTGGCGTATTCGATCCGGCCGATCTTCGGGCCGGTGGCCCCGGTGAACGCCCCCTTGGTATAGCCGAACAGCTCGCTTTCCAGGAGATCGTCGGGGATGGCGGCGCAGTTGACCGGGACGAAGTGATGTTCGCTACGCGAACTGTGCGCGTGGATCGCTTTCGCCACCAGTTCCTTGCCGGTGCCCGATTCACCCTGGATGAGCACGGTGCTGTCGTCGTCCTCGGCAAGTTTGCCGATCAGTCTGAACAGCCGCTGCATGGCGGGGCTTCGGCCGATGATTCCGTACAATGCGTCAGGGGCCATGGCGTTCGTCGGGGAGTGTGTCCGCAAGTTGACTGGTGGTCAGGCGCATGTTGCGGCTCAACAGGCGCATGATCAATTTCAGGAGGGTGACGCCCAGGGAGGGGTGGTCCTTGGTGAGAATTTCGAAGCCTTTTTTAGTCAAGATTATGACAACCGAGGGCTGGCGGGCCACCACCGTGGCGGAACGCGGCGCTCGATCGATGACCGACATCTCGCCGATGGTATTGCCCTTGCCGAGACAGGCAACGACCCGGTGGTCGCCGTCGGTGGATTTCTTCAGGACATCGAGCAGTCCACGGACGACGAAACACATGAAGTCACCCCGGTCGCCCTCGATAAAAAGATGTTCGCCCCGCATGATTTCGGCGGAATGCATATGGCGGGCGAGGGTGTCGAGTTCGTCGGATCTGAATGCGTCGAACAGGGGAAGCGCCAGCATGATATCCCTGGTTTTTTCTTCGGTTTCCGAAAGGTTCCGCTCGGAGGCGACGATTTTTTTCATGCCGGTGGAGAAGGGTGCCAGGAGTGCCGAAAAAGTACAGTTTTTTGTGCTGCCCGGTACAATTTTTTGTAATGTTACCACAAGAGGGTTGCGAAAGACAAGCACCTTTCGCAAAAAGTGTCATTATCTTGACAATACACCGCAGGATGTCGGGCAGCGACGATCCGTCGTGTGAGGCCATATGAAGAGAATGTGCGCGGTGGTGCTCTGTTGCGGCCTGATGGTGTGTGTCGCGCCTGGAAAAACAGCGGCCGAGGTCTGGGAGGGTGTGGTCACCCGGGTGCTCGATGGCGATTCGTTCCGGATCAGGCGGGGGCAGCAGTTGGTGACCATCCGGTTGTACGGCATCGACAGTCCCGAATACGGGCAGGCCTGCTGGCGGGAGGCCAAGGATGGAGCCGCTGCATTACTGCTTCGGAAACAGGTGAACGTCGAGCCGGTGACAACGGATCGGTACGGCCGCACCGTGGCCCTGGTCGGTTTCCGGGGGCAACTGATCAATGCGGAGATGGTCGGTCGCGGCCTTGCCTGGGTGTATCGCCATTACTGCACGGCCCAGCCGGTATGCCGCCGGCTTGAATCGTTGGAGGAGATCGCCAGGTCGGAACGGCGGGGAATCTGGCGGGAGCAGCGGCCGGTGCCGCCCTGGGTATGGAAACATCGCCGATGAGCTGCATCGAGATGGATCGGGGCGGCCGATCCGGGCGGCGGCAAAAGCCGGGTACGGGTATATCCGCTCAGTTGGCGGCGCCTGTCCGGACGATTGCCTCGATCTCATCGCGGGAGATGGTTTCGCGTTCCAGCAGGGCGGCGGTGATGGCGTCGAGCAGACCACGATGCTCCGTGAGCAGGTGGCGCGCCGTGTCGTAGGCTGTCTGCACCAGTTTCCTGACCTCGACGTCGATGAGGATGGCGGTCTGTTCGCTCAGAATCTGGCCGGGTTGCCCGCTCAGCGGGTTGGCGGCCTTGAAGGTGAGCGGCCCCACCGCTTCGCTCATTCCCCATTCGCAGACCATGCGCCGGGCGATGTCCGAGACCCGCTCGAGGTCGTTGCCGGCACCGGTGGTCATCTGGTTGAAGACGATTTCCTCGGCGATCCGGCCGCCCAGCAGGGTGCAGAGGGTGGCGGACAGATAGGCGCGGTCATGGGAAACCCGCTCCTCCTCGGGGAGCTGCATGGTCAGGCCCAGAGCCCGCCCCCGGGGAATGATGGTCACCTTGTGCACCGGATCGGCGCCGGGCAGCATCCAGGCCACCAGGGCATGGCCGGCCTCGTGGCAGGCGGTGATCCGCTTTTCACGGTCGGTGATGATCAGGCTGCGCCGTTCCGCTCCCATCAGCACCTTGTCCTTGGCCGCCTCCAGAATCGCCATGGTGATGGCCGGCCGGTTGCCCCGCGCCGTCATCAGGGCCGCCTCGTTGACCAGGCTGGCCAGTTGCGCCCCGGAAAAGCCAGGCGTTCCCCTGGCGATCACCTGCCAATTCACGCCCGGATCGATCTTGGCGGTGCGGGCATGCACCTTGAGGATCTTTTCCCGTCCCCCGACGTCGGGCAGGGGAACCATGACCTGGCGGTCGAATCGTCCCGGTCGCAGCAGGGCCGGATCGAGGATGTCCTGGCGGTTGGTGGCGGCGATGACGATCACATGGTCGTTGGCATCGAAACCGTCCATCTCCACCAGCAACTGATTCAGGGTCTGCTCGCGCTCGTCGTTGCCGCTCGAACCGGCGCCGCCCGCGCTGCGGTGGCGGCCCACCGCATCGATCTCGTCGATGAAGATGATGCAGGGAGCCCGTTTCTTTCCCTCGTTGAATAGGTCGCGTACTCGCGAGGCGCCGATGCCCACGTACATTTCGACGAAATTGGAGCCGCTGATCGAGAAGAACGGCACTCCCGCCTCGCCGGCAATGGCCTTGGCCAGCAGGGTCTTGCCGGTTCCCGGCTCGCCGTAGAGGAGCACGCCGGTGGGGATCCGGGCGCCGGCGGCGGTGAATTTCTCCGGTTTTTTGAGGAAATCGATCAGTTCTGCCACCTCCTCCTTGGCCTCGTCGATGCCGGCGACATCATCCAGTTTGATTTTCGACTCCTCCGGATTGATCAATCGGGCCCTGCTCTTGCCGAAGGCCAGGGCCCGGCCGCTGCCGCCCGGGGTCTGGCCGCCACCCCTGCGAAGAGAGAACAGCCACAGGAAACCGAGGAAAAGAAGGGGCAACCAGGAAAGGAGCGTGTGCAGGAACCACGGCGTCTGCGGCGGCTCTTCCGCCTGAATGGTCACGTTGCCGCGCAGCAGACGTTCGAGGGCGTCGCTGGCCTGGGGCACCACGGTCTTGATGAGCGTTCCGTCGGTGTTTTTCCAGAGAACGGTGTCGCCGACAACGGTGACGTTGGCCAAAAGGCCGCTGTCCACCTTTTTCAGGAATTCGGTATAGGAGACGGTATGGGCGCGTTCCGGCGATTGCTTGCAGTAATGGAACAGCAGGAGAACCGCCAGGGCGACGAGCAACCAGATGGAGAGGTTTTTATAGAATTGGTGCATAAATCCGGGCCTCCTGGTCGGGATGGCGGAAATGAAACGAGTCGAGGGACGGGCGGCCTGTCGACCTGCCGCCAGACAGCACGGCGGAACATGGCCGCGGTCGCGCCATCGCAGCTTTTTTTAGAGCTACCACAATTTATGGAAAAGGTAAAGACGAGGGGGGAGACGAGAAAATCCCCTCCGAGGCCGCCACCTCGGAGGGGTAGGGGGAAGCATGCTCGTTTTCTGGAAAAGGCGAGTAGCTACCGCTGTTGTTGCACGAACCGTTCCATAACTAGCTGGGTGGCGTGGTTTCGGTTGCTTTGTTGAACTTGCCGATATTACATTATTTTTTATAAAATGACAACGGATGGTTTCTCGATCGGGTGCGACCTGACTTCGACATCCGACGCATTTTGATTCATGCGGGAGTGTTTATGGAATCGTTTTGCTTCTTATGTTGCAGAAGTGTCCCGGAAAAAAGTGACGGACGGCCCGGCATGCGGCTGGGTATTAAAGTTCGAAATATCACAATGATGCTGTGTGTGGTCATGGCATAATTCATAAATAATTATTTTAACATTAAGCTATATTTATTTAATGGGATCAAAATGAGCATGTAATTTACATTTATTTTGACAATTGAGACGAGTTTTTCTTGACAGGCGACCGGGGGCCGGATAAAAACGATCATACAGGAATCGAAGCGGCGTCGGTCGGGCTCCATGGGAAGCGCCAGGGGTGCCGGTGGACAGGAGGGGGACGGCATGAACAGTGGGGCACAAACCGGGCGGTGTCCGCCAACAGCGTCCGGGGTGCGATGAAGGTATGGACTGCCGGAGTACGGAGGTGGGTATGGAAGCGGTTCTGTTTTTCGTTATTTGGTTGGGGGGCGCACTGCTGCACACGTTGTTCGACCTGAGAATCAAGCCGGTTCTTCGGTCGGCCAGGGAAGAAAGCGACGTGCCCTGACCGGAATCGTCTGCATGGGTCAGTTGGGCAAGCAATGAACAGCAGAGGCGACGGCGTGCGGGCATGTCGGCCTCGGTACAGGAGGAAAAGGTGTCATGAATGCGATTTTAGCCAAGGTTTTGCCCCAGGAAGGGGGGCTTGAGGGCAGCAGCTCGGGGCTGTACAACGGGGTGATCGGCCTGATGGGGTTGTTTACCCTCGTGGGGGTTGCCTTCGGAGTGCATGCGATGTTCATCGGCCATGAGCATGCCTACGGCGTCACCCGTGAAGTGCCATGGGGGTTGATGCTCGCGGCCTATGTGTTTTTCGTCGTCACCTCGACCGGGCTCTGCCTGGTCTCGTCCATCGGCCATGTCTTCGGTTTTGAAGCCTTCAAGCCGATCGCCAAACGGTCGGTCTATCTGGCCATCGCCACCATCGTTTCCGGGTTTATGGTGATCTTCTTCGAGATCGAGAACCCCTGGAGAATGGCGGTCTACAACGTCATTTCGCCCAACCTCAGTTCCAACATCTGGTGGATGGGGACGCTGTACGGGGCGTATCTCTTCTTCATGCTGATCGAGTTCGCCCTGCTCCAGGCGGGAAAGCACAGGCTCGCCGGGATGTGCGGCCTGCTGGGCGTGATTTCGGGTATCGCCGCCCACTCCAACCTGGGCGCGGTCTTCGGCCTGCTGAACGGCCGGGAATACTGGCACGGTCCGTACATGCCGATCTACTTCATCGTTTCGGCCATGATGTCCGGTTGTGCCACGGTCATCTTCTTCCATTGGCTCGGGTACAAGATCAACGGCTGGCGGATGAGCGAGCAATTGCAGGAATCGCTCCGGTCGGTGGCCAAACTGGGAGCCCTGCTCTATGTGGTGATCATGTTTTTCACCACCTGGAAGTTCATCGCCGGTCTTTCCGGGCATCCGCCGGGAGAATATGAAGCCTTCATGGCCCTGCTCAACGGTCCCTTCGCCCATAATTTCTGGTATGGAGAAGTGGCTTTGGGGCTGGTGATCCCCTTTGCGATCATTCTCGCGGTCCGGGCCAGGAACCTGACCGCCATGGCCATCGGTTCGGCGGCAAGCATCGTCGGCATCTTCGTCATGCGCTACGACCTTGTGATCGTCGGCCAGATCATTCCCGGATTCCATGAACTCAACATCGTCGGGCTCCCCCATATCCTGCCCTATGCGCCGACATTGCACGAATGGATGGTGACCCTGTCCGGGTTCACCTTCTGCGGCATCCTCTTCATGATGGGCGAGCGGCTGTTCCGCGGTCATCTGTCCGAGGATCATTGATGGCAACGGTGTCCAGGGGACGGGCGGTCGGCAGCGGCCCGCCGTCCGTCCCCGGCGCCCCTCGTTGACAGGGAGGGCGGTATGGCGAGAAAGAGAACGGAAATTCAGGCGATTCGGTCCGACGTGCCGATCTACCCGATTGGCGTTGCTGCCAAATTGCTCAACGTGCATCCCCGAACCCTGCGGATTTACGAACAGGAAGGCCTCATTAAACCCGTCATGGTGGGCAACCGGCGGATGTTTTCCGCCGATGACATTCAGTGGATCACCTGTCTGCGGACATTCATCCACGAGGAAGGCATCAGCATTCCGGGGTTGAAGAAATTGCTGGACTATATTCCCTGTTGGGAGGTGGCCGGCTGCCCGGCTGCGGTCCATGAGCGGTGCGCGGCCAGGGTCGACCGTGCGGTCCCGCGGACCCTGCACCGGGTCGGGGACAAGGCCGCCGAGGCGGAGGCCAAGGAGCAGGACCGGCAGAACCGCGAACAGGCTGGGCAAAAAAAAAAGCGCCGGTCTTCCGCTTGAATGGGGCGAGAGCGGCATGGTCTGCACGCCGCGCCATCGGGGACGCCGCGCGCCGCTTCTGCTGCTGAGACGAGATGGACGGCGCGTGGGACATCGCCGTCCGGAACGGGGAGTCGGCTGAAATGCGGCCGATCGTTTCCCCATAAAAAAAGCATTCCGTTGAGACGGAATGCTTTTTTTTGTGCCCTGAAGCCCTGGGGTTAATCGTCTTGATCGCTCTCGTTGTTCAGCGGGTTGGCAATGCCGTAGCGCTCGATTTTTCGGCGCAAGGTGTCCTTTGAAATGCCCAGCTCGCGGCAGGTGGCCATTTTCCGCCACCGGTTGCGGTCAAGGCTCAGAACGATCGCCTGCTTCTCCATCTCCTCCAAGGTCTGGGGACCTGCGTCGGCGCGGGCACGGGGAGCGGCGGCTTCATGGCCGGCGGCAAAGGGTTCGGGGAGATGGTGCGGCTGAATGTATCCGCCCTCGCACAGGATGAACGAATATTCGACGACGTTCTCCAGTTCGCGGATGTTGCCGGGATAATCGTAGCGCATGAGCAGCGACAGGGCGGCACCGGAGATGCCGACGATGTCCTTGCCCTGCTGTGCGCTGTACTTCTTGATGAAGTGGTCGATGAGCAGGGGGATGTCTTCCTTGCGCTCGCGAAGCGGCGGCAGGCTGATCCTGACCACGTTGAGCCGGTAGAAGAGGTCGTTGCGGAACGATCCCTCGTTGACCAGGGCCTCGAGATCGCGGTTGGTGGCGGTGATGATGCGGACATCGGCCTTGACCGGGATGTTGGAGCCCAGCGGTTCGTATACCTTTTCCTGCAGGACCCGCAACAGCTTGACCTGGACGCTGCCGGGCAGGTCGCCGATCTCGTCGAGGAAGAGGGTGCCGCCCTCGGCGGCGGCGAAGCGGCCGATCTTGTCCTTGCGGGCGTCGGTGAAGGCGCCGGCCTTGTAGCCGAACAGCTCCGATTCCAGCAGGGTCTCCGGCAGGGCGGCGCAGTTGACGATGACAAAGGGTTTGTCCGAGCGCTCGCTCGCGTTGTAAAGGGCGCGGGCGATCAGCTCCTTGCCGGTGCCGGATTCGCCGAGGACGAGCACGGTGCTGGGGCTGCGGGCTATTTCAGGCAGGATGTTGAACAGCCGCTGCATGGCCGGCGCCTTGGAAATGATGGCGTCGAAGGTGTATTTCTGGCTCAGTTGCTGGCGCAGGGAGGTGATGGCGGTGAGGTCGCGGAAGGTCTCGACCCCGCCGATGATGTTGCCTTCGTGGTCGGTGAGCGGGGCGGCGCTGATACTGATCGGCACCTTGTCGCCGCGGCTGTTGCGGATGGTGATCGAGCGGTTGGCCACCGGCGCGCCGGTGTATAGGCTTTCGGCGATGGCGCAGTTCTTGCCGCAGATGGATGAGTGGAAAATGTCCGAACAGGACATGCCCATGGCTTTTTCCCTGGTCCAGCCGGTGATCTCTTCGGCGGCCCGGTTGAACGAGGTGATGTTCCAGTTGCGGTCCACGGTGAACACTCCGTCGGCGATCGAGTCGAGGATCAGGCTCTCGCGGATGGACGAGGTGTTGTCGCGAAAGGTCTCGATGCCGCCGATGATGTTGCCGAAGTCGTCGAAAAGCGGCGCCGAGCTGATGGTGACCGGAATGGAGTTGCCGGCCTTGCCCTTGATGAAGATGGCGCGGTCGACGAACCTGCTGTTGCCATCGATGGCTTTCTGCAGCAAGCAGTCGCTGCCGCACACGCTGGAATGAAAGACGTCCCGGCAGGGTTTGCCGATCACCTCGTCCTGGGTCCAGCCGGTGATGGATTCCGCGGCCCGGTTGAACGAGGTGATGATGCGGTTGTGATCGATGGTGAAGACGCCGTCGGCCACCGAGGCCAGGATCAGGTCGTTGTGGAGCGATTCGGAGCAGTCGTGAAAGGTCTGCACCCCGCCGATCACCTGATTGTTGAGATCGTAGAGCGGCGACAGGGTCAGGGAAAGGGGAAAAAAACGGCCGTCCCGGTGGGTGGCGAAAACGGTGTGGGCGATGAACGTTTTCTCCTCTTCGATCGAATATTTGATCAGGCACTGGTTTTCGCAGAATTCCGGCGGGAAGATTTCCTGGTATTTTTTGCCGATCACCTCTTCGGTCTGCCAGCCGGTGATCTGCTCGGCCGCCCGGTTGAACGAGGTGACTTCCAGGGCCCGGTTGACGGTGAGCACGCCTTCGGACACCGAATCGAGCAGCAGATGGCAGTACAGCAGTTCATTGTTGTCGTCGAGGGTGACCAGCGCGCCGGCCAGCGCCCGGTCCTTGTCCCACAGCGGCGTGACCGTGGCGAGCACATCGAGCCGCCGCTGGTCCTTCTTGTCGTCGAACAGGACCGATTGCAGGGAAATCGAATCCTCCCAACCGATCTGGTTGATGAGGTCGAACATATTGCCGGCGGTTTTCTTGAAAACGATGATCTCGTCCATGGACCTGCCGAAAAGATCGCTCAACGGCCTGCCGGTCAGGAGTTCGGCATTCTTGTTGAGCCCGACGATCCGGCAGTTGCGGTCCAGGTGAAAGAGGGCGAGGGCATTGTGGATCAGGTTGAGTTGCTTGACGAGATTAGCACGCATGGGATGTGAGGCTCTTGGCTGAGGAGATGTTCACGGCAGGGACAGGGGAAGTGTCACGGGGATCCGGTTCCGCGTCAGGAAACGATGCCGCATTGTGGCGTACGACTGCGGACCGGCCGTTCTGGACGCCGGCTGTTCCCCGGCGGAGAAACGGCGTGCCACCATGTATTTGAAAACTTGCTCTTCTCAAGGTTTTGGAGTATGTTCCCGTGTTGTTTTTTGAGGATAAATGAGTGACCATTCATTCGCGGGCTTTCTTTTCTTTTGCTGGAACAGGGTATTGTAGCACACGGTGCTCAAGTCGTCTTTATTACTTTTTTCTGTTGAGGGCATGGAATGAACATTAAGGAGCTGGAAAAATTAACCAATGAAGGGGTGGACAACCTGCCTTCCCTCGAACGCCGTACCTTTTTGCGCGCCGGCCTCGTCATCACCGGATTGTTTATGGGGGGGACGGTGCTGTCGCTCACCTCCGCCCGTAACGTCGAGGGCGCCGTGGGTTCCATGCCGAAGGATGAGAAATACCCCTATAAACCGCATTACAGCATGGTCATGCGGCAGAACCTGTGCGTTGATTGCGAACGCTGCATGGAGGCCTGCGTCCGAACCAACCACGTGCCGTCCTATGGCTGGCGGACCAAGATCCTTGAACGGGCACGCAACATCGGCCCCGGACAGAAAGAAACAATTTTCATGCCCGTTCTCTGCAACCAGTGCAACGAGCCTCCGTGCGTCCGCGTCTGTCCGACCGTGGCAACCTACAAGGACAAGACCACCGGCATCGTGATGATGGAGAGCAAGAAATGCATCGGCTGCAAAACATGCATGGCCGCCTGCCCCTATAACGCGCGCTACTTCAATGAGGAGACCCGGGCGGTGGATAAATGCAATTTCTGCTGGGATACCCGCCTCACCAAGGGCATGAAGGATACGGCCTGCGTCGAAGCCTGCCCCGCCGACGTCCGGGTCTTCGGCGATCTCAGCGACCCGAACAGCGAGGTCTATAAGCTCGTGCATCAACCGGAGACCACGGTGTGGGTTCTGCGGCCCGAAACCGGCGCTCTGCCGAACGTATTCTATATGAATGTGACCTTGGATATATAAAGGATAAAAGGAGAGAAGAACATGAAAATGAAAGCGCTTTTGATGGCTACTCTGTGTTTTGTCGCGGTCGCGGGAACGTCCTTGGCGACGGCGGAAAAGGATACCGCCGCCCTGCCCGAGCCCGCCGGCGATGCGGCGCCGGCAAAACAGTACGAATCCTTCGGCGACACGCAGATTGTCGACATGGAACCGGTCAAGCACATGTTCAGTCACAAGTCGCATGTGGTGACCGCCGGCCTGACCTGCGACAGCTGCCATCCGAGCCTGTTCGAGCGCAAATGGGGCGCCGCCAAGGCCAAGGGGGATTACAACATGGCCTCGCTGGAGGCCGGCAAGTACTGCGGCGCCTGTCATGACGGCAGCACCGCCTTCAATACCACCGGGCCGGAAACCTGCAAACTGTGCCATGGCAGCGATATGAAGCAGCCGGAGGTGATCGTGTTCAATCGGCCGGTCAAGGGGGTGGTGTTCAGCCATAAGGAACATGTCGACATGGGGTTGGATTGCGCCAGCTGCCATGACAGTGCCTTTGAAATGCGCAAGGGCGCGGCCGAGGAAACCCCCGGCAAGTTTACCATGCGGGCCTTCTATGCCGGTAAGTATTGCGGCGTCTGCCACAACGGCAACATCGCCTTTGCCGCCAATACCCGCTGTACAACCTGCCATATCGGCGTCAAGGGACTGGAGAAAATGTCCAGCAAGGCAGCCGCCGACGAAAAGAAACACTGATTGATCACCTCCTGGGGCGGGTTCTGGACCCGCCCCGGTTTTCCCCCTTCTCTTTCCCCTTCCCGCTGTCCGTTTTTCCAGCACTTCCTGCTGACAATTTTTCTCCCTGGACGATAAACACGCCGTCGCGGCGCGGTGGTGGTGCTTATTGTGGGCGTATTATGCGCCATTTTCGTGAGTCTATCTCGTAATAGAATGATTTTTCTCTATTTTTTCTGAGGCGTTTCGGGCGATGCCGGATGCTGTGGCGAGGGGCGGCAGAACCTGTCCAGACGAGCCGCTCCCCTAGGCGCAGGGCCGCCAATGCCGTATCCTTCCCGGAAGATCGACCAGTTATCCTTGTGACGATGCGGCCGGGGAAATCGTGTCGACATGGCGCATTTTGCGCCATTTGCTGGCGGGTTGTTGGATTGTTTTACGCCATCTGTGGAAATATTCTGCCAAGCCGTATTCCCCGCCAAAGATACACATCCACTGTTGCATATAATTTTTATTCCATGAGTTCAGATGGTTGACTTCGATGTTCGCCGAGTCTCCCCGTGTTCGGCCGAATGGCACACCCCTTGCCTTGGTTAGGGCAACAGGCGCGCCAACCAGTGCGCCAACCATTGCCCACGAACAAGAGGCCACCCATGAACATCGCGTTGCAGCGGCACATCACCCCGGACGGAAACGATGGCGGTCGTTTCCGTCTCTCCTGGGTCAGGGCGCACCTGTCCCAGATCACCGAATTTTTCTGGTTCTGTCTCAGCTTTATTCTGTTCCTGCTCATGGGACCGTTTTCGGCCGTCGTCGTGCTGATCGGTCTGGGGTCCCTGGCCAGCGAGGAGAAGAGGGAGCGGATGAGGGAACCGGCACGGCTATAACCATTGCATTCATTCCATTGAGTAAAGAAAACGAGGAGGTAGAGTATGGCAAACGGATTTTCCCTGGCCACGACGGCGGAACCGGAGGTGGCGAACTCGCTGGTCAAGGGCATGTCGATAGTCTTCGGCCTGATGCTGGTGATCGGCGTCGGTGTCGGCCTGGCCGGCTTTTTCATCGGTCATGAGCATATCTTCAACAATACCCGCGAGGTCCCCTGGGGGCTGCTGATCGCGACCTATGCCTTTTTCGCCATCATGTCCACCGGGCTGTGCCTGCTCGCCGCGATCAGCCACGTGTTCGGAGGCAACAACCTGGCGCCGCTGGCCAACAGGATGGTGTGGATTTCACTGATCACCATTCTCAGCGCCTTCACCGTCATCGGCATGGAAATCGAGAATCCCTGGCGGATGGCCATCTACAACGTCATCTCCCCGAACATCACCTCCAACATCTGGTGGATGGGAACGCTTTACGGGCTGGCACTCGCCTTTATCCTGCTGGAGTTCTGGCTGATCCTGACCCGGCACTTCGCCCTGGCCCTGGCGCTCGGCATTCTCGGCGCCCTAGCCGAAGTGGCCGCCAACACCTGTCTGGGCGGCGTCTTTTCCACCCTGGCTGCACGGCCCTTCTGGTATGGCGCGCAGCTGCCGGTCTATTTTCTTGCCTGTGCCTTTCTCTCCGGAGCGGCGGCCGCCATCCTGTTCACGCACTATGCCTATCTTCTCCGCGGCCGGGCGATGGAACCCCATGTCCTTGCCGGCGTTCAGGGTGCGGGCAAGATCCTGCTGCTGATGATTGTCCTGGTAACGGTCGCCACCTTCTGGCGCATGGCGTCCTTTTACGTGGGCGGCGTGACCGACGGCCGGATCGCGGCCGATGCCCTGTATTCCGGCCCCCTGGCATTCAACTTCTGGGGCCTCGAGGTGGGTGTCGGTCTGGCCGCTCCCGCTTTTCTTCTGGTGGTGACCCGCATGAAGAGCGTGTGGGCGATGTCGACGGCCGCCCTGATGAGTCTGGTCGGTATGTTCGTCGCCCGGCTCGACATGGTCGTCGGAGGGCAGATCGTGCCGCAGTACCTGGGCTTCGACGGCCTGCCCGCCTATCTTGATTACACCCCCTCCGGCTATGAATGGCTGGTGGTCCTTGCCGGAATCGGCTTCTGCGGCCTCGCGTTCCTGCAGGGCGAGCGATTCTTTGGCAAGAGTTTCACCGAACATGCCGCCCATTGACAAGAAACAACCGGGCACGGACGGCGGCCGGAGCGCACGCGCTCCGGCGTCCCGTCCATGTCGCGTGAGGATTGACCATGGTTGATGAACAGAAAGCAATATTCACGATCGGTGTGGCGGCGCAGATGCTCGGCGTGCATCCGCGAACGCTTCGGATCTACGAGGAGGAGGGCCTGATTGCCCCTCTGCGCAAAGGCAAATGGCGCTACTTCACCATGAATGACATCAAGTGGATCGAATGCCTGCGGGAAATGATCCACGAACACGGCGTATCCATCGCCGCGGTGAAAAAGCTGCTCCAATACACGCCCTGCTGGAACATTACCGATTGCCCCTTTGAGAAGCGCAAGCAATGCACCGCCTTCATGGCCAACGGCCTGATCCCGCGCAAAATCGACAAACAGCGGGTGCGCAAGGTGCAAAACGTGGAGAGCGAGGCCGCATGAAGATCGTGAACGGGCGATTTGCCCTGCCCTGATCCCTCGGCGCTGTCCCAACGAAGGCCCGCGCTCCGCCCGACGGCGGATGTTTTCCAAACCACGCCCCCTCATGAACAGACATGGGCGACCAGGTCCGGCGCACCCGTGCCTGACGCCGTGCGGCGCGCGGTAAAAAAAAGTCCTGTTGCCGGCTTGCGGCCGCCGGCGACAGCATACCCGCCAGCCATCCGGTCCGATCCCGCCTCCTCCCGGTTGGCGCGGGTCGGACCGTCTTTGTTCGCCGCCCAGGCAGACGACGTGTCCGTCCACCTCTTTCCCCCGCACCCTCCCACCCGGTCAAGCCCGCACGCACGCATGCGCACCATCATCTTCCCAGTTTTCCTGATGGGCGTGTGTAGCATATCCTTCAATCGATATTATCTTTTCGTTTCAACATATTAGCTCCTCATATCCCGTTCTCTCCGCCGCGTGCGCGGCGCATGCTGCACCATTTGCTGCACCGTTTGCCGCCGTTTCCGTTCGGCCTCATATTTTTATTCGATATATTAACAAGTTGTTCGTTGCGTACCGGTTGGTACGCCGCGTGCATTGCCAGGATTCCGGTGGCGTATTCCGCATCGCCCAGCGGTTCGGCATTCATCGCCCGCTTCCGGAAACAGCCGGTGCAGGGTGAGGACGCGACCCGTGTGCGCACGGAGTGAGGACATGAAGTATCAGACGATCAGCCTGCGGAAGGAAAGCGGTCTGGCCATTTTGACCCTGCATCGGCCCGACGCCCTGCATGCGGTGAACAGCCGGATGCTCATCGAATTGGGCACGGCGCTGACCGACATCGAACGGGAAGAGGGAATGGCCGGCGTCATTCTCACCGGCGGGGCCCAGTGTTTTTCCGCCGGCTTCGACATCGGCGAAATCAGCGGATGTGTCACCGTTGCCGATCTGCGCCGGTTTTTCCGGGAGGCGCATGCCGTTTTCGAGCGTCTGGAAGAGTTGGAAAAACCGGTCATTGCCGCCATCGCCGGCCTCTGTCTCGGCGGAGGGTGCGAACTGGCGCTGGCCTGCGACCTGAGAATCGCGACTGACAACGCCTCGTTCGGGCAGCCGGAAATCAAGATCGGCATGATTCCCGGTGGCGGCGCCACCCAGCGGCTGCCCCGGTTGATCGGCATGACCAGGGCCAAGGAATTGCTGCTGACCGGCGACTATGTCGATGCCGCGGAAGCGGAGCGGATCGGCCTGGTGAACAGGGTCGTTCCCGCTGCGTCGCTGCTCGAGGCGGCAAAGGCCCTGGCCCATAAAATCCTCCAGCATTCGCACGGCGCCGTCAAGGCCGCGAAACTTGCCGTCAACGGCGGCATCCACATGGATATCAAGGCAGGCATGGCCCACGAGGCCCGTTGTCTGGACGCCCTGTTCCCGACCCAGGAACGAAAGGAAGGGATATTGGCCTTCATGGAAAAGAGAAAGCCGGTCTTCAACAAACCGTAGAACCAGGAACACGAGCGCGGCCGCCCTCTTTGAACGCGACGGCGCCTCCATTCATGCAATCAGGACGAAATCGTCATCATTTATAAGGAGAACATATGCGAGAAGCAGTGATTGTCAGTGCGGTCCGGACCCCTTTGGGCAGCTTTAACGGCACCCTGGCCACCACGGGCGGGACCAAATTGGGAGCCCTCGTCATTGCGGAGGCGGTTCGCCGCGCCGGTATCGCCAAGGAGGAGGTCAACGAGGCGATCATGGGCATGGTGCTGCCCTGCGGCTACGGGCAGAACCCGGCCAAGCAGGCGGCGATTCAGGCCGGTTTGCCCTGGGAGGTCGAGGCGATCACCGTGAACAAGGTCTGCGGTTCCGGATTGAAGGCGGTGATGCTGGCGGCCCAGGCGGTGCAGACCGGCGATGCCGACGTGGTGGTCGCCGGGGGCATGGAGAACATGAGCATGGCCCCCTATTACCTGAACAAGGCACGTTTCGGGTATCGCATGGGCGATGCCACCATGCACGACCACATGGTGCACGACGGCCTGTGGGACATTGTCAACGACTTCCACATGGGCATTTCCAACGAACTCTGTTCCGAACGCTACCAGGTGAGCCGCGAGGATCAGGACCGGTACGCCGCCGAATCCTACCGGCGGGTACTGGCCGCCCAGGCCGCCGGCACCTTCGAGGCCGAGATCGTGGGCGTGGAAATTCCCCAGCGCAAAGGCGAACCCAAGGTGTTCTGGCAGGACGAGTGTCCTCAGCCGACCAGCTACGAACAGCTGGCCAAGATGAAGCCGGCCTTCAAGCAGGGCGGGGTCACCACCGCCGGCAATGCCTCGATCATCTCCGACGGCGCCGCGGCGGTGGTGGTGATGAGCAGGGAGAAGGCCGAGGCGCTGGGATGCACGATCATGGCCACCATCGGCGCCCAGGCGTCCTACGGCATCGACATGAAGTACGTGCTGGTGGCCCCCATCTGGGCCGTGCCCAAATGCCTGGACAAGGAGGGCATCGGCAAGGACGACATCGATCTGTACGAAATCAACGAGGCCTTCAGCGGCTCGACCTTGGCCGCGCTCAAGACGCTCGAACTCGATCCGGCCAAGGTCAACGTCAACGGCGGCAGCGTGGCCCTGGGGCACCCGATCGGCGCCAGCGGCTGCCGGCTGCTGGTCACCCTGCTGCATGAAATGGTCCGCCGGGACAAGAAGCGCGGCCTGGTTTCGCTGTGCCTCGGCGGCGGAGAGGCCGTGGCCATGATCGTCAAGCGGTGATCCCGTCTCTTGTTCGCGTACGCGGGCGGGCAGGAGCCGTCTCCGACCGCACTGGCGGTGGGGAAGACACAAGGCTTTTTTTTATTCGTTGAGAGACCGTTCCGGCCGTCATTGCGGCCATCGGAGGCGCACACAAAAAAACAGGGCTTCATTGTCCAGCAAAGCCATTGCAGGAGGATCGTTTGGTGGTGGCGGGTTCGGGGGGACTGGAAAGCGGGCCCGTCACCATTCTGTCAGGAGAGGAGAAGGGTGTTTGTATCTTAAAGAAAGGAGGAGGGCGTATGGCAGGAGGAGGATTGCAACCACGTTGGGGACAGCCCCTGACCGGCATTGTCTCGTTGTGCTGTTTTTTCGTCGTGGCGATGGTCACCTGGTTCGTTTTCAGCGATCCGCGCGGTCCGATCGGGTGGTTTCCCTATCCGTTCGTCATGTATCTCGCCATGATGATTCTGGTCGGGCTCTGGCAGCACATGTTTCTCGGCGACTGGCCGTTCCAGAACATACGCCAGCCCCTGCGCGGGGTGATCATGACCATCGCCAACCTGGTCATCGTCTGGTTCGTGATCGATGTCCTCTTCTACCGGGTGCTGGGCACCGGCTTCAATTTCCTCAGCTATTACGGCATGGAGGCCGCCAATGCCGCCGGCAAACTGCCCAAGGTGGCCGCTGCCGGGGCATCGGGGCAACTGGCCCGGGTGGCGGTGGTCTGCTTCGTCCTGATCGGCTTCTATTCCTATCCGGTGTTCACCATCTTCTTCGGCAAGTGGCCGGTGATGCCCTCCGATCTCAAGCAGCCGGCCAAGGGGTTGGCGGAGATCGGCTGGGCCTCGCTGGTCACCCTCTTTTTCTACGCGGTGCTGATCGTGCCCTTTTTCGGCTCGGTCTATCCGGGCGCGGTGCTGAACCCCTCCTGGTGGGCGGCGCTCGGCGGCACCGGCCATGTCCACTGGGTATTCGGCTGGTGGGAATGGGCGATCATCATCCTGTTCATGACCCCCAATGTCTGGCGGATGAAACCGTGGACCCTGATCGACCTGCCGCAACCCTGGAAGGGGCTGGCGTGCATGCTCCTGTCCTTTGTCGGCGCCTACGCCGTGGCCCTGCTGTGCCGGCAGCTGACCCCGCTGTGGGTTCCGGCCGAGACTTTCCACCATCTCGAGGCCGCCAAGGGCGCCGCCGAGGTGCAGCGGTTCCTCTGGCTGCACGCCGCCGAGATCGCCGGGTTCACCCTGATCCCGTTTCTGATCTGGCACCATTACTTCGACGACATGGTGCCTGGCGCCAACCCCGACAACTGGGGCGGCTTTCTCTTCCGCACAATCGGTGTCGGCGTTTTCGCCGCGATCAGCTACGCCATTTTCTACTTCGGCAACTTCGGTCACTGGGGGCTGGGCAACCACCACATGACCGATCTTGCCGAGCGGTTTATCCACGGCGAGTCGCTGGTCTGGAACTTCTGGTGGATCATTCCTCTGCTGTGGAACGAATGGTTTTTCCACAAGTGGCCGTTTTACGTGGAGAAGCATTGATTTTTCCCGGTGACGGCGCCGGCAAGGGTACGCCGTCATCGGCCGGGCTGAACCGGAAACACAAACACTACAATCAAGAGGAGTCACAATGAATTTGGATTTAACCGAGGAGCAAAAGCTGATCCAGGAGACGGCCCGCGATTTCGCCAAGGCCGAACTGGAACCGGTGGCCGCCCGGCTCGATCAGGAGAAGGATCGGGAAACCCTGCTGGCCAACCTGAGGAAGCTGGCGGAGCTGGGATTCATGGGCCTCAACGTTCGCGAGGAGTACGGCGGTTCCGAGGCGGGCGTGGTCGCCTTCAGCCTGGCCATGACCGAAATCGCCCGGGCCTGCGCCTCCACGGCGGTGACGGTCTCGGTGAACAACATGGTTTGCGAGGTGATCCAGGCCATCGGCACGGAAGAGCAGAAAAAGGCGTACATCCCCAAAATCTGTTCCGGCGAGTACGCCGCCGGCAGCTTCGGCCTCACCGAGAACTGCGCCGGTTCCGATCCCTCGGGCATGGGCACTACCGCGACCAAAGACGGCGATTTTTACGTCCTCAACGGTTCGAAGATTTTCATCACCAGCGCCCCTTACGCCGGTGTGTTCGTCGTCTGGGCGGTCACCGACAAGGAGGCGCCCAAGGGCAAGGGCATCAGCTGCTTCCTGGTCGAGGCCGGCACGCCGGGGCTGACCATCGGCAAGGAAGAGCAGAAGATGGGTCAGCACGCCTCGGCCACCAACGAACTGATCTTCGACAACTGCCGCGTGCCGGCCTCCGCCCTGATGGGCAGGCTCAACGACGGCTTCCGCATCGCCGTGGCCGAACTGGCCGGCGGCCGGATCGGCATCGGTTCGCTCGGCCTGGGCATCGGCCTGGCCGCCATGGACTACGCCACCCGCTATGCCAACGAACGGGTGCAGTTCAACCAGAAGATAAGCAATTTCCAGGCGATCCAGTGGATGATCGCCGATTCCTACACCGAGCTGGAAGCGGCCCGGCTGCTGCTGCTGAGCGCCTCATTCCGCAAGGAGCAGGGCCGCCCCTTTGCCAAGGAAGCCTCCATGGCCAAGATGTTCGCCACCGAGAGCGCCAACCGGGCCTGCTACCACGCCCTGCAGATGCTGGGCGGCTACGGCTACACCAAGGACTTCCCGATCGAGCGTTACACCCGCGACGCCCGCATCACCACCATTTACGAAGGCACCAGCGAAATCCAGCGGCTGATCGTCTCCCGGGAGATTCTCCGGGGGCTTTCCGCCTGAACAGAAAGGAGAAAGGAGAATATGAGCACGAACAAACGCATCACCCTGCAACAGGCGGCGGAGATCGTCAAGAACGGTTCCAGCCTGACCTTTTCCGGTTTCACCATCTGGCGGCGGCCTTTTGCCGTGGTCTACGAGCTGATCCGCCAGAAACGCCGCGGCCTGCACCTGATCGAGGTGAACGGCGGCCCCCAGACCGAGTTCCTGGTGGGCGCCGGCTGTGTCGACATCTGGGAGTCCTGCTGGGTCGGACACGAACTCTACGGGAAATACGGCGCCAACCTGTCGCGCAAGGTTGGCAAGAAGGAAATCCTGGTCGAGGACTACAGCCACGCCGAGATGATGTTCCGCTTCGCCGCCGCCGCCCAAGGGGCGCCCTACGCGGTCACCCAGACCTCGCTGGGCACCGACATCCACAATCCTGAGTACGATGTGCTGGGCCGCGCCGGCAGGCGCGACGGCAAGCGGATCGCCAAGCAGAAGTACATCTTCACCGAGGATCCCTTCTTCGGCGCCGGACCCCAGGTGCTGGTGCCGGCCGTGAAGATCGACGTGGCCATCCTCTGCGTCCAGCAGGTGGGCGAGGAGGGCACGGTCCGGGTGGCCGGCCAGCTCTACTCCGACCCCGAGGCCGCCCGCGCCGCCGACATCACCATCGCCATGGCCGAGGAGATCGTGCCCGAGGAGTATCTCCGCCGCGATGCCGACCACAACACCATCCCCAGCTTCGAGGTCGACTACATCCTCGAATGTCCCTTCGGCGGGCATCCGACGGGCATGTTCGGCTGCTACGATGTCGATGGCGCCTTTCTCAAGGACTTTTACGCCGGTACCCGCACCCAGGAAGGGTTCAACGCCTTTGCCGAGGAGTGGATCTACGGGCTCGATCACATGGGCTATCTGGAGAAACTCGGCTGGCCGCGCATGCTGAACCTCCGGGCCAATACCGCCCTCAACTACAGACCCCGCAACTAGAAGGGAGGACATACGATGAGCAAGTACGCATCGCCCGAAGAATACGGCCTGGCGGATCTGCTGTGCTGCGCCGCCTCGCGTGAGGTACAGGACAACGAGATCGTTTTCGCCGGCACCGGCCTGCCCATGGTGGCCATCATGCTGGCCCAGAAGACCCATGCCCCGAACCTGAAGCTGATCTTCGAGGCCGGCACCCTCGACGGCCGGCCGCCGGAACTGCCGACCTCGGTCGGCGACGCCCGTTGCGAAACCGGCGCCTCGCGCTCCTCCGGCCTCTACGACGCCTTTTCCATCGCCCAGCGCGGCTATGTCGACCTCGGCTACCTCGGCGGCGCCGAAATCGACCAGTACGGCAACGTCAACACCACCTGCATCGGCAACTATCTGGAACCGGAGCTCCGGCTCACCGGCAGCGGCGGCAACCCGGACATCAACTCGTTCGCCAGGCGGACGGTGTTCATCATGGTGCACGAAAAGCGCCGCTTCGTCGAACACGTGAGCTACATCACCAGCCCCGGCTGGCGGGTGAAGAAGTGGCCGGGCGGCGAATGGGTGCATCGCCGCGAGCTGTACGGCGCCGCCTTCCGTGGCGGGCCCTCGGCGGTGATCAGCACCGCCGGCGTGTTCCGCTTCGATGAAAACGACGGCCACATGTACCTGGATACCTGCCATCCCGGCAAGACCCCGGCGGAGATCAAGGAACTGTGCCAGTTCGACCTCGACGTCTCGCGGGTCAAGGGCGAGACCGCCCCGCCGACCACGGACGAACTGCACTTCATCCACGATGTCCTCGATCCGAGCCAGATCTTTATCCCCAAGGTGAAGAAGGCCTGATCATCCCGGACAAAAAGAAAACGGGCCGGCAACCGCACAATGCGCGGTCGTCGGCCCGTTGCCGTTTGCCGGTGTGAATCGCCTGTCTTACCAGCCGCGCATCAGGTAGTCGTGGATGGAGTCTGCGGCCTTGCGACCCGCGCCCATGGCCAGGATCACCGTGGCGGCGCCGGTGACGATGTCGCCGCCGGCCCAGACGCCCCGCATGGAGGTCTTGCCGGTCGCCGGATCGGCCTCGATGTTGCCCCGGCGATTGAGTCTGATCGCCGGTTCGGAGCTGGTCAGCAGGGGGTTGGCCCCGGAACCGACGGCGATGATGGCCAGGTCGCAGTCCATGGTGAAATCCGCGCCTTCGAGCGGCACCGGCCGGCGGCGGCCGGAGGCGTCCGGTTCGCCCAGGGTCATCCGTTCGCAGGTGACCGAGGTCAGGCGGCCCTCGCTGTTGCCGTCAAAGCGGAGCGGGTTGGAGAGCAGCAGAAATTCGACGCCCTCCTGCTCGGCATGATGGGCTTCCTCCGCCCTGGCCGGCATCTCCTCGCGCGAGCGGCGGTAGACGATCTTCACCGATTCCGCGCCCATGCGGAGCGCGGTGCGGGCCGAGTCCATGGCCACGTTGCCGCCACCCACCACCACCACGTTCTTGCCGGGCACCAGCGGGGTGTCGTAGAGCGGATCGTAGGCCTTCATCAGGTTGGCTCGGGTGAGGTATTCGTTGGCGGAATAGACGCCGATGAGATTTTCGCCCGGAACGTTCAGGAAGCGCGGCAGGCCGGCGCCGACCCCCACGAAAACAGCGTCGTAGCCCTCGGCCAGCAGCTCGCTCACGTCCACGGCCCGGCCGACCACGGTGTTGCAGGCGATGTCCACGCCGAGTTTTTCGAGGATGCTGACCTCAGCCTCGACAATGGCTTTGGGCAGGCGGAATTCGGGGATGCCGTAGATCAGCACGCCGCCGGGTTTGTGGAAGGCTTCGAACAGGGTGACGCCATGCCCCTTGAGCACTAAGTCGCCGGCCACGGTCAGCCCGGAGGGGCCGCTGCCCACCACGGCCACCCGTTTTCCTGTGGACGGCTGTTTTGCCGGCAGGGAGCCGTCACCGTGGTTGCGCTCCCAGTCGGCGAGAAAGCGCTCCAGATTGCCGATGGCCACGGGCTGGCCTTTCTTGCCGAGCACGCACTGGCCCTCGCACTGAATCTCCTGGGGGCAGACCCGGCCGCACACGGCGGGCAGGCCGTTCTTCTCCCAGATGATGCGGATGCCCTCGGCGAACCGGCCCTGGGCGACGGCGCGGATGAACCGGGGGATGGGCACGGCCACCGGGCAGCCTTCCACGCACTTGGGGGTCTTGCACTGGAGACAGCGGGCCGCCTCGGCCTGGGCCATCTCTTCCGTGTAGCCGAGGGGAACTTCCAGAAAATTGTGGCGGCGCACCTCTGCCGGTTGTTCAGGCATGGGATGCCGGTTCGTGGGGGTCTTCTTCGATTCCTGCATAGCGTTTCTCCGGCGGCCTCAGGCCTGCTTCTCCAGTTGGTTCATTTGGGCCTCCATGCGGCAGCGATGGGCGGCCATCGCCTCGGTTTCCATGGCCTTGTAGGCGTTCAGCCGCTGGGCGAGACCGCTGAAATCGACTTTGTGGCCGTCGAATTCCGGGCCGTCGACGCAGGCGAATCTGGTCTCGCCGCCCACCGTGACCCGGCAGCCGCCGCACATGCCGGTGCCGTCGACCATGACCGGATTGAGGCTCACCAGGGTATGGATGCCCGCGGGCCGGGTCAATTCGCTGACCGCCCGCATCATCGGCACAGGGCCGATGGCCACCACCAGATCCGGCTTGTCCGTGGCCATGATCTCCTGCAGGGCGTCGGTGACAAAGCCCTTGCGGCCGGTGGAGCCGTCGTCGCTCATGGCGATCAGGGTATCGGACAGGGCGCCCATCTGTTCCTTGAGGATGAGGAAATTCTCGCTGCGGGCACCCAGGATGGTGGTGACCCGATTACCGGCCTTCTTCATGGCCCGGGCGATGGGATGGAGCACGGCGATGCCGGTGCCGCCGCCCACGCAGACCACGTGACCGACCTTTTCGATATCCGTCGGGCGGCCGAGCGGGCCGATGAGGTCCGTATAGGCGTCGCCCTCCTTGAGTCCGGAAAAAATGGCCGTGGACTTGCCCACGACCATGAAGATCACGGTCACGGTCCCGGTCTCGGGGTTGGTGTCCGCCATGGTCAGGGGAATGCGCTCCCCGGTTTCCGTGGCCTTCAGGATGACAAACTGGCCCGGCTTCGCCTTGCGCGCGACCCTCGGGGCTTCAATTTCGTGAAGGATCACCGAGGACGGCACCAGTTCTTCTTTCCGTACGATCTTGAACATGGTTGCTCCTGAACGATATGGTTAGTCTTGCTTTGCCTGCAGAAAGGGACAATGTGCCTTGAATAACGCAAAAATCAAGAGGTTGTCTGAGCAGGAGGGCCGCTGGGCAACGAATTGATTGTGCGGGGTGAGACGCTGGCCGAAATGCACCATCCTTATAAACACAGGGGCTGGGGAAAGCAAGAATTTGTACGAGGAATTGATGCGCTCGAATATCGCGGGGTTGCGCGGGGAATCCGGTTGCGGGCGATGGGGCATGGGGCCTGCCGGACTTTTCCGGCGCGGCATGGTTTCACTGGTAGCGGCGGGTGCTTTGTGGTAAGCAGTCAGCAGTTTATCGAGCCTCTGTGGCATCAACCCTGTTCAACGTTGTGCAACCGGGAGTCGTGAAGAATGATGAAACGTTGTCTGCTCTGTATCCTGCTGGTGCTGATGATGGTCCCCGCCACCTGGGCCGCGCGGGCTCCGGTGAAAACCCTTGCCCAGGATCCCTACGCCTCGGCCCTGCTGATCGAGGCCGATAGCGGCAAGGTCCTGTTCGAGGCCAATGCCGACGCCAAACTCTATCCGGCCAGCGTGCTCAAGCTGATGGACCTGTATGTGCTCCTGGACCGCATCGAGCGGGGGGCACTCAAGCTGGACGAGATGGTGCAGGTGACGGTGGAAGCCGCCAAGACCGGCGGTTCCCAGGTGTATCTCGATCCCAAGGAACAGTTTTCGGTGGAGGATCTGCTCTACGCCCTGATGGTGCAGTCCGCCAACGATGCCGCCGTGGCCCTGGCCACGCATGTCGCCGGTTCCAAGGAGGGATTCGTCGCCCTGATGAATCAGAAGGCCCAGGAATTGGGTATGAAGAACTCGAAATTCCATTCGGTGCACGGCCTGCCGCCCTCGGAGGGACAGGAGGCGGACGTGACCACGGCCCGCGATCTCGCCATCCTCTGCCGCGCCTTGGCCAAACGGCCCGAAGCTCTGAAATACACCAGCACCCAGAGCAGGGGATTTCGGGAAGACAAGTTCATGATGCACAACCACAACAAGCTGCTCGGCCAGGTGGTCGGTTGCGACGGATTCAAGACCGGCTACTATCAGGCGGCCGGTTTTTCGATCGCGGCGACCGCCCAGCGGGGCGGCGTGCGGATGATCGCCGTGGTCATGGGCAGCAAGGATCGCAAGGTCCGGGATGCCAAGGCCATCGAGCTGATCAATAAAGGTTTTACCCTCATCCCGCCCAAGCCGGAAGCCGCCGGCACCGCCATGCCGCCGAAGCCTGCCGCAATCCAGCCGCAGCCGGCCGCCGGCGGCATGACCTTCGCCACGACTCCGGCCGCCGACCCCTCCGCTGCTTCCGCGGCGGGAGAAACGCCGCCGGACCAGCCGGCCGGGGATGACGGCGGCTGGGGGAAATTCTTCATCGGCTTGGGGATCGGGTTTCTTCTTTTTCTCGCCCTGTTCGGAGCGGCGGTGGTGGTGATGAAGCGCCGAACCGGCAGTGTCCGCTCCAGGCATCGCATCCGCGACTGACCTTTTTTCTTGCAGCATTTGTCAGGCCCCTTTCGCCGCTCCGGAGCGGAAGGGGCTTTTTTTATTTGCGGCGAATCCGCCTGTCCGGGGAGAGGAAAAATATCTCTGGTGTCGGCCGAAAACGGGTTTATTGTAAGAAAAGGAGAATTGTTCTCAAGAAAAATGTACGGGAGGTGGGTATGTTTCCCTTGCAACGTGTGTCACGACTCATTGTCTGCATGGCCGCAGGATTGACGTTTGTCGTCGACTCTCAGGCCGGCGGTGCCGCCCAGCCGCAGGAAGCCGGGCAGGAAGCGATCCGGCGCGAGACGGCCCTGTTCGCGGGCGGCTGTTTCTGGTGCATGGAATCGCCGTTCGAGAAGCTGGCCGGCGTGCTTTCCGTGGAATCGGGCTATGCCGGCGGCACCACCACCAAGCCAACGTATGAGGATTACGCTGCCGGCGGCCACATCGAGGCGATCAAGGTGGTGTACGATGCCAACCGGGTCGGCTACCGGCAACTGCTCGACACCTTCTGGCGCCAGATCGATCCGACCGATGCCGACGGCCAGTTTGTCGACCGGGGCCATGCCTATACGACGGCCATCTTTTATTTCACCGAGGAACAGCGTCTTGAGGCGGAAGCCTCGAAACAGGCGCTCGCCGCAAGCGGTGTCTTCAGCCAGCCGCTGGTCACGCCGGTCTTGCCCGCTCCGACCTTCTATCCGGCCGAGGAGTATCATCAGAATTTCTACGAGAAAAACCCCCTGCGCTACACCTACTATCGCGACGGCTCCGGTCGCGACGATTTCCTGCGCAGGACCTGGAAGGAGGTAACGAGCGGCGGGGCCGGTTCGTCAGAGAACCTGAAGGAGCGGCTGACCCCGCTGCAGTACGAGGTCACCCGGAACAACGCCACCGAACCGCCGTTCGACAACGCCTACTGGGACAACAAGCAGGAAGGCATCTATGTCGATGTCGTTTCCGGCGAGCCGCTGTTCGCCTCGACCGACAAATACGATTCCGGCACCGGCTGGCCCAGCTTCATCAAGCCCCTGGTGGAGAAAAACATTGTCGAAAAATCGGACTGGAGCCTCTTTGCCCGCCGCACCGAAGTGCGCAGCCGGGGCGGCGATTCCCACCTCGGCCATGTGTTTTCCGACGGACCGCCGCCCACCGGCCTGCGCTACTGCATCAACTCCGCCGCTCTCCGGTTCGTGCCCAAGGAGCGGCTGGAGGAGGAAGGACTGGGGCGGTTCAGCCACCTGTTCGCCAAGTGAGCCGATTGCCGCCCGAGGCGACGGTCCGGAAAATCTGTCGGCTTACTTGCCCTCGAGGATGGCGCGGCTGCGCTTGACCGCGCACAGATCGCCGCACATGGTGCAGACCTCCTGGTCGATGGGCATGGACGAGGCGCGGTAGGCCTTCGCTTTTTCCGGGTCCAGGGCCAGTTCGAACATCCGGTTCCAGTTCAGATCCTTGCGCGCCCCGCTCATGGCGTTGTCCCAATCGATGGCCCCGGGAATGCCCTTGGCGATGTCGGCGGCATGGGCGGCGATGCGCGAGGCGATGATTCCCTCCTTCATGTCGTCCGCATCCGGCAGGCGCAGATGCTCGGCCGGGGTGACGTAGCAGAGAAAGTCGGCGCCCGAGGCGGCGGCCAGCGCGCCGCCGATGGCCGAGGTGATGTGATCGTAGCCCGGCGCCACGTCGGTGACGATCGGCCCGAGCACGTAGAACGGCGCGCCGTGGCAGAGCTTCTTCTCCAACTGCATGTTGGCCACCACCTCGTTGAGCGGCACATGGCCCGGCCCCTCGATCATCACCTGCACCTCGGCCTGCCAGCAGCGCTTGGTCAACTCGCCCAGCACGATCAGCTCCTGGATCTGGGCCGCGTCGGTGGCGTCGTGCAGGCTGCCGGGCCGCAGGCCGTCGCCCAGGCTGAGGGTGACGTCGTATTGCCGGCAGAGTTCGAGCAGCCGGTCGAAATGTTCGTAAAAGGGATTTTCCCGGCCGTTGGTGGTCATCCAGTCCAGGAGCAGCGAACCGCCCCGGCTGACCACATGGGTGAGGCGGGGATTGGTGCGCAGCCGCTCCACTGCCGTCAGGGTCAGGCCGGCGTGGATGGTCATGAAGTCGACCCCGTCCTCGGCATGGATGCGGACCACATCGAAGAAGTCGTCCACCGAGATGTTCGCCACCGCCTTGCCGTAGCGGGCCACGGCATCATAGACCGGCACCGTGCCGATCATCACCGGGCTGATTTCCACGGTGCGGCGGCGGAAGGCGCGGGTATCGCCGAAGGTGCTGAGGTCCATGATCGCATCCGCCTTGAGTTCGATCGACCGCCGCACCTTGGTTAGCTCGGCCTCGACGTTACAGCAGTCCTCGGACACGCCTAAGTTGACGTTGATCTTGGTGGTGAGGCCGGCGCCGATGCCCTTGGCGACCAGGCTTTTATGTTCGCGGTTGGCCGGGATGACGATGCGGCCCTCGGCGACGCGGGCCAGCAGGTCGGCTTCATGGATTTTTTCTTCGGCAAGCACGTGCCGCATCTGCGGGGTGACATCGCCCCGGCGGGCGGCGGTCATCTGGGTGGCGTGAGGCATATCGTTCTCCTTGGGTGGATGCTAAACGCCGGCGGCGGCGAGGCAGGTCGCCTGCAGCCGGCGGACGGTGGCGGCGATGTCGGCGGCGCCGACGATCTCGGTGACCAGGCAGACCGTGCGAGCCCCCCGCGCCACCACTTCGCCGATGTTGTGTTCCTTGATGCCGCCGATGGCCACGAAGGGCAGGGGGCAGGCGCGGACCACATGGTCGAGATAGCCGAGCCCCACCGGGGCGCAGACGTCTTCCTTGGTCTGGGTGCTGAAAATCGGCCCCACCCCGATGTAGTCGGCGCCGGCTTCGACCGCGGCGGCGGCCTGCGCCGGCTCGTGGGTGGAAAGCCCGATCAGCTTGTCGGGGCCGAGCAGGCGGCGGACCTCGGGCACCGGAAAATCGTCCTGGCCGACATGGACGCCGTCCGCATCGGCGAGCAGGGCGAGGTCCGGATAATCGTTGACGATGAACAGTACCCCGGCGGCGCGGGTCAGCTCGCGGATGGCCCGGCATTCGGCCAGCATCTCGGCGAAGCTCTTGGCCGGCCGTTTCTCCCGGTACTGGATGAGGCGGATGCCGCCGGCGATCATGGCGCGCGCCACCTCGACGTTGGTGCGGCCGGCCGAGAATTTTTCGGCGGTGATGCCGTAGATGCCGGCGGGAAAAGCGGGTTTAGCGGACGAGAGGGTCATGGGCCATACCTCGGTGGTGCAGGACGATCGCGCTCATGTGGTTGGCGACGGTGCCGACTTTGTGGGCAAACAGGGGCGCTTCGGCGCAGTCGGTGGCGAAATCGCCGACGATGAAACAGGTGCCGAGCCGCCGCAGGCCGATGGTGGCCAGATCGCTGCCGGCAATGCCGCAGGCCGAAACCACGATCCGGTCAGCGCCCAGGGTTTCCAGCAGCATTTTTTTGTCCTCCTGGCGGTCGAAGCCTTCGACGACCAGATCGCAGCCGGCGAAGAGCGAGCGGCAGTTGCTGGCATCGATCCGGGCGGTCACGGCGTCGATCAGCACCTCCGGCCGGATGCGGCGCAGGTTGTGCGCCAGCGCCTCCACCTTGGGCTGGCCGATCTGGTCGGCAAAGTAAAACTGGCGGTTCAAGTTGGCGGCATCCACCCGGTCGAAGTCGACGATTTTCAAATATTCGATGCCGCTGCGCACCAGGTTGACCGCCACGTTGGACCCGATGCCGCCCACGCCGGCGATGCCGATCGCCGTCATCCGATCTGGTCCCAATCCTTGTAGACCGGCTGATAGCCGCGGGCGACAATGGCCGCGGCCACCTCCTCGACGCTACGGTCGTCGGTGATCTCGAACTGCGGCGTCTGCTCCACCCGGATCTCGGTATAGCCGCCGACCCCGGTGCTGGAACCGGCGGAATAGCGGGTGGCGCCCAGCGGCAGGATGCGGTCGCGGAAGGCGGCGCTCTCCCTGGTGGAAATGGTGAGCCCGGCGCGGGGCAGGAAGATGCGCAGCGCGGTCATGAACTGGACGAAGGTCTTGTCGTTCACGTAAAAATCGGGATGGAAATCGCCCTCGGCCGCGTTGAAGCGCGGCAGGGAAACGGCTACCTCGGTTTCCAGATAGGTGTCGTCCAGATAGCGGGCGTGCAGGCCGGTGAGGAAAATTTCGCGGCGCGGTTCGGCCAAGCCGAGCAGGGGGCCGATGTTGACCACCCGCATGCCGCCCTGGGCCGCCCGTTCCGGGGCGTTGAGCCGCCAGTGATAATCCCGTTTTCTGCCCGCCGGGTGGACCCGTTTGTACACTTCCTGGTCGTAGGTTTCCTGAAAGAGCGTCATGCCGTCGACGCCGGCCTGCTGGAGCTGGCGATATTCCTCGACTTCCAGTGGGTAGACCTCGATGGCCACCGAGGCGAAATGCCGTTTCAGCAGGCGGGCCGCCTCCACCAGGTAGTCCATGGGAGTGAGGTGCGGCGCCTCGCCGGTGAGAAAGAGGATGTGCTGCATGCCGGTACCGGCGATGGCTTGGGCCTCGGTCTCGATCTCAGCCAGGCTGAGCTTGCGGCGCAGGATCGGATTCTTGTGGTTGAAGCCGCAGTAGGCGCAGTGGTTGGTGCAGTGGTTGGAGAGGTAGAGCGGAATGAACATCTGGATGGTGCGGCCGAAATACTGCACGGTCAACTGGTGCGCCTTGCGGGCCATGGCCTCCAGGTGGCCGGCGGCCCTGGGGCTGAGCAGGGCGAGGAAATCCATGGCGCCTGGTTTGTCCTTGGCCAGGGCGCGCTCGACATCGGCATCGGTTACCTGGGCGAAGAAACGCTCGGTATCAAATTCCCGGTAGCGTTCGACGATCGAAAAAAAGGACATGGTCTGCTCCTCCATCACAACAGGATTCAGTCGTCGAGAAAGCCGGTAAGCGGCGACGAGGCCCGAGCCAGGGACGATTCCTCGGCCAGGCGGGCGAGATAGGCGATCCGTCCCGCCCTGACCGCCAGATCGAAGGCCCGACCCATGGCCTCGGGATCGGCCGCGGTGGCGATGGCGGTGTTGACCAGCACCGCATCGGCCCCCATCTCCATGGCGGCGGCGGCCTGGGACGGCCGGCCGATGCCGGCATCGACCACGACGGGCACGGTGCAGTTCTCGATGAGCTGCTCGATCAACGGCCTGGTTTCCAACCCCCGGTTGGTGCCGATGGGGGCGCCCAGCGGCATCACCGCTGCGGCTCCGGCGTTTTCCAGCCGCTTGGCCAGCGGCAGGTCGGGCAGGACGTAGGGCAGGACCACGAATCCCTCCTTGGCCAGCACCTCGGTTGCTTTCAACGTTTCCCAGTTATCCGGCATCAGGTACTTCATGTCGGTGATCACCTCGATCTTGATGAAGTCGCCGCAGCCGGCCTCGCGGGCGATGCGGGCGATGCGCACCGCCTGCTCGGCGGTCCGCGCTCCCGAGGTGTTGGGCAGGAGGGTCACTCCCTTGGGGATAAATTCCAGGATGTTTTCCTGGCCGGCCTGGGCGTCGATGCGCCGCAGGGCCACAGTGATCATCTGCGAGCCGCTGGCGGCCAGCATCTCGGGAATCCGGGCATTGGCGGCAAATTTGCCGGTGCCGGTAAAGAGACGGTTGGTAAAGCGCACGCCTCCCAGTTGCAATGCATCATCGGTCGTCATGATTCAGCCTCCGCCGACAAAACTGAGCAGTTCCAGCCTGTCGCCAGCGTGCAGCTGGGTCTGCGGCCACTGTTCCTGTTTGATGATTCGCTGGTTCAGTTCCACCACCAGCGCTCCGGCCGCCAGTCCCTTGTATGCCACCAGCTCGGCAATGGTGCGGGCAGGGACGGTTTCCGCCGTGCCGTTGACAATGATTTCCATGTCGCCTCACCAAAAAAAGAAGCCGCTTGCCCTCAAAGGGAAGGGCAAGCGGCTTGCGGGCCGGAAAACCGGGAAAATCCCGGATAGTCGTTGTCTTGTCCGCTTCCCTTCGCCGGTATTAGCCGGATCAGGTTCATAGGGTTGGATGGTTTCCTCTCAGCAGGATTGCACCCCTAGCGATGGACTGTTTATACGCGCAACGAAACCGTTTGTCAACTCCGCGATGGTGAGCACGAAAACAACCGGGGGCTGGGACTGAGATGGTGCGGTCGGAATGTCAGAAGGCAGAGGCCGAGATGGGCGTGTCGCCCTGGCGATAAAACTTATGCGAACCGTAACGGCCGATGTAGGCTTTGCCGGCAGCCCAGCCCGGCGCGACATCGACATGGTGATAAAAGGTTGACCCTTTGGTGAAATCCGGCGTGGTCATTGCCTTGAGGGCAACACGCAGGCTCTCCTGGAGCGGATTGATTTCCAGCGGGGCATAGCTTTTTTTCTGGAAAGTCCAACTGAACTGACGGGGGGCCAGAATGACGTCGGCGATGCTTTTGTTGTCTTCCAACGCGCGGTTGAGGGTGACGTGGGCCACGGCGAGCTGGCCGATTTCCGGTTCGCCGCGGGATTCGTGATAAACGTTGAGACTGAGCCAGAGGAGGCTTTCGACAAAACCGATGGGCATGGAACTATTCGACCGCCTCTACGGCCCGGATGGTCGGGAGTTCGCTCTTGACGAACTTCTCGATTCCCTCCTTCAGAGTGATACGGGACATGGGGCACCCCTGACAGGTTCCAGTGAGCCGCACCTTGACCACCTGGTCCGGATCGATGCCGACGAACTCGACGTCGCCGCCATCCCGCTGCAAAGTCGGGCGGATTTGGTCCAGCACTTTTGTAACAGTTTCTTGCAATTGTTGCATAAATGACTCCTTGGCCATATTGCAATTTCGTCATTGGAATGGGCGATAGTATAGCATCAATGGGACCATCAGACAAGGAAACAATTTCAATATCCGGCCATCAATGTCACAACATCCGGAAATTCAAAAGAAAATAATGATACTATCGATCATGTCGCCGGTCTTGGCGATACCGATTGTTTGTTGCTGCTGAACACCGCTTTTTATCGTGAAAAAAAGCAATTGATTAAGGGAAAACCCTTTGCCGGGAACGAGGGGGCGGGCAGAAACAAGTGAACCCGATCATCGCTGGCTCCATTAGCCCGGTCAGTGACACATTGTACCGCTGAAGAGCTCTCCGAGCCTCCTTTTCTTTAATTTTTATGAGACACTCCCACCTGTCCGCTAAACGGTAACCCCACCGCCCATGAGTAAGCGGAACACCTTGGCAAGACCTCTTAAATGGTTTATTTTTAGGTCATCAACAAGGCCTTTCGAAAAAAGTCTGCATGACGGCAACCACAACGGAAAAACAAAAAAAGGGGAAAGCAATGGTCACAACGCACCATATACTTGCGGAAATCAGCGCCGGGGTCTCCGAACTGAAAAAGAACCCGATGGCTGTCGTGGGGCAGGGGGAAGGGGCACCGGTGGCGATTCTGAACCGGAATGAACCGGTCTTCTACGCAATTCCCGCAAAAACATTCGAATATATCTGCGACATCCTCGAAGATGTCGAATTGCAGGCCATCATCGAGAAAAGGAAGAATCAACCTGAAATAAAGGTCGATCTCGATGAGCTATGAACTGAAGTTCAAAGAAGAAGCCCTGCATGAATGGCGCGGCCTGGACAGATCCATCCAGGAGCTTTTCAAAAAAAAGCTCAGGGAACGGCTGATAACCCCGAAAATACCAAGCGCAAAGCTCAGAACAATGAGCGATTGCTACAAAATAAAATTGAAAGGCCCCGGATATCGACTGGTGTATCAGGTCAGGGACAATGCATTGGTGATCGTGGTCATTGCCGTTGGCAAACGCGATAAAAATCAGGTGTATAAAATTGCCAGCAGCAGGATTTGAAACGAGGGGTTTTCGTTTTTCGAATGAGTTTTGTCCACCGGTCAATTCCGGGCGGATGCCAGGAAGTCCAATTCGTTATTTCAACGAGCGGAGCGAAAAATTTTTCTGGCGCGCCGAAATTTCCGGCGTTTCGCTCCTTGAAATGACAAATCGTACCCGCTGTCAACACGTTCCCCTCCATCTGTTCCGCCAAGATTGGGTTGAGCCGTTGGTGCTGAGCGTAGCGAAGCCCAACATTTGATCGTTCCAACGCTCCGGCGTTGGAACGTAGCCGGGAACGCTCCCGTGTTCCCCTGACAAGACGCGGGAGCGTCTTTGACGGGTTCCCACGCTGGAGCGTAGAAACATCCAACTTCTTCCGTCAGTCTATCCTACTTTAAATGCGGGCGTTTCAGACCGACGTTCGGCGGATTCCAGGTCAGTTCGAACGCTTGGCCAAAGGAGGGGAGGGCATGGAGAAATTCGGGAACCAATTCGTCGAGCGCGCCGGGGTAGCGATGATGGGTCGAAAAAAAGTCATTAACCGCCTTCTGCACTTTCACCGCCTGCCGGAACATATTTAATTCTTCATAGTAACGTCTTTTTATCCCTTCATCGTCGGTGCTTTTCACCATGGCCTGGAGGGAAATGATGGCCGCCTGCAACTGCCCTCCCTGAGCCGCGAGTATAACGGCCAAGTGGCCGAACATCGGTGGTGCCTCCGGGAGAAGGCTTGCCTGCCGGAAGACCTCGGCGGCCTGGAGCGGCTCGTCCAGGTAGCGAAACAGATTGAATCCCTGAAAAAAAGGATAGACCAGGCTGGTGGGGTAGGCGTCTCTGGCCGTTGCCAGGATGTCGTTGGTTGCCCGCGCGAATTCCGGGGTCACACTGGTCAAGTTGGCCTGCGCAAAATAATAAGGGTCGACGAATTGAGGATAGAGCGCAGTGATCTGTTTGTAATTATTCGCCAGCACCGGCGCATAGGTATTCGGGTCGGTCCCGAGTTTGAGACCGCCGAGAAAGACCGAGGATTGGACAAACAGAATCTCGCTCGCCAATTGATGCAGATAGCCGGTGGTAGCGCGAAGGAAGGTGGCTGCCGGCACCGGCTGTAAGGTCGTGGGTCCATCCTGAAAGAGCTTTTCCTGAGCGAGAAACACCAGGCAGTAGGCCGCAAGCAGAGGGATGAACAGCAGATGGTGGGTCAGCCTCATTGCAGGTCCCTCCGCTGGTAGACCAGGGCAGCGGCCCAGAGCGCGACGGTCAGATACAGAACCAGCATGCCCAGGTCGGTGGCGAATCCTTGAAAGCTGTTAGCTGCGGCTTCGCTGGTGATCAGGGCCTTGAAATCGAACCGACTGAAATCGGGAAACAGGGCGGTCAGCCATTGGAGCAAGATCGGAAGAGATGTCGAGGTCAGGTCCGGTCTGTCGGAAACTGCTTCCCGGACCACCGGCAGGCCGGTGCAGATGAAGTAGTAGGAAACCGTGAGCAGGAGCACCGGAAAGCCGCCCCGCACCAAACCGGAGAAGAGCATGATGATCGCCAGGATCATCAACTCCATGCACAACAGGCCGGCCCAGGAAAAGAGATAGTGGATGGGGGAGAGGTGAGCAAAATAGGTGAGCTTTATAGAACCCTTGATGAGCGCGAGCACGCCGTAGCCAAGCACGCCGAGAATGACGTTGAGCAAGACAAGGAGAATCGCCAGGCCCAGAAAGGTGCCCAACACATATTGGGTGCGGGAGATGGGCCGGGCCAGCAAGGTATGGATTGTCCGCCGCTCCTCGTCCCAGGCCATGACCTGCACGGCGTGGAACAGGAGAAAGAGAAAGCCGGTCAGCCAGCCGACGGAAAGAATGAAATCGGCCGAGGCCCGGCCGATGTCCCGGGGGATAAAATCCATAAACAAAAGACCGCCGGCTTCCAGGCCGAAAGCGAGCAGAACCAAACCGATCAGGGCATTCCGCCTGAGGCCGTCGATCAGCACCAGACGCGCCAGGCTCCAAATTTTACGCAGCATGATGGCCTCCCTCGACGCTGCCGACGAGTTGCAGAAAGGCCGTTTCTATCGTATCCGCCTGCTGTTGGGCCAGCAGGTCGCGCGGCGGGCCGGTGAAGAGGACGATGCCCTTGTGGAGAATGAGCAACTGGTCGGCCAGGCGGTCCACATCGTCGAGGATATGGGAACAAAAGAGGATGGTCTTCCCTTGTTGCTTGAGTTGCTGAATCAAGTCGATAATCTGGCCCCGGCCAATGGGGTCGAGGCCGCTCATCGGCTCGTCGAGAATCAGAAGTTGCGGATCGTTCAACAGGGCGAGAACAAAGTTTGCTCGTTGCTGCATACCCTTGGAATAGGCGCGTAATCGTTTGTGCCGGGCTTCCCACAGGCCAAGTCGGTTCAGCAAGGATTCGCTCCGTTCCTTCCAAATGGTGCTGGCCATGCCGCAGGTTGCGGCAGTGAAGCGGACCAGGTCAAGTATGGTGAGATTTGCGGGAAAACTGGCGGTCTCAGGCAGGTAGCCGATCAGATTTCGTTGACTGAGGTCGGAGGCTGGTCGGCCGAAGACACGGATAGTCCCTGTGTCCGGCCGAATGAAATCCATGAGCAAACGGATGGTGGTGGACTTGCCGGCACCATTGGCGCCAATCAATCCCAAGGTCTTTCCTCTTGTTAATGAAAAGGAAATATTTTGAATTGCCGTGGGCGCAGGACGAAAAAGCTCCTTGTTATATCTTTTCCAGACGTTTTCAAATTTAATCATAAAGAAAAGAGCGTAACTAATAAATATGATGGGTATTTTTATATTTCTTGCTACCAGTTCAGCGGCTGGTTATGGGATCGAAATTTGCCTCTTATTAAGGCGGTCATTAATCAGCGTACATTTTCTAGTCCTCCGGTCTTACGATTAAACGGTAATTCAGCCTATTGAGCATGAACCGTTTGCCAAACATGATTCCAATGTTCGGTGATTAACGTACTCATTAATAATAATTGATTGCCGCATGATAACGAATGGGCCAATAACAAAAAATACCAAATTTTATTCATGCTAACTTGATAATTATATGACGAAAGAATGAAATTGAGAAACAAAAAAAGAGGTGCCGTTCAATTGAACGGCACCTCTTTTCCAAGAATAGTTGTGTGTTATTTTACGCTATAACCTGCAACACCGGTGATATCGTCATCCAAAGTGACAGGATCAGGAATAGTTGAGTTACCTACCTCAAGAGCTACTCCTACACCTACGGCAGCAAGCTGCGCTTGATACGTTTTATCTGCATCAGAGTCAATGGCAAATATGGTATCTCCCTGCAGATGTTTACCAGCAGCAACATATGTGGAGGCATTACCTGCGGCAGCAGCAGCAGGAACCACGTCAGTAACAGCAAAAACCTGCACGTTATTGCTAACAGAGATCTGTACGCCATGAGGATTGCCGGCGAAATCAGCCGTTTGAATCCCGGAAACATCGGTTGCATTTACGGGCACAGGAACACCAACTGCCGGAGCAGCTGCTACGAAAGGTGCAGCCATGGATGCCGTGGTACCATATCTCTGCCAATCGGCAAAAAGGGCTGCCTCAGAAGTAGACAAGTTCTTTGTGTCACTTAAAGCGGAAGAGTTGAACCCTCTAATACGATACTGAGCAAACTGCGGGATGGCGATTGCCGCCAGGATACCGATGATCGCGACAACGATCATCAATTCCACCAAGGTGAAACCTTTTGCATTCCGTACGATGTTCTTCATTGCTTTCCTCCAGGAAATGGGTTGGGGGTACTGCTTATAAAAACCATGATGCCGCCTACAATTCATCATCTGTGCCAGAATGGTCGCATGCTTTTCTTTGTTTTGTAAAAACAGAATGTTGCCAGCTCGTTTTCTCCGAGAGCGCAAATCTGACCCGTCCAAATCCATGTTTTTCCCCAACCCCTGATGACAAGCGGGAGAAATAAATTGACATTTTTTGTCACCCGGTCTCTCCTGAAAAGAGAATGGCAGAGGTGGATATCCTGCCGAACCGGGAAGATACGGAGCCCGCAGCCATTCGTTGGGCTTCCTTTGTCAGCCCAACCTACGGACTACGGACTCGCATTTTTTCGTAACGGAGTGGCGTTCCCGTGAAACGAATCAAACTCACCCTGGGCCTTTGGCTGCTGCTCCTTGCCGGAGCGAGCATGCTGGTGACAAATTTTGTCATCTTGCCGTTCTGGGCCATGGATGTCCTGGCGCGGGAAACTCGACATCTGCAGAGACTGCTTGCCGCCGTGCCTCCATCCCAGGGAAAACAATCTTCGCTGCCGCCCACCCTCGGGGCGTTGCTTGCCGACGCGCCCGAAGGTTGTGTCTTCTGGAATGAAACGCATTATTCCGGCCAGCACCAGGACACATTCTGCCAACAGGGACTGGCCGCCTTGGTGACCATGGCCGCGCGAACCGGGACGGTGCAAACGACGGTTGCCTCGCTTTCCCCGCTCGATCTGCTCAGCCTGCGCCATCTGTATGTGGCCGTGCCGGCAGCGTCCGCCGGCATCGCTGCCGCCGGCATCCCGATTGCACAGGTATTCCATCCGCTGTGGGCCAAGGAACAGGTGATCGCGGTCTATCTGGTTTTCAATGCGGTCGTCCTGGCGGCGCTCGCTTTTTTTCGCCTGCTGAAGGCATACGTGCTGCCGGTCGACAGGATGGTGCAGTCCGCTGAAAATTATCAAAGCGACGGCCTGCATCCCTTTCTCGCCGAGAAGTCGGCCAACGAGCTGGGGCAATTGTCCCGCTCCATCCAGGCCATGGTGCAGCGGATCGAGGCGGACAAGCACAAGCTGACCGAAGCGGTGGGCGAGCTGGCGGTCAAGAATTCGCTACTGGAAAAAAATCAGCGGGAAATGATCCGGGCGGAAAAGCTGGCCGCTGTGGGCAGACTGGCGGCCGGCCTGGCCCATGAGATCGGCAATCCACTCGGCGTGGCGCAGGGGTATCTGCAATTGCTCGGCATGGAGCAGTGCACGGAACAGGAACGCGACGAGTACACCGGCAAGGCCCTGCGGGAACTGGAACGGATGGACGGCCTGATCCGGAGGCTGCTTGATTATGCCCGGACCGGCCAGGGCGCGCCGACCCTGTTCGATGCGCATGCGTTGCTGGCCGAGATGATCGAGGATCTTGCCGTGCAACCTTTCCTCAAGGGGATGGCACTCGAATTCACGCCCCAGGCGGAGAGCGGCGAGGTCTGCGTGGACCGTGAGCAACTGCGGCAGGTTATATTGAATGGCGTGCTCAACGCCGCCGATGCCATCGATGCCGCCGGCCGTCGGGATTCCGGGAAGATAACGATCGCCACGACCCGGGAAAATGCACCAGACAGCGGCCCGCCCGTGCTGCGCATCACTATTGCCGATAACGGCATCGGCATCCCGGCGGCCCTGCTCGATGCGGTCTTCGATCCCTTTTTCACCACCAAGGAACCGGGCGCGGGCACCGGGCTCGGGCTGTCCGTGTCGCTGGCCCTGGTCGAGTCGATGGGCGGACGCATGGAGCTGCGCAGCCAGGCAGGCGAAGGAACCGCGGTGCTGATCGCCATTCCCCTGGCAGCGAAAGAGGCATCAGCGGAAAGCGTCGGTCCGGGAAAGGATGAAACCGAATTGAGAACGTGATGGTGCCATGGTGAAGACAATTCTTGTGATCGATGACGAAGCCAATATGCGGCACATGCTGAGCGCCCTCCTGACCAAGCAGGGCTACCGGGTCGATGTCGCGGCCAACGGCGCCGAGGGGCTCGACTGGATAAGCCGGTCCGCCTATGATTTTGTCCTCTGCGATCTGCGGATGCCGGTCATGGACGGCATGACATTTCTGGAGCGGGTGCAGAATAAGGGCTGCGCCGCCACCGTGATCATGATGTCCGCCTACGGCACCATCGACCAGGCCATCGAGACGGTCAAGCAGGGGGCCTACGATTACATTTCCAAGCCGTTCAAGCTCGAGGAAATCCTGCTCGTGCTCCGCAAGGCGGAGGAACGCGAGCGGCTGCGCCTGGAAAACAGGGAGCTGAAGGCGCATATCGACGCCATCGACGGCCAGCGGGCCTTCGGCGGCATGGTGGGCAAGAGCAAGGCGATGCAGGAGGTCTTCCAGCTCGCCGACAAGGTGGCGCGATACAATACAACCGTCCTGATTACCGGCGAATCGGGCACGGGCAAGGAACTGGTCGCCAGGGGCATCCACGCGGCGGGCAAGGGTGGCGAGGCGCCGTTCGTGGCCGTCAATTGCGGTTCCATTCCCGAACAGCTCCTGGAGAGCGAGTTTTTCGGCTACGTCAAGGGCGCCTTCACCGGTGCCGACCGCGATAAGAAGGGGCTCTTTGAGGAGGCGGATCAGGGGACCCTGCTTCTCGATGAAATCGGCGAATTGCCGCTCGACTTGCAGGTGAAGCTGCTGCGGGTGCTGCACGAGGGCGAGGTCAGGCGGGTGGGCGCGGTCAAGAGCCGGAAGGTGGAGGTCCGCGTGCTGGCGGCCACCAACAAGGACCTGCCCGATCTGATTGCGCGGGGGCTGTTCAGGGAGGATCTCTTTTACCGGCTGAACGTGCTCAATATCCACATCCCGCCGTTGAGGCAGCACAAGGAGGACATTCCGCTGCTCTGCCGTTTCGTTCTGCACAAGTGCGCCGCCCGTTTGGAGGTCGGCATCCAGGACATCGCGCCGGCGGCCATGGAACTGCTGATGCGCTACGATTGGCCGGGCAATGTCCGCGAACTGGAAAACGTGCTGGAACGGGCGCTGATCCTTGCCGACAAGCATATCATCCTGCCCGAACACCTGCCGGAGCACTTGGGCGTGCACGGGGAACGCCGCCGCCTCGACGACCTGCTGGGAACCTATTCCCTCAAGGAAGCGAAAGTCATTATGGAAAAACGCCTGATCGGCCGGGCCATGGAGGCCACCGGCGGCAACAAGAGCAAGGCGGCCCAGTTGCTCGAATTGAGTTATCCTGCCTTGTTGGCCAAGTTGAAAGAGTATGAGTGGTAAATAAGATTATAAAAGCGAAGTGGTATGGAAAATAATTTTATAGTTGCGAGATCGTGAACGATGGAGGGAGAGAGCTGCTTTCTTGTAACTGTGTGTAATGGATAAATAAATATTAATTTCTCCTGCTGGCAGATTTCTTGCTATGGCGAACGGCAAGGCCTCTGCCGGAAACAGATGTTTCCTTTCCCCGTGATGCTGACCGCATCTCCCCTTACCGGACATATCGTTTCGGACACACGACAAGGCCTTGTTTGTACGTAAAATCAGCCTGGGAAACCGGGAAACGACCGTTTTCAAACGACAGGAGTGTTGAAGGCATCATGAAGGACCACCCAACAATCAGCAGGATGCCCGGCGGGTTCACCCTGGTGGAATTGATGACCGTGATCGCCATCCTCTCGGTGCTCGCCGCCGTTGCCTACCCCTTGATCAATGCCTCGCTGCCCAAATACCGCCTGCGTGCCGCCGCTCGGGAACTGGTGATCGATTTCAAGAGGGCCAAGGTCGAGGCCATCAAGCGGAATCGAAACGTGCTGATCCAGTTCACGCCTGTTGCCGCTCCGGCAGTCGGCGGTTCGTACACACTCTGCGCCGATGACAACGGCAACAACGCTTGCGATGCCGGCGAAACAATAATCTCCCAGGTTGCCATGCCAAAGGGCGTTCGCTTGCGGGAACCAGACGGAGGATCTGCAGAAGGGAATAAATTCCCAAATAATACTGCGGGATACAATGGGCGCGGTCTGCCGTGGAATAATCAATTGGGTTCTATCATCATGACTACTGCCGACACATCGAGATGGTATAGAATCTCTCTGTCAATGAGCGGCGCTGTTAATATGTAATACGATGATTATGCGTACAAAATTGACTTGTAAGGCTTCGTTTGCGATGATGAATCGGACCGACATGGATCGATTGAGGCAACAAAAAGGGTTTACCCTGGTCGAACTGATGATCGCCATGCTTGTCGGCGGCGTGGTGATGGCGGCGGTCATGACGTCCTTCCTGTCCCAGCACGAAACCTATCTCGCCCAGGACGAGGTCGTGGAGATGCAGCAGAACGCCCGGGTGGCCATGGATATGCTGACCCGCGACATTCGCACCATCGGCTACGATCCCGGTGGCGATTTGGGCGCGGAACTCACAACCTTGGGTATTCAGGGAGATGGTACAGCCTCAATTCTTACCTTTACCCGCGACGATGGTACGGGTGTGCTGGAAACAATCGAATACTCTCTTTTTGACGCCTATGTCACAACGGGACGGAATGATGGCAAGGTGGACGATTTGGCGCGAGAGGAGGATGGTGGGGGCAGACAGGTTGTCGCTGAAAACATCAGCCAGCTCGAATTCCGCTACCTCGACGAAGATGGCGATCCGACCAACACGTTGAGCGGTGTCCGTGCCATCCAGGTTTCGATGATGGTGCAGGCCACCAACCCGGCAACCAAATCGCCACCCCCGCCGCGAACCTATACCACCCCTTCCGGGGCCACCTGGACTTCGGACAACGGCTATCGAAGTCTTTTCCTGACTTCAACCGTCCACTGCAGAAACCTCGGTTTATGAACATGAAAACACGATCTTGGAAGGATGCCGCCGCCTCGCAGGAAGGTTTTACCCTCATCGAGGTGCTCATCGCCATTGCGCTACTGACCATCGGCATCTTTGCCGCCGGTACCATGCAGCTCAGCGCGCTCAGTGGGAATTCACAGGCAAAACAGCTCCTCCACTCAGTCGTTTGGGGAGGAGATCGGCTCGAAGGACTGATGGGCAAGCCCTACGACGATACGGAGTTGCAAGAAAAAAAAGATAAATCAATCGTTGTCGCCGGGCTGGATTATACGGATGTCGGCGCCAACACCGCCGATTACAGCGAAGTCGTCGACCCGAATTTCACGGTTTTCTGGAACGTCGCGGACGATTACCCGATTTTTGGCTGCAAGACGATCCGGGTGATCGTCAGGCGAACCGATCAGGGGATCGCGAAGACCATGATCATGGATTTCGTCAAAATGAACTCCATCTGACGCGCGGTGCCATACCTGCGCAGAACAACATTCCTTGGGAAACCATGAACAACGAAAACGGATTTGTCCTCGTCGGCGCTCTGCTGATCATGACGCTGCTGGTGCTCATCGGCATCTCGGCCACCACCAGTTCAGTCCTTGAATTGCAAATATCCGGGGCCGACCGCATTCATGCGGAAACCTTCTATCAGGCCGATTCCGGGACACAGATTGCCGTGCGCCTCATCGAGGAAAGTCTGGGGGCGACGGAAGGGTTTACCAATCTCACATCGGACGGTGGTTTTGATGTCTTGAAAGATCCTGACCCCGACATTGCCAACAGCACCATTGTCATCGGGACCAAGGATTTATGGAGAAACGAAGGAGTGCCCGACGAACCAACGGACGCTGACCGCGACATCGCCTATTTTCCCGAGGGATTCAATCCGGCGGCCGCTGATGCGAGCCTGCGGACCAATGTAACGCTTGCAGGGTTGACGACTACGGTGGAGGGCGAGGGCCTGCAAATGGTGGCGGGATACGAAGGCAAGGGCAAAGGGACCGCCGGCGGTGGCGGCAAGATCACCTATACCATACATTCCAGACACTTCGGCAGATCGAACAGCGAAACCAATATTCAGGTCGCGTGGCTGCATGTGATTGGTCTTGAACTGGAAGGCCGGTATTAACGGCCGGATTGATTGCGGATGGAGCATAGATAAGGAGAAAGAATGAAAGCTGCACGAGGTTTGCTGCAAACAATAGCCGTGTTGAGTCTGTTCGCCATGGGGCTGATTCCGGCCCGGTCATCGGCCGAGGTCTCCGCGTATACCAATAGCAATTTCGCGAGCATTCCGATCAACCTGACCAGCAGCGACGTCGCTCCGCTGGTGATGCTCAACGCCTCGCGGGATCATCAATTATCCTACAAGGCCTACACCGATTATGCCGACCTCGACAGCAACGGCGAGCCGGAGACGACCTACACCGATACCATCGAATATTACGGCTATTTCGACACCAAGAAATGCTACACCTACAGCACCGGCTACAACCGTTTTGTTCCGGCCGCACTCGCTACCGGAACGAACGGCCATTATTGCTCGGGGCAATGGAGTGGCAACTTCCTCAACTGGGCCACCATGACCCGCATGGATGTGGTACGGAAACTGCTGTATGGCGGCAAGCGTTCCACCGATGAGAGCAATCTGACCGTGCTCGAACGCCAGTATCTCCCCATGGATGCCCATGCCTTTGCCAAATATTACAACGGCAGCGACATCAACCAGTTGACGCCGTTCACCGGCATTGCCACCACCCCGCCACAAGCATCCAGTTCGAGTTCCGTTTCCATAACTGCCAACGCTGATAGAACGTTCAACACTTCGCTTTCGGCTCAGCTTGGCGACCAGATCAAGGTGTTCAGAACCGATTACGAATCCACCCATTGGATGATCGGTGGGGTGAAAAGTGTCGATAGCGGAAAAATCACCATTACCATTCCTGCCGGCGGTTCTCAAGGCAGTGGTAGTTACAGCAAATGGACCTTGCAGAACCTGAGCCGAACCGGCATCTCTTTTTGCAACCTGACAAAAGGCGCCACATCCGGGAGCAATCAATACTCCCAAACCAATACCAACCCGCCGCTTATCCGCGTGGCCGAGGGTAACTTCGCTCTCTGGAGCGCCAATGAAAACCACCAGTGTTATTGGTCTGGAGAAAAATCCAACCTGCAAAGCAGTTTTGGAGGGTTCAGGAGTAACGGAAATAAGTCCTATTTGTCTGGACTCGATGCCAGCGCCGAAAATCCTTCCCAAACCGATCATGGTTTGGGCGCGGGCAGCGGCAAGGGTGAATATGTCGTTCGCATCGAAGTTGCCAATAAGGACTGGCTCGGCCAGGAGAAGTATAAAAAATACGGTTCCACCTATAAACCCATCGGTCTTTTGCAGGTGTACGGAGAGACCGACCAGATCTACTTCGGCCTGATGACCGGATCCTACGCCAAGAATGTCTCCGGCGGCGTGCTGCGCAAAAATATCAGCAGCTTTGCCAACGAGGTCGACAGCGCTAATGGAGCCTTCAAAGACGTTGACGGGATTGTGCACAATTTCGACAGATTGCGAATGTACGGCTATAACTATGCCTCAGGGACATATATCGAAAACGACGCATGCAACTATCAGCAGACCGGATTCGTCCTCTCGGGCGGGTCTAATGCTCAAGGATATCCGGCTAACCAGGGAAATTGCAGCACCTGGGGCAACCCGATGTCCGAAATCTATCTGGAATCGCTCCGGTATTTGGCCGGGAAAACAGCTAGTTCATCGTACACATACGGAACTGGCACCACCAAGGACAAGACCTTGGGATTGACCGTGGCCTCGTGGTCCGACCCGCTTTCACAGACAAATTACTGCGCGCCGATCAATGTCCTCAATTTCAACGCCAGTGTTTCCGGGTACGACGGCGATCAGATGACGGGTTGGACGGATATATGCTCCTCCAAAACCGCAGCCGCCTTGACCAGCGAAGTCGGCGTGGGTGAATCCCTGGATGCAGCGGGAACAAATTGGTTCGTCGGCAGCAATGGCGTGACCGACAACGAACTATGCACCGGCAAGTCGATCGGCTCCGGTTTCGGCTCCTTTGCCGGTTTGTGCCCCGAGGCCCCGACGCAGCAGGGGACCTATCTGCTCTCCGGCCTGGCCTATTACGCCAATACCAACCGCATCCGCACCGACCTGACCGTGCATCCATCGAGGGAAGACTCGCGTGATCTCATGGTCAGCACCTACGGCATTGCCCTGGCCACCAATGTGCCCAAAATCGAAGTGTCGGTTGGGGACAAAAAGGTCACCATCCTGCCGGCGTACCGGCTCAACGTGAACAACCGCGTCGGCGGCGGTACCCTGGTCGATTTCAAAATCATCGAGCAGACCGAAACCTACGGGAAATTTTACGTCAACTGGGAAGACAGTGAGATGGGGGGCGACTATGACCAGGATATGTGGGGCACCATTGAATATACGGTGAGCGGCAATCAGATCACGATCACCACCGACGCGGTCTCCGCCTCCACCTCCAACCCCCAGGGATTTGGCTACGTCATCAGTGGTACTAACAAGGATGGCGCACATTTCCATTCCGGTATCTATAACTTCTACTACACCGACTCGACCGGCGTGGCCGGGTGCAGCAATTGCGTGGTGGACGACGCGGCAACATCGGTTACCTATACCGTGACCGGTTCCTCGGCCGGCCTGCTTGAGGATCCCCTCTGGTATGCCGCCAAGTGGGGCGGATTCATTGATAGCAACAACGACGGCAAGCCTGACAAGCAGGAAGAGTGGGACGAAACCAACAATAGCACCGGGGCTTCGGGCAGCGACGGCCTTCCGGACAATTATTTTTATGCGTCCAATCCGCTACAGCTCGAAAACGCGCTCAACAGAGTTTTTCTTGATATCCTCAAACGTGCTTCTTCGGGAACGGCGGCCGCGGTGGTTTCCAACAACGTCAGCGGGGTGGGCGCGCTGTACCAGGCGTTTTACGAGCCGGTGCGCCAGGACGCCGCCAACAACAAGGTTTCCTGGCTGGGCACGGTGCAGGCGCTCTGGCTGGACAGCTACGGCTACATGCGCGAAGACAATGGCGATGCCAAGCTCGGAGGATACAATACCGATCCGGTGATCGAACTCTATTATGACGATACAGCCAACAGGACCAAAATTAGGCGGTATACCAGCACCAGGGACGACGAATACACGCCGCATTACATGCAGGGCAAGGTAACCGCCTATGATGCCGCCACTGGCAGCGTCACCTTTACGGTCAAGGAGATGAGCGGCACGGTGCATGCCACGTTCAACAATTGGACCGTCTACAATCTCACCACCGGCGACAGTGGCAGCAGTTCGACGGACGCGACCATGCTCGCGGTCGCCGATCCCCCTACGGCCACAACCGTCACGGTTGCGCCAACCTCAAACTGGCTCAAGGTAGGCGACACGATCATGATCGCCCACTTTGAATTCACCACCGACGACCTGGAAAAAGCCAATACCCTGTGGAACGCGAGGAAGCAATTGAGCCAGATCGCAACTCCCGAGACGCAAAGGGCTTTTGGAGGCACGGCTGATACGGGCCGATTCGTCAAAACCTGGATCGACACGAATGGCAATCACGTTGTGGATGCCGGGGAGTTCGTCAATTTCGACAACGCATCCATCGGTTCCGCCAACTTCGGTTTTTTTGACGTAGCCACGGCAGCCGAAGCGAAAAATATCGTCGATTATATTCGAGGCAAGGAAATCAGTGGCTATCGCAACCGGACCATCGATTATGACGGCGACGGCACTACCGAGGTCATCCGTTTGGGGGACGTGGTCAACTCCACGCCCACCATCGTTGGCTCGCCCCAGGAAGGATTCGACCTTCTGTATAGGGATGCCTCCTATGCTGTCTTCAAAAAGCAGTATACCAAACGGCGGCAGGTGCTCTATGTCGGCAGCAATGACGGCCTGTTGCATGCGTTCAACGGTGGCTTCTACGATTCGAAAACGAAAGCCTTTCTGGTCAATGGTACTGACCACAAAGGAATTGCCGCGACACAACATCCGCTGGGGGCGGAAATATGGGCTTATGCTCCCATGAATCTTCTCCCCCATCTCAAATGGCTCACGAAAAACGACTATCAGCATGTCTACTACGTCGACGGCAAACCCAAGGTCTTTGATGCCAAAATTTTTACGGAGGATTCCGACCATCCCGAGGGATGGGGTACGGTGCTGGTTGTCGGCATGCGATTTGGTGGTGGTGCGATGACGGTGGACACCAAAGCGGACGGTCTGTCTTCCGACACCGATCCCGATGACAACAGGGAGTTCCGCTCCGCCTACATCGTCATGGATATCACCAATCCCGAAGTCGAACCCAAGCTGCTGGCCGAGATTCAGGTCCCCGACGGGAGTTTCAGCACCCCTTACCCCGCTGTTTTTGCGGTAAAGGATAAAGATTCGGCAGCGGATGCCAACAAATGGTTTCTCGTCTTCGGTTCCGGACCCAATGACCTGGCTACGGCGGGCAGCACCGGCAACGCCAAATTGTTTGTCTTCGATCTCGATGAAATTGCCATGCCGGGTTCCAGCGGCAGCGCAACCACCCTCAGCAATTGCGCGAAGGAGCAGGTTGGCACCAGTGGCTCGATGTATATTCTTTCCTGCGACACCGGAGTTGCGCAAAGTATGGTCGGCGATCCGGTGAGCGTTGACTGGAATCTGGATTACAAGGCCGACGGCGTCTATTTCGGAACGGCCGGCGATGACAAGGCCGACAGCGGACGCCTGATGCGCCTGGATGTCAAGAGTGAGAGCAATCCCGATAACTGGATCGCTCCGACTACGGTTATCGACGTTGCCCAGCCCGTACTGGCTGCGCCCACACCGGCTCAGGACCCGGACGATCAGAAATGGATTTTTTTCGGTACCGGACGGTTTCTCGTTTCCGATGATCAATCGAGTATCGCCACCCAGTCGATCTATGGGGTGAAAGACTCCGGGACGGAAGTGGCAAAGACCACCCTACTCGATACGAGCGATGTGGCTGTGGAAACCAATGGCAACCTGACCGGTGTGTATGGCGTCTCGACCTTTAAGGCTCTGAACACCGAAATGTCTAAAGAAACGTACAAAGGCTGGTATTTGAACCTCCCCCCCATTCAGGGGGTTGCCGGTATTTCGCCTGCAACAAGGGTGATCAATTCTTCGGCGTTGTCGGGCGGAGTCCTGTTCAGCACCGCCTACCAGCCAAGTTCCGATAAGTGCACGGGTGAGGGCGTCAGCCGGTTGTACGGCTTGTATTATCGTACCGGCACAGCGTATCCGGATCCTGTGATCCTGGGCACGATCTTGGTGAACGGCAAGGAAGTCTCAAGCCCCTACCTGGAACTGGGGCACGGCTTTGCCACCACGCCCTCGCTGCATAGCGGTGAAGGCACAGGGGATACCGCTGTCACCGTGTTCACTCAGCTCTCCACCGGAACAATTATCCGGACCGAAGCCAAGACGGTTTACGGCGTTCGCAGCCGGATGGAATCCTGGAAGGAAAATTGAACGTGCTCCGGTGGGATGATTCGGAAAAATTGTCATCATTCTATTATGGGAGAGAACCCCATCAAGCAAATAAATGAATCAACTTGTCGGTAGAATCTTTTCAGCTTGGGAAACTCCGGGAACAACAGAAACAGTCTGATCATCGCCGAGCAACGACTTGACAGCATGACACCCCGATGTCTCAAATCTCGGGGTGTCATTCATTTATGGGAGAGATCGTTTTCATCATTTTCCTTGATCATTTTCATGAGTTTTTTTTCTTGACTTCCGGGGCTCTTCTTTATAAATATCGGCAAAAGACTGAATGCTGGTTCAGTTTTCCCGTAGGCCCGAAACCGGCATATCTGCCCGGAATAAAAGCAGGTTAAATGTTCTCACAAAGAATACAACCAGAGAGGAAAAAAGTATGAGCTCAAAATTGGTAGCACCCCACGGTGGAAAAGGTCTTGTTTGCGCCTTGCTTGAAGGTGCCGCTCGTGAAGCAGAACTGAAGAAAGCCGCTGGGTTGAAGCAGGTTGAAGTGACCGATCGCGCCAAGGGCGACCTGATTATGATGGGCATTGGTGGATTTTCCCCGCTGAGCGGTTTCATGGCCAAGGCCGATTGGAAGGGCGTTTGTGAGAATTTCCAGATGGCTGACGGTACCTTCTGGCCGGTGCCGATCACCCTGGATGTTTCCGCTGCCGATGCCGCTGCTATCAATGTCGGCGATGAGATCGCTCTGGTTAACAAAGGCGTGACCTATGCAACCATGAAGGTCACCGAGAAGTTCGAAATGACCGAAGCCGACAAGCGGTGGGAATGCGAGAAGGTTTTCAAGGGCGAAGGCGAAGAGTCTGCCGGCGACAAGTTCTGGGAAGTCGCGCCCAAGGATCATCCCGGCGTCATCATGGTCATGAACCAGAAAGAGTTCAACCTGGCTGGTCCGGTGAAGGTTCTGTCCGAGGGCGAGTATCCGAAAGAGTATCCGGGAATCTACCTGAAACCCGCCGAGGTTCGCGCCATGTTCGATGAGCGTGGTTGGGCCAATGTCGCCGCTCTGCAGCTGCGCAACCCGATGCACCGCTCCCACGAGTTCCTGGCCAAGATCGCCATCGAGGTTTGCGACGGCGTTCTGATTCACAGCTTGATCGGTAACCTCAAGCCCGGCGACATTCCTGCCGAGACCCGTATTGAGGCCATCAAGATCCTGATCGATCATTATTTCGTCAAAGAGAACGTCATCAACGCCGGTTATCCGCTGGATATGCGTTATGCCGGTCCGCGCGAAGGCCTGCTCCACGCCACCTTCCGTCAGAACTACGGCGTCAACAACATGCTGATCGGCCGCGACCATGCCGGCGTCGGCGACTTCTACGGCCTGTTCGAGGCACAGCAGATTTTCGACCGCATCCCGAAAACCGGCGATCCGGCCAAGGATCTGCTCTGCAAGCCGATGAAGATCGACTGGACCTTCTACTGCCACAAGTGCGACGGTATGGCTTCGCTCCGCACCTGCCCGCATACCAAGGAAGACCGCGTTATCCTTTCCGGCACCAAGCTGCGCAAGGCGCTGTCCGAAGGCCAGCCGGTGGTCGACCACTTCGGTCGCGAAGAAGTTCTTGTTCTGCTGCGCAAGTACTATGCAGGTCTGACCGAGAAGGTCGAGGTCAAGATGCAGGGTGCCGCTTCCGGCTCCAAGATGTAAACGATTTCAGATCAACTGAAATTTTCAGTACAGGGAGATGTCGCCTGAGGCGGCATCTCCTTTTTTATTGCAAATCGACGAATGGTACGGTAGGGACGGGAACATCGATTCGCGTTGAACACAGCAATGAACGGCGAGGGCAGGGTGGAGCAGACGATTCAGGTTGGCTTGGACGAGCGGAGCTATCCGATCACAATCGGCACGGGCACATTGGGGCGCATCGGTTCGGCGTTGGCCGCAGCCGGCCTTGCCAAACGGTACGCCATCATCAGCGATGACCGGGTGGCATCCCTCCAGGGCCAGCACCTGCTGGACATCCTGTACCAGGCCGGTCTTGTCGGCGAACTGATTACCTTCCCGCACGGGGAAGCGAGCAAGCACTTGGCCACCGTCGAACAGTTGGCGAGCAGGCTGGCCGAACGCGGTTTTGACAGAAAGGACGGACTCGTCGCCTTGGGGGGCGGCGTGACCGGCGACATTACCGGCTTTCTCGCCTCCATCTACATGCGCGGTATTCCGTTCGTGCAGGTGCCGACCACGTTGCTGGCGCAGGTGGACAGTTCGGTGGGCGGCAAAACCGGGGTCGATCTGCCCCAGGGAAAAAACCTGATCGGTACCTTTTACCAGCCGCGGGCCGTATTCATCGATACCGAGGTGTTGCGCACCCTGCCGCAAGAAGAATTTCTGGGCGGCATGGCCGAGGTGATCAAGTACGGCGCCTCCATCGATGCGGAATTTTTCTCCTGGCTCGAACGGCAGCGGAAGGCGATCCTGGCGCTCGATCCCGCTGCCATCGTGCCGATGATTCGGCGGTGTTGCGAGCTGAAGGCCCAGGTGGTCGAACAGGACGAGCGGGAAGGAGGCCTGCGCCGGATCCTCAACTTCGGTCACACCATCGGCCATGCCGTCGAGGCGGCCTCGGGATACCAATTGATCCATGGTTTCGCCGTTGCCATCGGCATGCGGGCCGCGGCCGAACTGGCGGTCCGCAGCGGCATGGCCGATCCCTCGGTTGCCGCCGGGATCGATCAACTGCTGCGGGCGTACCGTTTGCCCACCGAGATCCCCGCCGGATTCGACCCCGCCACTTTGCGGACGTACCTGAGCATCGACAAGAAAACCGTTGGCGGCCGCATTTTTTTCGTCCTGCCCGAGCGCATCGGCGCGGTGCGCATCACCGACCAGGTCAGGGAGGCGGATATCGACGCCGTGCTGAGAGGCGAGTTCTTGTAAATTTCTGAAGACGTTATCCCATTGCCGCTGCGAAAATGGAGAGTGCTTTTTGTCATATAAAGACAGAGCCTTTTTATGACAGCAACAATCCTGGATGATGATAAAAGGTTGCGGGATAAAAAATCTCCAGTGCAAGGCCGCCTGTTTGTTGCATTGCCCTGTCTGGCGTTTCATGCCATGCATGCCCGGCCTGAACCGGGGCGACCTATGGCGCGGCTTCGGCGCTCCCGTAAGGATTTTCTGGAAGCTCGTAGCCGTTGGGTTGCCCCGCCCGTTGGATTGAGCGGTTGGCGCTGAGCCATTCGTTGGGCTTCCTTCGTCAGCCCAACCTACGCTTAACGCGAAGATAGTACGTGGTTGTTGGCTTGATCGGTAGGTTGGCGCTGAGCGCAGCGAAGCCCAACGTTCAGGTGAATATTATGCCTTAGTTGTTTGGGCGGCGGAATTATCCTTCCATTTTGTGGAGTTTCTCAACGGTCATGCCGATCTACGAATTTTTTTGCGACCAGTGCAACACGGTCTTCAACTTTCTCTCTCGCCGACCCAATACCGACAAGCGTCCGGACTGCCCCAAATGCGGCAAGCCGCACCTGCAGAAGATGATGTCCGCCTTTGCTCCCATCGGTAGAGCCAAGGAGACGGATGCCGACGATCCGTTGGCGGGAATGGATGAGGCCAAAATGGAACGGGCCCTTGCGGGCTTGATGCGCGAGTCCGAGCGCATCAACGAGGACGATCCCCGCCAGATGGCCAAGCTGATGCGCAGCTTTGCCGAGACGACCGGGCTGAACCTGGGCGCCCCGATGGAGGAGGCCATTGCCCGCATGGAAACCGGGGAAGACCCGGAGCACATCGAGCGGGAGATGGGTGACCTGATGGAAGGGGAAGAGCCCTTCAGTTTTGAGACAATGAAGAAAAAGGTTGGGTCCGGCGTGCGACGGCCTCCCCGGCACGACGACCATCTTTACGAGTTGTAAGCCATTCGTTGGGCTTCCTTCGTCAGCCCAACCTACCGCCGAACCGGACAGCGGGATGGGTTGAACCGTTGGTGCCGAGCGCAGCGAAGCCCAGCTTCAGCTCACAGCTCGATGCCGTGCAGTTTCATTTTCTCCCACAGGTTTTTCCGGCTGATGCCCAGGGCACCGGCGGCCTTGGTCCGGTTGCCGTTGCAATGGACCAGGGCCTTGAGAAGGCATTGCTTCTCGGCACTGGCCATGGCCTCGCTGAGCGGCATGGCGACGGCTCCGTCCGCCGTCTGGCGGGGCGCGTGCAGATCGGCGGGCAGATCGGCCCGGCTGATCACCGGACCGGGCGACAGCACCGAAACCCGTTCGATGATATTTTTTAACTCCCGCACGTTGCCGGGGAAGTCATAACGCAGCAGGCACTGCATGGCTTCGTCCGACAGCGACAGCTCCGTGTCCCGCTTTCGGCTGAATCCCCGCAGAAAGTGGTTGACGAGAAGCGGAACGTCCTCGGTGCGCTCCCGCAACGGCGGCAGGTGCAGCGGGATGACGCTCAACCGGTAGAGCAGGTCCTGGCGGAATCGCCCGGCCTCGGCCTCCTGTTTCAGATCCTTGGCGGTTGAACACAGCAACCGCACGTCGACGCGGATCGTCCGTGTCCCACCCAAACGTTCGCATTCCCCCTCCTCGATCACCCGCAGCAGTTTCGCCTGCAATCCCAACGGCAGATCGCCGATTTCGTCCAGCAGCAGGGTGCCGCCGTCGGCCAGCTCGAAGCGGCCGAGCTTTTTGGCGTGCGCGCCGGTGAAGGCCCCTTTTTCGTGTCCGAAGAACTCCGACTCCAGCAAGCCTTCCGGAATGGCTGCGCAGTTGATGCGGATGTACGGTTTGTCGGCCCGACGGCTGGCCCGGTGCAGGGCATTGGCCGCCAATTCCTTGCCGGTCCCCGATTCGCCGCTGATGAGCACGGTGGAATCGGTGGGGCCGATCTGGTTGATCAGGGCGAATATTTTCCGGATGGCGGCGCTGTTGCCGATGATGTCCTGATGCTCCTGGCGGCAGCGGTCCTCCAGCGAGGCACAGCGGGCCCGCACGGTCTGCATCTCGAAAATACGGTTGATCCGGATGATCAGATCGTCCATTTCAAAGGGTTTGAGAATGTAGTCGGCGGCGCCGTGCCGCAGGCAGGCAATGGCATCCTCCACCGAGCCGTAGGCGGTCATCAGGAAAATGTCGATGAACGGCGAGTGGCGGCGGGCGCGTTCCAGCAGTTCCATGCCGCCCATGCCCGGCATGCGGATATCGGAGAGGATCAGGTGGTAATGCTTCTGTTCCAGCCGGTTCAGGGCCTCGCGACCGTTGACCGCGACATCGACCTGCCATTTCTCGCGGCGCAGGCGGTCGTGCACGGTGATGCGCATGATTTCGTCGTCTTCAACCAGCAGAATCTGTTGCATGCATGTTTCCCTGTTGGGTTGTGGTGCTGTCGGGAGTGCTGTCCGTCGGGGAGAGGCATTGACGGTCAACGGGCAGGGCGACGATGAAGGTGGTGCCAGCGTCCGTCCGGCTGTGGACGTCGATGCGGCCGTTGAGGCGCTGGACCATGGCCAGGGTGACCGCCAGTCCCAGGCCCGTTCCCTCGCCGACCTCCTTGGTGGTGAAAAAGGGGTCGAAGATCCGGTCCTGGATCTCCGCGCCGATCCCCGTGCCGCTGTCCTCGATGGTGAGCACCATGGCCCCGTTCTCCTCCCGGCTGGCTATGGTGAGGCTGCCGCCTTTGGGCATGGCCTGGATGGCGTTTAAGGTGATGTTCATCACGATCTGTTTGACGACTTCGCTGTCGATGCAGCAGGGTTCGTTGAAGCGCAGGTCGAGGTTGACCACGATGTCGCGCAGCCGGTGTTCCAGCAACTCCAGGCAGTCGAGGATGATGGTGTCGATGTTGGCCTGATGGATGCGCAGGGGGGCGGCCCGGCCGTAGTTGAGCAACTGGCGCATGGTCAGTTCGATCCGTTTCAGCCCCTTGTGCAGCAGGGCAAGATACCGTTTCTGCAGATCGATGTTGTCCGGTTCCTCCTGCATGGTCTTGACGCAGTTGAGCATGCCGGCCAGCGGATTGTTGATTTCGTGGGCGATGCCGGCGGTCAGTTGTCCGAGGGCCGCTAGTTTTTCGGCTCTTCGTCGTTTCAAGTGGATTTGACCAGATTTTGTATCGGGGCGGCCAGCAGATAAATCATGCAGATGAACGTGTCATCGTTTCTGTATCCTCTGGCCCTACACTTTGCTGCTTGGAAGATGCCGTTGAGCGCTTCTATCCTGGCGTTGTTGTGGCCTGATACCCAGCGCGCAAGGATGGCTTGGCGATGCTTATCCACCGTTTTCAGTGCGTTGCGGACTGGCTTGAGGAGGTCGATATCCGTAACCAGCTTCAAGGCAACATTGATGAAATTGGTCAGTCGCCATTGTGCGCCTCGCATCGAAGTTGCCTTGCGCACCCAACGGAG